>DAHUXD010000037.1 GCA_027307335.1 Acidobacteriota bacterium
CGGCCGATGCGGCCGAGGCGGCCCGCCGCGACGCGGACCAGGCCCGCGCGCGGGCGGAAGCGCTCGCGTCTCAGGCGAGCGCGGCGCAGGCCGAGTCGGATCGCCGGTCCGCCGAGGTCGCCGCCGAAGCCGCGGACCTCGAGCGCAAGAACGCCCAGCTCCGGCAGCAGAACGACCAGCTGACCCGGGAGCGGGACGACCTCGCGGCCCAGCTCGACAACGCCCTCTCGTCGGTCGCCCAGATCACGAAGACCGCCCGCGGCGTCGTCGTCAACCTCCCGGACATCCTGTTCGACATCAACAAGGCGACGCTGAAGCAGAACACGCAGGTCGCGCTCGCGAAGCTCGCCGGCATCGTGCAGCTGTTCCCGAAGATCAACCTGCGGATCGAGGGCTACACGGACTCGACCGGTTCCGACGAGCTCAATCAGCGCCTGTCGCGCGAGCGCGCGGAGTCGGTCCGCGGCTTCCTCGAGAAGCAGGGCGTGGCGGCGAGCCGCCTGACGGCGGTCGGCTACGGGCCGAAGTTCCCGGTCGCCGACAACGCGACGGTCGAGGGACGGGCCAGGAACCGCCGCGTCGAGATCGTCCTGGCCGAGGGGATAGTGCCAGGCGCGGGACAGTAGCCGGGATCGACCGAGGCCAGCTTAAGAACCAGCGGGGTCAGGCTTCAGCCTGACCCCTGGCCCCCGACGTTTCTGACGACCTATTGATCCCGCGGCGTCGTTTCCTTTTCGATCTCCCCGGTCATCGGCACGAAGCGGACGGGGATCATGTCCTTTTCGGTGATCCGCCCGTCCTTCTCCTTCGTGAAGACCTTGAGCTCCTGGAAGAAGCCGCCGACGGGAATGACCATCCGCCCGCCGACCGCGAGCTGATCGATGAG
This sequence comes from Acidobacteriota bacterium, assembly GCA_027307335.1. Lineage (GTDB taxonomy): Bacteria > Acidobacteriota > Thermoanaerobaculia > UBA5066 > Gp7-AA6 > DAHUXD01. The sequence continues at coordinate 887 of DAHUXD010000037.1, forward strand.
CGGCTGGGGAATGCGCTCGGGGGCGGCCGTGACGATGATGCCGTCGAACGGCGCGTGCTCCGGCCATCCCCGATAGCCGTCGCCCGCCCGGACCTCGACGTTCGCGTAGCCGAGCTCCTTCAGCTTGTCCGCCGCCGCGCTGGCGAGGTCCGGCAGGATCTCGATCGAATACACCTCGGCCGCGATCTCGCCGAGCACGGCGCTCTGGTAGCCCGAGCCGGTCCCGATCTCGAGGACGCGCGCGTGAGGCGGGAGCTCGAGCAGCTCCGTCATGAGCGCCACGATGTACGGCTGCGAGATCGTCTGGTTGTTGCCGATCGGCACGGGACGATCCTCGTACGCCTCGCCACGCGCCGTCGACTCCACGAAGAGGTGCCGCGGCACCTTCCGCATCGCGGCGAGCACGCGCGGGTCGCGCACGCCGCGGGCGGCGATCTGCGCCTCGACCATCTTCGCGCGCCGCGCCGCGGCGGCGTCCGACCCCGTCGCGCTCACCCTGGGCGCCTCCTGCTTCCCCGGCCCGCACCCGCCGCCGGCGAGCGCGAACGCGAAAAAGGATATCGCCACCGCCGTGCCTCGCGGCGCCCGGGCGGCCGGCCTCACCGCGCCGTCCCGGCCACGATGCGCCCGCCGACCACCGTCAGCGCGATCGGAACGTCGGGGATCCGCCCCTCGGCCACCGCCATCGGGTCTTCGGCGAGGACGGTCAGGTCGGCTTCGAACCCCGGCGCGATCCTCCCGCGCGACTTCTCCTCGAAGGCCGCCCACGCGGCGCCCGAGGTGAAGAGCGCGAGCGCCTCCCGGCGCGAGAGGCGCTGAGACGGCTCCCACCCGCCTGGCGGGCTCCCGGCGAGGTCCTGCCGGGTGATCGCGGCGTAGAAGCCGAGGAGCGGCCGCTCCGACTCGACCGGCGCGTCGCTGCCGCCCGCGAGCCGGACTCCGGCCTCCACGAGCGTGCGCCAGGCGTACGCGCCGCGCAGGCGCTCGGGGCCGAGCCGCGCGAGCGCCCACCCCATGTCGGACGTGGCGTGCGTCGGCTGGATCGAGGCGATGACCCCCGCCGGCGCGAAGCGCGCGAAGTCGGACGGGGCGATCACCTGCGCGTGCTCGATCCGCGGGCGCTCGCCGCCGGGCGGCGCGTCCGGGAGCGCCGCGGCCGCCTTCCCGTAGGCGTCGAGCGCGTTGCGGTTGCCGCGATCGCCGATGGCGTGGACCCACAGCTGCCACCCGTGGCGGCGCGCGTCGAGCGCGGCTTCGGCGAGGACGTCGGGAGGCGTCACGTCGAGGCCGCGCACGCCGGGCTCGTCGGCGTAGTCCTCGAGCAGGGCCGCGCCGCGGCTGCCGAGCGCGCCGTCGGCGTAGGCCTTCAGCGCGCGCACCGTGAGAAAGTCGCGGCCGCCGCCGATGCGGACGCCCTTCGCGAAGAACGCGGCGCGAATCGACGGCTCGGAGGAGACCGTGGCATAGACCCGGATCGGGAGCGCGTCGCGGGCGGCGAGGCGGTCGAGGGCGGCGATGCCGTCGGCATCGTAGGCGGACGCGTCCTGGATCTCCGTCAGGCCCGCCTTCGCGCAGGCGGCGGCGCCCGCGAGGAGCCAGCGCTCGCGGTCGGCCGGCGAGGACGGCGGCACGGCGGCGGTGACGAGCGCCATCGCGTTGTCGACGAGGACGCCGGACGGCGAGCCGTCGGCGCGCCGCAGGATGCGTCCCCCGGGGGGATCGGGCGTCGCGGCGCCGATGTGAGCGGCGGCGAGCACCGCTCCGTTGACCCAGAGCGCGTGTCCGTCGACGCGGCGCGCGAGCGCCGGCCGTCCGGGCAGGACCGCGTCGAGATCCCGCGCGTCCGGGAACGCGGCGCCGGGCCAGAGGTTCTGGTCCCATCCGCGGCCCTCGACCCAGGCGCCCGGCGGCAGCCCGGCCGCGGCGCGCTGCATGCGCTCGGCGGCGTCGGCGGCGCTCTTCGATCCGCGCAGCGCGGCAGTCTCGAGCGACTTGCCGAGCCCGAGAAGGTGCAGGTGCGCGTCCGTCCAGCCCGGGAAGACGAAACGGCCGGCGAGCGGCACGCGCTGCGCGCCGCTCCCCCGCCTTCGCGCCTCGGCGGGGTCGCCGACGAACGCGATACGGCCCTTCGAGAGGAGGACCGAGACGCGGGCGGGCGGCGCGTCCGCCGCGACATACACGGTGGCGTCTTCGAGGAGGAGTTCCGGGGGCGGGCCCGACGCGAGCAGGGCGGGGAGCACCAGCGTCAGGAGCGCGAGCACCCCGGAATCTTATCCGGACCCCGAACTTCCGTCAGGCTCGACGGTGATCACCGGGAGAGGGCGAGAAAGCGACTTCTCCTCTCATGTCGGTCGGGCCGCGAAAGCGGCCCGCTCAGAGTCTTCGTCTCAGAAGCAGGAGCGTCTGGTCGTCGTACTGGGACGTGTCGCCGGCGAAGGCCGAGACGGCGTCGAACACCGCGTCGCAGACCCGGGCGGGAGAACCGTCGTCGAGCAGGCGCGACAGGCGCTCGAGGCCGAACTCTTCATCCGCGGCGTTCAGCGCCTCGGTGATCCCGTCGCTGTAGACGCAGAGGAGGTCGCCCGGCCCCATGACGGCCGTCTCCTCGCGCCAGGTCGCGTTGGGGAACATGCCGAGGGGCACTCCCGTCGCGCCCAGCGGCTCGACCGCTCCGGAGCGCCGCCGCAGGAGCGCCGGGTTGTGGCCGGCCGACACGTACCGGAGGGCCCCGGTGTCGGGCTCCACGAGGCCGAAGAAGCAGGTCAGGAACTTGCGCGTCGCGGCGTACTTCTGGAGGTGGCGGTCGATCCGGCCGATGAGCTCGGCGACGGTCTTCGCCTCGTCGATCTGGAGGTGGACGGCGGCGTGGACGGTCGACACGAGGAGCGCGGCGGGCACTCCTTTGCCCGACACGTCCGCGACCAGGAACGCGAGCCGACCCCGCGACAACGGGAAGACGTCGAAGTAGTCGCCCCCGACCTGCCGCGTCGGGCGGTTCCGGGCGGCGATCTCGAGGCCGGCCACGGCCGGCAGGTCGCGCGGCAGAATCTGGCGCTGGATGGCCGCGGCGAGCTCGAGCTCCCGCTCGATGCGCTCCTTCTCGATCGCCTCCTGATGCAGCCGCGCCGTCTCGATCGCGGCCGCCGCCTGGTTCGCGAAGAGCGACAGGATCCGCGCGTCGGTCGCGGTGAAGTCGAGCACGCGGCCGTCCCGCGATTCCTTGTCGGCCACCGCGAGGATCCCGAGGCGGCGTCCCGGCACGGCGATTCCGACGGCGAGGCACTTCTCGCAGCTCGCGAGCCTCATGCCCGCGGTCGGCACGGCGGCCGCCTCGTTGTTGATCACGCCGCCCTCGGGCAGGCTCCAGGATGCGGCGTCTCGGGAGGAGACCACCTCGCCGCCCACGCTGCGCTCGAGGAGGACCGCGCCCGACTCCTCGATCAGCACGAGCGTGCCCTTCCCCGCGTCCGTCAGGGAGATCGAGCGGAAGAGCACCTCGTCGGCGAGCGCCGAGAGGTCGAGCTGGCCGCCCAGGGAGAGGCCGAGGTCGTAGAGGGACTCGAGCTCCAGGAGGCGCGCCTTCAGCTCGAACTCCGCGTCGCGGACCTGCTTCGACAGCCGGTGGGTCGCGACGACGGCGCCGAGCAGGAATCCGAGGAGGGCCGCGCCGTCGGGGGCGCCGTCGGGGACGCCGCAGAGGCGCAGGAGCCCGTGGAGCTCGCCCTCCGCGGTCAGCGGCAGCCAGAGGTCGCCCTCGCGGTGGTAGACGGCCGTCGGCAGGGGCTCGGGCAGCTCGCCCGGGGCGAGACCGCTCGGTCCGCCGTCGCTCGAGCGCACCCAGACGTCCCGGTCCTTTAGGTAGAGGATCGCCTCGCGCGCGCCCGTGGCCGTCAGCGCGGCCTCGGCGACCCGCGTCGGCAGCGGCGCGTCCGTGTGCAGGGCGGCGCCGATCCGGCTCCAGAGCTCGTCGAAGCGGGTCGCGTCGGAGGCCGGGACCGGAGCGTTCATGCCCAGAGCCTCTAGGCGGGCTGCGGGTTCACGCCCCGGAGCGCATCCTCCTGGGTCGGGTAGATCTCGGCGTACTGCGCGAGTCCCATGATCCGGAAGGTCTTGTCGATGGTCGGGGTCAGGCCGCAGAACGCCAGCATCCCCTTGCGGTCCATGACCTTCTCGAGCACCTCGATCAGGATCGAGATCCCGATCGAGTTGACGATGCGGGTCTTCTCGAGATTGAGCACGAGCGCCCGTGCGCCGCTCTCGAGCTGCGCATAGGCCTCCCGCGCGATCTCCTCCCCGCCCTGGTTGTTGATGTATCCATCCGTTCGGAGAATGGCGACGTCGCCACGCCGCTCCGCGGAAACCTTGCAGGCCTCGCTCACTTGTATTTCCTCATGAGGATTCGCGTCCCCCCCCCGCCCGACGTGATCTCGACCTCGTCCATGAGGCTCCGGATGATCTGAAGTCCCCAGCCGCGCTTCCGGTGTCCGGCGAAGCTCTTTTCGATCGACGGCGGCTCGACGCGGCTGCTGTCGAAGCCCCTACCCTTGTCGAGGACCTCCACCTCCAGCCACTCCCGGCCCTTCGGCTCGCGCCCGAGCCGAAACGTCAGGTGCAGCTGCTCGTCGCGACAGTCCGCGTGTTCGAAGGCGTTGATGCACGCCTCGACGAGCGCGAGCTTGACCTCGTCGATCTTATCCCGCGCCATCGCGATGTACTCGCCGAGGGCGGCCGCTTGCGCGGTCGCGACGATCTCCATCTCCGGCGCGACGGGGATCGTCATCGACACTTCACGCGCGCCGGCGAGCCCGGGCGGAGCGGATCCTCCCTGCGACATGGGACGCTCTCTCGGACTCCCTAGAAACGGAGGAAGAGCTGCAGCGATCGAACCAAGATGGAGGGCAGTCTATCGGACGCGAGAAGCGTCAGCGCGAGGGACACTTCGGCCGCCGCGAGGACCCAGAGGAACTGGGAGGCCTCGATGGCGTCGCGTCGGAGGGCGAGGGCTTTTCTCATCGCTGTGAGCCGATAGAAGGGCAAGGATGCTGCCAGAACGCGGCGCCTCCGAAAAATCGCCGCAAGTCATTGCAGAGAGGCGGGTTAATCGCGAAAGAAGGGTGCTGTCCCATGCGCCAACTATCGTATCAGAATGACACATAGGGATACAAACAGGCTTCCGCCTCTTAGATAAGTACTTCAATACCAGTAGCTTATGTCCAGACTGGGACTTTATGTCGCAGTGACTTTATGTCCCACTACGGCACTCTTCCGATAGAGCGTGCGCCGGCTGATCCCCAGAAGGCGCGCCGCGCGGCTCTTGTTGCCGCCCGCCATGCGCAGAACGCGCTGGATGTGCCGGTCCTCGAGGGCCCGGAGGTCCGGCACCTCGCCCTCCTCTCCGCCGGCGGATGCCTCGATGCGCACGGGGCCTCGCGGCAGCCACTGCAGGTCCTCCCGGCGGATCGTGCCGCCCTGCGAGAGGGCGGCCGCGCCCTCGAGCAGGTTCTCGAGCTCGCGGATGTTGCCCGGAAAGTCGTGCGACAGCAGCGCGGCGTAGGCATCCCGGTCGAGCGCCGGAGCGTCCCGGCGCTCGCGGGCCGCGAACCGCTCGAGGAAGTAGCGCACCAGGCGCGGGATGTCCTCGCGCCGGTCCCGCAGCGGCGGCAGCGAGATCTCGACGACGCGGAGCCGGTAGTAGAGGTCCTCGCGGAACTCGCCGTCGGCGATGCGCTCGCCGAGTCGCGCGTGCGTGGCGGCCAGCACCCGCACGTCGATCGGCACGCGGCGCCGGCCGCCGACGCGCTCGATCTCGCGCTCCTGCAGGACCCGCAGCAGCTTCGACTGGAGCGCGAGCGGCATGTCGCCGATCTCGTCGAGGAAGAGCGTGCCGCCCTGCGCCGCCTCGAAGCGTCCCGCGCGCGCCTCGACGCCGGTCGCCACGCCGCGCTCGATGCCGAACAACTCGGACTCGAGGAGGCTCTCGGGCAGCGCCGCGCAGTTGATCGCGACGAAGGGCTTCTCGATGCGGTCGCTCCGCGCGTGGATCATCCGCGCGACGAGCTCCTTGCCCGTGCCGCTCTCGCCCGTGATGAGGACGGAGATCTTCGACGGCGCGACCCGCGAGACGAGGTCGAGCACCCGCCGCGCCGCGGGCGAGTCGCCCACGAAGAGCCTTCCCGCGGCGGCCCGGCCGGTCTCGTCGAGCAGGCGCCGGTTCTCCTCCTCGAGGCGTTCGCGCTCGCGCGTCAGCCGTTCGAGGTGGCGCCGGTTCTCGATCGCCATGCCACAGAGGCCCGCGAGCGAGACCAGGAACCGCCGGTCCTCCTCGTCGAAGACGGCGGACCCGCCGCCGCGGCGGACTTCCTTGTCGGCGAGCGCGAGGACGCCGATCGGCCGTCCGCCGCCCATGATCCGAACGCCCACCGCGGAGGCCACCGGACGACCGAGGAGCCGCGCGCGATCGCGGACCACGGCGCCTTCGGACCCGAGGACCTCGCGGAGGAACTCGTCGCCCGCGACCACGGCCTCGGGCGGCCGCTTGGGAAAGCCCACGCGCGCCTCGGCGCGCCGGGCGCCGCCGTCGACGAACGTGGCGAGATATCCGCGGGAGGCGTCGAGGACGCCGACGACGCGGCCGAGGACGTCCTCCGCGAGCGCGTCCTCGTCGGGCATCGCGCCGAGCGACAGGCCGGCGTCGTAGAGCGTCTCGAGGAGGAGAAGCCGATGCTGGGTCTCGAAGTGGCGGGACCGTTCCATTTACTTGGAGGCGGCCAGCACCTTCGCGCGGCGAGCCTCCGCGACGAATACCTCCGCGGGCCGGCAGGGCGCCCAGCTCGGGTTCCACTTGCGGTTCTCGGCGATCAGCTTCTCGGCGGCGTCGAGATCGCCCTTCTTCGCGAGGATCTCGGCGACCTTGGCGCGCGCCTCCATGATCCAGCGGCGGGCGTCGAAGTCGTAGAACGGGTTGGGCGGGTTGGCGTTCGCCTGGTAGTACGGAAGCGCCTCGTCGGTCTTGCCCTGCATCTCGAGCGCCCTGCCCATGAAGAAGTTCCACTCGGGCAAGTGCGCCTTGACGCCCGGCGGGACCTTGCCCGCCTTGACCCGTTCCGCGAACTGCTGATCGAGATACGGCTTGATCTCGCGGAGGCGCCGCTCGGCGTCGGCGCCGTGGCCCTCGGCGATGTCGGTCACGACGGCGACGAGCACCGGCTGCGTCTTCGCGTAATCGCTCTTCGGATCGACGGGGACCTTCTGGAGGCGCGCCAGCGCCTCCTTGACCTTCGAGGGATCCCCCGACAGCAGGGCCGGGCGGAGCGCCATCGTCAGGTATTCGCGGGGCGAACCCTCCCCGTCCGCGAGCTCGGCCGCCTTGTCGTAGGCCGCGATGGCCTTGTCCCATTGTCCGAGCCCCTCGTACACGACGCCGAAGTGCCAGTACGCGGGCGCGAAGTCGGGCTTGATCGCCAGCGCGCGGTTGAGGTTCTCGATGGCCTCGTTGTAGTGCCCGGCATTGGCCTGGTTTTCGGCGAGCGAGTCGAAGGGGTTCGCGTTGTCGCGCGAGATGAAGCGGTAGCGCTCGAGGTTGTCGATGGCCTTGTCGTACTCGCCCCGATAGCCGTAGTAGTAGCCGATCTGGTTGTAGGCGTCCGCGTTGTTGGGGTCGGCGGCGAGGAGGTCCTCGTACGTCTTGATCGCCGAGTCCCGATCTCCCTTCAGGAGGGCCGCTCGGGCCACGTTGCCCGCTCCGACGACGTCGGCCGGGTACTTCGCATGGAGCTCCCGCGCGAGCCGGAGGGCTTCGTCCGCCTTGCCATCGACGTTCGCGACCGCGATGTCCACGTGGTAGCGCTCCCGCTCGGTCAGGCGGTCCCGCTGCTTGGCCGCGCGCCGGACGAGGGCGACCGCCTGGTTGTGGTCCGGCGTCATGTCGGCCAGCGAGAGCATCGCCATGGCGAAGTTGGGATCGAGCTCGAGGGCCTTCGCGTAGCCGACGCGGGCCTCCTTGGCGTAGAAGCGGTGCTGGTTGAGCAGCGCCTCCTCGTAGGCGTCGTAGGCCGCGCGGGAGCTGGTCGTGACGTCCCGGCGGTTGGCGAGCAGGAGGGCGGCGGCCGCTCCCCCTCCGGCGAGGAGCAGGATCCCGACCACCCAGAAGAGCCCCTTCTTTTTCATCCCCAACCCCTTCATACGAAATGGGAACCGGGGGGTTTCGCCCCGGAAAAGTCCAAGAATCCGGAGGCCGCGGACGGCCCGCCGGAGGCCCTCCTCCTCCTCATTCCACCCTGAGAAACAGGAACGTCATGTCGTCGTATTGCTCGGCGCTCCCGACGTACTGCCGGATGTCGGCGAGCACCCCCTGGGCCACCTCTTCGAGGGACCCCTCCCGCCGGGCCTCCAGCGACACCATGAGCCGCTCCTCGCCGTAGGGGTTCATCGTCCCGTCCATGGCCTCCGTGAAGCCGTCCGTGTAGAAAAAGAGCAGGTCTCCCCGCTTGAGGTACAGCTCCCGGGTGTCGTAGGCCACGTCCCGGAAGGCGCCGAGCGGCAGCCGGTGCTCGGGGGGCTCGAGGAGGCAGGGCCCCCCGTCCCCGGACCGGACCAGGATCGGGAGGGGCTGGCCGCCGATCGCGTAGCGGAGGACCATCGCTTCGGGGTCGAGCAGGAAGAAGCCGAGCGACACGAACATCCGCCGCTTGATCGAGTAGATGCGGCGGTTCGACTCCCGGAAGAGGACGCCCGGATCGCTCGTCGTCAGCGCGCGCGAATAGACGATCTCCTTGGCCGCCACCATCAGGAGCGACGCCGGCACGGACTTGCCCGAGACGTCGCCGATGACGACGCCGAGCCGGCCGTCCTCGAACGGAATGAAGTCGTAGAAGTCCCCCCCGACGACGCGCGCCGGGATGCTGCCGCCGAAGAACGAGAAGCCGGGGACGTCGGGGACCCCTCGAGGCAGCAGGCTCGTCTGGATGTCGCGCGCGATCTCCAGGTCGCGCTTCAGCTCGGCCTGCCGCGTCATCTCGTCGTGGAGCAGGGCCGTCTCGATCGCGAGCGCCGCCTGGTTCGCGAGCGTCGAGAGGAGCGCCTGGTCCTCGCGGTCGAACCGCTCGCCGGAGAGCTTCTCCTTCAGCGCGAGAATCCCCATGAGCCGCTCGCGATAGACGAGCGGGACGAGCAGGCGGAAGCCTTCCTCCTCCAGGCGCGCGCGGAACTCCTCGCTCTCGGCATCGGCGAAGTGCAGCGAGATCTCCGCGAGCTCGGAGGGCTTTCCCTCCTGCCGCAGCACGCGGCGCAGCGCCGCCGTCGGCCCGAGCCGGTCGTCGCGGCGCCCCCGCCGCTCGAGGAAACCCTCTCGATCGCGCAGCCAGATCGACGCCTTCTCGAGGCGCATCGTCGCCGCGACGCTCGACGTCAGGTAATCGGCGATGCGCCCGAGGTCGAGCTCTCCGGTGATGGCCTCGCTCATCTCGAGGAGCGCGGCCTGATAGTCGAACTTCTCCCGGAAGAACAGCTTGTCGAGCGGCGCCTGGAGCCGGCGGCGCAGGACCTCGAAGAGCGAGATGCCCACGAGGAAGAAGCCGAAGTTGAAGACCGGCGAGGCGGAGAGGCGCGAGCTCGCGAACACGACGTTCGCCAGCGCGACGACCAGCGCGTACAGCCCGAGGAGGACCGCCGTCGTCGCGGCGTACAGGAACGTCCGGCGCACGATCACGCGGACGTTCAGCATCTGAAACCGGACGATCGCGTACGCGAACGTCAGCGGGATCAGGATCATGGGGATGATCCCGTAGAACGCGTACTCGTCGATCCCGAACGAAGGCAGGACGACGAAGAAGAGGACGAACGGCACCGTCCCGACGATCGTGCCGACGAACACGTGGAACGCCTGGCGCCGCTCCCGCGGGTCCTCGAGGGTGAAGGCGGAGTGCGCCAGCGCGAGCAGGCCCAGCACGAGGTAGTCGCCGAGCAGGATCCACGAGGAGAGCGGCGCGCCCGAGAGCACCGTCACCTTCTCGCCCTGCACCTGGCGGAAAACGTCGTAGAGAAAGACGAAGGGCGGGATCGCGTAGAGCGCGTACAGGAGCTCCGGGCTCGTCGAGAGGAAGGCCTGCAGCTTCAACTTCCATCGCGCCGGCGGCTCGCCCGTCCACTCGTCGGGTTTCGCGAAGGGGAACCGCTTCGCGCGCGGGAACACCAGGAAGAAGTGCAGGAACACGGCGGGCAGGAGGAACAGGCTGACCGTCCCCGTGTTCTGCACGAAGATGTCGATCCACCAGTACGAGGCGGGACGCAGCCGGCAGACGAAGAACAGCAGGAACAGGATGCAGAGGAGGAAGAAGATCCGCGCCGAGCGCTCCCCGGGGACGCGCGCGAACACGAACAGGCCGATCAGATAGAAGAGGAATCCGACGACGACCGCGTAGAGATAGTTCTTCCCGCCGAGGCGCTCCGAGGACAGGCGGAGCTTCAGCTCGCGGAGCTCGCCCACCGGGGCGGCGCGCGGCTGCGTCGGGCAGGGCGCGTTGCGCACGAGGTAGGAGACCTCCTCCCCGATCTTGTGGCGGCGCAGCTCGGCCGACGCGTCGGAGCTCGAGCGGACCATCCGCCGGCCAATGCCGAGCACGCATTCGCCGGCCTTGATGCCCGCCTTCTCCGCGGGGCTCCCCGGCACGATGTCGCGGACTTCGATGCCCTCGCGGCCGTAGGGGATGGGGTTGATCCCGTCGTAGGGCCGCGCCGAGAACATGTCCGCGATCGAGGCGATCGCGATCGCGAGGCCCACGAGGCCCGCGGCGAGGATCCAGCCGGAGATGGCCCCTCCGGAGGAAGAGCGGCGAGGAGTCGTTTCCTTCATCGGCCGTGCGCCCCAGCGGGTGTCAACGGCGCCATGTTACTGGAGACGTTGCGCCGCCGAGGCGAAGGCCGGGCGAGCGGGCCGGGGACTCGATTTCGGAAAAACCGCGCGCGGGAGCGCGCGATTCCCGATTTCCCGGGGGAGGCGCGCGGACACCCGGTTTATGCTCCCGGCCGAATGCCGTTCGTCACGTTCGAGGGGGTCGAGGGCTGCGGCAAGTCCACCCAGCTCGCGCTGGCCGCGGAGCGCCTGCGGCGCGCCGGGCGCGATGTCGTCACCACGCGGGAGCCGGGTGGCACGCCGATCGCGGAGAAGATCCGCGCGGTGCTGCTCGACGCCGCGCACACCGCCCTCGAGCCCATGGCCGAGTGGCTCCTGATCGAGGCGGCCCGGAGCCAGCACGTCCGCGAGGTGCTGCGCCCCGCCCTCGCGCGCGGTGCGTTCGTCCTCTGCGACCGCTTCGCCGATTCGACCGAGGCTTACCAGGTCGGCGGCCGCGGTCTCGACCCGACCCTCGTGGCCGCGCTCGACGAACGGGTGCGCGAAGGACTCGCCCCCGACCTCACGCTGCTCTTCGACCTCGCCCCCGCCGAGGGACTCTCGCGCGCGCGCCGGCGCGACTCCGGCGCGGGCCGATTCGAAGCGGCCGACCTCGCGTTCCACGAGCGCGTGCGCGCGGCGTTCCTCGCGATCGCGCGGCGCGAGCCGGACCGCGTCGCCGTCGTGCCCGCGGGCGGGGCGGTGGACGCGGTGTTCGAGCGTGCCTGGCATGTCCTCGCGCGGCGCTTCGGCTCGGGGCCGTCGTGAGCGCCCGGGCCGCGATCCTCGAGCGGCTCGCCGCGTCGCCCGAGCGCTTCCCCGGCACGCTGCTCCTGACTGGACCGTCGGAGGGCGCGCTCGAACGCGAATCGCGGCGGCTGGCCGCGCGCCTCCTCTGTCCCGGCGACGACGGCGCGGGCGAGTGCCGGAGCTGCCGCCGCGTCGAAGAGGGCATTCATCCGGACTTGATGACGCTCCTCCCCGAGGGCGTTGGAGACATCCGGATCGAGCGCGTGCGAGAGGCGCTGGCGTTCGCCGCCGGTCGACCCTATGAGGCGGCGCGGCGAGTGGTGCGGATTCCGAAGGCGGAGCGGCTCGGGGACGCGGCGGAGAACGCGCTGCTCAAGTCTCTGGAGGAGCCGGGAGATCGCGTCCGATGGATCCTGTCCACCACGCGCCCGGACGCTCTTCGACCGACGATCCGTTCCCGCGCGACGGTCGCGAGCCTGCCCGCCCCGAGCCTCGAGGAACGCGAGACGACCTGGCGCGAGCGCGGCTTCTCCGAGGACGAGGCGCGGGATCTCGTGCTCGCGGCGGACGAAAGCGAGGAGGACCCGGCCGAGCGGCTGAAGGAATTCCGGGAGCTGCGGCTCGCGATCGTCGGCGCGCTCGAGGAGGGTCTCGGCGGCGGCCGCCTGCCCCCGCTCCTGCTCTGCGCGGAAGCCATGGCGCCGCGGGGGGAGGACCGCGGTCCGGGCCGTCTCCTCTCGGAGCTTCTCGCCGACGCGGCGCTCGCGACGGCCGCCGTTCCCGCCGCGGCGCTGCGCCACCGCGCGGTGGCGGGGCGGCTCGCGGCGCTCGCTCGGCGGGTCCCGCCGGCAGCGCTCCGCGATGCGGCGGTGATGGCGGCCGACGCGCCGGCCGACCGGCGCCGCGGCAATCGCCGGCTCCACTTCGAGAAGATCCTGATCGGCCTGTATGGCGCCGTCCGTCGGGACGGCGGGAGATCGGGTTAAACCTCGAAGGAACCGAGGAGAGTTTCCGGGCCAACGGGCTTCGGAAGGATCGGGAAGAGTGCGGACCTGGGAGCTAACAAGACTGACGGAAGGTGTGGCAAATTAGAAAGACAGACGCCATCGGTCCTTCGCGCCCCCCAATCGATTCCTTCGAGTCCGTTCAGTATATGGCGAAAACCCCGAGGTCAACCCTCACCCGCGGCGGAAAACGCCGGGAAAAGTGACCCGGGGGGAAGGCCGCACCCTCCCCCCGTTGGTTGCGATCGTCAGGGCGCCAGCGAGACATCCACGGTCTCGCTCTTGCCGGGACCGACGATCACCGTCCGCTCCTCGCTCTTCATGCCGGGACGCGACACCGTGATCACGTGCTGACCGGGAGGCACCTGAAGACCCCGCGACAGGGTCGAGAGCTCCTCCCCGGTGCCGACGAAGCGGTCGTTGAGGTAGACCGCCGCATCGGCCGGCTGCACACGGAAGACGAGGCGCGAACGGCCCTTCGGCACCCCGTCGGGCGCCACGGGCGCCGGCTGACCCGGCGGAGTCATCGCCCCGTCGTTTCCGGGCGGAGGCGACGACGCAGGCGGCTCGTCGAGAGGCGGCGCCTGACCGCTGTGCGAGCCGTTCGGATACCCCTCCGGCTGCACCTGGTACTGTTCGCCGCCGCCCTGCATCCCCTGCTGGACGTCCACCGGATGCGCAGGGCCGTTCTGCTCCTTGGCCCAGAAGCGCTGCACGCCTCCTTCGGGCTCCGGATTGTCATAGGAGCCGTACTGCGCGGAACCCGGAATCTTCTTCAGCTTGTCGTCGATCTTCATCTGGGCGCCCGGACGCGCGGTGACGTTGACCGTCTTCGTCTGGAAACCGTCCAGGCGGAACTCGAGCGAGTAGTTGCCCTTCCTCAGATACAGGTAGTCGGGACCATTGAAGTCGCTCGTCATCCCGATGAACTGCCCGTCGAGAAAAACCCGCGTCGTGTCCGGCGAGACGTCCGTCTTCACCATCGACCATTCCGACGGGTTCAGCGAGTAGGAGGGATACGCGCTGACGTAGCCGCCCGGCGCGCCGTAATAAGAGCCCCAGTAGCCCGGCCAGCCCCAGCCCCAACCCCAGTACGGATAACCCCACCAGCCGGCTCCCCAGCCCCCCCAGCCCCAGCCCCAACCCCAGCCCGGCCGGTATCCCCCCCAGCCGCCGTGGTAGTAGCCGTGCCCTCCGTAGTACCCGTGGGACGGCGAGCCGTGATAGCCGCCGCCACCGTGATAACCGCCACCACCGTGGAAGCCGCCACCCCCGCCGTGGGAGCCGCCGCCGCCTCCATGGCCTCCGCCACCCCCGTGCTGGGCGAAGGCCGACGGGACGATCGCGAACGCCAGTGCGCCCGCCAGAATCAGCGGCCGGATTCTCGACCCGAAACCGCTCTGCGTCTTCATTTCCCTCACTCCTCCGGCATTGTAAGGGAGCAAGAAAAGGGCCACCGATCGGTCACTCTTCTCAGCTCCAAACCCTTGCGCATTCACGACTTGCCGAGCCGTCCCCGGCGGAGGCCAAGCCCGGCCTGACCTCCGCGTGTGTCACGACGTCACCCCCGAGAAACGAGCGGCTTCTCTCAGGCCCCGTCTCAATCCCCGAAGGTAGTCCTCCTTGAGAACACGTTCGACCGCCCTCCGACTTCCCGGCACTTCGTGACGCTCCGCGAGCGATGCCCACGCGGGAAGCAGACGAGCGAGGGTGCCGGGAGGTTTATCGGTGAGGGCGAGCGCCTGCGGGACGGCGAGGAATCCGCCGAGCTCGGGGTGCTTCGCGTAGAAGATCGCCGCCGCCTCGCCGGCCTTTTCCTGCCGCCGGCGGAACGACGCGAAGGTGATCTCGTGATGGTGCCGCGCGACGGCCGCGGGCCGGTACAGCATCCGCATGCCGCGCTGCATGAGGCGGTAGGCGAGCTCGATGTCCTCCCACGCGGCGTGAGGGAAGCTCGTGTCGAAGAGGCCGGCGGCGAGCATGACGTCGCGGGGCAGCGAGACGTTCGACGTGTAGAAGAAATTGAAAGGCACGTTGTCCGGATCGGCGATGAGGCGATACCCGAACTGCAACCCGTACTCGTTGATGTGGTGCAGGAATGGCGATACCCGGGTTCCGCGAGGCCACGTCGTGTACCCGAGCACCGCGAAGGGCTGCGGGCGCCTCTCGGCGTGCGCCGCGGCGTGCGCCGCGAGGAGACCAGGCTCCGGCACGGTGTCGTCGCCGAGGAAGAGGACGACGCGGCCCGCGGCTTCGCGCACGCCGCGATTGCGCGCCCCCGCGGGACCGGCGTTCTCCTGCGAGAAGAAGCGGAACGGATACGCCGGACGGTAGGCGGCGAGACGCTCGGGCGTCGCATCCCCCGAGCCGTCGTCGACGACGATGACCTCGAACGACGGCGCCTCGGTCTGCGCGGCGAGCGCGTCGAGAACCGCGAGCAGCGTGTCGCAGCGCCGGTAGGTCGGGATGACGACCGAGAAGCTCAACCGCCGCCCTCGAAGATCTCGGCGAGCGTCGCCCGCACGAGCGGAGGCGCGTTCTCGAAGAACGGCGCGAAGAACGCGCTGTCCAGCCGGTCGTCGCCGGGATACGTGGGCACGAGGCGCAGCGGAAAGCGCCGGAAGATCTCGGCGTCGTCCCGCCGGCGGCCCGCCTGCACGGCGCGGCGCTTCTCGGCGAGCGCGGGCTGGCGGCGGTGAATCCAGGCGAGCGCGCGGAGCTGCGCGAGCGTCAGCGGATCGTCCACGTCGACGCGCGGCGCGTCCTGTTCCGCGATGCCGAAGAGGAACCGGGCGAACCGCGCGCCGTCTCCCAAGCGCGACGGCGCGTACGGATCGCGGTCGAGCTCCGCGGCGCCGGCGTTGCGCGCGACGAGCATCTCCGCGACGCGATTCAGGATCGCCATCGCGATCGCCGGCATGAGGTCGCGGAAGGCCTCGCGGCCCAGGTTCTTGTAGGCGGTCGCGAAGGCGTTCTTCTCGAAGAGGAAGCCGCGGGCGAAGACCCCCAGGGCTTCGCCCGTCGCGCCGCCCCGGTGCCGCGCCCAGGCCCTCGGTTCGGCCACCACCCGGCGGCCGAAGATCCACTGGCGCCATCCGAAATCGACGTCCTCGAGATAGGCGAAGTAGTCGTCGTCGAATCCGCCCGACGACAGGAACGCCTCGCGCCGCACCGCCATGAGCCCGCCGCACGCGAACAGCCGCTCCTCGCCGGGAACGGCGGGCGGCAGCGCGCCGACCGGCTTGCCCACGTCGGCGGCAAACGCGTGTCCATCGAAGGTCAGGAAACCGTCGGAGAAGTCGTTGCGCGTTCCGGCCCGATCCGTGAGGCGGCCGCCCGCGGCGACGACGTCCTCGCCGGCCGCCGCGAGCGCGTCGACGAGGAGCCGGGGCGCGGACGAATCGACGGCCGCGTCGTCGTTGACGAACAGGACGACCGGGGCGGCCGCCGCCTCGACGCCGAGCCGGCATCCGGCCGCGAACCCGACGTTCCGGGGGGACACGACGCGCCGCACCGCTGGGTGCCGCCGGGCGACCGCCGGCCAGGGCGTGTCCGACGCGTTGTCCACGACCAGCACCTCGGCCGTGAGTCCCGCGGAGAGCGCGGCCGCGAGCGCGTCGAGCGCCTCGTTCAGGTGCTCGGCGCCGCGGTGATGCACGACGACGATGGATGCCTCGGGATGGGCCACGGCGAGAACGGATTATGACCGGAAGAGCCGTCGCCGCCGGGGGGGCGAGCCCGGGGCCGCCGTCCGGCCCGGGTCCACCCGCGCGCCCCGGAGCCAGGCGCGGAGGGGCGCGGTCACGGCTCGCCACGTCCGGTCCGCCGCGAAC
>DAHUXD010000058.1 GCA_027307335.1 Acidobacteriota bacterium
CGCCGGCGCCGCCGCGCCGCGTCGTGCCCTTCCGGCGGGCCGAGGGCGCGGTCACGATCGTGGGCGCCCGCGAGCACAACCTGCAGAACCTGACCGTGCGCGTGCCGCTCGGGCGCCTCGTCGCGCTCGCGGGCGTCTCGGGCAGCGGAAAATCGACGCTGGTGTCGGACATCCTGCACAACGCGTACGCGCGGCGGGTCAAGGGAGCGGGGCAGTACGACGTCGGCGCGCACGACCGCATCGACGGCCTCGAGGCGATCTCCGACCTGCTCCTCGTCGACCAGAGCCCGCTCGGGCGGTCCGCCCGCTCGAATCCCGTGACCTACACGAAGGCGTGGGACGAGATCCGGCAGGTGTTCGCGCGGTCGGGCCGCGCCGTGTCCCGCGGCATCACCGCCCGGGACTTCTCGTTCAACTCCGCCGGCGGCCGCTGCGAGGCCTGCCGCGGGACCGGATGGCAGACGATCGACATGCAGTTCCTCGCCGACGTGACGGTGCGCTGCGACGTCTGCGACGGCCGGCGGTTCCAGGCGCGCGTCCTCGGCGTGCGCGTGCGCGGCCAGAACATCGACGACGTGCTCGAGATGACCGTCTCCGACGCGGCGACGTTCTTCGCGGCGGAGGAGAAGATCGTCCGCCGGCTCGAGCCGCTCCTCGAGGCGGGTCTCGGCTACGTGCGGCTCGGCCAGCCCACCGCGACGCTCTCGGGCGGCGAGGCGCAGCGCCTGAAGCTCGCCGCGTTTCTCGGGATCCGTCCCGCCGCGGCGCGCGGCGCGCTCTTCCTCTTCGACGAGCCGACCACCGGCCTGCATGCCCGCGACGTCGACCGGCTCCTGGCGACGCTCCGCCGCCTGATCGCGCGCGGTCACTCGATCCTCGCCGTGGAGCACCACCTCGGCTTCCTCGCGGCCTGCGACTGGATCATCGAGCTCGGGCCGGGCGGCGGCGAGGCGGGCGGACGGCTGATCGCCGAGGGCACGCCCGAGGAGATCGCGGGCCATCCGCGCAGCGTCACCGGACCGTACCTCGCGGCGCCCCGAGCGGCGCCTCCGGACGCCGCCGCGCGTCGCGACTCCGGCGATCCGCGGCCGTAGAGCCGCGCCGGACCGCGGCGCCTATAATGGGCCGTCCGCACCCGAGCCAAAATCGTGCGCATCTCCCGCGAAATCGGATCCGGGATCCGGTCGCTGTTCGTCGCCGCGGCCTGTCTCGCCGGAGCGCCACTCACCGGCGCTCCCGGCCCGAAGCCTGCGCCGACGCCCGCGCCCGTCGTGCTGCCGTTTCTCGGCCGCTTCACGTTCCGAACCTACGCGCAGGAGGAAGGCCTCTCCGACACGTCGGTCGAGTGCCTGCTGCAGGACCGGGTCGGCTATCTCTGGGCGGGCACCGACGACGGACTCTTCCGGTTCGACGGGCGCCAGTTCAAGAAGTTCAGCCGCGAGCAGGGTCTGCCGCGCACGCGGATCTACCAGATCCACGAGACGCTCGACGGGCGCCTCTACGCGGCCACCGGGGCGGGTCTCGCCCGGTGGACGGGAGATCACTTCGTGGTCATCGGCGCCCCGGCCGGGCTCGGACCCTTCGCCATCAGCCACGAGGGTGTCGACTCGGATGCCGCGGGGACGGTGTACGTCGGCACCGACCGGGGGCTCTACTCCGGCAAGAACGACCGCTACGAGTGGGATCGCGAGGCGAACGCGCTCGGGGAGGGAGCGGTCGGCGCCGTGCACGTGGACGGCTCCGGGGCACTGTACTTCGCGCGCGGCGGGCTCCTCTTCCGCAAGGAATCCGGCCGCGTCGTCGAGTTCGGCCGGCCGCGCGCTCTGCCCCCCGGCGAGACGATCGACGACGTCAAGACGGACCGCGAGGGCCGGCTCTGGGTGAGGACGGTCCAGCACCTCTATCTCCTCGCGCGCGGCGCGCAGCGCTTCGAGCGCGACGACGCGGGCCTGCCCGAGTCGAGCGAGGTCGGCCGGCTCGAGTTCGACGACGCGGGACGGCTCCTCGTGCCGACGGTCCAGGGGCTCGCGTTCCGCGACCGCGGGACCTGGAGACTCATGGGGCGGCGCGAGGGCCTCGCGTCCGACGCCGCGCTCTCCGCGATCGTGGACCGCGAGGGCTCGCTGTGGATCGGCCTCCTCGGCGGCGGCGTCGACCGGCGGCTCGGCCGCGGCGAGTTCACCAACTGGACGCGCTCGGACGGCCTGTCGCAGGAGGTCGTCTGGGCGATCGCGCGGCAGAAGACGACCCCGGGCCCGGGCCCGATCTGGGTCGGCACCGAGCAGGGCCTCGATCGCATCGACCCGAAGAGCGGCCAGGTCCGGACGTACGGCGTCGCCGACGGGCTCGGCGGCAACACGGTCAACGCGCTCGCCGGAGGCGAGGACGGCAGCGTCTGGGTCGGCACGTGGCCGGGCGGCGTGACCCGCTTCCTCCCGGACGGCAAGCCGCGCCGGTACGGTCCGGCGGAGATTTCGCCGGAGCAGTTCCGGGTCGCGGCGATCCACGTGCGCGGCGACGGCGAGGTGTGGGTGGGTGCCGTCGAGGGCGTGTTCCGTCTGCCCGCGGGATCCGCCGGCACCACGCTCGAGCGCGTCGCGATCGGACGCGAGATGCCCGACGGCGTGCGCGCGTTCGCCGAGGACCCGTCGGGGACGCTCTGGGCGGCGAGCCGGCAGGGGCTGCTGCGGCTGACGGGCCCCTCGCCGCGCCGCTTCACGACGCGCGACGGGCTGCGCGAGGACTTTCTCTCGTCGCTCGCCTTCGCGGCGGACGGCAGCGCCATCGTCGCCTACCGCGAGTCGATCGGCGCGGCACGCGTGATCGTCCAGGGCGACCGCCTGACCGTCAAGCCGATCGATGCGTCGACGGGTCTCGTCTCGAACAAGGTCGTCCTCCTCGGGCGGGATGCGGGCGGCTCGCTCTGGATCGGCACCGGCACCGGCGTCGACGTCTTCGGTCCGGACGGCAAGCCCACGGCGCGCTACGGGCGGCCCGACGGCATGGTCAGCGACGACCTCGACCAGAACGCCTTCCTCGCGGAGGCGGACGGCAGCGTCTGGCTCGGCTCGAGCCGGGGCCTGATCCGCTGGGAGCCCGGCATGACGCCCGTGCCGAAGCCGGCGCCCCCGATCGTGATCACGTCGGCGGAGGCCGGCGGCCACCCGATCGATCCGAGCCGTCCGGTCGTCCTCGGCTCGAGCGAGCGCAACTTCAGCGTCTCGTGGGCCGGCCTCACGTTCATCGAGCCGCGCCTCGTGCGCTATCGGCACCGCATGGTCGGCCTCGTCGACCAGGACACCGAGACGGATCTGACGGAGGCTCGTTTTCCCGCGCTGCCGACGGGCACGTACCGCTTCGAGGTCGTCTGCATCGCGGCGGACGGCAAGGTGTCGCGCATTCCGGCGACCATCGCGATCCGCGTCAACGCGGCTTGGTGGCAGCAGGCGTGGGCGAAGATCGTGTGGGCGCTCGTGGCGGCGGGGGCGCTCGTCGCGGTCGTCCGCTGGCGGACCCGGCACCTCGAGGCGGAGCGCCGCCGGCTGGAGGAGGCGGTCGCCGCGCGGAGCGCCGAGCTCGCCGCGGCCAACCGCGAGCTCCGCGAGGCCTCGTTCACCGACGCGCTGACCGGCGCGAGGAACCGGCGGTTCTTCACCACGGTCATCGAGGACGACGTGAATCGCACGCTGCGGGTGCACGCGACGCCGCTCCAGAACCGGCCCCGCAACTGCGACCTGATCTTCTACATCGTGGACATCGACCACTTCAAGGAGATCAACGACGAGTACGGGCACGACCGCGGCGACGGCGTGCTCGCCGAGGTCGCCCGCCGGCTGACGCAGGTCGTGCGCGACTCGGATCGCCTCATCCGCTGGGGCGGCGAGGAGTTCCTGCTGATCTCCCGCGACGCCGACCGGACGCGCGGCGAGGTGCTGGCGGGCCGCGTCATGCAGTCGGTCGGCTCGGAGCCGTTCGACCTCGGCGGCGGGCAGAAGGTCCGCCGCACCTGCTCCGTCGGCTGGGCGCCGTTCCCCTGGTACCCCGACTCGACGCGCACGTTCGCGTTCACCGAAGTGCTGAAGCTCGCAGACCGGGCGATGTACCTCGCGAAGCAGTCGGGCCGGAACCGGTCGGTGGGCGTGATCCCGGCCGCGACCTACGCCGAGATCGGGAGCCGCAATGGCGAGTGGTGGGAGAAGCCCCTGTCCGAGGCGGAAGGGCAGTCGGTCATCCTCGTCAGGAGCGGCGGTCCGGTCGTGGTGAAGACGTCTTAAGCGGCGCTCGACGCGCCGACATGAGAGGGAACGTCGCTATCCGGCCCTCTCCCGGTCGCGAGTCATGGGGGCGTAACCTCCGCAGGCTTGCCGCGTCTCCCGTTTTCGGGAGGACCTCATGGCGAATTCAGGGACGTTCTCGGCGGCCGCCGCGGCGGCGATCCTGCTCCTGCCCGCGGCCGCTTCGGCGGGGCACCGGCACCACGACGGGGTCTCGATTTCCGAGGGCCGCGACCCTCGGCAGTGCAGCGACATCACGATGGAGTTTTCCGGCGAGCCGGCGGCGCGGGCCGAGGAACGGAGGACGATCCCGGCCGTCGCGGGGCAGCCGCTCCGCATCGACTCCTCCGCCCAGTCCGGCGTCCGGGTCCGTGGCGCCGACCGCGCCGACTTCGAGGTGCTTCTCTGCAAGGGCGCTCCCGACGTGGGGACCCTTCCCCAGGTCACCGCGGCGAGCGCCGACGGCCGCCTCTCGGTCCGCGGCCCCGCGTCGGAGGATTGGTACGGGTACCTCCTGATCACGGCGCCGCGCGGCGCGGCGATCGAGGTCGATTCCATCAACGGTCCGGTGAGCCTCTCCGGCCTCGCGGGACGGGTCTCGGTGCGTTCCCAGAACGGACCGATCTCGGTGTCCGACTGTCCGGGCGAGATCGACGCGGAGGCGCAGAACGGCCCGATCTCGGTCCATGGCGCCGGAGGGAAGCTTCGGGTCGAGACCCGCAACGGTCCGATCGCGGTCGCGCTGTCCGGGTCGAGCTGGAGCGGCGCGGGTCTCGACGCGCGCGCGGTCAACGGTCCCGTGAGCCTCGCGGTCCCGAGCGACTACCGGACGGGAACGGTCGTGCAATCCCTCGGCCACTCTCCGTTCCAGTGCCGCGGGGACGGCTGCGCGGCCGTGCGCCGCACGTGGGACGACGACGGCAAGAAGATCGAGCTCGGCGACGGCCCCGTCCTCGTGCGTCTCGCCACCGAGAACGGGCCGGTCTCGGTCCGGACGGGCGCCTCGAGCGCCGACGACGAAGACGACGACTGAGAAAATTAGGGTCAGGTCTCTGAATGTGTGACTTTGAAGCGCGGAGCCAGTCCAAAGTCACATTTCGAGAGACCTGACCCTAATCCTGTTTGGGGTCCTCGAGGAAGCGCATGAGGCGGGCGCGGCCGGCGTAGCCCTCCTGTTTGCCGAGCAGGTGCCCATCGGGCGCCACCGCGACGATCGCGGGGAAGCCGCTGATCTCGAAGCGGCGCTGCAGCTCCTCGATGTCCGCGGGATTGCGGCCCTCCTCGCGGATCCGGTCCACGATGTGGGTCGGCACGTAGCCGCCGTTGATCTTCGCGGCGACCGCCGAGTCGGCGAAGTCGCGTTCGAGCAGTTTGCAGGGCCCGCACCACTCGGCGGAGAACTCGTACAGGATCGGCTTGCGGGACGCCTGCGCGAGCGCGGCGGCCTTCTCACGGGGCTGCCAGGCGACGAGCCCGGGCCCCTCGCTCGTGCCGCGGTCCATCAGGGCCGTGACGATCCGGAAGACGAGGGCCGCGGCGACGACGATCCACAGGATCGGCGACAGGCGCGACTGCGGCCGCGGCGGGGCGGCGGGCGAGACGGAGGCGCCTCCGTCTCCCGGCGCGAGAGCGTCGGGATGAGGGGTATCAGTCGTGTCCATAGGCGAACTCCCGGCGGCTGAAGACGACGAGCGCCGCGGCCAGCGCGGCGACGAGCGCGAGCGCCCACCGGCCCGTCGCCTCGCCGAAAGCGTCGTGGCCGCGCAGCACGGCGCCCCAGTCGAGCGAGGGCAGAAGATTGCGGCGGAGGATCGGTCCCGCCTCATGGAGCCACGGCGCGTGCAGGACCTGTCCCGCGACCTCGGGCAAGGCGGTCAGCGGCGCGAGCAGGATGAAGGCGAGCACGTCCCCGTACCCGGGGAGGAAGGTCGAGAAGAAGAGGATCATCGCCGCGGACGCCGTGGCGCCGAGGAAGGCCGCGAGCGCCTGCGTGCCGAGGCCGGCGAAGGCGATCGGGGCCGGAGGGCGACCGATCGCCGGCAGCAGCGCCCGCGAGAACAGGACGGCGAGCGCGCACGCCGCGGCGAGGAACGCGGCGAAGCCGGCGAGGATGCCGACGTAGCGTCCGAGAAGGTAGTCGGCGCGCGACAGCGGACGGCACAGGATCATCTGAAGCGCTCCGCTCGAGGCGTCGCGCGACACGCAGCCCGCGGCGAGGATCAGGAGCGGCAGCGTCGCGGTCTCGAGACCCGATCGGCCGCCCGAGCTTGCCAGCTGCGGCGCAGTGAAGAGGACGAGGGCGGCCAGCGCCACGACGACGCCGGCGCTCGAGAACCGCTGCCGCAGGAACCGCCGGACCATTTCGTTCACGACGGCGCTCCCGAAGTCGCGCGGAAGAGCTCCTCGAGCTCGGCGGAGGAGCGGACCTCCAGCACGGGCAGGTCGGCGAGGGCCAGAGCCTTGACGGCGCGCGCGACGTCCGCCTCGCCGCTCCCGGCCAGGCGCACCGACGAGTCCGGACCCGCCTCGGCGGCGATGCCGGACGCGGCGAGCGCGGCGAGCGCCTCGCCCGCGCGGCCCTCCGGCACGCGGATCGAGGCGCGGCGGCGCGAGGCGGCCTCGCCCCGGAGCGTCTCGGAGCGCGACAGGCGGCCGTGATCGATGAAGACGACGCGGTCGCACACGCGCTCGACCTCGGGGAGCTGGTGCGAGTTGAGCACGATCGTCGCGCCCCGCCGCTTCGCCGCGAGGATCTGCTCCCGGACGATCGCGACGCCGAGCGGGTCGGTTCCCGAGGCCGGCTCGTCCAGGAACAGGAACTCGGGGCTCCCGAGCGTGGCCTGCGCGACGCCGATCCTCTGCAGCATGCCGCGCGAGTACGTGCGCAGCTTCTTGGCGAGCGCGGGGCGCTCGAGACCGACGCGGTCGGCGGCGGCGGTCACCTCGGCGTCGGTGCGCCGGGGATCTCCGCCCGAGAGCCGCCAGTGGAACGCGAGGAAGCTCGCGCCGGTCAGCTCGCGGTCGAAGCCGAGGCGCTCCGGCATGTAGCCGGTCCGGGCGCGCACCCACAGGTCGTCGACGGCCCGGCCGGCGACGGAGAGGCGCCCCGCGTCGGGCCGGAGGAAGCCGAGCAGGCACGAGAGCAGGGTGGTCTTTCCCGCCCCGTTCGGACCGATGAGGCCGAGCGTCTCGCCGCGGGCGACCTCGAGAGAGACCCCGTCGAGCGCGCGCGTGCGGCGGCCGAGGCGGCCGTACGTCTTGGAGACGCTCTGGACGGAGATCACGCGTCGGAATGATACGGGATCCCGCCTCCGGCGGCCCGCCTTCCCCGCCTCGACTTTCCGGGAATATGGATTATCCTTCGGCGTTTTTGAGACGGCTTCGAAAATGATCGACGTGCAGGCGCTGTCGAAGCGCTATCCGACTCGACTCGCGGTGGACGACGTGACCTTCTCCGTGAAGCAGGGGGAGATCGTCGGCTTTCTCGGCCCCAACGGGGCGGGGAAGACGACGACGATGCGCGTCCTGACGGGGTTCCTGCCGCCGACCTCCGGCTCGGCGCGCGTGGCCGGGCACGATGTCGTGACCCAGTCGACGGCCGCCCGGGCGGCGCTCGGCTACCTTCCCGAGTCCGCGGCCACGTACCCCGAGATGCGCGTGTCCGAGTATCTCGCGTTCCGCGCGCGCCTCGAAGGCGTTCCCGACGGCCGCGTCCGCGGGCGTGTCGCCGAGGCGGTCGAGCGCTGCCTGCTCGGCGAAGTGGCGCGGCGGCGGATCGAAAACCTGTCCAAGGGCTACCGTCAGCGCACCGCCCTCGCGGGTGCCCTCGTCCACCAGCCGCCCGTCCTGATCCTCGACGAGCCGACGATCGGCCTCGACCCCGTCCAGATCATCCGCATCCGGGAGACGATCCGCGAGCTCGGCCGCGACCGGGCGGTGCTCCTGTCGACGCACATCCTCCCCGAGGTCGAGGCCGTCTGCGATCGGGTGCTCATCATCGATCGCGGCCGGATCGTCGCGGAGGGCACGCCCGCGGAGCTTCGCGGCAAGCTCGCCGGCGCGCCCGTCGTGCGCGTCGTGGCGCGCGGACGGGTGGACCTGCGCGATGCCCTGGCCGCCCTGCCGGGGGTCACCGCCGTCGAGGTCGAGGAGACCGAAAGCGAGACGACGGCGCGCGTCGTGGCGGTCGCGGAGACGGACCCCCGCGAGGCGATCTTCGCGCTGGCGGTCGCGCGCGGCTGGGTCCTGCGCGAGCTCGCCCGCGAGGCGCTGTCTCTCGAGGACGTGTTCGTGCGGCTGACCCGCCACGAGGAGGCTCCCGAAGCGCCCGCGGCGGCCGGGACCGCCGGGGACCCGGCGGCGGAGAGCGAGGCGACGCCGTCGTGAGAAAGCTCCTCGCGATCATCGGTCGGGAGTGGCGGGCGTACTTCCTGTCTCCGCTCGCCTACGTGATCCTCACCGCGTTCATGTTCTTGAACGGGCTCATCTTCTCGCGCATCGTCGCGTTCCTGTCGGCGCCCGGCGGCCCGCGCGAGCGGTTCCTCTCGCTCCTCTTCACGAACACGTTTTTCTGGATCTTCACCCTCTTCATCGTGCCGATCCTGACGATGCGGCTGCTCGCGGAGGAGCGGCGCTCGGGCACGCTCGAGGTGCTGCTCACCTCGCCGGTCTCCGAGACCGCCGTTGTGCTCGGCAAGTTCCTCGGCGCCCTCGGCTTCTACCTGGTGCTCTGGGCTCCGAGCCTCCTCTTCGTTCTCGCCATCCGATCGAGGACCGACGTGGACCTCGGCGCGGTCGCGGCGGGCTATCTCGGGATCGCGCTGCTCGGCGCGTACTTCCTCGCGATCGGCACCTTCGCGTCCGCCGTCACCAAGAATCAGATCCTCGCCGCGATCCTGGCGTTCGCGATGCTGATCCCGGTCTTCTCCGTCGGCCTCTTCGAAAGCGGCGCGGACCCCTCGCGCCAGAGCATCATCGGCTACCTCAACCTCTGGGACCACATGGACGAGTTCGCCCGCGGCGTCGTCGACACGCGGCGGCTCGTCTACTACCTCTCCGGCACCGCCTTCTTCCTGCTGCTCGCCGCGACCGTTCTCTCCGCGAAGAAGGAGACGCCGTGAGCGCGCGCTCGACCCGCATCGGCGCCTCGAGCGCCGGGGTCCTCCTCGCGGCGGCGGTCCTGGTCGGCGTCAACTACCTCGCGCTCCGCCACTGGAAGCGCTTCGACTGGACGCACACCCAGATCTACTCGCTGTCCGACACCACGAAGAAGATCCTCGACGGGCTGAAGCAGCCGGTTCAGGTCACGGTCTTCATGGTGCCCGGCCGCTCGCGTCTCCTGACCGAGGTCAAGGAGCTCCTCTCGCGCTACCAGGCGCGAAGCGGGAAGATCGAGGTCGAGTACCTGGATCCCCAGCGCAATCCCGCGCGCGCGCAGGCGCTCGTCGGACAGGAAGCGGGCGTCCGCGAGAACACGATCGTGTTCAAGAGCGGCGACAAGAAGAAGTACGTCGAGGAGGACAAGCTCGCCGACTTCGACTATGCCGGCATGGGAATGGGCGGCGGCGCGCCGGCGGTGAAGTCCTTCAAGGCGGAGGAGGCGTTCACGTCCGCGATCCTGTCCGTCACCGAGTCGCGCCAGCCCAGGGTCTACTTCACGAAGGGGCATGGCGAGGCCGCGCTCGACTCGAGCGAACGGGGCCGCGGCTATGCCGACGCGAAGCAGAGTCTCGAGCGTGGCAACCTGACGGTCGGCTCGTGGGACTCCCTCGGCAAGGCCGACCTGCCGCCCGACGCGGACCTGATCGTCGTCGCGGGGCCGCGAACCCAGTTCCTCGAGCCCGAGGCCGGCGCGCTCGAGAAGTACCTCGCGGGCGGCGGTCACGTCCTCCTCATGCTCGACCCGGTGCTGCCCGGCCCCGGCGCGCCGCCGGCGGACCTCGGGTTCGGATCGCTCCTGACGAAGTACGGCATCAAGCTCGGCAACGACCTGGTCGTCGATCCGGCGAACGCGCTGCCGATGGTCGGCGCGGAGACCCTTCTCGTCAACAAGTACGGCACTGGTCCGATCGTCAGCTCGCTCTCTTCCGAGGGGCTGCCCGTCGTGCTGCCGCTCGCGCGTTCGGTGACGAAGGCCGAGAAGCCTCCCGAGGGGCTCGCCGAGAACATGCTCCTCGAGACGTCGCCCGACGGCTGGGGCGAGACGAACCTGAAGGACCTCGACGCCGGGCTGAAGAAGGACGCGGCGGACACTCCCGGTCCGGTCTCGCTCGCCGTCTCGCTCGCGGCCGCCGACGAGAAGAAGGCCGCCGGGTCGCCGCGCCTCGTCGTGATCGGAAACTCGCGCTTCGCCACGAACGGCGCGATCCAGAACGGCGCCAACGCGATGCTGTTCGCGAACGCGACGATGTGGCTCGCGGGCAACGAGAAGCAGGTCGGCATCGCGCCGAAGACTCCGGCGCAGTCGTCGCTCGCGCTGACCGACGCGCAGGTCCAGCGCCTCGGCTGGGGCGCGATCGTCGGTCTGCCGGCGGTGGCGGTGCTCCTCGGCGTCTGGGTCTGGTACCGGCGCCGCGACTGAGGGTCCGATGTCTCCGCGCAAGCTGCTCGCGCTTTCGGGGGTCGTGGTCGTTCTCTTCGCGTTCATCGTCTTCTTCGAGCGCAAGATGCCGACGACGGAGGAGCGCGCGCGCAAGGGCGACCTCTACTGGGACATTCCGCAGGACAGCGTGCAGAGGATGGAGATCGTCCGGAACGGCGAGACGCTCGAATTCCAGCGGGCGGGAACGGGCTGGCGGATGGTCCGTCCCGAGAAGTATCCCGCCGACGCGTTCACGGTCGGCAGCCTGCTGACGGATCTCGCCGCGATGCGCCGCGCCGGCGGCGAGGACACGAGCGAGGGCAAGGCGGCGGACTACGGCCTCGAGAAAGCGGCGATCTCCGCGACCCTCGTGTGGAGCGATTCCGGAGATCCGAAGACGCTGAAGTCGCGCACCGTCGAGTTCGGCAATCCCGTGCCGGGCACCGACGTCGTGGCGGCGCGCGTGACGGGGACGCAGAAGATCCTCTTCGTGCCGTCGAGCGTCCTGACCGGGCTGAAGAAGGGCGTCGACGACTTCGAGAGCCGCGAAGTCTTCGGCGCGCTCGCCCCCGACGTCTCGAAGCTCGAGATCCTGCGGGGGCGGGGCAAGCTCACGTTCGCCCGGAAGGACCACGCCTGGTGGCTGGCCGAGCCCCTGTCGGACCTCGCGGACGGGGGAGAGGTCGACCGCCTGGTCGGCACCCTGTCCGGGCTCCGGGCGAAGGAGTTTCTTCACGGCGCGCAGGACCTCGCCGCGATCGGTTTGAACCCGCCGCTCTACCGGGTGACGCTGACGGGAGCGCCCAAGACGCCCTCGATGTCGGCCGACTTCGGGGCGACGCGCTCCGACGGCAACACGGTCTACGCGCTCCGCGACGGACAGGTCCTCACGGTCGACCGGGACATCGTGGACGATCTCTCGAAGGAGGCCGAGGCGTTCCGCAGCAAGACGCTGCTCGGGTTCAACCGGACGGACGTGGTCGGCATCGAGGCGGCGTTTCCGAAGGCGAGCTACGTGCTGGCGCAGAAGGACGGCGGCTGGTCGTCGGGCTCGAGGCCGGTGCTCGCGGGCTCGGTGGAGGACCTGATGACCGCGCTCCTCGACGTCAAGGTCCGCGATTTTCTGGAGGAGGCCCAGTCGAAGGGACTGCCGCTGCCGGTCGCCACGGTCACCGTCCGCTCCAAGGGCAGCCCCAACTGGACGCTGTCCCTCTATCCCCGCACCGGCCAGCTGGTCGCGCGCGGGACCCCGCGCCCGAACGCGTTCCTCGTCGACCGGGAGACTCCCGAGAAGCTCGAGGCGGCGTTCCGGAAGGCCGCCTCGACGCCGCCGGCGCCGACGCCGTCCGCCGCCAGCCGGAAGCCGTAGTCCCGGGCTAGCGCTTCCCCGTGCGGTGCGGGGGCATCTTCGCCGCCTGGGCCTCCAGGTCGGCGATGCGCTTCTGGCGCTTCGCCTCCTTCTCGTCGGCCGACTTCGTCTTCTTTTCCTTCGCCCTGGAGAAGCTGGTCGACAGGGAGAACAGGAGGCCCTTGCCCTTCGGCGGCTTCGCGCGGCGGGCCGTGGCGCCCCAGAACTTCGTCTTCTTGAAGACGGCCTCGGTGAAGTCGGAGTTGGCGAGGTCCGCTCCCTTCAGGTCGGCGCCGGTGAAGTCGGCGCCGATGGCGCGCGCGAAGCGGAAGTCCGCGTCGTGGAGAATCGCCCCCTCGAAGCGGGCCCCGATGAGGAGCGACCCGGAGAGGTCGGCCTCGAAGCCCCGGCAGCCGGAGAAGTCGGCGCGCTTCAGGTTCGCCTGCCGGAAGCTGCCGAGCGAGAGGTCCGAGCGGGAGAAGTTGACGCCCTCGGCCTGCGCCTCGCCGAGGTCCGCGCCGGAGAACGACGCCCCGACGAAGCTGTAGGGCTTGAGGTTCGCGCGCCGCAGGATCGCCTTCGAGAGGTCGGCCCCCTGGAAGTTGGCCTTCTCGAAGCGCGCCGAGCGCAGATCCACTTCGACGAGCTTCGCCTCCGCGAAGCTGACGTCCGAGCCGCCCGCGTCGAGGAAGATCGCCTTGCGCAGGTCGGCCTTCCGCACCTTCGCGCGGTCGAAGCCGGCGGCGGTGAAGTTGGTCTCGGCCGCGGTCACGAGCTCGAGATCGGCCTCCGTGAACTCCGCCCGCTCGCAGTCCGCCGCCGAGAGCGAGGCCTGGCGCAGGATCGCGCCCGTGAACTTCGCGCGGCGCAGGTCGGCGCCGGTCAAGTCGCAGCCCTTCAGGTTCGCGCCGGCGAAGTTGGCGTTGGCGAACGAGCCCCGCGCCGCGGAGAGGCCCTCGAACACGGCGCGGGAGAGGTCGGCGCCGTCAAACTGGGCGCCCGCGAGCTTGACGCCCCGGAAGTTGACGTCCCTGAGGATGGCGCCGGCGAGGTTCGCGCCCGAGAGATCGGCCCCCTCGAGCCGGGTGAACGAGAGGTCCGCCCCGGCGAGGTCCGTTCCCGCCAGCGAGCAGCTCTGCAGCGACGCCGAGCGGAACCGCGCTCCGGCGAAGAACACCTTGCCGAAGTCGAGGAAGTCGAGGTCGCAGTGCTCGAAGATAGCGCCGGCCGCCTGCGCGCTCTCCCACTTCGAATGCCGCAGGGTCGCGCGCGTGAAGTCGGTGCCGGCGAGCGTGGCGCGCGAGAGGTCCGCGCGCGTCAGGTCCGACCGCTTCAGGTCCTTGCCCGAGAGGTCCATGCCGGCGAGGTCCGCCCCCGTCAGGTCCGGGGTCACGTTCGCGTTATGGACACGCCACTCGTTCCAGCCCGGCGTGCCGAGCAGTTTCCAGTGCTCTGGATTGGCCACTGCCGGCATTGTAACCGCCCGGCCGTCGCGGCGGGGAAACGCCGCGTCGGAGTCCGGGCCGAGCGAAGCGAGGGCCGGGCTCCGAAGAATAGGGAGCGGGGAAACGCCGCGTCGGAGTCCGGGCCGAGCGATTGGAGGGCCGGGCTCCGATGAAAGCCCGACAGGCGCGTTACAATCGAAGCAATGAGCACCGCGGCCGTCACGGCACCCGTCTCGGCACCGAGCCGGGCGATGGACAGAATCCGCAAGGCGCTTCTGGGCGGCCATCCGCTCGTCTACGTGCTGACGTGGGAGGAGCCGCGCATCGAGCGCCTCGCGCAGCATCTCGCGAAGACGTTCTACGGCGCGCCGTGCGCGTACGGCATCTGGACAGTCGTCGAGGGTCTCGTCGTCGACGGACGTCCCGTACCCGACACCCAGGATCCGCTGAAGGCGCTCGAAGCCATTCTCGCGGCGCAGGGCAAGGGCTTCTACCTGATGAAGGACTTTCCGACGGCGGGGCGTCCCGAGATCGTGCGCCGCCTCCGCGACCTCTACCGCGCTCTCAAGGACCGGGGGCGCCACGTGCTTCTCGTCTCTCCGCGTCTCGCGATTCCGGAAGAGGCGAAGAAGGAGATCTACGTCGTCGAGTACGAGCTGCCGGACGACAACGAGATCGCGAAGATTCTCGACGCGCACCTGCGCCGCCGCCTGAACCTCTCGATCTCGGAGCCCGAGATGCGCCGCCTGGCGCTCGCGATGCGGGGGCTCACCGCCGACGAGGTCGGCCACGTGGTCTCGAAGGTGTTCTCGACGCGCAAGACGTTCGACGAGGCGGGCTTCCTCGAGATCCTCGGCGAGAAGGAGCAGATGTCCCGCAAGGAGGGCGTGCTCGAGTTCGTGCCGCCGCGGTTCTCGCTCGAGGACATCGGCGGCTACGCGGTGCTGAAGACCTGGCTGCAGAAGCGGCAGTCCCTGTTCTCCAAGGACGCGCTCGACGCCGGCATTCCGATCCCGAAGGGGATCCTGCTGATGGGGATCTCGGGCTGCGGCAAGAGCCTCTGCGTCAAGACGATCTCGACCCTCTGGAACCTGCCGCTCTTCCGGCTCGACATGAACGCCGTGTTCGGGACCGACAACCCCGAGATGACGTTCCTGCGCGCGCTGCGGTCCGTCGAGTCCGTGTCGCCCGCGGTCCTCTGGATCGACGAGATCGAGATGGGGGTCGGCGGATACCGGGAGGGCGGCGACGCCTCGATGTCGCGGATCTTCTCGGGGTTCCTCACGTGGATGCAGGAGAAGAGCGCGCTCGTGTTCGTCGCCGCGACCGCCAACCGGATCCACCTCCTGCCCGCCGAGATCATCCGCAAGGGCCGGTTCGACCAGGTCTTCTTCGTGGACCTGCCGAACGAAGAGGAGCGCAAGCAGATCTTCGCGATCCACCTGAAGAAGAACAAATGCGACGTCGCGCGGTTCGACCTCGTCTTCCTGGCGAAGGCGACCAACGGCTGGAACGGTGCGGAGATCGAGCAGGCCGTGGTCTCCGCCGTCGTCGACGCCTACGCGGAGAGCCGGTCGATCACCGAGGACGACCTCTACCGGATGATCGCCGCCACCGTGCCGCTCGCCGTCACGATGGAGGAGCAGATCAAGCAGATCCGGAGCTGGGCGCACGAGCGCGCGCTGAACGCGTCCACCTCGTGAGCCCCGCTCTCCCGAGCCCGTATGCGGGGTAGAACGGGATCCCTCGGGCCTGCGGCCCTCGGGATGACGGCCGAGGGCGCATCGCGCTTCGGCCGTCAGTTCTTCCCGGGGTCCAGGTTCTTCGGCCGGTACGGCGCCAGGAAGTGCAGCCGCCCCTTCCACTCGAGCATGCGGCCGCGAAGAGCCTCGAACCGGCGGGGCAGGGAATCGGTCTCGAGGAGCGTCTGCAGCTCGGGCGGCGCGTAGCGGAGGCGCAGGGCGATCTCCGAGGCGAGACGTTCGGGCGAGAGGGATTCCTTCGGCAGCGGGGGCAGCTCGAGCTCGCGGGCCACCTCCCGGAACAGGTCCACGGCGGAGGCGGTCTGCCGCTCCTCGTCGCCCGGTTCGGGGAACGGCGCGGTCGGCAACTCCTCGACACGGGCGACCCGGTACGGGTTGGCCGGGTCCTCGTCGATCACGCGGAAGCGGAAGCGCGCCTCGAGGAGGATGTTGTAGCGGCCGTCCGGGAGCGTCTCCGACTCCACGATCTCGCCCGCCGTGCCGACGCGATGGATCGGCGGCGCCGCCTCGGCCGGATCGGCGCCCGCGGCGAGCATCGTCATGCCGATCGTCCGCTCGCCCGCGAGCGCGTCCGAGACCATCGCGCGGTAGCGCGGCTCGAAGATGTGGAGCGGGAGAAGCGTCCCCGGCAGCAGAACCACGTCCGCCAGAGGGAAGAGAGGAATCCTCCGCATCATCGTCCGCCGGCCCCCTCCGCGCCGCCGCCCTTGCCGGCCGCGCGCGCGAGCGCAAGGACGTAGGTCGCCACCTGCCGGATCTCCTCGTCGGTCAGCTTCCCGGCGAAGGAAGGCATCGGATCGTCGCCGAGGCGGACCTGCCGCTCGATCGAGGCGAGAGTGCCGTCGGACTTCCACCGGCCGTTCCGCAGGTTCGCGTAGGGAAAGCGCCCGGCGACGATCGTCTTCCCGTCCCCGTTCGCGTTGTGGCAGGAGACGCAGCGTCGGTCGAAGATCCGGCGGCCGGCGGCCGCGTCGCGCTCGGCGCGCGCGACCTCGGGGAGGGGCTCGTGGCGGCAGGCCGCCGCGACGGCGAGCGCCATCGAGAGCGCCGCGCCCGCGACTCGAGAGAACCGGAGGAGCACCGGCGCAGTCTAAACCCCGGCCGCGTGGGAGCCGCGCCTCTTGAGCCGGCGTTCATTTGGCGGCTCCGGACGGCCGTGCTAAGTTCGCCGGCCTCATGGCCGACCCACGCGACCGGGTGGCGGAGAACGTCCCGGGCCGGTACTACGTCGACGCGCAGTGCATCGACTGCGACGTCTGCCGCGTCACGGCGCCGCAGAACTTCCAGCGGAGCGAGGCGAAGGGCTACTCGTACGTCTTCCGGCAGCCCGAGGACGCCGAGGAGAACGCGCAGTGCCAGGAGGCGATGGACTCGTGCCCCGTCGAGGCGATCGGGAGCGACGGGGCGTCCTAGGCCGGGACGCTCCGGAAATACTCGATCGTCCGGCGCAACCCCTCCTCCAGCCGGACTCTCGGCTCCCAGCCGAGCTTCGCGCGCGCCTTCGAGATGTCCGGCTGCCGCACCTTGGGATCGTCGACCGGCAGCGGCTTGAACACGATCTCGCTCTTCGTGCCGGTCAGCGCCTGGATCGTCTTCGCGAACTCGAGCACCGAGAGCTCGGCCGGATTGCCGATGTTGGTCGGCTCCGCGCTGTCCGAGAGGAGCAGGCGGTAGATGCCGTCGACGAGGTCGGAGACGTAGCAGAAGGAGCGGGTCTGGGATCCGTCGCCGAACACGGTGAGGGGCTCGCCCGCGAGCGCCTGGCCGATCAGCGCGGGCACGACGCGCCCGTCCCGCGGTCGCATGCGCTCGCCGTAGGTGTTGAAGATCCGCACGATCCGCGTATCGACGCCGTGCGCGCGGCGGTACGCCATCGTGATCGCCTCCGCGAAGCGCTTCGCCTCGTCGTACACGCCGCGAGGGCCGATCGGATTCACGTTGCCCCAGTAGGTTTCCGGCTGCGGGTGCACGAGCGGGTCGCCATAGACCTCGGAGGTCGAGGCGAGCAGGAACCGCGCCTTCTTCGCCTTCGCGAGGCCGAGCGCGTTGTGGGTGCCGAGCGATCCGACCTTGAGAGTCTGGATCGGCAGCTCCAGGTAGTCGATCGGCGAAGCCGGCGAGGCGAAGTGGAGAACCGCGTCGAGCGGGCCGTCCACGAAGATGAAGTGCGTGACGTCGTGGCGGACGAAGCGGAAGCGCTTCTCCCCCTCGAGGTGCGCGATGTTGCGCGGGTTCCCGGTCAGGAGATTGTCCATCGCGATCACCTCATGGCCCTCGGCCAGGAGGCGGTCGCAGAGGTGGCTCCCGAGGAAGCCGGCGCCGCCGGTGACGAGAAGTCTCATGCGCGTGTTTCTCTCAGGGCCGCCCGACGCCCTCGTAGCGCCAGCCGTCGGCCCTCATTTCGCGGGGATCGTAGACGTTCCGCAGGTCGATCATGACGGGCTTCTTCATGCGGGAGGCGAGCCGCGGCAGATCGAGCGCGCGGAACTCGTTCCACTCCGTGGCGAGGACGACGAAGTCGGCGCCCTCCGCGCAGTCGTAGGCGTCGCGCGCGTAGTGGGCGCGCGGGAAGAGCGCCTTCGCGGCGGCCATCGCCGCGGGGTCGAAGGCGCGCACCGCGGCGCCGGCGCGCTCGAGGTCCGCGACGACCGCGAGCGCGGGCGACTCCCGGATGTCGTCGGTCTCCGGCTTGAAGGAGAGGCCGAGCACGGCGGCCGTCTTCCCCGCGAGCGGTCCCGCCGCCGCGGCGATCTTTTCGATCATGCGGCCCTTGGTCTCGGTGTTGACCCGCATCGTCGCCTCGATGATCCGGAACTCGTAGCCGTGCTGGCGGGCGAGGTCGGCGACGGCGGACGTGTCCTTCGGGAAGCACGAGCCGCCGAAGCCCGGCCCCGGGTGCAGGAACTTTCCGCCGATCCGGCGGTCGAGGCCCATGCCCTTCGCCACGTCGTGGACGTCGGCGCCCATCAGCTCGCAGAGGCGCGCGACCTCGTTGATGAACGAGATCTTGACGGCCAGGAAGCCGTTCGAGGCGTACTTGATGAGCTCGGCGGAGACCACGTCGGTGATGAGGAACGGCGTCTCGATCAGATAGAGCGGGCTGTAGATCTCCTTGAGCACCTCGACCGCGCGAGCGTCGTTGGCGCCGATCACGACGCGGTCGGGCCGGAGGAAGTCCGCGACCGCCGACCCCTCGCGCAGGAACTCCGGGTTCGAGGCGACCGAGAACTCGTGGCGCCCGTTCTTCTCGCGCAGGATCTGCTCGATCATCTTGCCGGTGCCGGTCGGGACCGTGGACTTGGTCACGACGACCTTGTAGCCGTTCATGTGCAGCGCGATGGCCTCGGCGACCTGGCGGACGAACGTCAGGTCGGGGGAGCCGTCGGCGCGCGGCGGCGTGCCGACCGCGATGAAGATCGCGAGCGATCCCTCGATCGCCTCCTTGAGGTCCGTGGTGAATCGCAGCCGGCCGGCCCGCTCGTTGCGCGAGACCACGGCGTTGAGCCCGGGCTCGTAGATCGGGATCTCGCCGCGCTGCAGGGAGGCGATCTTCTCCGCGTCCTTGTCCACGCAGACGACGTTCATGCCGAAATCCGCGAAACAGGCGCCGCTGACGAGGCCCACGTATCCCGTGCCGATCATGCAGATGTTCATGTTTCCTCTCGTCCGGGAGTCGATCCGCCGGCGCCGCTCAGGCCCTCGTTCCTCGATACCATGCCACCGCTCGCCGCAGACCCTCCTCGAGGGACACGCGCGCCTGGAATCGCAGGATCCTCCGGGCCTTCTCCACCGAGGCGAAGGTGACCGGAACGTCGCCGGGCTGCTGGGCCTGATGGTCGAGACGCGCGGAGCGGCCCGTCGCCCGCTCGACCGCCGCGACCAGCTCCGCGAGCGTCACCGGGTGGGCGCCGCCCAGGTTGACGATGTCGAAGCCGAGGGAGCTCTCCAGCGCCGCCTCGACGCCGTCCGCGATGTCGTCGATGTAGGTGTAGTCCCGGCGCGACGAGCCGTCTCCGTAGAAGGGGATGGGGGTATCCGATTCGAGGCATCGAATGAATCGAGCGATCGCCATCTCGGGCCGCTGCCGCGGCCCGTAAACCGTGAAGAACCGCAGGCAGACCGCCGGCAGGCCCCACAGGTGGCTGGCATTGAACACCTGGAGCTCGCCCGCCCGCTTGGTGGTGGCGTACGGCGAGATGGGTGTTTCGATCGGGTCGTCCTCCGCGAAGGGGAGCTTGCTGTTGATGCCGTAGACCGAGGAAGAGGACGCGAACACGAACCGCGGCTTTCCGTGCGCGACGGCGGCCTCGAGGAGGTGCCACGTCGCCACGCAGTTGACCTCCTCGTAGAGGATGGGCTGAGTGAGCGAGGGCCGGACCCCCGCGCGGGCGGCCAGGTGCAGGACGCCGTCGAAGCCCTCCTCGGCGAAGAGGCGGAACACCAGGGCGCGGTCGCGAATGTCGCCTTCGACGAGCCGGTAGCGCGGATTCGCGAGGTGCGGAGCGACGTTCGCTCGCTTCGAGCGCGGATCGTAGAAGTCGTTGAAGTCGTCGAGGACGACGACCCGGTCGCCCCGCGCGAGCCGCCGGTCGGCGAGATGGGAGCCGATGAAGCCGGCTCCCCCCGTGATCAGAACCTTCATTGCGGCGGCGCCGGGGTGGGTGACGCGGCGGGCAGCGCGGTCTGCGTCCGGATGTACGAGTTGTACTCCTTCCGGATGCCGGACTTCTGCCGGTCGGCGATCAGCCAGCGCAGGATCGCCGACTCGTTGACGCCGACCACGAGCCGGTTCGCGGCCTCGTACAGCTCCGGGTCGTTGACGAGCATGCCGGCCGTGCCCTGGCCGTCGTCGAGTTTCCGCGAGATCGAGTCGAGGTGCTGCGACATGCTCCGGAGGTTGCCCGTGAAGGCCTTCCCGAATTCCTGGTCGTGCAGCAGGATCGGGATCGTGCCGTGGCCCTTCTCGAGATTGTCGACGACCCGCGTGAGCCCCGCCGCGGCGAGCGAGAGGTTGTCGAGGAGGCCGTAGATCCGCTTCTTCCCTTCGGGGTCGGACAGGAGCGCCGGGATCGCGCCGCTGCCGGTGCGGATGCCCTCGTCGATCTTCGCCAGCAGCGACTGCACCGAGTGGATCGCGCCCGCGAGCGCCTCGCTCGTGTCCTTGCCGTACTTCTCGTCGATGAGGAGCCTGCCGACGAGACCCTGGCCGTGCTCGACCTTCGCGAGGATCGCGTTGAGCGACCGCAGCGTGGCGTTGAAGTTGTTGCCGAGCTGCACGCTCTCCTCGCTGTTGGTCGTGATCGCGCCGAGGAAGCCCTCGCCCTGCTCCGTCCGGCCCAGGATGTTCTTGAGGGACTTGGCGATCGCCGAGAGGTCGGTGAGGAGATCGCCGCTGCCCTCGAGGAGCTTCTCGAGCCCCGCGCCCTGCGCCGCCGGAATCTCGCCGCCGACGGGAACCTCCGGCTCGTCCACCTTCCCGCCCTCGAGCTCGATGTACTTGTCGCCCAGGAGTCCGCGGGTCTTGATCGACGCGCGGGTGCTCTTGCGGATCATCGGGGCCCAGCGGCGCACGACGTCGTAGACGACCCGCACCGTGCGGTCGGCGGGATCGCCCGAGAGGCGCACCTCGATGACGTTGCCGACGACGACGCCGTTGAGCGACACGTTGTTGCCGGCGATCAGACCCGCCGCCGACTCGAAGTGCGTCTCGTAGGGAAACTTGCTCCGGAAGAGGTTCGCCCTCTGGCCGATCATGAAGACGCCGATCATGGTCGCGGCGAGCGCGATGAGCACGACGATGCCCACGCGGAAACGCCGGCGGACCTGTGTCTCTGCTGGCACGCTCAATCTCCCTTCGGAACCGCCTGGAACACCCCCGTGCCGCAGGGGAACCCCATGGCGCGGAAGTAGTCCCGGAGCAGCGGGCTGCTGCTCGAGGTCGCTTCGTCGAACGTCCCGATGAACTGGAACCGGCCCTGGTGGAGGAAGGCGACCCGCGTCGAGACGGTCCGCGCCGTCACGATGTCGTGGGTGACCACGACGGACGTCGTCTGAAGGCGATGGTTCACGTCCACGATGAGCTGCGCGATCTTCTCGGAGGAGACCGGATCGAGGCCGGTCGTCGGCTCATCGTACAGGATGACCTCGGGCTCGAGGGAGATCGAGCGCGCGAGGGCCACGCGCTTGCGCATGCCGCCCGACAGCTCCGACGGCATCTTGCGCTGGATGCCCGGGAGGCCGACCATGTTCAGCGTCTCGGCGACGATCCGCGAGACCTCCGCCGGAGTCTTCTCCGTGTGCTCGCGGACGGGGAAGGCGATGTTGTCCTCGACGTTCATCGAGTCGAAGAGGGCGCCGCCCTGGAACAGCATGGCGAGCCGGCGGCGGACCGGCGAGAGCTCCTCCTCGGACAGCGCCACGATCGACTCGCCGAAGACGATCACGTCGCCCGCGTCGGGGCGGGTCAGCCCGTTGATGTGGCGGAGCGTGACGCTCTTGCCGGTGCCGGAGGGGCCGAGCACGCAGAGGACCTCGCCGCGCCGGATCTGGAGGTTGACGCCCGCGAGGATGTCGCGGCCCGAGTAGGTCTTCCAGACCTCCTTGAACTCGACGATGACCTCGCCGCGGCGCGCGGCGCGCGCCTGCGTGACCTCCGCGGGAGAGACGGCCGTGCTCATCAGAACGCGAGGAACAGCTTGGTCAGGAAGAAGTCCGACACGAGGATCGATATGGATGCGAGGACGACCGTGCGCGTCGTCGACCGGCCGACCGCGGCGGCGCCGCCCTCGACCTGGAGGCCGTTGTAGCAGCCGATCGCGGCGATCTCGAAGCCGAAGAACACGGTCTTGCCGAGGCCGCTGAAGATGTCGGAGATCGCGAGCTGCTGCCAGATGCTGGTGATGTAGTCCTGGACGGTCATCCCGATCGAGGTCACCGCGATGCCGAGCCCGCCGATGATGCCGAGCACGTCCGCGATCGCCGTCAGGACCGGCATCATGAAGACGACGGCGAGCACGCGGGGGACGACCAGCCGGCGGATCGGCGAGATCGCCATCGAGCGCAGGGCGTCGACCTGCTCGGTGACGGTCATCGAGCCGAGCTCCGCGGTAATTCCGGACCCGACCCGGCCGGCGACCATCAGCGCCGTCAGGATCGGCCCGAGCTCGCGGACGAGGGAGAGCGAGACGATGCGACCGATGAACTGTTTTCCGCCGAAGGCCTCGAGCGAATACGCGGTTTGGATGGCGAGCACCGCCCCCGTGACGAACGCCGTCAGTCCCGTGATCGCCAGCGACTTGACGCCGAGCTCGTCCATCTCGTTGACGAGCTCGCCCGAGTAGAAGGGCCGGCTGACGGAAGCGGCGATCGTCTCGCCGATCATCTGAAAGAGACCGCCCAGGTACTCGACGGTCTGCGAGCCTTTGCGCCCGAAACGGTCGACGAACCGCAGCCAGCCGAGGTTGCGATAGAAGATCGCGGTTGCCGAGGGTTCGGGTTGCGCCATGGGGACGGCGCATTCTATCCCTCCGATCCGCCCCTGTAAACGCAGGCACCATCGCGACTTGCGGCTCTGTTAGTCTCTCGCGGCGAGTGGGCTTTCTCCGGTCGCTCGCGGTCTGGGGCGTCATCTGCGTGGCCACGATCCTGTTCGGGCTGCCGGCGATTCCCTTCGCGCTCGTCCCGCCGCGCGGGGAGTGGTTCCTCAAGTTCGCGCGCGGCTGGGCCCGGCTGATCCTCCGCGTCTCGGGCGTGCGGGTGAGCCTTCTCCATGCCGAGCGGCTGAATCCGGGGACCAGCGTCGTGCTCGCGGCCAACCACGAGAGCTTCTACGACATCCTCGTGCTGCTCGCCGCTCTTCCGATGTCCGTCCGCTTCCTCGCGAAGCGCAACCTCTTCCGCCTGCCGTTTCTCGGCTGGTCGATCGCGGCGGCCGGGTTCATCCCCGTCGACCGGCACACGCGCTCGCGCAACGCCGCCGTCGTGGACACCGCCCTCGCCCGGCTCCAGAAGGGCCGCTCCCTCGTCGTCTTTCCCGAGGAGACGCGGACCCGCGACGGCGAGCTCCTTCCCTTCAAGACCGGGGCCGCGCTCATCGCGCTCAAGGCCGGGCTGCCGCTCCTGCCCCTCGGTCTCGCGGGCACTCTGCGCATCCAGCGCCGCGGCGGCTTCACGATCACGCCGTCTCGCGTCGTGCTCGCCGTGGGAGATCCGATCGAGACGGCGGGACGGCCGGTGACGGAGCGCGGCGCGCTCACCGACGAGCTGCGGCGGCGGATCGGGGTCCTGCGCGAGGAGGCGAGGGCCGACGTAGAATCGCCCCCGGAGGCACGATGAGCACGAGGGCGGAGCTGACGGAGGATAGGGTCCTGGAGACGCTCCGAAGCGTGCGGTTTCCGGGGCTCTCCCGGGACATCGTCTCGTTCGGCTTCGTCAAGGACCTGACGGTCGGCGGCGGGAACGTGTCGCTGCGGCTCGAGATCATGACCGAATCGTCCTCGGCGGCGGAGGAGATCCGGCGCGACGCGACCGAGAAGCTCCGCTCGCTCGAGGGGGTCCATGCCGTCACCATCCGACTGGACGTGAAGCCGCCCGCCCCGGCCGCGGGCAGGCCCCCGGCCGCGGCCGCGCCGTCCGCCATCCTCCCGGAGGTCCGGTTCACGATCGCGGTCGCGTCGGGCAAGGGAGGCGTCGGCAAGTCGACGGTCGCGGCGAACCTCGCGCTCGCGCTCGAGCGCATCGGACGGCGCGTCGGCCTGATGGACTCGGACATCTACGGGCCCTCCCAGCAGATGATGATGGGCATCGACGAGAAGCCGTACGTCAACGAGGCGAACCAGATCGTCCCCATCGAGCGCTACGGCGTCCGCGTGATGTCCCTGGGCTTTCTGATGGACGTCGACCAGCCGGTCATCTGGCGCGGCCCGATGGTCATGAAGGCGGTCGAGCAGTTCCTGCAGGACGTGGCGTGGGGGCCGCTCGACTTTCTCGTCATCGACCTGCCGCCCGGCACCGGCGACGCGCAGCTGACGCTGACGCAGAAGATCCACCTCTCCGGAGCGGTCATCGTCACGACGCCCCAGGACGTCTCGCTCATCGACGCGCGCAAGGGCCTCGCCATGTTCCAGAAGGTCAACGTGCCGGTCCTCGGCATCGTCGAGAACATGTCGTACTACGTGTGCCCGTCCTGCGGGCACCGCGAGGAGATCTTCAAGCACGGCGGCGGCCGGCGCACGGCCGAGGACCTCCAGGTGCCGTTCCTCGGCGAGATCCCGCTCGATCCCAAGGTCGTCGCCGGCGGGGACTCGGGCCGGCCGATCGTCGCCGCGGACCCGCGCTCGGCCGTTTCGGAGGCCTACCTCCGCATCGCGGAGGGGATCGCCCGGCGGCTCGAGGACGCCCGCTAGCGGGTTCGCGCGGAATGCCCGCCACGATCGAGCTCGCGAAGGTCGACATCACGCGCCTGCGCGTGGACGCCATCGTCAACGCGGCGAACGAGGCGCTCCAGCTCGGCTCCGGCGTCGCCGGGGCGATCCGCCAGCACGGCGGCCCCACGATCCAGGAGGAGTGCGACCGGATCGGCACCTGCGCGGTGGGTCAGGCGGTCGTGACGAAGGCGGGGAACCTGCCCGCGCGCTGGATCATCCACGCGGTCGGCCCCGTGTGGAAGGGCGGCAGCTTCGGCGAGGAGATGCTGCTCGCCTCGGCGGTGCTGCAGGCCCTTCGGCGCGGCGAGGACATCGGCGCCACGTCGGTGGCGCTGCCGGCGATCTCGACCGGTGTCTTCGGATTTCCGCTGCCCCTCGCGGCCGAGATCACCGTCGCGGCGGCGAAGTCCTTCGCGCCGAACGCCGAGTACGTCCAGAAGATCGTCTTCTGCCTCCCCGACGACGACGTCCACGACGCGTTCCAGAAGGCGCTCGGGACGTGACCGGGCGATCCCCCTCCGGCTCCGAGTAGCGCTTGCTCGCGCCGCTCCTCCTGGCCGTTGCCGCGGTTCTGTCCTCCTCCGACGTCGCGACGCTCCAGCAGGCCCGCAACGTCGGCCTCGCGGCGCTCGAGGACGGAAACCTCGTCGAGGCGTCGAAGCGCTTCGAAACGGCGCGGCGGCTCGCCCCCGAGGACCCGCTCGGCTGGGCGGACGGCGCCGTGGCCGCGATGCGCGCGAAGGACCCCGGCGCGGCCGGCAAGCTGCTCGCCGAGGCCCTGCGCCTGTCCCCCGGCGACGCCCGGGTCCTGGACCTCGAGGCCACGCGGCGGGAGCTCGCGGGCGACCGCGCCGGGGCGATCGCGTTCTACGAGAAGGCGGCCGCTGCCTCCGCGTCGGACGTGGCGGCGCGCTGGAACGCGGCGCGGCTCTCGGCCGCGGCCGACGATGCGGCCGGACGCGCGGCGGCCGTGCGCCAGCTCGAGGCCGCCCTCGCGGCGGCGCCGGCGAACATCTTCCTGCTCTGCCGTCTCGCCGAGTGGCAGCGGGACGCCGGGAACGCCGCCGCGGCGCTCGCCGCCGCCGACCGGATCGCGGCGCTCGTGCCCGACGATCCGAAGCTCGACGCGGCGCTGTCGGAGGGGAAGCGCGCGCTCGCGTCGGGCGACGCTCACGCGGCGTCGCTGAAGTACCGCGTCGCGGAGAACCTGCTGCGCGCAACGTCCCGCTATCAGCAGGCGCGCCACGACGTGGAGCCCGGCGTCGTGGGCCTGCCGCTCGAGGACTGGGGACCGAGGGTCGCGGCGGCGGTGCGCGCGCACGCGGGCGCGCCCGTGCCGGTCACGTTCGCGCCTCGAAAGGACGCGGGGCTCGCGGCGCTCTCGGGGATCGCCGTCGTGCGCGCGGCCGGCAAGGACGGTCGCGACCTCGCGGTCGCCGGCGCGCACGGAATCGCGGTCGCCGCGGCCGGCCCGTCGGGCTACCGCGCCGGCGCACCGCTGCCCGACTCGACGCCGGCCACGGACCTGGCGGTCGCCGACGTGACGAACTCGGGAGCGCTCGACCTCGTGGCGCCGGGGGCGCTCTGGGTCCGCGAGGGCGAGGGCTTCCACCGCGTGGCGATCGCTCCGGGAGAGCGCGTCGTGCCGCTCGACTTCGACTCGGACGGCGACCTCGACCTCTACGTCTCGTCGAAGGACGGCGACCGCCTCCTCCGCAACAACCTCGACGGCACCTGGACCGACGCGACCGCCGCGTCGGGGCTGCCCGCGCACCTCCGCTCGCTCCTCGCCGTTGCGGCGGACCTCGACCGGGACGGCGATCCGGACCTCCTGCTCGCCCGGCCGGAGGGAGGGTTCGTGCTCTACGACAACCTGCGCGGCGGCCGCTTCGCGGCGAAGGAGGCCGGCCTGCCGAAGACCGGGCTCGTCTCGGACGCCGCGGCCGGCGACCTCGACGGCGACGGGCGCCTCGACCTGGTGTGGGTCGCGGACGGGCGCGCCGCCGCCGCCCTAAACAAGGGCGACGGCACGTTCCGGCCGCCCGTCGACCTCGGACCGGCGGCGTCGGTCCTCCTGTTCGACTACGACAACGACGGCTTCCTCGACGTCTTCCTCGCGAACCCGTCCGGCCCGTCGGCGCTCCTGCGCAACGACGGAACCGGCCGCCTCGCCGCGGCCTCCGTCGGCGAGCTGCCGCCGGCGCGCGCCGCGGAGGCGGTCGACGCCGACGGGGACGGCGACCTCGACCTCGCGCTCGTCGCGCCGGGCGGGACGGTCAGCCTCCTCGAGAACCGCGGCGGCAACGCGAACGGCTGGATCGACCTCGCGCTCGAGGGCCTGCCGACGGGATCGGCGAAGGTCAATCGCCTGGGCTACGGGTCGGAGGTCGAGGCGCGCGCGCAGGACCTCTACGTCTACCGCGTCGCCGCGCGTCCGGTCACGAGGCTCGGCCTCGGCGGGCGCCGCCGCGCCGACGTGCTTCGCGTCGTGTGGACCAACGGCGTGCCGCAGAACGCGCTCGACCCGCCGCTGCGCACCGTCGTGAAGGAGGTGCAGCAGCTGAAGGGCTCGTGTCCGTTCCTCTACGCGTTCGACGGAGCGCGGTGGCGCTTCGTCACCGACGTCCTCGGACGCGCGCCCGCGGGCCTCCTCTACGACGGCGTGCACCAGGCGGCGGCGGACACGCGCGAGTGGCTGGTCGTTCCCGGCGCGTGGCTGGCCGCGTCGGGCCCGGTGCGCGTGCTCGATCTGACCGAGGAGCTCTGGGAGGCCGCGTACGTCGACCTCGCCGAGCTGCGCGCGGTCGACCATCCGGCGGGCACCGCGCTCGTCCCCGA
Organism: Acidobacteriota bacterium; assembly: GCA_027307335.1. GTDB lineage: Bacteria > Acidobacteriota > Thermoanaerobaculia > UBA5066 > Gp7-AA6 > DAHUXD01. Next base: position 27,674 of record DAHUXD010000058.1, read on the forward strand.
CGAGAAGATGGTGCCGCCGCCCTTTCCGCCGAAGCGCCTGCTCACGGTGGCGCGACCGCACGTGCCGCGCGCGACGGACGAGGAGGGCCGGGACCGCACCGCGGAGATCGCCGCGGAGGACGGCGTGTATCTGTCGGGGTTCGCGCCGACGCGCTACCAGGGCCTCGTCGAGCCGCACGCGCTCGTGCTCGAGCTCCCCGAGGCCGGCGGCGGGGAAACGCCGAAGAGAGTCGTGCTCTATTTCACCGGCTGGATCTTCTACGCCGACACCTCGATCAACGTCTCGCTCTCGCAGCGGCGCGACGTCCGGGCGGAGCCGCCCGTGCTCGAGGTGCCCGACGGCCGCGGCGGATGGAAGACCGCGATCGCCGCGATGGGATACCCGGCGGGGAAGACGAAGACGATGGCGGTCGACCTGACCGGCGTCCTCGACCCGGGGGATCCCCGCGTGCGCATCCGCACGAACCTCGCGATCTACTGGGACCGCATCGCCTACACCGTGGACGATCCACCGGTCCCGCTGCGCACGGCGGTCCTCCCGCTCGTCTCGGCGGAGCTCTTCGATCGCGGCTTCTCGCGGATGGAGCGCGCGTCCGAGGACGCGCCGCAGGTCTTCGTTCATGACGACGTCTCGCGCGGACCGCGATGGGCGGACATGGCCGGCCTGTACACGCGGTTCGGCGACGTCCGGGAGCTCCTCGCGGCCGCCGACGATCGCACGGTCGTCATGAAGGGCGGCGACGCCGTGCGTCTGACGTTCGACGCCTCCGCGCTGACCCCGCCGCCCGAAGGCTGGGTCCGGGACTACGTCCTGGTCCTCGACGGGTGGGACAAGGACGCCGACAAGAACACGGTCGCGGGTCAGACCGTCGGACCGCTGCCGTTCCACGGCATGGACGACGCGCGGTACGGTGAGCTCGCGTTCCCGGACGATGCCGCGCACCGCGAGTTCGTGCGCGAGTGGCTGACGCGCCCCGGCGGACCCGAGGCGTTCCGCGACGCGGTCCGGGACGCCGGCCTCGCGAGGCCGGAGTGAGGCGGCTCCTGCTCTGTCTCGCCGCCTCCGGCGCGATCGCGGCCGGCGCCGCCCCGCCGCCGGGCGTCTTCCGCGACGTGACGAAGTCCTCCGGAGTCTCGATGCGCGTCCAGGGCGACCTGATGCGCCTGAAGCTGATCCCGACGATGATCGGCGGCTGCGCGATCGGCGACTTCGACGGCGACGGCCGCCCGGACCTGTACGTCACCAACTCGATCCCGCGCTGGGGCAAGCCCAACGCGGATTCCTGCGGGCGCCTCTACCGCAACGTCGGCGGCGGCCGCTTCGAGGACGTGACCGCCCGCTCCGGGATCCACGCCTGCGGCCTCGGGATGGGCGCGTTCTGGGTCGACCTCGACGGCGACGGCAAGCTCGACCTGTACCTGACCAACGTCGGCCCGAACGCCGTGTGGTGGAACCGCGGCGACGGGACGTTCGAGGAGGGGAAGGACACCGGCCTCGAGGACCCGCTCTTCTCGGTCGGCGCCGCGTTTCTCGACGTCGACGGCGACGGCCGCGTGGACGTCGCGGTCGCGAACTACCTCGACTCGACGCCCGAGTGGGAGGCGGCGCAGCCGCAGTTCCAGCTGCGCGTCCCCGAGGACTACGTCGGGCAGCCGTCGCACCTCTACCGCAACCTCGGCGGCCGCCGCTTCCAGGACGTGACCAGGGAAGCGGGGCTCGCCGTGCCGCCGGTCGAGACGAAGACGCTGTCGATCGCCGTGCTCGACTACGACGGCGACGGCCACGACGACCTCTACTTCGTCAACGACCGGGTGCCGAACCGCCTCTTCCGCAATCGCGGCGACGGCACCTTCGAGGAGACCACCGCGGAGACGGGCGCCGGCACGCTGGGCGACCACCCGCGCGCGGGGATGGGCGTCGCGGTCGGTGATCCGTTCGGCGACGGGCGCGAGAGCCTCTTCGTCACGAACTTCGGCGCCGAGCCGAACAGCCTCTACCGCAACGTGGACGGCGTGATCTTCGAGGACGCGGGCGCCGCGTCGGGCATCGCGGACGTCGGCATGCCGTCGGTTCGGTGGGGCACGCACTTCGCGGACTTCGACAACGACGGCTGGCCGGACACGTACGTCGTCGGCGGTCACCTCGCGCCGCGTCTGCCGCGCTGGCTCGGCCACTACAAGAGCGGCGGCGCGTCCTACGTCGAGGCGGGGGACTCCGCCTACGCCCAGCGCGCGTTCCTCGTGCACAACCTCGGGGGCGGGAAATTCGCCGAGTGGACGGAGTCGGGCGACTTCGGCCGCGCGCGGATGTCGGCGCGGGGCACCGCGGTCGCGGACCTCGACGGGGACGGCGCGCTCGACCTGGTGGTCGTCGACCTGGACGGGCCGGTGAGGATCTTCCGCAACGAGATCGGGGCGCGCGGGCGCTGGATCGCGGTCGAGCCCGTCGCGGGCGCGGACGGAAAAACGGTGCTCGGCACGCGCGTCCACGTGACCGCCGGCGGGCGAACGCAGACGCAGGCGTATCGCGTGTCGCCATCCTACGCCTCGGGTTCGCTCGTCCCGCTCCACTTCGGGCTCGGCGAGGCGGACGCCGCCAGCGTGGCCGTGCGCTGGCCCGATGGCCGCACGCAGGAATACTCGAACGTCCCGGCGGGGCGGACGTACCGGGTGCGTGCCGGCGGCGAGCTCGAACCCGTCGCTCCGCGCTGAACGCGAACTCGCCGGCGCGGCGCGGATATGATCTCCCGCCTCGGCCATGATCCCCATCGGCGACGACGACTCGGACCGGCGCTCGGTCCCGTACGTCACGTGGCTGCTCATCGCGCTCAACGTGTTCGTCTTCGTCGTGTTCCAGGGCATGGGCGCGAACCAGCGTTTCACGATGGCGTTCGCGACGGTGCCGGCGGAGATCCTGACCGGTCACGACGTCGCGGAGAACGTTCCGATCCGCGATCCCTACGGCCGCGTCGTCGGCGGCATCGATCTCGAGATGACGCCGATCCCGGTGTACCTGACGCTCATCACCGCGATGTTCATGCACGGCGGATTCGCGCATCTGTTCGGGAACATGCTCTACCTCTGGATCTTCGGGGACAACGTCGAGGACGCGCTCGGCCACCTGCGCTTCTTCCTTTTCTACCTCGTCACGGGCCTCGTGGCCGGCCTCTCGCACGTCTTCGTCACCGCGGCGTTCGGCGGCAACGTGCTGATCCCGTCGCTCGGCGCGTCGGGGGCGATCTCGGGCGTCCTCGGCGGGTACCTCGTGCTCTTCCCGCGGCGGCGCGTGCGGGTGCTGCTCTTCTACAGCATCGTGGAGGTCCCGGCGCTCCTCGTCATCGGGCTGTGGTTCCTCTTCCAGGTCGTCAGCGGCGCGGGCTCGGCCGGCGGATCCGGCGGCGGCGTCGCGTACGGCGCGCACGTCGGCGGATTCCTGGCGGGGCTTCTGCTGGTGAAGGCGTTCGGCGGGGACCGTCGCGCGCCCCTGACCCCTTCCTGGGGCTGATCCTCAGGCGCCGATCTTCCGCTCGAAGACCTTCTGCTCCTTGATTTCCCGGAAGCGCTCACGCCGGTAGAAATCGTGCGCCCGCTTTCGCACGACGTTGCAGCGCGCGCGCAGCGTGCTGCAGTCGCGCTCCGCGGCCCACGCCTCGGCCGCCGCGACGAGCGCCGCCCCGATGCCGCGGCCCCGCTCGGTCTCGGCGACGACGAGCCCGGTGATCTCGACGCTCGCGGGCGCCTCGAAGACGCGGGTCCGGCTCACCTGGATCCAGCCGACCGCGCCGCCGCCCTCGTCCGCGACGAGGAGCGTGTGGTCGGCGTGGCGGGAGAGCTCGGCGAAACGCGAGGCGGCTTCGCCGGGGGTCATGGGGTAGCCGAGCTCGGTCGAGAGCGCGGCGAGACGGGGCGCGTCGGCCGGAGCGGCCGGACGGATCGAGACGCTCACGGCCTCCCGCCCTCCTCCGAGACGATCCGCCGGGCGCCGCCCGGAACGTCCTTGAGCGTCTGCGTCGCGCCGTCCGGCCAGCGGATCTCCAGCGCGTCGATCTTCGAGGCGGTGCCGAGGCCGAACGTGAGCGTCTTCTCCGAAGCCGAGAGATAGGACTGGCCGCCGGAGACCTGCTGCGCAAGCGTCCGGCCGCCGAACGAGGCGGTCACCCGGGCGCCGACCGCGTCGCGGTTGCTCTTCCCCGCGCCCACGAGCTTCAGCCGGACGCTCTTTTCCGGAGCGTTCGTCGGGTTCAGATACACGCGCGCCGGGCCGCCGTTCTCGACGATCACGAGGTCGAGGTCGCCGTCGCCGTCGAGGTCGGCGTACGCCGCACCGCGCGCGACGAGAGGCTGCGCGAGATCTCCCGAGCGGGCGCCGAGCGGGACGAACTTCCCGTCGCCGGCGTTCAGGTACAGGACGGGCGCCTGCCGGTACGCGACGTCCTTCTGCACCTCCTGAACCGTCGGCTCGACGTGGCCGTTGGCGAGGAGCAGGTCCATTCGGCCGTCGAGGTCCGCGTCGAGGAAGAGGACGCCGAACGTCAGGTCGAGGAACGAGGTCGGGCCGACGCCGCTCCTCGGCGACTCGTCGAGAAAGACCTCTCCGGTGTCGGTCCAGTAGAGCGACTTGAGCTCGTTCGAGAAATTGCCGATCGCGACCGCGCTGCCCCTGCCGTTCTTCACGTCCGCCCACGCGGCGCCCATCGCGCCTCGCGCGCGCCCGGCCTCGTCGACCGCGATCCCGGCCGGAATGCCGACGTCCTCGAAGGTGCCGTCGCCCTTGTTCCGGAAGAGATTGTTCGGCGCGGTGTCGTTCGAGACGAGGAGGTCGACGCGCCCGTCGCCGTCGAAGTCCCACGGGGCGACGCCGAGCGCCTTCTGGTTCTCGTTGAAGACGCCCGCCTTCTTCGTCACGTCCTCGAAGCGGCCGTTGCCGAGGTTGCGGTAGAGGTGCGAGGACGTGCCGGGGTATCGCTCGGGCGTGCAGTAGGACTTCGTCTTCCCGTCGAGCGTGCAGTAGAGGTCCTTGCCGGGGCTCCAGTCGACGTAGCGGCCGACGTACAGGTCGAGCCTGCCGTCCCCGTCGTAGTCCAACCACGCCGAAGACGTCCCCCAGCCCGAGTCCGCGACGCCGGCCGCCTTCGCCACGTCCTCGAAGCGTCCGCCGCGGTTGTGGAAAAGGTGGTTCCCGCCGAGGGCCGTCACGTACACGTCGTCCTTCCCGTCGTTGTCGTAGTCGGCGACCGAGGCGCCCATCCCGTAGAAGACCTTCTCGAGCCCGGCCTCGCGCGTCACGTTCCGGAAGCGCGGCAGGCCGTCGGGCCCGTTCCCCTCGTTGCGGTACAACGCGAGCGAGGACCGCTGCGCCGCCGCGCGCGGGTCGCCGGGCCAGTACGCGCCGGAGACGAACAGGAGGTCGGGCCGGCCATCGCCGTCGTAGTCGAGGACGGCGACGCCGCCGCCCATGGTCTCGGGCATCCACTTCTTCCCCGTGGCGCCGGTGACGTGGACGAAGTCGACGCCGATCTCCTTCGCCTTCTCCGCGAACGCGAGCGCGGGCGGCGGCGTCGGCGCGGGCGTCGGAGGGGGAGCGACGGCGACGGGCTCCGACTTCCGGCATCCCGCGAGCACACCGAGGGCCGCCGCGAGGAGGAAGGAGCGTCGCACGGACGCGAAGTCTACCGCGCGAGGGCTACGGCGCGGAGGGGGCGCGGGAGGAGCCAGAGGCGGCGGCCGACGCCGTCGCGTACGACCACTGCGCGGCTTCGCTCGGGACCGGCGGATGCGCCTTCGTCAGGTAGCCGCGGTCGGTCTCGTACCCCTTCGGGCCCATCGCCGAGACCCAGGGCGCGGGCGGACCGGGAGGCGGGTCGGCTTCCGCGTGGACGTGGATCGGGAGCGACTCGCGGTTCGCCCACGGGTTCTCGAGGCGGTACTCCCCGGGCACCGCGCGGATCGATTCGTCGTCCTTGTACTTGCGGTACGCGGCGTCCTGGAGGTCGGCGTTCTTCCGATCGCCCATCGCGCGATACACGCGCATGAGGTTGTAGTGCGCGTTCAGGTCCTCGGGGTCGATCGCGAGCGTCTTGCCGTAGGCCGCGACGGCCTCGGGGAGCCGGCCCGCGAGCCAGTCCACGAGGCCGAGGTTGTTCCACGCGACGCGGTCGAGCGGGAACTTCTCGAGCACCGCCTCGAGGTCCTTCTCGGCGTCGTCGAGCCGGCCCTCGTCCTTCGCGACCGTCGCGCGGAAGAACGCGGTCTTGCCCCAGCCGGGGCGGCGCTTCTCCGCCTCCGCGAGAGAGGCCTTCGCGTCGGCGAGGCGGCCCTCCGCGATCTCGGCGCGGGCGCGATTGAGAGGCCCGTCGGGCTGGTCGGGCGCGAGCTCGGCGACCTTCGTCCAAGCGCGCGCGGCGCCCTTCAGGTCGCCCTGCAGGAAGAGGCCGATGCCGTAGTCGTTCCAGCGGAGCCAGAGGGCGTCGGTATTGCCGCGAGCGGTGGTTGGCGGGAGGTTGCCCCTCACCCCCGGCCCCTCTCCCGGGGGGAGAGGGGAGTCGCGGAGCGGCAGCACTACGGCGTCTTCGGCGAGCGTCGTCACAGGCAGCGACGGATACGCCGCCCCGAGCGAGAAGGTCGTGTAGTCGCGCGAGAACTTGCGGTAGTGCGTGCCCGCGCGAAGCGTGATGGGGCCCCTCGCGTCCTCCGGGACGCGCAGGCGGTAGTGGACGACCCGCGCCGCTCCCGGTCCGATCCCGTTGTTGTAGAGCGGCACGCGGATGTCCTGAGGCTGGCGGCGGTCCATGTATTCCCCGTGCTGGTCGATGACGAGCGTCGAGAGCCGGTCGGCCGCCGCGTCGAGGCGGCCGTCCCCGCCGAGCACTCCGCTCGCGAAGATCCGCTCGCCGCCGCTGTCCGCCTCGAGAGACACCCACGTCTCGTTCGAGTCCGCGGTGCCGTTCGTGTACGGATGGCCGATGCCGCGCGTGCGCAGGACGACCTCGACGTCGACCGTCTCGCCCGGGCGGACGGCCACCGGCGCGTCGCCGAGCACGTCGAGCCGCTCGCCCCGGCGGATGGCGAACAGGTCGACGGTCAGGACCTTGTTCTTCAGGAACTCCTCGATCTTCTTCTGCGTCTCGCGGTCGCCGCGCACGAAGGGAAGCGCCGTGTTCGCGGCGGGGAAGACGTGATCGTGGAGGAAGCCCTTCTGATTGCCGAACTCGTCCGAACGGAAGGCGGGCAGGTGGCAGTCGCGGCAGGCCTTCGGCTTCGGCGGGTCGTAGAAGGAGCGGACCGCGCGTCCCGACACACCCGAGTCGTACCAGCCGTCGTAGTGGTCCTGCCCGCGCATCCAGCGATAGCCGTTCAGCGCGGGGATCAACGCCACCTTGTGGCAGGTCGAGCAGAACTCCGGCGTCCGCATGAACGGCTTCATGAACGTCTTCCGGTGGAGCGACGGCTCCATGCGGATCAGGAGCCGATTGACCCAGCGCAGCGGCGGCGAGGTCGAGAACGCGAACGGGTACTGCTTCGACTCCTCGATGACGTAGGCGCCGTTGCCGGTGACGTCCTTGACCTCGGCGATCGAGTGGCAGGACATGCAGGTCAGCCCCTGCTGCGCCTCCCACGAGTCGTAGGAGAACGACGCCTGCGTCGCCTTGCCCATCTGCCCGGTGAAGAGGACGACAGGGTCGTGGCAGCCCGAGCACCACTTCGTCCGCTCGCGGCCGACCTGGTCGGCCACTAACTCGACCGCCTTCCGGTAGAACGGATTGTTGAAGGACGAGAACCGGTGCGCCGACCGCTCCCACTGGTGGAAGGAGTCGGGATGGCACTCCCGGCAGTAGCCGTTCGCGGCGAGGCGCTTCCCGTCGAGGAGCCCCTGGTCGAACGTCTCGCTGGCCGCGGGGTAGAAGACGGTGTCGCCGCCGACGTTCGCGATCCGCTTCGGCGGCTTCTCGAGCCGCGCGACGGCCGCCATCGCCGCCAGGAACACCGCCACGGCGCCGCCCCACGCGAACAGGCGCCGGAACTGGAGCTGGTGGACGTGCGCGCGCCGGTGGAGGATGAACGCGACGAGCGCGAGCGGCACGGCCGAGACGTGCGCGAGCCACACGGCGCGGTGGTTGAGCGTGGAGCCGCGCACCGTCATGAAGAGGCCGGTCGCCACGCACACGACCGCGAGGACCACGATCGCGAGGCCCGCCGCCTTCGCCCGCCGGTTCCACATCCGGATCATCCGGCGCGCGTGGGTGAGCGCGAAGACGAAGAACGGGATCGCGATGAGCAGCCCCAGGGTCAGGTGGAGCAGTAGCATCGCGTAGAAGAAGCTCGTGTCGCGCGTGAAGGCCGCGAGGTAGATCGAGTTGGCCGCAATCAGTCCGAGCGGCACGAGCAGAATGCGGTAGAGCCGCCGCTGCCAGGGGCGGAGGACGCCGGCAGGGCGGACGGCTGCGGGACCCGGTGCGCTCATCCCCCCGCATTTTAGTGCGCCGGAACCGGCGGCGGGGCTTCGGCGGACGACGCTCCGATCTCGGCTATCTTTGAGCCGCCATGCGCGCCGTCATCGCCGACAGCCACGTGGGCCGTCGGCCCGGCGACGAGGGTCCTTTTCTGGAGGCGCTCGAGACCGCCCGGCGGCGCGGCGCCACGGGGATCACGCTCCTCGGCGACGTCTTCCACTTCTTCATCGCGCTCCGGAAGTTCGAGACGCCGGCGATCGCGGCCTTCCTCGGCGCCGCGCGGCGACTCGCGGCGGCCGGTGTCCCGATCACGTACGTCGAGGGCAACCGCGACTTCTTCCTGAGGGGCTCCTACGCCGAGGACGCCTTCGCGGCGGTCGGCGACGAGCAGGTGTTCGAGGCGGGCGGCCGCCGTTTCCTCGCGACCCACGGCGATCTCCTGAACGATCGCGACCGCGCCTACCGCTTCTGGCGCTTCCTGTCGAAGAACCGCGTCTCGCGGGCGGCCGCGAGTCTCGTGCCGAGGCGGGCCGCGACGCGTCTCGTGTGGAAGACGGAGGCGCGGCTGTACCGGTCGAACTTCAAGCACAAGACGCACCTGCCGGTCGACACGATCCGTCGGTTCGCGAGGCGGCGCTTCGCGGAGGGCATCGACGTCGTCCTCCTCGGGCACTTCCACAAGCCCTGGAGCGAAACCGTGAACGGCGGACGCGTCGAGATCCTCCCGGCGTTCGTCGAGGAGCGGCGCTGGATGGAGATCGGCGAGGACGGCGCCACCCGTCTGGTGGGACTCTAGGGTTGACCCAGCACCTCGCGCTGCCGCCCGCGCGGAGGCTCACCGGAGCCGTGCGGGTCCCGTCGTCGAAGAGCGCGACGAACCGCGCGCTGCTGCTCGCGGCGCTGACGGCCGAGCCGGTCGAGGTCGCGCGGCCCCTCGAGAGCGCCGACACCGACACGCTCGTCCGCTGCCTCGCGGCCATGGGCGCGGACATCCGGCGCACGGGCGACGGACTGCGCGTCTCGGGTCCGCTGCGCGGGGAGCCCGGGACCGAGGTGTTCCTCGATGCCGGCGATTCGGGGACGGCCGCGCGCTTCCTGATCGCGGCCGCGGCGGTGACGCCCGGCCGCTTCGTCCTCGCCGGATCGCCGCGGCTGTGCGAGCGGCCGATGGGGGAGCTCGTCCACGCGCTGCGCGGCGCGGGCGCACGCCTGGCCCATCGCGGCCGGGAGGGGTGCCTGCCGCTCGAGATCCAGGGAGGCGCCCCGGCGGCGAGGGAGATCGCGGTCGACGCCTCGCGCTCGAGCCAGTTCGTGTCGGGGCTCCTGCTCGCCGCGGTCGCCGTCGAGGGCGGACTCCGCGTTCGCGCGACGGGACCGACGGCGTCCGAGCCGTACGTCCGCACGACGCTCGAGGTGCTGCGCGACCTCGGCCACGAGGCGACCACGGGCGACGGGATCTTCGTGCGGCGGGGCGCCCGGGTCTCGCCGCGGTACGACACCCCCGGCGACTACTCCTCGGCGGTGCCTCTCGCCGCGGCGGTCGGGGCGGCGGGCGGCGAGGTATCGCTCGAGGGGCTGCGGGTCCCCTCGGAGGACGCCGACGCGCACGCTCTCCCGGTGCTCGAGGCGATGGGCGTCGCGATCGAGCGCGCCGGGGGCGCGCTCCGGATCCGCGCCGACCGCGCGGCGCTGCGCCCCGCCGATGCGGCGGCGACCGCGTTTCCGGACGCGGTGCCGGCCCTGGCCGCGCTGGCGATGCTCGCGCGGGGGCGCAGCGTCTTCTCGGGCGTCGGCCACCTGAGGCTCAAGGAGAGCGACCGGCTGACCGCGCTCGTCGCGCTGGCGGAAGCGGTCGGGGCAAGCGCCGAGGCGTCCGAGGACGCGCTCGCGGTCGACGGGCCGGCGGCGCCGGCGGACTCCGTGGTGCGCGTCGCGACGTTCCGCGATCACCGGATCGCGATGGCCGCGGGCATCCTCGCCCTGCGCCTCCCCGGCGTGCTCGTCGAGGATCCCGACTGTGTCGCGAAGTCGTATCCGGGCTTCTTCCGGGACCTGGAGAGGCTCGCGCAGCGCTGACGCTCCCCGTCGACGGGGTTTCTTTTTCTCGCGCCGCGGGCGGGTCGCGACAATACAGGACAGAGAACGCGATGCCTCGCCGTCCGGGCGCGCCGCCCGTCTCCCGAGCGTCCGAGACCTTTCCGGCCGGCGGATCCGCGCGCTGGATCGAATTCCTGGAGCTCGAGCACGGGACGCTGCCGCGCGTCGTCTCCTGCGAGCTCGAGGGCCGGAGCGTGCGTGTGGTTCGCGAACCCGTCTCCGGCCGTCCCGTGGGCGAGGGCCGGATCCCCCGACCCCTGGCCTCGGCGCTCCTTCTCCAGGGCACGGCGGCCGCCGCGTTCCTCGCCGAGCGCGGCTTTCCGCTCGGTCCCGACGACATCGACGACGCGCGTTGGGATGCGGCTTCCGGCGCGGCGCAGCTCTGGATCGCGCGGAGTCCGCGGCGCGTCGAGGGCGAGGGCGGCGCCGAGCCGGCGCTTCCCGAGGTCGTGCGGCACCTGCTCGCCCGAATCTTCGGCCGAACGGGCCGGCTCGAGACCGACGCCGCGCGCACGGTCGGCCGGGCGCTCGAGGCCGCCGACGCGCCGTCGCGGCGCCCCGGTTCCTGGCCCGCGGCCGTGCTGCGCGCCTTCCCCGATCTCGCCTCGCCCGCCGCCGCCGACGCGCGCCGGCGCT
>DAHUXD010000059.1 GCA_027307335.1 Acidobacteriota bacterium
ACCCCGCGGCTCTCGCAGTAGTGGTCCCAGACCGGGGCCCAGGGCATCGACTTCTGCTCCTCGAGCAGCGCCAGGCGCGCGGTGAGGTCCCAGCGCCCCTCGGCGTCGGAGAGGCGCGCCGCCGGCTCCAGCATCGCCCGCAGGAGCGCCTTGCGCAGGTTGCGCGTGCCGATCACCCAGGCGGCGATGCGGTTGATGCTCGCGTCGAAGAAGTCGAGGCCGAGATGGACCCGGCGGAGATATACTCTAGGCGGCCAATAGTGGCACATCTCCAAATGTCTGAAACCTGTGTGTCAGGAGCGTTTCCATCTCACCCTTGTGTGCCGTGGGCAAGTCGTCGAGGCACCGGTCAATGGCGGCCGTGAAACGCGAGAAGTCTTCGTAGTACATCGAGTCCAACGACTGCTTGCGCAGGAACCGCCAGAGCCGCTCGATCAGGTTCAGGTTGGGCGAGTAGCCCGGCAGGTACAGCAGTTCGATCTTCAGCGACTCCGCCAGCGCTTGCACCACGGCGCACTTCTGGTACCGCGCGTTGTCCAGTACCAGGGTGATCGGCAACCCCACACCGACCTCCGCGACCGCCCGCAACAGGGCGCAGACCGACTCGGCGTTGATGTAGTCGTGATTCGTCACCCGGATCAACCGGCGCGTCACCGCGTCCATCGCCCCCAGCACGTTGTACCGCTTGCGTCCCGAGGCCGCCCGCACGAACAGCCGCGCCGCGCACCACAGGAAGCCCAAGAACGGCGCGAAGACGAAGTGAGCGGCGTCCACGAAGTAGACCTGTCTCCGGCCACGGCGGGCCTGCTTCAGCCGTGGCTCCAGCTTCTCCCGCAGGAATACGGCCTGGTCCCGTGCGTGCTCTTCGACTGTCTTCTTGGGGGGCACGGGGATGGCCCCGGTCTTGCGCCAGCGCAGCCCCAGTTGGTCCTTGAGGAAGTGACGCACCTGGGTGAGGCCACGGCGGACCCCGGTCTGTTGCTCGATGACGGCTTGAGCCTGTTTCGCAGAGCGCGGCGGGTGCTCCAGAAAGTACTCCTCCAGGGAGTCCCGGTGCTCGGCCAGGGCGCTTTGGGGCTGATGCCCCCGACAGCAGCGGAGACGCGACAGACCGCCTTCAAGATATTCCTCGAGGTAGCGCTGGACGGTGCGCCGGGAGACGTCGGCGTAGGTGGCGATCGCGTCGTGGCCCAGGCCATGGCTCTTGAGCCAGAGGACCTCCATCTTGCGCTGGACGCGGGGGTCGGGGTGATGGTACCGGTCGTGGGCCAGAGCCCGCCGGTCATCCGCCGAGAAGGTGATCGCCCACATGACAGGTCCACCGGATGCTGCTCACAGGTCGGTCCCAATGAGCAGTTTAAGCCGATGACTACCCGACTACAATTTGTGCCAGACCCGGCCGCGCCGAGTATAACCCCCTCCGAGCCGCCATATCGCCACGTTCGTCGTTCTCGTCCTCTTCCTCGGCGCCGATCAGGCCGGGGAATCAAACTCCAACATCGAGGCCCGCCGCTGGTTCCAGGTCGCCAAGTTTGGGTTGTTCGTCCACTGGGACGTCTACTCGCTCCTGGGCCAGGGCGAGTGGGTGATGGAGAAGAGGAAGATCCCGGTCGGCGAGTACGAGAAGCTCCCGCCCCAGCTCAGCCCGACCGGGTTCAACGCCGAGGAGTGGGTCAAGGCCGCGAAGGCGGCCGGGATGAGGTGCGT
>DAHUXD010000062.1 GCA_027307335.1 Acidobacteriota bacterium
CTCAGACGGTTCCACGGCTCCGACGGTGGCGCCGCCCCGGGCGCCGAAGCCCGCGCGCGAATCCGGGGGCGGCCGCACCTACGCCGGCGCCGCGACCGTGCCGGGCGGGGCGCGCATCGAGCTCGGCGGCATCGTGTGGTCCGAGACCGATCCGCGCGCGCTCGTCAACGACCGGGTCCTCGGCGTCGGCGCCTATGTCGAGGGCTGGAGCGTCCGCACGATCGAAGAGGACCGCGTCATCCTCGAGAAGGACGGCGCGACGATCACGATCACGGTCAAGTGACGCGCGGCGAGCGAAACTCGGTCGCGCGTCATCCCGAGGGCCGCAGGCCCGAGGGATCCCTCTAACCGCCCGCTATCGGATCTTCTCCAGCCCGGCGAGGTAGAGCCCGGCCCAGATCTTCGGATCGATCACCGCGCCCTCCGTCTCCCGGCGCGCGGCCCAGTCAGGCAGCTCCGCGACCGGGACGACGTGGACGCGAATCTTGCCGCGGTCGTGCGGCGCCTGGTCGCCGACGCGCTCAGCCGGATCGGCGAGGAAGAACGTGATCATCTCCGAGCTCTGCCCGGCCGAGCCGGGCCCGCGGCCGAGCCGCACGAGTCGCTCCGCGGCGTGGCCCGTCTCCTCCGCGAGCTCGCGCCGCGCCGCGTCGGACGGGTCCTCGGGTCCTTCGTCGCCGACGAGGCCGGCCGAAAGAGAGACGACGGGCGCGTGCATCGGGGGCCGAAACTCCTCGGCGAGGACGATCTCGCCCCGCGCGGTCAGGGCGACGATCATCGCCGCCTCCTTCGCCGTCCGGTGCTCGACGTACTCCCACCCGTCGCGGCGCAGGAAGAGCATGTGCCGGCCCTCGCCGAGGACCTCGGGGTCTTTCGTCATGCGCGAAGGCTATCGCGGGGCCGCGTCGATCGCCGCGAGGAGCCCGGACAGGTCGTCGGGCAGCGGGGCCACGACCTCGACGACCTGCTGCGTCGCGGGGTGCCGGAAGGCGAGGCGTTCGGCGTGGAGCGCCTGCCGGGGGAATTCCTCGAGGCGCTTCCGGAGGCTCCCGTCCCGCAGCTTCGGATACCGCGGCCGCCCGTACGCCGGATCGCCCACGATCGGGAGCCCGGAGGCGGCGAGGTGGACGCGGATCTGGTGCGTGCGCCCCGTGATCAGCCGGCAGCGCAGGAGCGTGATCCCCAGGGACGGCCACTCCCGCTCGATCTCGTAGAGCGTGCGAGCCGTGCGTGCGCCAGTTGGCGCGTCGCCGTCGAGCGGCCGGAACGCCTTCATCTTCTTCCGGTCGCGCGGATCGCGGCCGATCGAGAGCGTCACCTCTCCCTTCCGGACGCGAGGGATCCCCGCGACGAGCGCGAGGTACTCCTTTCGGAGCGTCCGCTGGCGCATCTGCCGCGACAGGAGCTGGTGCGCGCGATCCGTCTTGGCCACGAGGAGGACGCCGGACGTGTCCCGGTCCAGGCGATGCACGATCCCGGGCCGCAGCTCGCCGCCGATTCCGGCGAGGTCGCGGACGTGGTGGAGCAGGGCGTTGACGAGCGTGCCCGAGCCGTGTCCCGGCGCGGGATGGACGACGAGCCCCGCCGGCTTGTCGATCGCGAGCACGTGCGGGTCCTCGAAGAGGATCGAGAGCGGAATCGCCTCGGGAGCGAGCTCCGTCTTCCGCGGCTCCGGCACGGCGATCGTGACCTCCTCCCCGGCGCGCACGACGTGGGAGCGGCGGGCCGGCGCCCCGCGCACGAGGACGGCGCCGTCCTCGATCAGCTTCTGGATGCGCGAGCGGGAGAGGTCCGAGCAGGCGCCGGCGAGGAACAGGTCGAGCCGCGTGCCGGCCGACGGCGCGCCCACCTGGAAGCGGCGCACGCGCGCCGGGGACGCGGCCTCGTTCCCCTCACTCAAGCTTCGGCGCGGTGGCGCCGCGAGAACACGAAGAGCATCGCCGCGGCGAGGAGCGCGGCGAGGAGGCCGATGAACTGCGACGTCGACAGGACTCCGGGGATGACGAAGCCCCGCACGAGGTCGCCCCGCCACGTCTCGAGGATGCCGCGAGTGATCGCGTAGAGGAGCACGTACAGCCAGAAGATCTCGCCGTCGAACGTCTTGCGGCGATAGGCCCACTGGAGGATCAGGAAGATCAGGAACGCGTTGAGCGACAGGTAGATCTGCGTCGGGTGCAACGGCACGTTCAGCGGCGTCCCGACGGCGTCGTGCGCGAACGGGTCCGTGAAGACGACGGCGAACGGGCCGTGGCTCTCCTTGCCGTAGCAGCAGCCGGCGGCGAAGCATCCCCAGCGCCCGATCGCCTCGCCGAGCGCGATCGAGGGAGCGCCCATGTCGGCGATCGCCCACGCGGGAAGCTCGTGCTTCTTCATGTACAGGATCGCGACCGCGGTCGCGGCGATGAGGCCGCCGTAGAATACCCCTCCCGAGCGCAGGACCTCGACGAGCTCGCGCGGATTCTGGGTGTAGCGATGCCACTCGACGATCACGAGCAGGAGCTTCGCGCCGAGGATCGCGGAGGCGAGGATGTACAGCGACAGGTCGAGCACCTTCTGGTCGGGCAGGCCGGCCGCGAGCGCCTTGCGCCGCAGCAGCCAGATCGCCGTCAGATAGGCGATCGCGAGGATGACGCCGTACGTCGGAAGGTAGAAGCCGCCGATGTGGACGAGACGCGGAAAGATGGTTCAGCTCCCCGGTGCCGGGTCGGGCCGGTTCGCGGGGGCGTCCTCGCTCCCGAGCATGTCGAGGAACAGCAGCCCGACGCCGATGCAGATGGCCGAATCGGCGACGTTGAAGGCCGGCCAATGGTGGCCGGAGATCGCGAAGTCGAGGAAGTCGACGACGTAGCCGAACCGGACGCGGTCGAGGAGGTTTCCGACCGCGCCACCCAGGATCAGCGCGAGCCCCACCTGGAGCCGCACGCTCTTGTGGGACGAGCGCAGGGCGTAGGCGGAGACGACCAGGAACACGACCACCGCGATGCTGTTGAGCAGGACCGCCTTCAGCGACGAGTCGACCGAGGCGAAGAGGCCGAACGCGGCGCCCGTGTTGCGCACGTAGGTCAGGTCGAAGACGTCGGGCACGATCGACCGGGACTGGTGCACCTCCATGGTGCGGGTGATGACGCCCTTCGTCCACTGGTCGAGGAAGAGCACTGCGAGGGACACCGCGAGATAGGCGCCACGGTAGAGCGTCGATTCCTTCAGGTTCACCGTCACGCGGCCCTCCCGCCGACCACGCGCCGGCAGCGTTCGCACAGTCCCCGGTCCTCGGCCTCCGGCGTCACCTTCCAGCAGCGGTCGCAGCGGCGCCCCCGCGCCTTCCGGAAGGCGAGACGGAGGCCGGGGTAGGCCTTCGACTCGGTCCAGCCGCCGCCCCCTGCGTCCGATCCGGTCCCGGGGCCCTCCACCGTCTCGGAGACGATGAAGAGGTCGGCGAGACCGGTCCCGTCCGTTCCCGTAGCGGCCCGGTCCGCCTCGAGCGCCGCGCTCCCGGTGAGCGCGATCGCGCCCTCGAGGGAGGAGCCGATCGTCTTGTGGCGCCGCGCCTCCTCGAGGATCGCGGCGGCTTCTTCTCGCAATGACATCAGGCGCATCCAGGCTTCCGCGGGGACTCGGGCGACGAGGGACTCTTCCAGGTCCTCGAAACCCGCGACGTGGACCGATTCTTCCTTCTTTCCCGGGAGGGCCGTCCAGACCTCGTCGGCCGTGAAGACCATGACGGGCGCCGCGGCCGTCGCGATCGTGCGGGCGATGCGGTGCATCGCGGTCTGGGCCGACCGCCGCTCGGGGGAGCCCGCCCCCGAGGCATAGAGCCGGTCCTTCAGCACGTCGAGGTAGACCGCCGAGAGCGTCGTGGCGCACAGGTTGACGAGCGTGTGGTA
The DNA here is from genome assembly GCA_027307335.1 of Acidobacteriota bacterium. Taxonomy (GTDB): domain Bacteria; phylum Acidobacteriota; class Thermoanaerobaculia; order UBA5066; family Gp7-AA6; genus DAHUXD01. The sequence goes on from DAHUXD010000062.1 coordinate 3,885, forward strand.
CACGACGTGGAAATCGTAGCGCTCGTACGCCTCGCGGATGCGGCCCATCGCGAGGCGCGTCTCGCGGAGCGCCCACGCGTCGAGCGGCAGGAGGCTCTCGCCGGAGACGGCGTCCCGCGCCGGGTCGAAGTCGTAGAGGTTCGAGATCAGGTACCGCGCGGTGTTGCGGATCTTCCGGTACGCCTCCGCGCAGCGTGCCAGGATCTCCTCGGAGATCGGCGTGTCGTCCCGGTAATCGAGCGAGAACACCCAGAAGCGCAGGATGTCGGCGCCGTAACGGCGGATGAGCTCCTGCGGCTCGACGACGTTGCCGAGCGACTTCGACATCTTGCGCCCCGAGACGTCCTGGAAGAACCCGTGCGTGATCACCGAACGGTACGGGGCGTCGCCGTAGAGCGCGACGGAGGTCAGGAGCGAGGACTGGAACCAGCCGCGGTGCTGGTCGTGTCCCTCGAGGTACATGTCCGCCGGAGGGCCGCCGCCGCCGCGCAGGAGCTCCGGCCACTCGCCCGACCGGAGCACCGCGATGTGCGAGACGCCGGAGTCGAACCAGACGTCCATGATGTCGGTCTCTTTCTCGAAGGAGGCGAAGCCGCGCCGGTCGGCCCCGGGGGGCAGGAAGTCCTCCGCGGGCCGCGCATACCAGGCGTCGCCGCCCTCCTTCCGGAAGATCTCGACGAGATGCGCGAAGAATTTCCGCTGCTCGTCGGGCGAGTCCTTCCAGGGGTAGAGCTCCGCACGCTCGCCGTCCCGCATCGCGAAGAGAACCGTGATGGGGGAGCCCCACCGCCGCTGCCGCGACACGACCCACTCGCGCCGGTTCTCGACCATGCCGGCGATCCGCGCCTCGCCCCAGGGCGGGATCCACTTCACGCGGCGGATCGCGTCGAGCGCTCCCGCGCGGACGTCGGTCCTCGGATCGTCGAGGCGCACGAACCACTGCACGGTCGCGCGGAAGATGACCGGGTTCTTGCAGCGCCAGCAGTGCGGGTACTCGTGGCGGAAGCTCGGGTCCACGGCGACGAGAGCGCCGGCCGCCTTCAGGTCCTCGATGATCTCGGGGTTCGCGTCGAGGACCTTCCTGCCGCGGTACTTCTCGACCGTCGTGAAGCGCCCCGCCTCGTCGACCGGCGAGAGGATCGGGAGTTGCTCGCGCTTGCCGAGCATGAAGTCGTCTTCGCCGTGACCCGGGGCCGTGTGCACGAGTCCCGTGCCCGCATCCATGGTGACGTGTTCGGCGGTCCACACGCGAAAGGCGCGAGCCTCCTCCCCCGGCGCGAGGGCCGCGCGCTGGTCCGCCGGGAGGGGGTGGCGATAGCCGGCGGTCGAGTTCGCCAGAACGATGCCCGGCACCGTTCCGATCACCGTCCAGCCTGTCCAGCCGACCTCCCTCGCGACACGCTCCAGAAGCCGCTCGGCGACGACGAAGTAGCGGTCGCCCACCCGCACCCAGGCGTAGGGCTCCTCGGGGTGCACCGCGATCGCCAGGTTCGACGGGATCGTCCAGGGCGTCGTGGTCCAGATCAGATAGGAGGCGTTGTCGGCGCCGAGATGGCGGTCGTGGACATAGACGTCGCCGGGGATCGGAAACGCAACGTAGATCGCGGGGTCCGCGCGCTCCTCGTACTCGAGCTCCGCCTCGGCGAGCGCGGTGCGGTCCGTGAAGCACCAGCGCACCGACTTTAAGTCGCGGAAGAGGAGGTCCTTCGCGTAGAACTCGCCGAAGGCCCGAGCGATGTCGGCCTCGTAGGGGAAGCTCATCGTCGTGTACGGCCGCTTCCAGTTGCCGCCCACGCCGAGCCGCCGGAACTCCTCGCGCTGGATGTCGATGAATCCCTGGGCGTACTGGCGGCAGGCCTTCCGGATCGCGACCGCGTCCATGTCCCGCTTCTTCGAGCCGAGCTGCTTGTCCACCTTCTGCTCGATCGGAAGGCCGTGGCAGTCCCAGCCCGGGACGTAGGGCGCGTCGAATCCCATCATGGTCCGGCTGCGGACCACGCCGTCCTTCAGGATCTTGTTCATCGCCGTGCCGAGGTGGATGTGGCCGTTGGCGTACGGCGGCCCGTCGTGGAAGATGAACTTCGGCTTCCCGGCCCGCGACCGGCGGATCGCCGCCTCGAGGTCCATCCCGTCCCAGGCGGCGAGGCGCTCCGGTTCCCGCTTCGGCAGGTCCGCCTTCATGGGGAAGTCGGTCCGGGGCAGGTTGAGGGTGCTCTTGTAGTCCGCGGAATCGCTCATGAACGGGGGAAGTTTAGCCGATCGACCGCGGCGGGCGTCAGCGGGCGGGCGGCTCCGTCAGGAGCGCCACCACTGCCGCAGCGATGTCGCGGCCGTGGGTGATCGAGACCTCGGCCTGTCGCACCGCGAGCGCGTTCGCCCGCTCGAGGGCGCCGCCGTGAAACGCGAGGCGGGGCTTCCCTCGCGGATCGCGCCCCACCTCGATGTCGCGGAACGCGAGGCCGCGCCACCCCAGTCCGAGGGCCTTCATCGCCGCCTCCTTGGCGGCGAACCGACCCGCGACGTGCTCGGCGAACGCGCGCGGGTGCCGCCGCGCCGTGCGGATCTCGCCCGGCCGGAACACCCGCGCGAGAAAGCGCTCGCCGTGCCGCTCGAGCACGCCCGCGACGCGATCGACCTCCGTCAGGTCGATGCCGAGCAGCAGCTCCGTCGGGGAGCCGCTCACGCGCCCTTCAGGCCGAAGAAGCGGGCGATCCGGGAGCCGAGAGAATCGGGTTCGGGCGCGTTCGCTTCGGGCGCCGCGCGCCGGTCGTCCGCCTCGCGCCGACGCGCGAGGACGATCGCTCCGATCTTCTCGACGAGGGACGGGTTCGACTGGAGGATCGGCGCGAGCGTCGCCTTGTCGATCTCGACGAGCGTCGCCTCGGTCAGCGCGCGCACGGTCGCGAGGCGGGGCTCGCCGGTCAGGAGGCTGATCTCGCCGAAGGCCGAGCCGGGCGAGAGGACGGCGACAGCCCGGCTCGCGACGCCTCCGGCCGCTGTCGCGCCGTGGACCGTGACGGCGGCGCGGCCGTCCGCGATCAGGAACATCGACGACGTCGTGTCGCCCTCGCGCACCACGATCTCTCCCTCGGCGAAGCGGTGCAGGCGGGCGCCCCCGGCGAGGCGGCGGCGCTCGTCGGAGGAGAGCGGTGAGAAGAACTCGTTGTGGTCGATCGCGGCGAGGATCCTCTCTCGCGGGTCCGCGGGCGCCGGCGGCTCGAATCGGTACTGGTGCTGCCGGATGACCGGGTAAGCGAAGGCGAGGCCCTCGCGCTCGAGGCGGTACCAGACGCGCTCCCGCACGCGGGCATCGATCTCGAGGAATCGCGCGTAGTCGTCGAGCCAGTAGCGGAGCTCGTACTCGATCGACCAGTCCCGAAAGGTGCGCAGGCCGCACGCGGGCGGCGGCACGGCGGCGACTCCGGGGACGTCGCGCGCGGCCGCCTCGAGCGCGGCCCGGGCGCGCGCCGGAGGCGTGTCGTACTCGAGCCCGACGTGGAGAATGCGCGCCATCGGAACGCTCCCGCGGCGGAACACCTCGAGACGGTCGCGGCTCGCGACGCTGTTGGGGATGAGGAGCGAGTTGCCCTCCATCGTCCGGACCTTGATGGCGCGCCACGAGAGCTGCTCGACGAGGCCGATCGTCTCTCCGTTCCGGACCATGTCTCCGACCTGCACGGTGCGCTCGATCGCGAGCGCGACGCCCGAGAACAGATTGCCGAGCGTCTCCTGCAGGGCGAGGCCGAGGACCGCCGTGATGATGGCCGACGTCGTGAGGAGCGCCGGGAGGCTGAACGACAGGACGACCTTGCAGAGCACGCCGAGGAGCAGGCCGAAGACGAGAAGGCTGACGAGCTGCCGCAGGAGCTCGGGCGCGGCCGCGTCCCTCCGCAGCCGATAGCCGACGTCGAAGAGCGCGAAGTCCACGAGCCGCGTGAAGACGAGGACCGCCGCGAGCCCGACGACGAACGTGCCCCAGTCCTTCGCGCCGCGCGCCTCGGTCAGCGAGAAGCCGGCGCGGTGCAGGAGTGCCACCGCGACCACCGCGAAGACGAGGAGGACGAGCGCCGGCAGGACCCGGCGCATGCCCCCGAGGAGGGCGGAGCCTCGGAGGGTCATCGCGCGGCGAGCCTCTCGACGAGGGCGCGCGGATCGGCGCTCTCCTGGAACAGCCGGATCGCGGCGACGCCGCTGATCCGATCGGCGTAGGGGGCGAGCGCGTCCATGGTCGTCTCGTCCACGCCGCCGATCGCGTAGACCTCGGCGCCGTGGCTCGCCCTGGGAGGCAGGTCCGCGAGCGCGGCGGGGCCGAGCGGCGGCCCGTAGCGTCGCTTCGACGGCGTGTCGAAGATGGGGCCGATGACGACGAGGTCCGCCCGGCCGGCGATCGCTCGCCCGGCCTCGGCGGCGGCGTGCGTCGAGACGCCGACGCGGAAGCCCCGCGGCGCGTGCGCGCGCACCCGGGCGACCGGCAGACCGTCCGAGGGCAGGTGGACGCCGTCGGCGCCGGCGGCGATGGCGACGTCGAACCGGCGGTGCACGAGGAGCGGCACCGCCTCGCCGAGGCGGGTTCGGGCGTCGCGCGCCCGCGCGAGCCGCTCGCGGTCCTCCGGCGGCGACTCGCGGAGGAGGACCGTGACGCCGGGCGCCCCGCAGAGGGCGCTCAGGATCGCGTCCAGGCGTTCTCCCCCGATCGCCTCACGATCCGTGACGTACAGCGCTTTCACTCTGGCCGCGGCCCGGCGTCGCGCCGCTGCTCGAGGCTCCGCGTCAGGTTGCGCAGGTCGGCGATCCCGGCCGCGAGATGCACGAGGCCGAGGCCGGACACGAACCCCCGGAAGAATCCCGAACCGAGCAGACCCGGGAGCGGTGCCCTCCCGGCCCAGGGCCGCAGGAGGAGGTACACGCCGACCGTCGTGCAGTAGAAGACGAAGAGCGCGTTGGCGATCAAGGAGAGGGCTCTCCGGCTCATGTCCGCCCGTGGTACGGGGCCGATGAGGGGGCAGTCACGCGCGGCGATTGTCTCAAAAAAAAGACCGCGCCGTTGCCGGCGCGGTGTCGAGGAGGAAACCTCGAGGAAGTGTTGGACGATCGGCTATCGGCCGGGCGGACGGTGCCCTCCGCCGCCGGAGGGCGCGGAGTGCGACGAGGGCGGCGCGGAGCGCGACGGGGCGTGCGGCGCCGGGGCGGACCGCATCGGGGGAGCGCTTTCGCGCGGCGCGGACGGCCGCGGCGCCACGTCGCCGCGCGACGACGGCGGCGGAGAGGCAAAGCTCCGCGGCGGCGCGAATTCGTCCCCCCGGGGACGACCGCGCTCCCGATCGCTCCCGACGTACGGCGTGCGGCGGCCGGGCACCGAGCCCTCGATCACCCGCTGCGCGGGAGGAACGGAGCCGTGGGAGCGCCAGTCCTGGGCGCTCTGTTGCGGCGACGCGGCGCGGCTGCCGCTCCCCGTCTCGAGATCGCGAGTCGTGGCCGGCGGGCCGGACGACGGCGCGCCGGGGCGCGCGCGCCAGTGCTCGCGGTTCTCGCGGCCGCTCCCGTTGACGTCGGGCGCGGCGCGATTCGCGTCGGCGGCCCGGCCCGTTTCCATCGTTGCGCGAGAACGCCACGCGGACGACGCCTCGGTCGCGGGGGCAGTCGGACGGGACGTTGCGCCGCGCGCGCCCGGCCCGCTCTCCAGGGAGGCGCCCGCGCCGTTGCGCACGACCGTGCGGCCCGTCGCGGCATCGGTCTCGATCCGCGTCGAGGACGGAGCGCTCGCGGTCACCCCGCCGCGCGACGCGACGACGGGCGCGCCGCGGGGCGCGACGTCGGCCGCGCCGGGTCCCGTCAGACGGCCGCGGTCCGCGATGACCGCCCGGCTGCGCAGGGCGTCCTGGGTCGACGCCGGGAGCTCGCGGTCTCGCGCGAGCACCGGTTCGAGACGCTGCTGCGCCACCGGGTCGGTGGTGCGCTGAATCGTGCGCGGCGCCTCGCGGACGTAGTCGCGCAGCGATTGCTGGACCGTCGTGCCGCCCCGCGAGGGAACCACGATCGGGCGCGAGGAGACCGCGAGCTGGCTGCCGAGCCGGTCGGCGACCCGGGTGCCCGGGACGACGTCCATGTGGCCGCGCGTGTTCCCCAGACCGTTCGCTCCGGTGAAGTTCCAGCCGCGCAGGTCCACGCGACGCGTCGCATAGTTGCCGTTGATCGCGAAGTTCACGCCGCCGCGGCCCCAGCCCCACTGGTGGTAGTAGTTGTGGCTCCAGGGCTGGTAGTAGCCGTAGTAGCCGATCGGGCACCAGCCGACGTACCCCGGCGCGTAGGCCCAGTAGACCCAGGCGGGCGAGTAGACGTACCCGGGCGCCCAGCACCAGCTGTTCCAGCCGGTATCCCAGAACCAGTTGCCGTAGTGGGAGGGATACCAGCCCCAGGGATCCGACGACCACCAGGACAGGCCGGCCGGCGTGTAGTACCAGGAGCCGTTCGAGTAGGGCGACCAGCCGCCGCCCACGTTCGGGCGCCAGACGTACGTCGAGTAGTCGCTGTTGTAATCCCAGTTGCCGTAGCCCTCGAGCGACGACACGTCGCCCGAGTACTCCTCGCCGACGTACTGGCCCGACGCGTTCTGCGGCGAGTCGTACGTCGCGGAGAGGCGATCCGCGGCCCAGATGTCGAAGCGGTCGCGCGAGAAGCTGCCGCGCGCGATCTCGGGCTCCTCCTCGCCGTGGGCGAGCAGGTAGTTGCCGGCGCGGACGGTATAGGAGCCGCCCGGGCTCTTCACCTCGACCGAGCCGGCGCGGACGACGATCGCGGAGCCGCGCCGCGGGTCCGCGTTGACGCGCACCCGCGAGCCGGCGTTCGCGTACACGGTGACATCCTCGGTGTCGATGCGGGGCACCGCGTTTTCGTCCGGACCGAGCGCCGAAAGGAGCACCGAGCCCTCGCGAAGCGAGATGGCGGAGACCGTGTCGTCCGAGCCCTGCTGGCCATTCAGCGAGACGAGCTGGACCGACGTGCCGCCGCCCACGTGCAGGACGTTGCCATCGGCGAGCGCGATCTCGGCGCGGCCCGGGTCGTCGGTGCGGATCTCGTCGCCCGCGGAAATCGGGAGGTTGCGCCGGGCTTCGACGCTTCCGTTCAGAGGCGAGATCACGGTGACGTCGCCCTCGACCTCGCGGACGTAGGAGTAGGCGCTTCGCCGGGTCTGCGCGTGCGCCACGCCCGCCACGAGTGCGATCGAAGCGGCCCAGATCGCGAGGCGTTTGGCGAACATGGTCATGACTCCCGGTTCGATGGGATAGCGATACCCGTGCCACGGAGGCGGCTTGCCCGATCGTTCGGAATATGCTTTAAATCAAGCACTTATGGCGCGGGTCGGAGGGAGGGCCGGGGTGGCGGTGTCATGCGCCGGAGACAGGCCTTGGAGGGCCGAGGACAGGCGTCGCCCGGGCCGGCGACGGACTCGTCCGGCCCGCCCGGTCGCGCCCGCTTGATCCGCGACATCGTCCGCTGGGGCGATCCGCGCCTGACGGCCGAGAACGCCCCGGTCGACGCCGGCGAGGAGGATCTGTCCGGTCTCATCGCGGACATGGTCGCGACGTGCCACGCGGCGCCGGGGATCGGGCTCGCGGCGCCCCAGATCGGCGTCAACAAGCGGATCGCCATCATCGACCTTTCGGTCGGCGCCGATCCGAAGGGCGTGCTCGTCCTCGTCAACCCGGTCGTCGTCGAGCAGACGGGCGAGCAGAAGGAGGAGGAGGGCTGCCTCTCGGTGCCCGATCTCGCCGAGAAGGTCGTCCGCCCCGCGCGCGTCCTGGTCCGAGCCGCGGACGCGTCGGGCGCCGTGCGCGAGGTCGAAGGGACCGGCCTCCTCGCCCGGGCGCTCTGCCACGAGACCGATCACTTGAACGGCATGCTCTTCGTCGACCGCCTCCGCGGCTTGAAGCGCGACCTGACCTGGCGGAAGATCCGCCGCGCCAGGGAGAAGGGACTGTGGTGAGTTTGCGCCTCTTCAACACGCTCGGCCGGCGCGTCGTGGACTTCGCGCCGCGCGAGGACGGCCACGTCCGCATGTACACGTGCGGTCCGACGGTCTACAACACGGTGCACATCGGCAACCTCCGGACGTTCCTCTGGGAGGACGTGCTGCGCCGCCACCTGCTCGCGCGGGGATGGCGCGTCACGCAGGTCATGAACCTGACCGACGTGGACGACAAGACGATCCGCGGCGCCGCCGAGGCGGGGCTCTCGCTCCGGGACTTCACGACGAAATACGCCGATCTCTTCTTCCGGGACATCGACCGGCTCGGCTTCCGGCGTGCCGACGTCTATCCCCGCGCGACCGACCACGTGCCGCAGATGCGGGCCCTCACGGCGAAGCTCCTCGAGAACGGCCACGCCTACGAGTCGGAGGGCTCGGTCTACTTCCGGATCGCGACGTTTCCCGAGTACGGCAGGCTCTCCGGGATCGACCTCGCCGCGGCGCGGCGCGGCGAGCGCGTCGCGGACGACGAGTACGAGAAGGAGGACGTCAAGGACTTCGTGCTCTGGAAGGCGGCCAAGCCCGGCGAGCCGTCGTGGCCCTCGCCGTGGGGCGACGGGCGGCCGGGCTGGCACATCGAGTGCTCGGCGATGAGCATGAAGTACCTCGGCGAACACTTCGACATCCACACGGGCGCGGTCGACAACATCTTCCCGCACCACGAGAACGAGATCGCCCAGAGCGAGGCGGCGACCGGCCAGACCTTCGTCGACCTCTGGCTCCACGCGGAACACCTGATCGTCGACGGCGAGAAGATGGCGAAGTCCAAGGGCAACTTCTTCACGCTCGACGACGTGCTCGCGAAGCGAGACGATCCGGTCGCGGTGCGCTACCTGCTCCTCTCGGTGCCGTACCGCAAGAAGCTCAACTTCACGTGGGATGCGCTGGCCGCCGCGGCCGCGGCGGTCGACCGCATCAAGTCCGCGGTCGCGCGCCTCGACGACGCGGCGCGGTCGGCGGCGGCGACGGCCGGCGCGTGGCCGGCGGCCGAGCGGGCGGCGACGTTTTCGAAGGAGTTCTCGGGCGCCCTGGACGACGACCTCAACACCGCGGCGGCGCTCGGCGCGCTCTTCACGTTCCTGCGCGACGTCAACGCGGCGCAGGTCGAGGGCACGCTGGACGCGCCCGGCGCGGCCGCGGCGGCCGCGGCGATCCGCGGATCCGACGCGGTGCTCGGCATCCTGCCGCCGAAGGACGACGTGCTGCCCGCGGAGATCGAGGCGCAGATCGGGGCGCGCCTCGCCGCCCGCAAGCGCCGGGACTTCGCGGAGGCGGACCGCATCCGGGCGGCGCTCGCCGCGAAGGGGATCCTGCTCGAGGACGGCCCGAGCGGGACGCGGTGGAAGCGCGCGTGAGCGGCTTGACACCCGCGGCGTGCGGCGGGATGATCCTAGGGCGATGATTCTGCGTCAGTCGGTCTCGAACTGGCGGTGGCGGGAGGCAACCCGGTAGGGCGGCGCTCGCCCTGCCGATCCGTTCGGGCGGGGCGAATCACGGCGAACCAGGGAACCCCCGGCCCGGACGGGCTCGGGGGTTTTTGGTTTTGACGACCAAGACGGTTCCGCTGCCGGCCTACGTCGCCTCGCTCGCGCCGCGCGACGCGGCCGACGCGAGGCGGCTCGCCGCGCTCGTTCCGGCGGGCGCGAACGCGATCGAGTGGCGGATGGACCTTGCCGAGGAGCGCCTCCCGGCGTCGTCGTTCGTCGCGCTCGACGCGCGGCCCGCGATCGTCACGTGGCGGTCGCTCTCGGAAGGCGGCAACTTCTCGGGCTCCTCCGACGAATACCGCCGCCTCGTCGCCGAGGCCCACGCCGCCGGCGCGACCGTGGACGTCGAGCAGGCGCGCGGTCTCCTCGCGGACCCGGCGTTCCTGCCCGAGCGCGATCGGGTCATCGTCTCCCATCATTCGCCCTTCTCGCTCCCCGACGACGCCGACGGGCGGCTCGCTTCGATGCGGTCGAACGGCGCGCGCGCGGTGAAGCTCGTCGCCGGCGCCGCGGACCTCCCGGCGTCGCTGCGCATCGCGGCGCTGCAGCGCCGCAACGCCGACGGGCGGACCGCGGTCTTTCCGATGGGACCGGCGAGCCCGCCGGGCCGCGTGCTCTCGGCCGTCTTCGGCGCCGCGCTCGTCTATGGACCGGTCGAGCGCGACACGGCCGCCGGCCAGCTCCCGCTGTCGGATCTCCTCGACGTGTTCGAGGTGGACCGTCCCCGCGTCCCCGAGGCGCTCTTCGGCGTCGTCGCCGGCTCGATCGCGCGCTCGCTCTCTCCGCGCCTCCACAACGCCCTCTTCCGGTCGCGCCAGCTGCCCTGGCTCTACCTGCCGCTCCCGGTCGCGGACTTCGAGCGCGAGAACCCGACGGCGCTGGAGTTCGACCCGCCGTTTCGCGGCTTCGCCGTGACGCAGCCGTGGAAGCTCGCGGCCGCGCGCGCGGGGAGGCCGTCCGAGGACGTGCGCGCGATCGGCGCGGCCAACACGCTCGTCCGCGCGCGCGGGCGCTGGCGCGCCGAGAACACCGACCTCGACGGCGTCTTCGACTCGCTGGCGGACCACGACACCGGCGAGGGCCGCAGCGCCGTCGTCGTCGGGGCCGGGGGAGCGGCGCGCGCCGCCGCGATCGCCGCCCGCCGGCTCGGCTACGAGGTCGCGCTCTGCGCGCGCCGCGACGCGGAGGCCGACCGCGTCGCCGCGGAGCTCGGCGTCGACTCGCTCGCCTGGATGGACCTTCCCGCGAGCGAGGCGGACCTCTACGTCAACGCGACCCCGCTCGGCTGGCGCGACGACGAGCCTTCGGCGCTACCGGCCTCCGTGCTCGAGGCGCGGCCGCTCGTCTTCGACTGCGTCTACCGCCGCGACGGCCGGGAGACGGCGACGATCCGCGCGGCGCGCGAGAAGAAGTGTCCGACGGTCGAGGGCCTTCAGATGTTCGTCGTCCAGGCCGTCCGCCAGGCGCAGCTCTTCGGGGTCCCCGAGGTCGGGAACGACGAGGTGCGCGGGATCCTCGAGCGGAGCTTCCGGCCATGACCGCCGCGCGGAGGCGGGAACGCGAAACGTTCGCCCTTCGAGCGAGGGAGGGCTGCCGGATTCCCGTCGCGCGGACGTTTCCCGCGGACCTGCTCACGCCCGTGATGCTTTTCCGCCGGCTGCGCGCCTCGGGGCGGGAGGCGTTCCTCCTCGAGAGCGTCGAGGGCGGCGAGACGCTCGCACGGTACACGTTCCTCGGCGCGGGTCCCGCCGCGCGGTGGGTGCTGCGCGACGGCGTCGCCATGGTCGAGCGGGGCGGCGCGTCGGCGCGAGCTCCGGGGCTTCCGCTCGCCTCGCTCGAGGCGTTCGCCCGTGGCGGAGGCGTCTTCGTTCCCGATCCGGAGCTGCCGCCGCTGTCCTCGGGCGCCGTGGGATTCCTGACCTACGACGCCGTCCGCGTCCTCGAGGACATCCCGGAGCGCCACGCGCGGAAGGGGGCGATCCCGGACGGCCTCTTCCTCCTCTTCGACGCCGTCGTGGCGTTCGATCATCCGCGTCAGACGGTCCTGCTGTTGACGACGGTCGATCTGCCCGCCGGCGGCGACGCGGCCGCCGAGGCGGGCCGCGCGGTCTCCCGCCTGGACGCGCTCGAGGCGCTCGTCTTCGCGCCGGACCCGGAGGCGCCACCCGCGCCCGCCGGGGGGCCGGCGACGCCCGCCTTCGAGTCGAAGGCGCCGCGCCAGAGCTTCCTTGAGGCGATATCGGTCGTCCGGGAGGCGATCGCGTCGGGCGAGGTCTACCAGTGCGTGCTCTCGCAGCGCTGGGCGGCGCGCCTCTCGATCGACCCCTTCGACGTGTATCGCGCCCTGCGGGCGCTCAACCCCTCTCCCTATCTCTATTACCTGGAGACCCGCGAGGCGACGGTGCTCGGGTCCTCGCCGGAGATGCTGGTCCGCTGCCGGGGCGGCGTGGTCGAGACGCGGCCGATCGCCGGCACGGCGCCGCGGGGGGCCACGCCGGAGGAGGACGCGCGCCGGGCCGAGGGGCTCCTCGCCGATCCGAAGGAGCGCGCCGAGCACGTCATGCTCGTCGACCTCGCGCGCAACGACCTCGGGCGCGTCTGCGAGATCGGCAGCGTCGCGGTGACGCGGTATGCCGCGGTCGAGAAGTTTTCGCACGTGCAGCACCTCGTCTCGGAGGTGCGCGGCCGGCTCGCAGGCGGGAAGACGGCGGCCGACGCCCTCGCCGCGTGCTTCCCCGCCGGCACGCTGACCGGAGCGCCCAAGATCCGCGCGATGGAGCTGATCGACGGGCTCGAGGCGTGCCGCCGCGGCGTCTACGGCGGCGCGGTCGGGTACTTCGACGCGGCGGGAAACTGCGACATGGCGATCGCGATCCGGACGGCCGTCGTCGAGCGAGGCCTCTGGAGGATCCAGGCCGGCGCGGGGATCGTCGCCGACTCGGTCGCCGAGAAAGAGTACGCGGAGGCGGAGTCGAAGGCGGCGGCGCTCTTTCGCGCGATCGATCTCGCGCGGGAGCGGTTCGCGTCGGCGCCCGGGCCGAGACGGGCGGTGCGCGAGGCATGATCTTCGTGGTCGACAACTACGACTCCTTCACGTACAACCTCGTGCAGGCGCTCGGGCGCATCGACCCGCACGTGGAGGTGGCGCGCAACGACCGCTTCGACCCGGCGGCCGTCGTGCGAACGCGGCCGCGCGCGATCGTCGTCTCGCCGGGGCCGGGGCGCCCGGAAACGGCGGGCCGGTCGCTCGCGATGATCGGGGAGGCGGAGCGCGCGGGGATTCCGCTGCTCGGCGTCTGCCTCGGCCACCAGGCGATCGCGGCTTTTCACGGCGGCCGCGTCGTGCGCGCGCCCGAACCCCGCCACGGAAAGAGCTCGCTCGTGCGCCACGACGGCTCCGGCCTGTTCGCCGGGGTCGCGAGCCCATTCCACGCCGGCCGGTACCATTCGCTGGTGGTGCGCGAGGAGGACCTTCCCGAGGAGCTCGCCGTCACCGCGCGGACCGACGACGGGATCGTGATGGCGCTCGCGCACCGGACGAAGCCCGTCTTCGGCGTCCAGTTTCACCCGGAATCGGTCCTGACGCTCGAGGGGCCGCGCCTGCTCGCCAACTTCCTCGAGGGCGCGCGATGACGCCGGCGGTCGCCGAGGCGCTTCGCACCGTCGCCGCGCGGAAACCGCTGCCGCGGCCGCTCGCCGAGGAGACGTTCGGCGACCTCATGGACGGCAGGGCGACCGAGGCGCAGAAGGGAGCGCTCCTGCTCGGCATCGCCACGCGGGGCGAGACCTCGGACGAGATCGCCGGCGCCGTCGCGTCCCTCCGCGCGCGCATGCGGCGCGTCCCGACGCGCCGGGCGCCCCTTCTCGACACGTGCGGCCCGGGCGGCCTCGGGCGGGACCTCTTCAACGTGTCGACGGCGACGGCGATCGTCGCCGCCGGGGCGGGAGCGGCGGTCGCCAAGCACGGCAATCGCTCGATCTCGTCGCGGGTGGGCTCGGCGGACGTGCTCGAATCGAGCGGCGTGCGGCTGGAGCTCGAGCCGGAGGCGGTCGGGCGCGTGCTCGACGAGGTCGGGTTGGCCTTCCTCTACGCGCCGAGCTTTCATCCCGCGATGCGCGAGCTCGGCACCGTGCGCCGCGAGCTCGGCATCCGCACGATCTTCAATGCGCTCGGCCCGCTCGCGAATCCGGCCGGTGCCACCCGGCAGCTGATCGGCGTCGGGCGGCCCGAGCTCGTGGGGCTGCTCTCCGGCGCGCTCGCCTCGCTCGGGAGCGAGCGCGCGATCGTCTTCCACTCCGAGGCCGGGCTCGACGAGCTCGTGCCGGGCGTGCCGGCGTCGGGCGTCGAGGTCGTCGAAAGCCGGACGCGGCCCTGGACGTTCGATCCCGCCGAGCTCGGCCAGAAACCGGTGGCTCTCGAGTCGCTGCGCGGCGGGGATGCGAGCGAGAACGCCGGCATGCTCGTCCGGCTCCTCGAAGGCGAGAGGGGCCCGCGCCGGGAGACCGTGCTCGTGAACGTCGCGGTCGCGCTCGTCGTCGAGGGCCGCGCGAGCGGCGCGCGGGAGGGCTACGCCATGGGCGCCGAGGCGCTCGACCGCGGCGCGGCCGCGTCGAGGTTCGAGAAACTAAAGGAAGCCTCGCGGGCCGCATGAGCGACGTGCTGACGGAGATCCTCGCGTCGAAGCAGTCGCGCCTCTCGCGCGGCGAGTACGCGCCGAAGCCCGGGCCGGCGCGTCGCCCGACCGACGGCAGCGCGTTCGCGGCGTCCCTGCGCGGGCCGGGTGCGCGCATCATCGCGGAGTTCAAGGCAAGATCGCCGTCGGCGGGGGAATTGCTGACCCACGCGGACGCCAAGGTCGAGAGCTTCGGCCTGCATTACCGGCGCGGCCATGCGGCCGCGATTTCGGTCGTGACCGAGCAGGACCACTTCGGCGGCGATCCGTCGTGGCTCCCGCGCATGAAGGAGATCTCCGGCCTGCCCGTCCTGATGAAGGACTTCTTCTTCGACGAGCGCCAGCTCGACTTCGCCGTCTCGCTCGGAGCGGACGCCGTGCTGCTCATCGCGCGGGCGCTCGGCGACTCCGACCTGCCGCGCCTGCGGAAGGCGGCGGCGGACCGCGGGCTCGCCGCGATCGTCGAGGCGCACGGCACGGTCGAGATCCGGCGGGCCGCGGCAGCGGCGCCGGAGGTGCTCGGCGTCAATGCGCGCGACCTCGCGACCTTCCGCACGGACCTCGGATCGCTCGAGGCGATGGCCCGCGAGATTCCGCCCGGCCCCGTCCGCCTGGCGGAGAGCGGGATCCGGACTCGCGGCGACGTCGAACGGCTCGCGGCGGCGGGCTACGAGGCGTTCCTCGTCGGCGAGACGCTGCTCCGCGCGGAGGATCCCGAGGAGGAGCTGCGGAGCCTGCGCGGATGACCGCCATCAAGATCTGCGGCCTGACGCGACCGGAGGACGTCGAGGCGGTCTCCGCGCTCGGGGCCGCCTACGTCGGCTTCGTCTTCGCGGCGAGCTCGCCGCGGCGCGTCTCGAGTGAGAACGCGCGGGCGCTGGCGGCGGCGTGCCCTCGCGGCGTCCTCAAGGTGGGCGTGTTCGCCGACGAGCCGCCGGCGTTCGTGCGCGAGGCGGTCGCGGCGGCGGGACTCGACCTCGCGCAGCTCCACCGCCGGCTGACGGAGGAGGACGTGGCGGCGACGCCGGTCCCCGTCATCGCGGTCGCGCGGCCGGCGCCGAGGGGTTTCGCCCTGCCGCGCCCGGAGATCCTCGTCCGCTGCCACGCCGTGCTCTTCGACGCGAGCGAGGGCACCGGAGCGGCGCTCGACCCGGCGCGCGTCGAGGAGGCGACGGGGTCCGTGCCGGTGCTCGTCGCGGGAGGTCTCACGCCCGAGAGCGTCGGCGAGGCAATCCGGAGGCTCCGCCCGGCCGGCGTCGACGTCGCCACGGGCGTCGAGAGCGCGCCCGGCGTGAAGGACCGCGCGAAGCTCGAGCGCTTCTTCGCGGCCGTGCGGGAGGCGGATGCGCGCGCGCTCTAGGCGGCCCGGGAAGCGGCTCGGCTACTTCGGCGAGTACGGCGGCCGCTTCGCGCCGGAGACGCTCATGGCGCCCCTCGCGGAGCTCGAGAGGGCCTTCGAACGGTTCCGCCGCGACCGCCGCTTCCGGGCGGAGCTCGAGGAGCTGCTGCGAAGCTACGCCGGGCGGCCGACGCCGCTGACGATCGCGAACCGGCTCGCGGAGCGGTGCGGCGGCGCGCGGATCGCCCTGAAGCGCGAGGACCTCCTGCACACGGGCGCGCACAAGCTCAACAACGCGCTCGGCCAGGTCCTGCTCGCGCGGCGGATGGGCAAGCAGCGCGTCGTCGCCGAGACCGGCGCGGGGCAGCACGGCGTCGCGACGGCCGCCGCGGCCGCGCGACTCGGCGTGCCGTGCCGCGTGTACATGGGAGTGGTCGACATGGCGCGGCAGGCGCCGAACGTCGCCCGCATGCGGCTGCTCGGCGCGGAGGTGGTCGGCGTCGACTCGGGGTCGAAGACCCTGAAGGACGCGATCAACGAGGCGATGCGCGACTGGACCGAGAACGTGGCGACGACCCACTACGTCCTCGGCTCCGCGCTCGGACCGCACCCGTATCCCTCGATCGTCCGAGAGTTCCAGGCGGTGATCGGCCGCGAGGCGCGCGCGCAGTTCCGGAAGGCCGCGGGCCGCGACCCGCACGCCGCCGTCGCGTGCGTCGGCGGCGGCTCGAACGCGATCGGCCTCTTCTCCGCATACCTCGCCTCGCCGCGGGTTGCGCTCCACGGCGTCGAGGCGGGAGGCCGCGGCTCCGGCCCGGGCGAGCACGCCGCCCGTTTCTCCGGGGGCGCCGTGGGCGTGCTGCACGGCACGCGCACGATGCTGCTCCAGGACGACGCCGGACAGGTGCTGCCGACGCACTCGGTGTCGGCCGGTCTCGACTATCCCGCGGTCGGGCCGGAGCACGCCGCGCTCCACGAGGCGGGGCGCGTCACGTACGGCCGCGTCTCGGACGCCGAGGCGCTCGAGGCCTTCGCGCTCCTGTGCGAGACCGAGGGCATCCTGCCGGCGCTCGAGTCGGCCCACGCCGTGGCCTACGCGGCGTCGCTCGCGCGGCGCCTGCCGAGGCGCTCCTGGATCCTCGTCAACCTGTCGGGCCGCGGCGACAAGGATCTCGACGAGTACCTTCGACACCGCGGCGAGGGAACGCCGCGAAAGAGACTCGACGGCGGCGGCGCATGAGCCGTCTCGCCGGCGCGTTCGCGCGAGCCCGCGCCGAGTCGCGCGCCGCGCTCGTCGCGTACCTGACCGCCGGCGATCCGTCGTTCGAGGCGACGGTCGGCCTCGCCCGCGCGCTCGACCGCGCCGGCGCCGACGTGCTCGAGCTGGGGGTGCCGTTCTCCGATCCCATCGCCGACGGCCCCGTGCTGCAGCGCGCCGCGACGCGCGCCCTCGCGGGGGGCACGACGCTCTCGGACGTGTTCGCGATCGGGCGGCGGATCCGAGCGGAGACGAACCTTGCCCTCGTTCTCTTCTCCTACGTCAACCCGATCCTTCGCCGCGGCATCGGGCGCGCTGCGGCCGAGGCGCGCGACGCGGGCTTCGATGGCGCGCTCGTCACCGACCTCCCGCCCGAGGAGGCCGCCCCGATTCAGCCGGCGCTGCGGGGCGCCGGTCTCGACACGATCTTCCTCGTGTCGCCAACGTCGCCGGATTCGCGGATGGCCGCGGCCGCCCGCCTGTCGAGCGGCTTCCTCTACGTCGTCTCGCGCTCGGGAACGACGGGAGTCCGGTCCCGCCTGTCCGGCGACCTCGCATCCACCGCGCGACGGGCGCGCCGCCACGCCGGGACTCTGCCGACTGCGATCGGATTCGGGATCGCCGACGCGGCGTCGGCCGCGCGCGCGGCGGGGC
>DAHUXD010000033.1 GCA_027307335.1 Acidobacteriota bacterium
GCGGCGCGCGCGGCGGCGAGGCGGCGGATGCGCGGAAGGCGGCCGGGACGCCGGTCCCGGTCGCGATCCCCGTCCGCGTCGCCGCAGTCGAGCGCGCGACGCTCGCCGACGAGGTCGCCGCGCCCGGCAAGACCGCCGCGCTCGTGCAGGAGAAGGTCCGCGCGCCGTTCGCGGGGACGCTGACCGAGCTCTTCGTCGCCGACGGCGATCGGGTCCGCCGAGGCCAGACGGTCGGGTTCGTCGTGTCCCGGGACAGCGAGGCGGCGCTCGCCGGCGCGCGCGAGATGGAGCGCCAGGCGTCGACCGACGCCGAGAAGTCGGATGCCGCCCGCGCCGTCGCGCTCGCGGAGAAGGGGCTCGTGCGGGCGCCGCTGACGTCCCCCGGCGACGGCACGGTCCTCGCCCACGCCGCGGCTCGCGGCGACCGGATCACCGAGGACCAGGAGATCCTCACGATCGCGGACGCGGGCTCCGTCGTCTTCCTCGCCGATGTCAACCAGAGCGACCTCGCCCGCATCCGCCGGGGTCAGTCCGCCTCCGTCGAGATCTCGGGCCGCACCGGGCGCGTGGCCGGCACGGTTCACGACGTGCTGCCGGCGGCCAGCGCCGCCGACTTCACCGCGCCGGTGCGGATCGACCTCGCGGGACTGGACGGCGTGCCGCCGCTCGGCCTCTTCGGCTCCGCGCGCATCGCGGTGGCCGAGGCCCGCGACGCGGCCGCGGTGCCGGAGGCCGCGGTCCTGCGCGACGACGTCCACGGCACCTCGCGCGTCGCGGTCGTCGAGAACGGCCACGCCCGCTGGGTCGAGGTCGCGACGGGAATCCGGTCGCGCGGCCTCGTCCAGATCGCGAAGCCGCCGCTCGCGCCGGGGACGCCGGTCGTCGTGGCGGGTCAGGTGGGGCTACCGGACGGCGCGGCCGTCGCCGTGGCGAAGTAGCGGCCCGGCTCTATTCGCCGGCGCGGTCCGGAATCACGAGGATCTTCCCGCCCCGCGGATCGCAGACGTAGACGTGCCCCCGCTCGTCGGCGGTCGCGCAGTGGCCGCCGGACGCGGTCGGCACCTCGCCCGCGAGGGCGAGCGCGCCGCCCGCGCCGACCGACAGGATCGAGAGCGTCGCGCTCTTGCCGCCCGGCAGGTAGAGGTGCCGAAGGCCCGGGCTGTACGCGATGACGTCGACGCCGCTGCCGGCCTTCAGGCGGCTCAACACCTTTCCGGTCTTCGCGTCGAGCGTCACCCCCGCTCCCTCGCCGCACCCGACGAAGAGAAACGCGCGGTCCGGGTCGAGCGCGAGGCCCCGGGAGCCCTCGCAGCCGTTCGACCACTTCGCCGCCACCGAGCGGTTGCGGAGCGAGATGGCGACCGTCGTCCCCTTCCACAGGTTCGAGTAGGAGCGGGCGCGGGCCACGTCGACGATGAGCGCCTCGGGGCCGCCCGGGACCTCGATGTTGCCGTCGTGGATCGGCGCCGGCGGGTTCCCCTCGAGGCGGAAGACCTCGATCTTCTCGTCGTCGGGCTCGGTCACCCAGACCTCGCCGGTCGGCGCGACGAAACGCACGTAGTCGGGGTTGCCCGCGAGGCGCGCGGCGGCCGCGACGCGGCCGTCCTCGGGCTGCATCACGAGGAGGCGCCTCGCGGTCCGATCGATCGCGAAGAGGAAGCCGCGGCCGAAGTCGGCGGAGGTGACTCCATCGTCGTGGCCGCCCTGGAACGTCTTCTTCTCGGAGAGTCCGGCGAAGGCCTCGACTCGCCAGTCTCCCGGATTGACGAGGAGGAGCGACCCCGTGCCGGCGGCCGGAATGATCACGCGGTGGAGCTCTGCGGCGTACGCGAGGTCGTCGAAGCCGACGCCCGACTGCCCTCCCGGGACCGGAATCGCCTCCGGCGCCGGCTGTCCCGAAACGACGGTGGTGAGCGTGAGACAAGCCAGGACGCCGAGGGCACTCCGCGCCGAGCGTCTGGTCATGACCGTCCTCCGAGCCCGCAGGAGCGAGAAACGCGGTATCGGTTGTTGGCGAATGCCCGGTACGCCCGGTTGAAGATCGTGGCCAGTCCCGGCGCGACGGACAGGAGATACGCGGGATAGGCCCACCAGATCCTCTTCATCGCGACGCGATAAACGTCGGCGCCCTCGACGATCGACCCGTCCCCCGTCAGGAGGCGCAGGTCGTCGAGAAGTCTGTCTTCGCGGAGAGGGAGACGTTCGCGCACCCAGTCGGCCTGCAAAGGCGCGATCCCGAATCCCCGCTTCGCGAGGGTCGGGCCCCAGAATTTCACCCAGCTGCTGCAGAAGCCGCAGGCGCCGTCGTACAGCACCCATCCCTCGAGGGCGCGGGTCATCGAATCACAGACGCCGCGCGGCGTGCACGCTCACGGAGGAGCCTTCCGCGAGGAAGGCGCTCGACGGCGGGACCGAGAGCACCTCGGCGAGTGCGGGGCCATAGAGATCTCGAGCGTCGCACCGAAGCTCGGCGTGCTCGCTTTCCAGGATTCTCCATCGCGGGTGCTCCACACGGTACTCGAGGGTGCCACCGTCTCGCTGTCGAGCGTATCCCCAATAGTGCTCCGCCAGGAACTCCGCCTCCGAGCCCTCGACGAGCGGCCTGGGATCCCCGCGCGCCTCCAGGCGAAGGCGCCCGTGGCGATCCCCCGAGCCCCACCAGTACACGACCGTCGATCG
The DNA here is from genome assembly GCA_027307335.1 of Acidobacteriota bacterium. Taxonomy (GTDB): domain Bacteria; phylum Acidobacteriota; class Thermoanaerobaculia; order UBA5066; family Gp7-AA6; genus DAHUXD01. The sequence continues at coordinate 2,680 of DAHUXD010000033.1, forward strand.
ACGGCCCGGCGCCGGCTCGTTCTCCACGCGATGCCCCATGGGAACCGCGACGTAGTTTTCGTTGTAGAGGCCCCTCGCCACGAGCGCAATCATCCGCCGCGGCACCAGCTCCTTCACGAAGACGACCGCGCGGCGCCAGCCGTCCTCCGCGCGCCTCCGGACGTAGAAACGAAGGTTGACCTCCTCGAAAGTCCGATGCCACGGGATCGGCACGCCTCGGATCCTCGTGTTCCGGAACAGAAAGCCGACGACGCTGACGAGTGTCCGGCCGTCGAACCGATCGAGCTCGGTTCCCTCCGGAACGAGTGGCTGGAGCGACCGCGGATCCGCCTCGTAGTGGAGCATGGCGAGATGCCGCCATTCCGCCGTCAGGAAGGGCCGGTCGGGCGCTGGCGCGTCCGGGCGGGACACGGGGCAAGAATATCCGGGCCGGCACCTAGCGCGAGGTGCGGATGCGGCCCGTGAACTCGCGGGCGGGCGCGTCGGCCGGCGTTTCGGCGGGGACGCCGAGGTAGAAGCCCTGACCGTACGGGATGCCGAGCTTCCGGCATTGCTCGAGGTCCTCGGGCGTCTCGAGGCCCTCGGCGACACACACGGCGTCGATGCGCCTGGCGAGGTTGACGAGCATCTCGACGACGTCGCGCTTGATCGTGTCGCTGCGCAGGCCCGTGACGAGCGTGTTCGCGACCTTGATGAAGTCCGGCTTCAGCTCCGCGATCGCCTGGAGCGACGCGTAGCCGGACCCCGCGTCGTCGATGGCGACCCGGAACCCGCGGGAACGCAGCTCGGAGAGCGCCTCGCGGAAGACGGGCAGGTCGCGGATCGCGGAACGCTCCGTCACCTCGAGCACGACGGGGTGGCGCGTCGCGAAGAGCGGCGCGATGGCCTGCGGCCCTTCGCGCGGCAGCCGCGCGACCGAGGACGCCTCGACGTTGATGAAGAGGTGGCCGGGCACGGCGGGCGCGTAGTGGGACGCGGAGGACGCGAGGCAGAGCTGCTCGAGCTCCCACGTCGCTTCCTGCTCGCCGGCGAACTGGAAGAGCAGCTCGGGACTCTCGAACGCGCTGTCGACGGGGCCGCGGGTCAGCGCCTCGTGGCCGAACAGGTCGAGGGTCTCGAGGCGGAAGATCGGCTGGTACACCGTGCGCACGCGCTTGCGCCGGAGGATGTCCTTGAACGTCTCGCGCAGGAGCGTCTGGCGCTCCTCCTCCTTCGTCGTCGCGACGCCGATCGCCTGGCGGAGCGCGCGGTAGACGAGGCGCTCGACCCGCATCTGGGGATTCGGACGCAGCAGCGCGTGGCCCACGAACACCCCGATGCGCTTGTGGATCCGGGCTCCGAACGCCTCGTCGAGCGAGCCGCGCAGGGTCTCCTCCACCTGGCGCGCCTTGCGCTGGAGGCGCACGGCCGCGTCGTCGCCGCCGTCGAGCGACGCGAACACGTAGAAGTCCGAGCCGCCGGCGCGGTTCACCGCGACGAAGTCCTCGGCCGCGAAGATCGTGCCGAACATGCGCCGCAGCGTGCGGGCCGTGTGGCGCAGCAGCGAATCGAAGACCTCCCAGCCGTACGCCTCCTCGATGTGGCTGTACTGCTCGACGTCGATGTAGAGAACGCCCATGTCGCGGTTGTCGAGCAGGCGATCCCGCAGCGCGTCCACGATGACGGGCACCGTCGGGAGCTCGGTGACCGTGTCGAACAGGAGGTTCTTGTAGCGCATCTCCTCGTTCTCGGCCGTGAGGAACGAGGGCGGCGACTCGCGCTTCTCGTCGAGGAGCCGGCGCACCGTGGACAGGAGCTTCTTGCGGGTGAACGGCTTGGTAATGTAATCGTCGGCGCCGACCTGCATCCCGGTGATCAGGTCGCGGATCTCCGCCTTCACCGTCAGCATCGCGATCGGGATCTGGCGCGTCTCGGGCGCGCTCTTCAAGGTCGTGCAGACCTCCCAGCCCGAGAGCTCCGGCATCATCACGTCGAGGAGGATCAGGTCGGGCTTGCCCTCGATCGCCTTCTCGACGCCCTCGCGTCCGTTGCGGGCGAGCAGCGCCGTGTAGCCCGCGTTGTCGAGGATGGTCTGAACGATGAGGAGCACGTCCTCGTCGTCGTCGACGATGAGAATCTTCTCGGCAGCCATGGAGGGGGAAGCGCGGGATTATAGCATCAGCACGGCGTGGGCCTGCCGGGCACCGAGCTTGGAGCGGCCGCCGAGCGCGCCGAGCTCGATGAAGACGCTCACGCCGAGCACCTCGGCGCCGAGCTTCTCCGCGAGGTCAATGGCCGCACGAGCCGTGCCCCCCGTCGCGAGCACGTCGTCGACGATGAGCACGCGCTCCCCGCGCCCGAACGCGTCGGAGTGGACCTCCAGCCGGTCCTTCCCGTACTCGAGGCCGTAGGCGACGCTCTCGGTCATGCGCGGCAGCTTGCCGGGCTTGCGCGCCGGCACGATGCCGACGTGCAGCTCGCGCGCGAGCGCTGCCCCGAAGAGGAAGCCGCGTGCCTCGATCCCGAGGACCTTGTCCGGGCGCAGGCGCCGGAAGGGCTCGGCCATCGCCTTCACGGCGGCGAGGAACGCATCGGGCGCGGCGAGGAGCGGCGTGACGTCGCGGAAGAGAATGCCGGGGCTCGGGAAGTCGGGCACGTCGCGGATGAACGGGCGGAAATCGGTCATGGTCTCAGTCATCGTCTCACCTCGAAATCGGAGAGTCCTTCGCCGGCCGCCTCCTCGACGACGACCTCGTCGACGCGCGACCCCGACGGGCCCTGCGAGAGTTGCGCGAGGTACTCCGCCACGGCCCTCTCGTCGCCCTCGGCGACCGTCTCGACGGCGCCGTCGGAGCGGTTGCGCACCCAGCCCCGGACGCCGAGCGAGCGCGCGGTCTTCTCCGCGAACCAGCGGAAGCCGACGCCCTGGACGACGCCGCGGACGACCGCGCGGCGCACCGTCACGCGGGCGACCCCGCGAAGCGCCCGAGCAGCGGCACGAACGTCACGTCCTCCGCCTCCTCCTGCGCATAGTCGTTCTTGCGCTTCCGGATCACCCGGAGGCGCTGCCGGTCCCGCGGCCCGACCGGCACGACGAGCCGCCCCCCGACCGCGAGCTGCGCGAGGAGGGGCTCCGGGACGGTCTCGGTGCCGGCGGTGACGAGGATCCGGTCGTAGGGCGCCGCGGCCGGGTAGCCATAGGTGCCGTCGAAGCACTTGACCGACACGTTGTGGAAGCCGAGGCCCGCCAGGAGGGCCGCGGCGCTCCGGGCGAGCTCGTCGATCCGCTCGAGCGAGTAGACGCTCCGCGCGAGCTTCCCGAGCACGGCCGTCTGGTACCCGGATCCCGAGCCGATCTCGAGCACCTTGTGCTCCGCGGTCACGCCGAGGCGCTGCGTCATCAGGCCGACGACGTAGGGCTGCGAGATCGTCTGCCCGTGGCCGATCGGGAGCGAGTGGTCCCCGTAGGCGCGGGCGCGGAGCGGCTCGGGAACGAACGCGTGCCGCGGCACCTCCGACATGGCGGCGAGGACGCGGGGATCGTCGACGCCGCGGGGCGCCACGAAGCGGGCGACCATCTCGCGCCGCAGGGACTCCTCCCGGCTCGCGGCCGGGTCCCTGCGCTCGCGCGGCGACATCGCCGGAATGATAGCAGGCGGGGCCTCCACCCGGGGAATCCGCGACGGCCGCGAAGCGTTGTGCCTTCGGCTTGTAGAATGGGAAAAGTCTCCCGGGCTCGATCGAGGCCCGGGTTCCTTCGCGGATCGAGGAGGCGGAGTTGGCGGAGACCCAGTCCATGGCCGAGGCGGCGCGGGAGCCGCGCCTGCCGGGCGTCTCGCGGGAAGAAGTCAAGCGGTGGTACGCCCTCATGCATCTCGGGCGCGTGATCGACGACCGGGCGCCGAACTACCTGAAGCAGGGGCTGGGCTGGAGCTACCACGCGCCCGCCGCCGGGCACGACGCGATCCAGCTCGCGCTCGGCCTGACGTTCCGGCCCGGCCGGGACTACCTCTTCCCCTACTACCGCGACCTGACGACCTGCCTCGCGGCCGGGCTGACGGCGGAGGAGATCATCTGGAACGGCATGTCGAAGGCGAGCGACGTCGCCTCCGGCGGCCGGCACATGTCGAACCACTTCGCCAAGCCCGCGATCGGCATCCAGAACGTGTCGTCCAGCGTCTCGAATCACGCCCAGCACGCGGCCGGGCTCGGCCGGGCGGTGAAGACCTACCACCGCGACTCGATCGTGTTCTGCTCGGTCGGCGAGTCCTCGACGTCGGAGGGGTACTTCTCCGAGGCGATCAACGGCGCCTCGCGCGAGAAGCTGCCGGTCGTCTTCGTCGTCCAGGACAACGCGTACGGCATCTCGGTGCCGAAGAGCGACCAGACCGCGAACCTCTACGCCTCCGACAACTTCTCAGGCTACAAGAACGTCCGGATCATCCACGCCGACGGCCTCGACGTCTTCGACTCGTTCCGCGCGATACGCGAGGCGGTCGCGTACGTGAAGTCGGGGGCGGGCATCGCGATCGTCCACGCGCGGTGCGTGCGGATCCACTCGCACTCCAACTCCGACCGGCACGAGCTCTACCGGACCCCGGAAGAGCTCGCCGCGGCGAAGGCCGCCGACCCGGTCCCCCGCTTCCGCAAGCTCCTCCTGGACACCGGGCTCCTCTCGGAGGAGGAGCTCGCCGCGATCGAGGCGGGCAACGAGAAGACGTACGAGGAGGCGTCCGACCGCGCGCGCCAGGCGCCGGACCCGGATCCCGCCACGATCCACGACCACGTGGTGCCGGAGCCGTGGCGCCCCGAGCGCTGGCCGGAGGGACTGCCCGACGGCGGCGGCGAGCCGCTCACGATGGTCCAGGCGATCAACGCCACGCTGAAGGAGGAGTTCCGCGCGAACCCGGACACCTTCATCTGGGGCCAGGACGTCGCATACCGCGAGAAGGGCGGCGTCTTCAACGCGACGAAGGGCATGCAGCAGGAGTTCGGCGTGGCGCGCGTCTTCAACGGACCGATCGCCGAGGACTACATCATGGGGACGGCCGACGGCTTCTGTCGCCTCTCCGACCGCATCCGCGTCGTCGTCGAGGGCGCGGAGTTCGCCGACTACTTCTGGCCGGCGGCCGAGCAGATGGTCGAGATGTCGCACGAGTACTGGCGCACGAACGGCCAGTACGCCCCGAACGTCACGGTCCGACTCGCCTCCGGCGGGTACATCGGCGGCGGGCTCTACCACTCCCAGAACATCGAGGGCTGGCTGACGACTCTGCCCGGGATCCGAGTGGTCGTGCCCGCGTTCGCGGACGACGCGGCCGGGCTCCTGCGCACCGCGATCCGCTCGCGCGGCGTCACGCTCTACCTCGAGCCGAAGTTCCTCTACAACAACCCGATGGCGAAGGCGCCCGTCCCGGCGGAGTTCGCCGTGCCGTTCGGGAAGGCGCGGCTTCGACGCGAGGGGACCGACCTCTCGATCATCGCGTACGGCACGCCCGTCCACTTCGCGCTCGAGGCCGCGAAAGCGCTCGAGAAGGAGGGCGTCTCCGTCGAGGTGCTCGACCTGCGGTCGCTCGTGCCGCTGGACCACGCGGCCGTGCTCGCCACCGTGAAGAAGACGTCGCGGGTCTTGATCGCGCACGAGGACAAGGTCCACGGCGGCTTCGGCGGCGAGGTCGCGGCGTGGATCCAGGAACACGCGTTCGAATTCCTCGACGCGCCGGTCGGCCGCGTCGGCTCGGAGTTCACGCCCGTCGGCTTCAACCGGATCCTCGAGCGCGCCATCCTGCCGAACACCGAGAAGGTCCTCGCGGCCGCCCGCAAGGTCCTGGCCTACTGATGGGGTCAGGTCTCTGAAAATGTGACTTTGCGGTTTCTCTCGTCACCGGCCTCTCTTCCAGTCCCGTTTCCGAACTCAAGATAGGCATCCGGTCTCCCGAGGTCGTGAATTGCAGGTGTTTTCGACGACCACACTGCTCGAAGGTCACACTTTCAGAGACCTGACCCCAAATATGATCCCGGTCATGGGCGCTTTGGGCGTTTCGCGCCATCGTCCGGTTCATGGATAGCGCCTCCGTCATCGACCCCGTCATCCCCGTCAGAGACCTCCTCGCGAAGTATCCGCACCTCACCTCCGCGCTCGCCGCGCACGGCCTCGACACCTGCTGCGGCGGCATGCATCCCCTGAAGGACGCCTGTGCGGCCAAGGGACTCGCCCTCTCCGAGGTCGTCGCCGACCTCGAGTCGGCCCATGCCGCGGCCGAGGCGCACTCGATCGTGCCGCCGACGACTTCGATCCGCGAGGTCCTCCGGCGGTTTCCCGCGACGCGCCCGGTGCTCGAGCGATGGGGTCTCGCGGACTGCGGCGGCGCCGAAGGACCGGACGAGCCGCTCGCGTGGTTCGCCACGGTCCACCGTCTTCCCCTCGACCAGTTCCTCCAGGACGTGCGCGCGGCGGCGGTCCGCGATGCCGCCGCCGCGCCACCGGTTTCGGGCCCCGCGCCGCCCCTCTTCTCCCCGCACTTCCTGGTCGGCTCGCTCCTCCTGACGCTGACGCTCGGCGCGACGACCGGCATGATCAACCTGATCCGCATCGCCGCCGGCGGCGAGGTTCCGATCGACCACCGCCAGATCCACGGCCACACCCAGGTGCTCGGCTTCGCGGCGCTCTTCCTGATGGGAATCGCGTATCACGCCTTCCCGCGCATCCTCGGCGTGGGTGGCGTCCGGCCCGGACGCGCCGCGCGCGCGAGCTTCTGGCTGATGCTCTCCGGCGTCCTGCTGCGCAACGCGGGCCAGCCCTTCGGGCTCCACCCCGCCGGCCGTCTCGCCTCGCTCTTCTCGGGCATTCTCGAGCTCGCCGCGGGACTTCTCTTCGCCCGTTATGTCTTCGACGTCCTGCGGCAGGCTCCGCCGGGCAAGTACGCGAAGCGGGACCCGATGCACGTCTTCGTCGCCGGCGGCACGGCCTGCTTCGTTCTCGCGCTCCTCCTGGCGGCGGCACAGGGCGCCTGGCTCGCGGGCCACGCGGACACGGTGCTCCCGGCGGCGCTCAACGAGCCTTTTTACTTCGCCGCGCTCTACGGCTTTCTGCTCGCGTGGATCTACGGGTTCGGACACCGCGTCGTCTCGATGTTCCTCGGCGTCGGCGCGCCGGTGCGCGGGACGGCGGAGGCGGCCTTCGTCGCGCAGATGATCGGCGTCGCCTGTGCCGCCGTTTCCTGGGTCCCCGGGATTCCCGACGCGGCGGGGCTCGCGCTGCGCGACGCGGCCTGGGCGCTCGTCGCGATCTCGGCGCTCCTCTTCCTCGGCGGCAACGGCTTCCTCTGGAGGCGGTCGAACCTGCCGATGCTGCGCACTCCGGGCTCGCCGACCGTCGCGATCCGGATGGCCTTCGGCTGGCTCGCGGTCTGGGCCGTGCTCCAGCTCGGCGCCGTCCTCGTCGTCCGCACGACGGAATTCCCGGCGCGCAACCTCTGGTGGGCCGACGCTGCGCGTCACGCCTTCACGATCGGGTTCCTGACCCTCCTCATCGTCGGCATGAGCTTCCGCATCCTGCCGGTCTTTTCGGGCAAGAAGCTCTGGTCGGCGAAGATGGCATGGGCGACGTACGGACTGCTGACGCTCGGCGCCGCGCTGCGCCTGCTCCAGTACCCGGCGGCGTTCCATCCCGTGCTCTACCAGGTCGGCTCCTGGATGGGGATTCCGGTCGTGCTGGCGCTCTGCTTCTACCTCTACAACCTGGTGCGCACGATGCGCGCGCCCGCGCGGCCGCCCGTCGCCGCACCCCGTCCCGCCTTCGCCTCAACGCTGCCCGTGCGATAGTCTGCGCGGGTGCCGCCGCGGCCCCCGATTCCCTTCGGAGCGATCCCGATCCTCGCGCCGCTGACGGCGGACGATCGCGCCGCGCTCGAGCCGCTCTGCGAGCTGCGCGCCTACGAGAAGGGCGACACGATCTTCGAGGAGGGCGAGGCGGCGGCCTTCATCCACTTCCTCTTCGTGGGCCGCGCGAAGATCGTCAAGTCGACTCCGGAGCGCGACCTCATCCTGGAGATCCTCGGCCCCGGCGAGCCCGTCGGCGCCGTCGCCGTCTTCGAGGAGCGGCCCTTCCCGGCCACGGCCGTCGCGCTGGAGCCCTGCGGGACGGTGACGCTCCCCTCGCGCGAATTCTTCCACCTCGTCGAGAGGAAGCCCGAGATCGTGCGCCGCCTCCTCGCCGGGCTCACGCTCCGCCTGATGGCACTCAACCGCCGCCTCGCCGACATGACCGGCTCCGTCGAGTACCGCGCCGCGCGCCTGTTCGCGACGCTGGCCGAGCGGCTCGGGAAGCCCCGTGACGGCGGCACGTTCGTGCCCCTGCACCTGTCGCGGCAGGAGATCGCCGACCTCGTCGGCACCACGATCGAGACCGCGATCCGCATCATGAGCCGCTGGCAGAAGGACGGGCTCGTGGAGACGGACAGGGACGGCTTCCTGATCCGCCGCATCGAGGCGCTGAAGGAGATGGCGCCGGCGGACTAGGGGTTACGACTCCTCTCCCCCCACCGGGGGGCGAGGCCGGGAGAGGGGGGCGTGATCGAGCCCCTCACCCCTGCCCCTCTCCCGGAGGGAGAGGGGGGACTCGCCGGTCAGTGCAGGTGCGCCGTCGCGTTCCCGGGCGGCAGCGCATCGAACGCCGGGTGGTCGGGATTTCCCTTCGTCAGGATCATCGCGTAGAGGAACGGGCCGAAGCTCGTCCCGCGCCGGCCGTTGACGGCGACGATCGGCGTGCCGTCCGAGTCGAACGGACGCGCCGCCGCGAGGTCCTGATCGAGCTCGACCTTCGTCGCGGGCGAGGCCACGCACGCCGCCAGCTTCTCCTTCGGCATGAACCGCGAGCCGATCTCGAGCACGGCCTCGCGCGTCAGACCCTTCTGCCGCTGGAAGAGCGCGCCGGCGAACTCCGGCTCCTTGCCGCTCGGCTCCATGCAGAGGCGCGCCGCCGCGGCGACGCAGCGGACGTCGTCGCCCTTGCCGCCCTCGAACTGCGGATTGCAGCGGCCGTCGAGCGGGAACTGCCGCGCGTCCACGCTGAAGCTGCCGGGCGCCGTGTTCTCCCGGATCGTCTGCAGCGTCTCGTAGAGGCTCGCGCAGTGATCGCAAAGGATGTCCGTGAAGTCCGTGATCCGGACCGGCGCGACGCTCGACCCGACGAGGGCACGCGGCGCGGGCATCATGGCGGGCGACGAGCTCCGGTAGATCGCGAGCGAGTCCGCGAGGAGCTGCTTCCCGCCCGGATCGAGCGAGGCGACGAGCTCCTCGAGCGCCCGGTCCCTGCCGGCATCGCCCGTGCCGGCGCGGGACGGCGCGGCCGCCGCCGCGCCCGTCGGCGCCGTGATATCGATCGTCTCGTGGGGAACGGCCGCGGCCGCCGCCTCGACCGCCGACCGGCCCGCCTCGCCGCTCGTCCTCGGCGTGTGGAGGCCGGGATAGAGCAGGAGAAGGAACGCGGCGAGCGCGCTCCCCGCGGCGAGCACGGCGCCCCGGGCGCGGTCGGTGGACGGCGCGTGGCGCCAGCCGAGCAGCGCGATCGCCGCGTAAGCCAGCACGATCAGGTACGTGCCGATGCAGCCGGCGCAGAAGTGGCCCTCGATCGCGCTCGCCGCGAGCATGATCGCGACGACGGCGATGCCCGCCGCCGCGGTCCAGCGCACGGCGGCCTGGAGCGTCTCGGTCCGCTCGCCCGCGGCCCGGCGCGTCAGGCCCGCGAGCGGCAGGGCGAAGGCGACGAGGCCCCACGCCAGGCCCCAGCCCGCGATCGGCATGGCCGTCATCCCCTGCACCGCCTTCGCGAACGTGCCGTTCCAGACCGGGCTGCAGTCGAGGGCCCCGCCGCCGCCGCAGAACGAGCCCCCGCCCGTGCGCGAGCGCACGAGCTCCGACCAGAGGAAGAGCGCCCAGAGCGCGGCGAGCGCGCCGAGCGCCGCCAGCTTCGCCCAGTCACTCGGGGTCCCCGTTTCGGGCGGCGCTTCGGCCGCCGGCTTTCGCTTCATGGGGGTCATTCTGTCACCCGGGGAGGCGGGAAGCTCACTTCCGGCGCGGCGTCGCCTCGCCGCGATTCAGGCGATGCCGCGGGGCGACCTCTTCCAGGCGACGTAGGGGCGCGCCAGGCGGCGCATCGCCGCGAGCTTCCACTCGTACATGCGGAAGCCTCGCGGCACGAGGTCGGCGGCCTCCTCCGGCTGGACGACGAGCGAGACCTCGATCGGCAGGATGCCGACGGGCAGGCCCGCGCGTCGGCAGGTCTCGTAGAGGTGCGCGAACACGCGCTTCATGTCGTCCGGGTTCGGCGGCGGCTCGTCCGCGAGCTCGCTCCCGAGGGTCGGGCGGAAGATGCACACCGTCGGGAACGCGCCGGCCTCGACGATGCGCTCGATGCCCCGCATCGTCGCCTCGATCGGCTCGAGGCCCGCGATGATCTCGCCGGCGACGCGCCCGCGGCCGAGCTTCTTCGCCGTGTACTCCATCGCCTCGAAGAAGCCGCTCTGGCCGAGCGTCGCCGCCTTGCCGGGGCAGAGCCGGGCGAAGTGGTCCGGGTCCTCGAACTCGTAGCAGAACGAGAAGTGGTCGGCGCCCGCCTCGATCAGCGCGTCGTACTCGCCGAACTTGCGCTTCGGCACCGGGTGCGCCTGCACGCCGATGAATCCGCCCACGCGCTCGCGCAGCGCCCGCACGAACGGCTCGCACTGGCGCAGGCCGTGGATCGGCTCGAGACGGTCGACGTCCTCGAAATGGTAGCCGGTGTTCAGGTGCGTGAAGATCGCGCCCGATTCCTCGCGCGCGGCCTGCGCGACCTCGACGACGTCCTCGACGCTCTTGCGCTTCTCCTCCACGACGCCCACGTTCTTGCCGGTCGTGCAGAACTTGCAGGCCTGCGAGGGGGACGACGCCCAGTACAGGCATGAGTTCGAGACGTAGACGCCGAGGTAGTTGCCCTGGAGCACGCCGACCCGGCTCATCGGGATGCCGGAGGAGGTGGCGCGCGAATACCAGGCCGGCTCCTCCGGAAGCCTCACCGGGTAAACGTCGCCGGCGCGGTCGTCGAGGACGCGGTAGCTGCCCTCCTCCCTCGCCAGCCGGAAGGGTGAGACGGCGGCGAAGGGTTCGACCACCGGGACGTTGACCCAGATCGGCTTCCGGGGAGCCGCCAGCACGAGCTCGAGCCCGGAGCCCAGGCCCGCGCGCGTGCGAAGAACCGGGCGGCCGTCCTCGTCGACATCGCAGCTCGCATCGATGCGCATGCCACGGCAGAAGAGCTCGATCTCGAGTTCGACGGGAGACAGCATCCCAGTCGCAGAGTAAGGGCGCGCCCGTCCGGCCGGCATGATGCAGATCATTCAGTGGCGGCGAATCGGCGCGCGGGAAGGGCCTCTCGCGGGAGGACCGTCGGCCCGGCCCCGCCGCAAGTCGTTCGGTCGTTTTGATCCCGGAATTGATGCAACTGGATCAGGCGGAACGGCCGCCGATTCTTGCAAAGTACGCGAGGCGGGCAATGAGCGAAAATGAGTCAAACCGGTCGCCGGCAAAGACTTCCCCGCCTTTTCGTCCGGCTTCGACCTCGCAAAGGAGTTCGATGAGCGCACAGTCCAAACACGTCGGCCCGGCCCCGGTTCCCGTTCCTCCCCCCGCCTCCGACCCCGCCGGCGACCGCGCGTTCCTGTCGCGCGGCGAGGTGGCGAAGCTCTTCGGCGTCTCGGTCTCGACCGTGACGCGCTGGGCCCGCACGGGTCTGCTGAAGGCGGTCCGGACCCCCGGCGGCCATTACCGCTTCCGCGCCGACGAGATGCGCCGCGCGGCCCGGGCCGGTTCGCCGGACGAACTCGTCCGGCTCGACTGATCTCCGGAGCTCGCGAAACGAGGCGCGGTTGCCCCGCGTCTCGAGGAGGTTCTTCTTGGAACTGACGGTTCCCCAATCGATCCAGACCGAGCACCAGGAGCTCCACCGCGAGCTCGCCGGCGCGCTCAAGGCGGGAGGCCACACGGGCGAGTGCGCGCGCGCCGTCATGAAGGTCATCCAGCCGCACATGGCGCGCGAGGAGGAGTACGTCGCGCCCGCGCTCGCGCTGCTCTCCGCCGCGGCGGAGAACCGGCTCACCGACGACATGGCGGTCTTCCTGCCCCGTATCGCGCTCCTGCGCGGCGAGCTGCCCCGCATGCGCCGCGAGCACGCCACGATGGTCGAGGCGCTCCGCGAGCTGATGAGGGCGGCGACCGAAGAGCGCCACGCCGGCATCGCGCGCGTCGCCCAGCGCCTGGTCGCCCACGCGCAGGAGGAGGAGGAGATCCTCTACCCCGCCGCGATCCTGGTGGGCGAAGCCCTCAAGCAGCGCTTCGGCAAGACCTGAAAATGGGGTCAGGTCTCTGAATGTGTGACTTCCAATATTTTGGAGTTCACGCTTTCAGAGACCTGACCCCGCGTCGCGGCGCGTCGCCCCCAGCACCTGGCCGACCAGCAGCAGGAGGCCCGCGTCCCGGGCGATTGCCCATTTCATGTCGCGCAGGCGCTCTTCCGTCGTCTTCTCGACCTTCGACGTCCCGAAGCAACCGCAGTCGACGGGGCGCTTGCGCGCGAGGTTGATCCCGAGCGCGATCACGAACACGACGAGGAGCACGCCCAGGATCCGCGCCGCCGAGCGCCGCGCGAGCCCGACGAAGAGCGCGAGGCCGCAGATGAGCTCGAGCCACGGCAGGGCGATCGCCATCGCGTTGACCGCGACGCCCGGCACGAGCGCGTAGTTGTGGATCTCGTGCGCGAAGCCCGGCGGGTCGGCGATCTTCCCGACGGCGGCCACGACGAACACCGCCGCGAGCACGAACTGCACGCGGATCGTCAGCCACGGCGAGGACAACGGGCCGCTCACGGCGCGTCCCCCTTCGCGACCGGGAGATTGCGCCTCTGCCAGTCGGGGAACCCGTCCTTGTAGACGAGCACGTCGTCGAAGCCGACCCTGTAGAGCTTCTCGGCCAGCATGTGGGAGTCCTCGCACTCGCCGCCGCTGCAGTAAACGACGACCGGCGCGCTCTGGTCGCGTCCCTCCGCGAAGAGCCCCCGCACCTTGTCGTCCGCGTCCGCCTCCCAGACCGACAGGGACCGCGCGCCGGCGATGTGGCCATCGCGGTAGACGCTCGAGCGCCGCGCGTCGAGGATCAGCGCGCCGCGGTCCCGCAGGAGGGCGACGTCGTCGCCCGAGATCTCGAGCCAGGGCTTATCGGGGTGCGGCGGGAAGGCCTTGCCCGCGTCGCCGGCCGAGGGGGAGATCGCGGGCGCCGGCGCGGCGGATGCGGCCGCCGCCGGGGGCTCCTTCGAAGACGGCGGCGGCGCCGCTTCCGCGTAGGATCCGACCCAACGGAGCTTGCGCTCCGGCCCCGCGGCGAGATTCGAAACCGCCGCCGCCGCGACCGACAGCGCCACGAGTGCGACGGCATCCCGCCAGAAGCTCTCCCTCCGCATGCTGCGGGGAGTTTAACCTCGGTTCCGAACGCTCCGTCCCTCGTAAACTTGGATCTTCCGGACCAGGCGATCGGCCGTCTCGGCCCCGAGCAGGTAGTCCGTCGTCGGATAGAGCATCTGCTCTTCCTTCGCGTTGTGGTCGCCGAGCACGGCGTGGAAACGCGAGCGAAGCCGATCGAGCTCGGAGGCGGCGTCGCCGATGCCGCCGGCGATCTGCTCGAGCAGGTCCTCGATCTCCCGGTGCTCGACGCGCATCACGGCCGTCGGCCCGCAGTGGGCGGGCGTGCCGCTCGCCGCCTCGAACGCCTGGAACAGGATCTCCTCCTCGAACCCGATGTGCCGGCGCAGCCCCGCGGCGAAGCGCGCGTACAGATCAAACGCCGTCTGCAGGTCTCCGGCCGCGCGGGCGCGGAACGCCTCCGACTCGAGCGCGTCGAGCCGGTCGTGGTCCCACGCGAGCGCCTCGAGGACCTCGCGGCGCGGGGACGGCTTCGCGCGGCGCAGGATCTCCGTCGTCCAGACCGGCGGGCCCGCCTCGATCGGCGACCACTCGTACTCGCCGGGCCTCAGGGCCTGGAGTTTCGCGAGGACCTCCGAACCCGAGTCCTTCGTCCTGAGCTCCATCTTCTCGCCCGGCTCGAGGGCGTCGAACCTCGAGAGACATCCGTCCACGGCCTCCCGGGCTGTCAACTCCGTGGCATCCAGGATCCGCTCGGTCAGAACAGCGTGCGTCATCGTGCCTCCTTCTTACAGACCGGGGTCAGGCTTAAGCCTGACCCCGAGCCTCCGCCCTCGAGGATCGCCGACGGAAGCGCCGCCGGCGTATGACGCCGGTCAGACGAAGCGACAGATCGGCCGGCGGCCTCCGGCTCGAGCCGCAGCTCGAGGACCAGCCGCGGCGCCGGGACGAACCCCGCCTTGCCGAGGAACCGATTGAGCGCGTGCTCGTCCCAGGCGACCTCGGTCCGCAGCCGCTCGATCCCGAAGGCGCGCAGGTTGCGTGTGAGGGTCTCGAGGAGCGAGCGTCCGACGCCGCGCCCGGCGCAGTCCGGGTCCACCAGGATCGTGTCCAGGATCGCGATCGGTTCCGGCTGGCCGTACTCGCCGTACTGCAGCGAGCCGAGCACCGCGCCGACGAGAAAGCCGTCGAGCTCCGCGCCGAGCGAGATGCGCACGTCCGACTCCCCGAGCGCGCGCTTCAGCTTCCCCTCGTACCAGGCCGAGCGATTGCGCCCCGTCAGCCGCTGGTCGATGCGGACGAGCCGCGGGGCGTCCCCGGGCACGAGCGTCCGGACCGTCAGGCTCTCGATCTCTCCTTCGCCGTCCATGCGAATCCCTCCATGCCGGCGCGCCGCCGGCGAAACGCTCCCCAGATCGCGGCGCCGATCGCCCCCGACCACGGCGAGAGCACGTGGCGCTCGAGCTCGACCGGCTTCGCGCCCCGCGCGGCGCCCGCCTTGAGCGCTCCCTCGAGCGCCGCCGCCAGCCCGTCGTCGGCCGCGAGGCCGCCGCTGACGAACACGACGCCCTCGGCGCCGAGCGACTGCAGGAGGCGCGCGAACCGGCCCGCCATGCTCTCGTGGATGCCCCGCAGGATGTCGGCCGCCGAGAGGCCGCGCGAGACCATGTTGATGACGTCGGTCTCCGCCAGGACCGCGCAGATCGAGCTGACCGCCTCCGGCTTCTGCGCGCCGATCGAGAGCGCGCCGACTTCCGACGCCGCGACCCCCAGGTACCGGGCGATGTTCTCGAGGAACTGGCCCGACCCCGACGCGCACTGGCTCGTCATCTTGTAGCCGAGGACCTTGCCGCGCGCGTCCATCGAGATCGCCCGCGCGTGCAGCGCGCCGACGTCGAGGACCGCGCGGGCCCGCGGCTCGAGGAAGAGCGCCCCGCGGGCATGCGCCGTCATCCCGTAGAAGTGGCCGGTCGCGAAGGGTGTCTCCTCGCCCTCGCCGGTCGTCGCGACGTAGTCGAGCCCGTCCACCCCGGCCTCGGCCACGGCCGCGTCGAAGGCCTCGGCGACGACCTCCGCGACCTCGCGCTTGCGCACGCGGGCGAGGCCGCGGCCGAGCAGCGTCTCGCCGCCCTCCTCCTCGATCCGCACGACGGCGGCCTTGACGGCGCTCGAGCCGACGTCGATCCCGGCCGTGACGGCGGCGCTCACGCCGCGGCCCCCCGGCGCGCGAAGTGCGCGGCGCCGAGCGCGCCCGTGTAGATGCTGTCGGCCGAGATGTTGATCCGCCGCTCGCCGTAGTTCTCGGCGACGAGCCGGCGCAGCGCCTCGACGGCCGCGGGGTTCTTCGCGACGCCGCCGGTGAACGTGAACTCGTCGTCGATGCCGCCCGAACGGGCGAGCAGGCTCATCGCGCGGAGGATGACCGCCCGGTGGAGCCCGGCGAGGATGTCCTCGCGGCGCTCGCCGAGCGAGAGGCGTTCGCGCAGCTCCGCGCCCGCGAACACCGTGCACGTCGACGTGATCCGCACCGGGCGCCGACTGCCGAGCGCCAGCGGCCCGAGCTCGTGGAGGCCCATGTTCATCTCGTCCGCGATGTAGCCGAGGTAGCGGCCGCACCCCGCGGCGCAGCGGTCGTTCATCTGGAAGCTCGTGACGATGCCGGCCGGGTCCACCTGGATCGCCTTCGTGTCCTGGCCGCCGATGTCGAGCACGGTGCGCGTCCCGGGGAACAGCACGTGCGCGCCGAGGCCGTGGCACAGGATCTCCGAGCGGATCTGCTCCTTCGGGAACGGCAGCCGCGCGCGGCCGTAGCCCGTACCGACCGTCGCGACGGGGTCGAGCGGGGCGTCGACCGCCGCGTCGACCGCCTCGCGCACGCCCGAGGCATTGCCCACGCGCTCGAGCGCCTGCCCGATGTGCTCGCGGAAGCCGAGCTCGAGCGGCTCGTTCTCGACGCGGACGATGCACTGGTCGTAGAGACCGAGGAGCGCGTCGAACGTGACCGCCCCGCCCGAGGCGGCCGCCGCCCTCTCCGCGAGGCGCGCGTACGCGGAGCCCGCGGCGTCGCGGAAGAAGTCGGAGCGCGCCGGCGGGTCCGCCTCGAGGAACCGGGCCTCCTCCTCGGCGACGATCCCGTCGAAGATCGCGGCGACGGCGGCGCGGAGGGCCTTCTGGCCGGGCACCGGACGCTTCCCGATCTCCTCCTCGACCTTCCCGCGCAGCGCCGAGAGTTGCGTGAGCATCTGCTCGAGCCGGAACGCGCGCAGCAGCCGGGCGAGCGTCTCCCGGCCCGCGGCCCTCTCCACCGCGCGCTCGAGGAGCCGGAACCGGGCGCTGACGAACGCCTCGGTCCGCGCGATCTCGGCCGCGAGGTCGTAGTTCGACCTCGAGTTGGTGATGCCTCGGCCGAGCACCTCGGAGGCCTCGTCCAGCACGACGGCCTTGGTCGTCGTCGAGCCGAGGTCGATGCCGACGAAGCACCTCATGCGGGCACCGCAGCGCCGGTCCGCCGCGCCTCGAGCATCTGGAAGTAGCTCTCGAGGCGGTTCTTCAGGTTGGCGGCCGAGAAGTACCGCGCGTCCACGAGGTCCGACTCGATGAAGGCGCCGGGCAGCCCCGTCCGGCGCTCGACCTCGCGGAGCATGGTGAGCTGGCCGGCCGAGAACGAGTTGCAGGACTTGACCGAGTGGACGAGGAACCCGTCGGCCGAATACTCCCGGCAGTAGCGCTCGAGCATCTCGACGCGGGCCGGGAGACTCCGGTTCGTGTAGCAGCCCGAGCAGTAGTCGGCCAGCGTCCCGAGCGGATCGGCCGGGTCGTGGCGGAAGCCGAGGTCGTACGTGCCCCCGACCTTCGAGTACGTCGAGGCGACGACGACCGCGCCCTCCTCCGCGAACATCCGCCAGAACTCGCGGAAGTGCGTCCAGTTGGGGGGCCCCTCGACGACCAGCCGGTACTTCTGCGCGTCGAGGCGTCCCGCGGGCGTCGCCGGCCCCTCGGCGCGCGCCGCCCGCTGCTCCACTTCCTCGCGGAGCGCCCGGTAGTACGCGAGCCCCTCCTCGGTGCCGCGGAACGCCGAGAAGATCGGGCCGACGTAGTAGACCGCGCCGAAGTACGCGTCGATCGGGCTCGGCGTCTTCCGCGCGGACTGGAGCACCGCGACGAGGTCGTCCTCGGCCGCGCGGCTGCGGGCGAGGCTCTCCTTCAGCCGGTCCTCGTCGTAGCGCCGGCCGGTCGCCTTCTCGAGCGCCGGGATCAGCGTCTCGCGGATCTGCCGCGCCACGTACGCGCGCATCGCGGGCGTCTGCGAGCCGTCGCCCTCGTACGGCACCTGGAGGAACACGGTCGGGCACCGGTACTCCTCGCGGAGGAGCTCGAACCACTTCATGAACGTGTAGCAGCCGGTGTAGGAGAGGAGCAGGAGGTCCGGCTTCGGCAGCCGCGTGCCGGTCGGGCCGACGTTGCCGGCGCGCGCCATCCCGATGTCGCACTTGACGTACGAGCAGACGTCCTCGGAGTGGCCGCCCTTCTCCGCCGCGGCGATGTAGCCCTGGCTCTTCCCGCGCATCGCCGACTGGAGCGCGTTGATCTCGGGCAGCACCGGCAGCGCGCCGAAGGAGCGGATGAGCTCGGTCAGGTTGCCGGGGACGAACGTGTAGACGACGGGCTCGCGCGTCTCGGGCGCGGCCTCGAGCCGGCGGTAGTGCTCCGCCAGCATCTCCTTCTGGAGCAGCATCGAGCGGTCCTTGTCCTGGTCGCTCATGGCACGCTCCTCCCCGCGCGGGCGGCCGCCAGGGCCGCCCCTACCGTTCCGCGGGCCGATGACCACGTCGGGGCGGGGCTCGTCCCCGCCCGCGGGCGCGAATGGCGGCGCGGCCGACAGCGGCAGGACATCACTCCCCTCCCCACAGCTTGATCGCGTCGGCGAAGGTCCCGGCCTGCTCGCGGAACTGCTGGAACTGCCCCGTGTTCTCCGCGAACTGGAACGCGATGCACGGGATGCACGCCGCCTCCGCGCCGGCGCGCAGCATCGGGCGGTCGAGGAGCGCCGGGTCGCAGAAGCTCGCGGACGCGAAGATGACGCCGTCGGCCCTCGCCGCCGCGACGCGCTCGCCGATCAGCCGGCGCTTGCCCTCCGGGTCCGCCTCGTACAGCGTCGAGTTGCGGACGGCGCGGCCCACGAACGCGCGGGCGAGCGCGCCGAGCGGGTCGCCGTCGAGCGGCACGTCGCCGTCGATCATCCGGTTGCCGAGCAGGAAGTCGTCGTCGACGATCGAGCAGCCCGCCCGCTCGACCGTCTTGATGAGGCCGATCGGCGGCGGCTCGCAGAAGGCGCCGACCACGACCACGCGCGCCTTGTCGCGGACGCGCCCGGCGTCGGCCTCGACCGCGGCGAGGTATGCCCTCGCGCGCTCGACGAACGCCTCGAGCGGCACGGTCTCGCCCGCGCGCAGCAGCAGGTACAGCTCCTCGCTCGGCACGCGCCAGGGCGTCTCGCGCCGGACGCGGTAGAGCTCCCGGATCAGGGAACGCACGGCGTTGTAGGCCGCGATCGCCTCGCGGAGCGAGTCGCCGGTCACCGCGCGGCCGGCGATGCGGCCGAGGTCCGCGGCGAGGACGCCGAGCTCCTCCTTCCAGAACTCCGCCGCGAGCTCCGAGGCGCCGCCCTGCGGCAGGTCGAGGTAGCGGACGTACACCTCCGGCGAGACGAGCTGCCACGTGCCCGAGAGGTTGCGGATGACGTCGCACGTCGCCGGAAAGAGGACCGCGGACAGGAAATCGAGGCGCCCCGACTGCGCGAGCTCGATCACCGAGCGCGGCAGGTGGCAGATGTAGGACTGGTAGAAGGCGTCGCCCCGGATGATCTCGAGCCGGTCTCCCCCGCCGTGGACGCCGACCGGAAGCATGCCGGCGGCGCGCACGATCTCGCGCGGCGCGTACACGGGCAGGTAGCCGGCGGCCTTCCTCCCCGGGTTCTCGGCGAGGTGCGCCCGCGCGGCGGCAAAATCGAGGTCCTCGGCGATCTGCGCCGCCCAGTCGACGACCGCGGCGCGCGGCGACGGCTCAGTCATGCGTCCAGACGGGCGACCGGCGCTCGAGGAACGCCGTCAGCCCCTCGACCGGATCGCGGTGCCGCATCAGGTCCCTCAGGTACTGCGCCTCGAGGACCGGCAGCGAATTGGCGAGCGCGGCCGCGAGCCGGAGCCGCGACGCCCGCCACGCGGCGCGCAGGGCGACGGCCGACTTGTCCGCGAGGTGCCGGTCGAAGTAGCGCCCGAGCGCCGCCTCGGCATCGTCCTCGACGGTGTCGACGAGGCCCATCGCGAAGGCCGCCCCGGCCTCGACGACCTCGCCGGTCAGGATGAGCTGCGTCGCCCGCGCCCCGCCGACGCGCCACGGCAGCGCGAGCGCCGCGACCGGCGGGAACACGCCGAGCTTCGTCTCCGGCACGCCGAGGCGGGCGGAGGGCTCCGCGAAGACCATGCCGCACCAGAGCGCGAGCTCGAACGCGCCGCCGAGGCACTGCCCGCGCACGACGGCCGCGGTCGGGATGCCGAGCGTCTCGAGCTCGCGGAAGAACGCATGGAACGCCGGAATGAGCGTCCCCGCCTTCTCCGGCAGGTGCTCCGGGACCGAGGCGCCGAAGCTGAAGTGCGGGCCGGCGCCCTCGAAGACGACGAGCTTGGTTCGGCCCGGCGCGCGGGCGAGCGTCGCGACGGCGGCGCGCAGGCCCGCGAGCATCTCGAGGTCCAGGATGTTGCCCTTCGGCCGGTCGAGCACGATCCGGACGAGCTCGCCCGAGCGCTCGGTCGTGACGCGGACGGGCGAGGCCACGGCGGTGGAAGTGGTCGTCATGGCTCCTCCTCGTCGGGCACGAGCACGATCCGGCGGTCGGCGCGTCGGGCGTGGACGTCCGCGAGCGCCTCGGCAATTCTGGACAGCGGTCGAAACATGGTGGGCGTGACGACGTCGATCTTCCCCGCGAGGACCTTCTCGAGGATCGCGGGATAGAGCTCCGGCGCACAGCCCCAGTTGCCGAGCGCCCGCGCGTCGAAGGCCATGAGGTTCGAGAGGCGCACGCTCACCGCCTCGAGCGTGAAGCCGACGACCATGAGCGTCGCGCCGTGCACGAGCAGGCCGAACGCGGTCTGCTGCCCGGCGGCCGTGCCGGAGCACTCGAGGATCGTCCAGCCGGTGCCGGGCACGCCCCGCTCCTTCGCAAACGTCGCCACGCGGGCGCGCAGCTCCTTGCCGGACACCTCCTTCGGGTCGAGGGCGAGCCCGGCGCCGAGCCGCGAAGCCTCGGCGCGGCGCCGCGCGTCCACGTCGAGCGCGACCACCTCCGCGCCGCGGTCCGAAGCGATCTGCGCCGCGAAGCCGCCCACGCCGCCGAGGCCGACGACCACGGCGACCGAGCCGCTCGCGGCGCCCGAGCGCTCGACGGCCTGGTACGCGGTCGAGACGGCGTCCGCGACGACCGCGAGGTGGCGCAGCGTCAATCCGGGCATCCTCCCGAGCGGCGCGTCCGGGTTCGAGTCCGCGCCCGGGACCGGGCACAGGAAGCGCGCGGGCAGCACGACGCGCTCGGCGAAGCCGCCGTCGCGGTCGTTGCCGGGCATGATCTGGCGCGCGCAGATCGTCGAGCGGCCGCTCCGGCACGCCGCGCACTCGCCGCACGGCAGCACCGCCGGCACCACCACGGCCCGGCCGACGAGGTCGCGATGCGCGCTCCCCGCGTCCTCGACGATCCCGCTGATCTCGTGGCCGAGGATGAGCGGCAGCGCGTGCCGCGTGCGCACGCCGTCGTAGAGGAACCCGAGGTCCGTGTGGCAGACGCCGCAGCCGGCCACGCGCACGAGCGCGTCGGTCGCCGTCAGCGGGGGCACCTCGCGGCACGCGCGCACGAGCTCCCGCGAGCCCTCGCGCATCTCCCAGCCCTTGAACGCCGCCACGCCTCAGGCCCCGATCGCCTGCCCGCCGTCGACGGCGAGCGCCTGTCCCGTGACGTGCGAGGCCGCGGGCGACGCGAAGAACGCGACCGCCTCGGCGACGTCCTCGGGCCGGCCCGCTCGGCCGAGCGGCGTCTCGGCGACGGCACGCGCGCGGACGTCCGCCGGGAGTCCCGCCGTCATCGGCGTGTCGGTGAACCCGGGCTCGACGACGTTGACGGTCACGCCGCTCGCGGCGAGCTCCTTCGCGGCCGAGCGCGCGAGGCCGAGCAGCCCCGCCTTCGCCGCGGCGTAGTTCGCCGGGCCGAACTTGCCGCGCCGGCCGTTGATCGACGAGACCAGCACGACGCGGCCGCCGCGGCTCTTGCGCAGCGCCGGCGCCGCCGCGCGCACGTAGTGGGCCGCACCGGAGAGATCCACCGCGATCACGCGGTCCCATGCGTCGTCGGTCATCTTCCACAGGACCGCGTCGCGGCAGATCCCCGCGGCGAGGACGAGCACGTCGAGGCGCCCGCGCCGCGCGACGAGGTCGGCGACGGTGTCGCGGGCCGCCGCCGCGTCGGCGACATCCACGGGATAGAGGTCCTCCGCCGCGAAGGCCCTCCTCAGCCGCGCGAGCCGCGCCGTGGACGCGTCGGCGACCGCGACGCGCGCGCCCGCCGCCTTCAGCCGCTTCGCGCAGGCGAGCCCGATCCCGCTCGCTCCGCCCGTCACGAGCGCCACGCGGCCGGCGAGCACCCGGCGTCCGTTCACGACAGGTGAATGCCGCACGTGCCGCAGTAGGCGAACGTCGCCGGGAGCCCCTCGGCGCCGCAGCCCTGGCACGTCTTGACATGGGCGCCCCACGGCGTCTCCGGCGAGCCGCCGGGCTCGACCGCGCGCCGCCGCACCGCGGCGAAGTCGACGCGCCGCTTCTTCGCGAACGCACTCATGCCCTCGAACGGCTCGTAGTCCGTGTAGTGGAGTGCGAGCCAGTCCTGCGCGTGGCGGACCGTCAGCGCCCACGAGAAGTCCTTCCAGAAGTTGACCTGCTGCTTCGTGTAGCGCACGCACTCCGGGAACGTGCGCAGGAGCTCCTGCGCGAGCTCGTGCACCTCCTGGTCGAGCGGGCCGAGGTCGATCGCGTACGCGTTCTCGCTCTTGCGCGCCATCTCGATCTGCTCCGGCGAGGGGTTGTGCACGAAGCTCGCTCCGTGCCGCACCGACGGTGCGACGCGGTTGACGAGGCCCCAGTCGAGCGCGAGGCGCGCGGGGATCTGGCGGTTCGTCATGAGCATCTCGCGGGCGCGCTTGTCGCCGACGGTGATCGGCAGCCACTGCGTGGCGCCGCCGCACGCGACGGAGCCGACGCGCACGCCGACCTGGCCGACGTAGGCGTGATCCGCCATCACCGCGAGGTCGCAGGCGAGGACGGACTCGTTGCCGCCGCCGACCGCGATGCCGTTGATGCGGGCGATGACGGGCTTGCCGGTCGAGAGGATCGCGTCGATGTAGGCGCGGAAGAGCGCCATGTACTTCCAGTAGTCGCGCGGCGCCGAGACGTAGGAGTCGGCGTACTCCTTGACGTCGCCGCCGGTGCAGAAGGCCCGGTCGCCGGCGCCGGTTAAGACGATGACGCCGACGCCGTCGTCGAAGGTCGCGGCGCGCAGCGCGTTCGCGAGCTCCTCGAGGCACACCGTCGAGTAGGCGTTGAAGCGCTTCGGCCGGTTGATCGTGATCGTGGCGACGCCGTCCGCCTTCTCGTACAGGACCTCCTTGAAGGAGAGCGTCCGGGTCTCCGGGGTCGGGAAGGCGCGCATCATGGGCAATATCCGCACTTTGGACGCCCGCCCCCATGACGGACGTCATGGAGCAAGGGTGTCTTGCGCGCAGGTTCATGGAGTGATGGAAACGCATCAGAGGATGCAGATTTCGGGATTCGTCGCGGGGAAGCGCCGCATTCGGCACTCCCTTCCTCCCATGGGATATAGCCGGCTTCTCCCGTCGCAGCGGGGTCGGTGGACCGCCTTTAGCCAGACCCTGCTGCCACGCCGTCGGCCCCCCCCCCGGATTCAATGCGTCGGTGGGCGGTAGAATCAGGGAATGCGGTACAAGGTCGCGCTCCAGCGCAGCGAGGAAGGCTTCAGTGTCTCGTGCCCGGGGCTTCCGGGGTGCTGGTCGCAAGGCACCACCGAGAAAGAGGCGCTGGAGAACATCCGAGATGCCATCCGGGAATACCTGGCTGCGGTCGACGAGTCGCTGAAAAGCAAGGAAGTCAGAGAAGTAGAAGTCACGGTCTAGCCGATGCCGAAGCTGCCCGGTGTGAACCACCAGGAGGCTGTTCGAGCGCTGGAAAAGGCTGGATTTCGAATCGCGCGCCAGGGCGGAAAGCATGCCGTGATGACCAATGGTGTGCGGTTCCTGACGATACCCAGGCATAACCCGGTGAACGCCTTCACGATGGGCGGCATCGTTCGGGACGCCGGCCTTACGGTCGAGGAGTTCAAGAAGTTGTTGTGACTGGCCTCGACCCGACGAGGATCCAGCGACTCGCACATCGAACTTAGCCCCGGTCAGCCTCCCCCGGCGCACCCTTTGCCCCAATTGATGCGTTTGCACCACGATCCGCGCGACCCCCGGCGGGAGACTCATCCCGACAGAGGGAGAACTCCGATGGAGAACGTCGAAAACAAGCCCGAGACCCCCGACCACCTCACGCGCCCCGAGGCGATCGCGATGCTCCGCGCGAAGCTCGTGAAGCTGACCGACGCGGACCACTGCGTCTGCACGGTCGCGCAGCGCCTGGGCCTCCCCTGCCAGGGCTTCGCCTCGCTGCCCGACAAGGAGTTCAAGCAGCGCTTCGCCTGGATCGCGGAGAAGCGCCCGAGCGCCTCCCGCGAGGAGATGAACGAGCTCGCGAACCTCTACTTGCTCGGCCGCCAGGAGGCGACGGGCGCCGCAATCGCCTGCGACGTCGAGACCCGCGAGCACGACCTGTGCGGCGGCTGGAACAGCTTCGACAACGAGACGCTCGAGAAGTTCTACGGGAACGTGTTCGGCCGGCCCGTCAAGATCGGCTGAAAACCGGCGCGAGCCGCGGCCCGCGGCGCGAATCGCTCAAACAATCCGAATCGCCCACAACGGGACTCGTCTGGTGCGGCACCATGCCACCCGGCACCAGGCCCCATCGACCCGTAAAACTTCTGGACAAAGAAAACGCGCGGATTGACAAGGGTTTCTGAGCACTCCCCGCCCCCCCGCGGCGACCCGCAATCGAACGCAAAAAAGGCGCCGAATTGGTGACTTTGCATCAGATCGGTGACCCCCTTGCGTCCCTATGCTGCGACTCAAATGAGCCGTTTCCCGCAGCAGGGCTCCAGGGCGACGCAGCCATATAAGAGGACCGGATTCGTCGCCGCTGCGCTGGCTTTTCTCGCCGCCGCGTTCCTGCTCCCGGCGAGCGCCACCGCGAATCCCAAGATCATCTCGAAGAGCTGCATCGAGTGCCACGCACCGGTGCTGAAGGAAGCATCGAAGAAGTTCGTTCACGCTCCGTTTAAGGACGAGAAGAACTGCGAGTCCTGCCACAAGCGCCACGGCGTCGTCGGCGCGCTCGTGCTGAAGGAAGAAGAGCCGGCGCTCTGTCTCTCGTGCCACCCGAAGGAAAACGAGACGTTGAAGCAGGCGCACGTCCACGCGCCGTTCAAGGGCACCTGCACCTCCTGCCACTCGCCGCACTCCTCCGACTTCAAGGGACTCCTCAAGGCGCAGGGCAGCCAGGCGTGCCTCTCCTGCCACAAGACGGACTCGTTCACGCGCGCGAACGTCCACGCGCCGGCCGCCGCCGACTGCCTGACCTGCCACGCGCCGCACGCGAGCGCGCAGCCGGCGCTCCTGCTCCAGCCTCAGGGCGAGCTCTGTCAGAGCTGCCATAAGGCCGGCGGCAGCGCGAAGGCGCCGGCGCACGCGGGCTTCTCCGTCGAGGGCGCGACATGCACGTCGTGCCACACGCCGCACTCCTCCGACGAGAAGACGCTGCTGCGCAAGGTCGTCCACCCGCCCGCGACCGACTGCTCGACGTGCCACAAACCGGCCGCCGCCGGAAAGAAGCTCGAGCTCACGGCCGCCGAGCCGGACCTCTGCTTCTCCTGCCACTCGGACCGCCAGGACGACATGAAGAAGAAGGTCGTGCACGAGGCGTTCAAGGCCGGCACGTGCACCACGTGCCACACGCCGCACGCGTCCGACCAGAAGTCGCTGCTCGCGTCGAGCCAGAAGGACCTCTGCCTCACCTGCCACGACGACGTCGCGAAGCAGGTCGCCGGCAAGAACCCGCACAAGCCCGCCGCGCAGGGCGAGTGCACGAGCTGCCACACGCCGCACGCGTCGGCGAACGCGAAGCTCCTCAAGGCCGAGGGCGCGGCGCTCTGCGAGACCTGCCACCCGAAGATCAAGGAAGCGCTCGCCGCGAAGAACGTGCACCCACCCGCGGCCTCCGGCGACTGCACGAGCTGCCACTCGCCCCACGGCGGCGACGTGCCGAAGCTCCTCGCGCAGGCGGGCGCCGAGACCTGCTTCTCGTGCCACTCCGACCAGAAGAAGGAGTTCGCGAAGGCGTTCGTGCACGGGCCGGTGTCCGAAGGCCAGTGCGCCAAGTGCCACGACCCGCACGGCAGCGCGCAGGCGAAGTTCCTCGTCAAGCCGGCCGACCAGCTCTGCTTCACCTGCCATGCCGACATGAAGGCCCGGCGCGAGACGCCCGGCGGCAAGATGCACAGCCCTTTCGCCGACGGCTCCTGCGACACCTGCCACACCCCGCACGCGAGCAGCCGCTCGCGCCTGCTCAAGGACGCGACCGCGAATCTCTGCGGCGCCTGCCACGAGGACATCTCGGGCAACATGGCGAAGGCAGTCTCGACGCACCAGCCCGTGAAGGCCGGCGCCTGCACCTCCTGCCACGACCCGCACGGCTCGAAGAACCCGGCCTTCCTGAAGATGACCGGCGCGCAGCTCTGCTACACGTGCCACGACAAGCTCCAGGCGCGTTTGAAGGCCCGCAAGGCGATCGTCCACAAGCCCGTCCTCGACGGCAAGTGCACCGAGTGCCACGCCGGCCACTCCTCCGCACAGCCGGGTCTCCTGCTGAAGCCGGTCGCCCAGCTCTGCGGCAACTGCCACAAGGTCGAGGAGCCGAAGCTCCTCCAGGCGCACAAGGGCTACTCGGTCGAGAAGGCGGACTGCCTCACCTGCCACGACCCCCACGTCTCGAACAAGAAGGGCCTCTTCTCGACCGTCGCGCATCCGCCCTTCGCCGACGGCGACTGCGCGTCCTGCCACAAGCCGCCCGCGCCCGCCCCCGCGCCGCCGGCGGCGCCGCAGCTCGCGTCGAAGACCTCCGAGCTGTGCGCCGCGTGCCACTCCGACTTCTTCGACAGGTTCGCGAAGGCGGCCTGGTCGCACCCGCCGGCGAAGCAGGGCGACTGCACGTCGTGCCACTCGCCGCACGCGTCGTCGCAGAAGCACCTCGTCCTGAAGTCGGGCGCGGCGGTCTGCGTGAGCTGCCATCCGACGATCAAGGCCGACCTCGAGAAGAAGGCCGTGCACACGCCGGTGAAGAACGGTGAGTGCGTCAAGTGCCACGACCCGCACACGTCGGACAACGGCCGCGGCCTGATCAAGAAGACCCCGGAGCTCTGCTTCTCGTGCCACGCGCCGGAGAAGGCGCTCGCGAGCGCGAAGACGGTCCACTCCCCCTTCGCCAGGGGCAACTGCAACGCGTGCCACGACCCGCACGCCTCGGGCAACGCGAACCAGCTCCTCCTCCCGGCGAGCCAGCTCTGCGCGAAGTGCCACGACGTGAAGAACCCGAAGACCTCCGAGAAGCACAAGGGCCTGGTGACCGCCGGCTCCGACTGCACGTCCTGCCACAACCCGCACGGCTCCGAGCAGGCCGGCCTCATCCGCTCGAAGCCGCACGAGGTCTTCGCGACGTGCAACCGCTGCCACACGCCGAGCTCCGGCACGCCGCAGCAGATGGCCGCGAAGGCGACCGAGCTCTGCGAGCGCTGCCATTCCGCCGTCAAGCTCGCCGCGCAGAAGCCCGACGCGCACAAGGCCCTCGAGAAGGGCTGCACCACGTGCCACACGCCGCACGCCTCGGATCTCGCCGGCCTCGTCAAGGGCCGCGACCAGCGCGCGGTCTGCCTCTCCTGCCACACCGACATCCAGAAGCAGATGGCGAGCGCGCTGACGACGCACCCGCTGAAGGCCGGCGGCTGCCCGATCTGCCACGCGCCGCACCAGTCCGACCAGAAGCCCCTGCTGAAGGCCTCGAAGACGGATCTCTGCAAGGACTGCCACAAGGGCCACTCGCAGTTCGGCCACCCGTTCGGCCCGGGCGTCATCGACCCGCGGACCGGCCAGACGATGACGTGCCTCTCCTGCCACAACCCGCATGGCACGCAGTTCGTCAGCATCCTGATCGACAGCCCGAGCCGCGCGCTCTGCATCCAGTGCCACTCGGACACGCCCGAGGAGGAGAAGCGGCACGGCGTCATCAAGAGCAAGAACGCCGCCGCGCCTCCGGAGGAGGAGCCGTGAAGCGCACCGCGGCATAGCGAGGGAAGACAAGACCCAGGGCTTCGCGTCCGCGGCCCGACGAGGAATTCCAGCAGCGCTTCGCCGGATCGCGGAGAAGCGCCCGAGCGTCTGCCGCGGTATGAACGGGCTCGCGAATCTCCGCCTGCAGAAGCCCTTCGGCAACGGGCTCCGCCGCCGCCTCAACGTTCGGCTGAGAACCGGCGCGAGGCGCATCGAGCGGCGCAAAGCGTGCACAGCGCCCGAATCGCTCCATCCCGGGTCGGCGTCGTGCGGCACCATGCCGGGCCGCACCCTGTCCGGCGGCAATTCGTAGAAGTTCTGGACACCGGGAAAGCACGGTCTGAAGCGGGTTTTAAGGCTCTCCCTGCGATCCTCCGGGGACTCGGAATCGCCTCGAAAAGAGGCGCCGAAATTGGTGACTTTGCATCAGTTCGGCACCGCTCCCGCGTCTCTATGCTGCGATTCAAATGAGCCGTTTCCCGGAGAAACATCCCGCGGCGCAAGCCCCATACAAGAAGATGGGAATCGCCGGGGCCGCGCTCATTCCCGCGCTGCTTCTCGCCGCGGCGGCGCTGCCCGCGCAGTACAACCCCTCGCCGGCCGCGCCGACCTCCGAGGCCCGGCAGTTCCACATCAAGCCCGTCACGATCTTCGGCGAGCACCTCTACGAGGGCACGTTCGCGAACCCGAGCGGCGTCGCCTTCGACGCGACGGCGAACGAGGTCTGGGTGGCCGACACGCAGAACAATCTCGTCGGCGCGTTCACGCCGGACGGCGTGCCGCTCTTCGCGTTCGGCAGCGACGACATGGTCGAGCCCGTCCGGATCGCGACCGACGCGAACGGCCGCCTCTACGTCCTCGACAACGACCGCACGACGGTCAAGGTGTACAGCTACAAGGGCGACCCGCTCGCGCACCTCGCGCTGCCGGGTCTCGGCGAGAAGCCGATCATCGGCACGATCGCGATGGACGCCGACGGCAACCTCTACGTCGGCGAGAACGAGAGCTGCCAGGTCCTCGTGTACGGCCCGGACGGGAAGCCCCGCCAGCGCTTCGGCAGCTGCGGCGTCGACGAGGGCGAGTTCCAGTCGATCACCGGCATCGCGGTGGACGCGACGCGCATCGTCGTGACCGACGCGCAGGGCGTCTCGGTCCAGGTGTTCGACAAGCACGGCGACTTCGTCCGCGGCTGGGGCCGGCACGACATGGGCCGCGAGAACTTCTCGTTCCCGTCCTCGGTCGCCCTGCTCTCGGACGGCCGCGTCGTCGTGACCGACGCGCTCCGGCACGAGATCAAGTTCTTCGACGCGGAGGGCCACTACCTCGACCGGTTCGGCGGCATCGGCTGGCGGCTCGGCCAGATCGCCTTCCCCGCCGGGATCGCCGCCGATCCCAACGGCCGGCTCTACGTCCTCGAGAAAGGCAATCAACGCGTGCAGGCCTTCGTCGTCGTCGCGGGCGACTTCCCGCCCGACGCGATGGACACGAACAGAAACAACGGCCCGAAGGGCCAGGCCTCGGTGGGAAAGGAGGTGCCCCGGATTTCGTCACCATCTGGATCCAACTCCGGTTCTTCTCCCGGTTCACCACAGCAACCGCTTGGAGGAAACAGATGACTCGCAAAGTACTTCTGGGTCTCGCCATCTTCGCCGCGCTGGCCCTGCCGGCCATCGCCGGTGAGTACCACTCCGGCGCCAACCTCGTGTGCGCCGACTGTCACACGGCCCACTTCAGCATGCAGCACAACTGGGACGGCACGACGCCGGTCCCGGGTGCGCCGAACGGCACCGGCCCCGACAACACGATGAACTGGCTCTCCGCGACGGGCCCGAACGCCTACCTGCTCAAGGCCCCCGCGAACCAGCTGTGCCTCATGTGCCATGACGGCCAGACGTTCGCCCCCGACGTGTACGCCCTGAACACCAACGCGGCCAGCTACCCGCAGGGCCGCGCCGCCGGCGGCATCAACGATCCGGCGGCCGGCACTCCGTACGACACGTGGAAGGGCCACACCCTCTCCTCGACGGCGACGCCTCCGGGCTGGAACCCGGCGTCCCTCGGCGCCACGCTGCCCCCGACCTGGTACGACCCGACCCAGGGCCTCGAGTGCATCAACTGCCACGCGCAGCACGGCCCGGCGGCCTCGTTCCGCAACCTCGGCTCCTACAGCCTCGGCGGCTTCGCCGCGCAGGCGCGTCCGACGTACGTCATCAGCACCACGGACGACACGACCAAGGACGTCTGGATCAACATCCCGGCCGGCTACGTCGCCGGAACCGGCAGCGCGGCCACCTTCGGTCCCTACTATGACCAGAGCAACCTCTTCTACAACCGTCACGACGCGCTCAACGGCACCACGAACACGTCCAACAAGCTGGACACCTTCTGCGCGACCTGCCACGGCAACTTCCACGGCGGCACGGGCGACGCGCAGATCGGCGGCGGCACGGCCGGTGCGGCGGCGGACGGTTTCATCCGTCACCCGACCTCGATTCAGGTCATCGGCTCCGCGACGGCGGGCGGCCACTCCTCGCTGACCCGGTACGTCGCCAACACGGCCAAGGTCCCGGTGTACAGCCAGGCGCAGGCCGCGGGCGGCTACACGGACGCCACTCCCGGATGCGTCTCCTGCCACAAGGCCCACGGCAACCAGAATCCCTTCGGTCTCTTCTACCTGGGCCGCACTCCTTCGACTCCGATCGACGAGCAGGGAGCCTGGCAGGCGGGTGAGGTCCCGAACGACCAGAACGGCACCCGCAACCTGTGTGGCCAGTGCCACGGACAGGGCGCGTAATCGCTTCCGTATGCGTTACGGGGAGAGGCTGCCCGGCAGCCTCTCCCCCCTCTTTCCCTTCCTGAGGGCCTGACCCCATGAGGCTCGATTCACAAGTACCGCTCGGAGTGTTCGCTCCCGCGAGCGCTTTGAGTCCTTTGATTCCTGCGTTCGATTCGGAAATCTTCGGATGGGTTTCCGAAGTCTTGCCCACGAGGACGCCGACGCGCACCCGCTCTTTCGTGGGTGGACGCCGGTCTCCTCACGCCAGCGACCGGTGAAGCGACGATGCGCGCGAACCGGAGCAGACAGGCGGCCTGGTTCGGCGCCGCCGTCACCCTCCTCTTCCTGCTCGCCGCGTCCGCTTCCGGCCAGCAGGACCTCACCGGCCGCGCGATCCTCGGCTACACCTTCTTCGGCGACCCGAGCTTCTCGACGGACGGCTTCAACCAGCTCTACGAGGTCGGCTACCAGCGGCAGGTCTCCGAGCCGCTCCGGTTCCGCCTCTTCTTCCGCGGACTCGGCAACCGCGGGATGCAGGACTTCGCCGGGTCGCAGACGCAGTCCTCGTACTGGCAGCTCCAGCCGCTCGCGGAGGTGTACTACATCCTCCCCTTCTTCTCGATCGTCGGCCGGTACGACTACTCGACCGAGCTGTCGCACTACGGGGACCAGCCCCAGAGCACGCGCATGGACCAGCGGGCCTTCGAGACGCTGAACTGGGCGCCGGAGGCGCTGCCGAGCGTGCTCCTCCACGGCGAGCAGTACCGGGACACGGAGTCGAGCGCCTCGATCGACGAGGCGCAGTCGCTCGTGAGCGCCGCCGTCTCGTACGGCTGGCGAGGCCTGACGATCGGCGGATACGGGCTGTACCGCGTGCTCGACCTCTACGAGACGGGCTTCCACGGCACGGAGGCCGACGCCCAGGCCCTCGGCAAGTACGAGAGGACCTTCTTCGACGGCCGCGCCTCCGTCAACGCCAACGCGACCGTGGGCATCCAGAGGCTCGAGCAGGCGTCCGGCTCGGTCTCGGGCGCCTCGGTCCCGAACCAGGCCACCATCTCGTCCGCCGCGTACGCCTACGACGAGACGCCGCTCGACTCGCGGGACGCGACGGGCGTGCCCGCGCCGGCCCTGCTCGACGGCGACGTCCGGGCGAGCGCGGGGATCTCGCTCGGGCCCGACGGCTCGTCCTTCCAGAACCTCACGCTCGACATGGCCCGCTACCTCGTCCTCGACACGTTCCGGGTGTTCGTGCGCGACCGGACCGGGGAACCGGTGCCCATCGGCGGCCTCGTGAGCTGGGACGTGTACGTGACGGACAACGGGCTCGACTGGAGGCTGGTCGGGAGCGCCGACTCCCGCTTCATCGCGTCCCTCTCCGCCTACGAGATCACGTTTCCGGAAACCCGCTCGCGTTACTTCAAGCTCGTCAGCTTCGGCATCAGCACGCTCGCGACGTACGTGACGGAGGCCCAGGCCTTCTTCCACACGGCGCTCGCCGCGAATACCACCAGGGAGACCGACGTCCACTTCCTGAGCGCCATGGTCTCCGCGTCCGGCACCCCGGCGACGTGGCTCAACCTCAGCTACAACGGCGTCTTCAACGACTACAAGACGACGAACCCCGACAGCTCCCAGTTCTCCAGCGTGGACAACGACCAGCTCCTCTCCGCGGACTTCATGCCGAGCCAGGCCTTTGACCTGACGGTGCGCGCCGAGAACCGGACGGTCTCGCCGTCCGAGGGCGCGAAGCAGACCTACCAGACCTACACGGGAATCTTCACGTACCGGTACAACCCGAACCTCGTCACGACGATCGAAGCCGACCGCGTTCACCAGACCGGCGAAAACCCCGGGGACGTCGTGACGACGACGCTGCGGGCGTCGGAGTACCTGCGGCTCCTCCCGACGGTGTACTTCCAGCTCGACGGCGGCGTCGCGAACCAGGACCAGGATTTCGGCAACCTCTCCTCGAAGGCCGTGTTCTTCGACGGCACCGGCTCGATCCAGCTGACCCAGT
Source organism: Acidobacteriota bacterium (assembly GCA_027307335.1). Lineage (GTDB taxonomy): Bacteria > Acidobacteriota > Thermoanaerobaculia > UBA5066 > Gp7-AA6 > DAHUXD01. The sequence continues at coordinate 35,431 of DAHUXD010000033.1, forward strand.
CCTGGCTGCTGCAGCTGAACGCCAACTACTCGAAGACCCACTACGAGGGGCCTCTCGCGTCCGTCACGGGCGGCCTCGACCAGATCGCCTCGCGCTATTACCTGCAGCTCCAGTACCGGCCGAGCGGCGCGGTCAACCTGATGGGCCGCTTCGGCGTCACGACCGTCAACGGGACCAGGTTCCAGATCCGGGGCGGCCAGCTCTGGTGGTACCCTCTCGCCGGCGGCACGGTCGGGATCGGCACGATCTACAGCGAGGACGCCGACGTCAACGCCGAGTTCCGTCGCTTCCGGACGCTCCAGGTGACGCCGAGCTGGATCCTGAACCCCCACGCGGTTCTGAACCTCAACTACAACCTGCTGCAGCTGCACCAGTCCCTGACGCCGACGTCCCCCGGGACCGACACGACGGCGCGGCAGTTCTACGTCACCCTGACCCTCACGCTCTGATGACCAGGAGGATGCAATGAGATACCGGCACCAGGTCGTCCTCGGGCTCCTGACGGCGGGCCTCGTCGTCGTCGCCGGCTGCGCGAGCACGAAGACGACGAAGTACGTCCACCCGAACGCGGACCTCGCGGCGATCAAGCGGGTCGCCGTGCTGCCGTTCGAGAACCTCTCGAGCGACCGGACCGCCGGCGAGAAGGTGCAGAAGCTCTTCCAGACCGAGCTCCTGGCGCTCGAGGCGTTCGACGTCGTCGAGCCCGGCCAGGTATCCAAGGTGCTGCGCAACGAGCGCATCGACTCGGTCGAGAACCTCGGCTCGGCGGACTTGAAGAAGCTCGGCGACGCGCTGAAGGTCCAGGGGCTCTTCCTCGGGTCGGTCGTCGACTACGCCGACACCCGGCTGGGCGCGACGCCCACCCCCGACGTGACGATCCAGCTGCGGCTCGTCGAGACGGCGTCCGGCGTGACGGTCTGGTCGGCGAGCCGGACGCGGAGCGGAGCGAACGCCTCGGCGCGGCTCTTCGGCATCGGCGGCGACTCGCTCACGCAGGCCTCGCGCCAACTGATCAAGGACGAGCTCTCGACCCTGGTGAAGTAGAACGATGCCGCTGCCCGGGCTCCTCGCCGCCGTCCTGGCCCTCGCCGCGCCCTCCGCGGGAGGCGCCTCGACCGTCGCCGTCATGCCGTTCGAGAACCTCTCGGGCGTGCCGGCCGCGCGGGCCGAGGTGACCGCGGCGGTCCTGAAGCACCTCGAGAGCGCCGGCTACCGGGTCGTCCCGGCCGCTTCCGTCGACGAGTTCGTCGCCGCCGAGCGCCTGCGCTACCTCGACTCCCTCTCGAATCCGGAGAGAAAGAAGCTGCTCGAGACGCTCGGGGCCGACGCGGTCGTCCTCGGATCGATCTACAGCTTCCTCGACGGCGGGAACGCGATCGTCGCCGCCGCGGCGCGGATGCTGCGCGCCGACGGCAGCGTCGTCTGGTCGTCCGTCGAGGGCCTCTCGGCGCAGGACACCCAGGGCCTCTTCGGCATCGGGCGCGTACCGACGGTCAGGGCGCTGGCGAACGCCGTCGTCTCGCGGCTGCTGCGCCATCTGCCCCGGCCCGGCCAGGCGGGCTCGATCGCCGGCGCGAAGGCGAAGCCCTTCGACATTCCGGGGCCCCGGACCTATCGCTCGGCGGCGCTGCCCGAGGATGGACCGATCCTCGTCTGCATTCTCCCGCTCGCGAACCGCTCCCCCGCCCGCGTGGCGCCCCGGGTCGTCGGCGAGCTGCTCGTGCAGCGTCTCGCCGGGTCGAAACAGCTCCGCGCCGTCGAGTCCGCCGACTTCCGCCAGGCGCTCGTCGCGGCCCGCATCCGCGTCATCCGCCTGGGCGACCCGGACGACCTCCGGCACCTCGCCAAGGAGCTCGGAACGAACCTGTTTCTCCAGGGGACGATCGACGTCTATCAGGACGGATCCACCCAGAACGAGTCGGTGCCGCCCGTGTTCGAGCTGCAGCTGCAGCTCGTCAGCGCGAAGACAGGCAAGGTCCTGTGGACCGCGAGCCTCGCCCGCAAGGGAACCGACTACCAGGGGCTCCTCGAGCTCGGCGCGATCTCGAACGTCGTGACGCTCGCGGACCAGGCCATCGCGGAGATCGTCGCTTCCTTCGACCACACCGAGGGGACGGGACGGCACGGGGTCACCGCGACCGTCGTCGCCTCCGACAAGACCTACGACCGCAGCGAGGCGGCGACGATCACGTCCTGCAAGGTCTCCGGCGCTCCGGCCGCGGACCTCGCCAACCTCCAGTGCGCCGCCGCTGCGGCGTCCTTCGCCGACGCCAGCGCCGGGACCGGCAAGACCGTCACGGCGACCGGACTGACTCTCTCGGGGAGCGCGGCGAACCGCTACGTCCTCGAGGACGACACGGCCTCGACGACGGGGACGATCCGCCCGAAGCCGGTGACCGTATCGGCCGCGGCTTCGGACAAGACGTACGACGGGACGCCCTCGGCGACGATCGCCTCCTGCACGCCGTCCGGCGTGCTCCCGGCCGATGCGGACGCGGTGGCCTGCGCCGCGGGCAACGCGTCCTTCGCGGACTCCGGCGCCGGCTCCGGGAAGACCGTGAGCGTCGGCGGGATCACGCTGTCGGGGGCCGCCTCGGGCAACTACGCTCCGTCGTCGACGGCGGTGACGACCACCGCGACGATCCGGCGGAAGCCGGTGACCCCGGAGGTGAGCGTAGCGAGCAAGACGTACGACGGCACGGTCAGCGCGACCCTCGCCGCCTGCGGGTTCCAGGGCGTGCTCGCCGCGGACGCGAGCGGGACAAGCTGCCGGGTCGGGGCCGCCGACTTCGGCGACGCTGCGGCCGGCGTGGAGAAACCGGTGACGGTCACCGGGATCGGCATATCGGGACCGGCTTCGGCCAACTACGTGGTGACGGAAACGCTCGTCGAGACGACGGCCGACATCGTCCCCCGGTCCGTCACGGCGTCCGTCACGGCCGCGGACAAGACCTACGACGGGACCCCGGCCGCGGCGATTTCGGGATGCCGGCTCACCCGAGTCATCGAGATCGACTCGGGAAAGGTCGAATGCGCCGCCGGCGCGGGTGCTTTCGCCGACCGGAACGCGGGCGCCGGGAAGACCGTGACGGCTCCCGTCGCGCTCGCCGGAGCCGCGGCGGGCAACTACGTCCTGGCGACTCCAGTCGGGACAACGAACGCGGGCATCACGCCGAAGCCGCTCTCCCCCTCGGGGGTGATCGCGCGCGACAAGGTCTACGACGGCACGAACTCGGCGCGCCTGGACCTCGGCGCGGCGACGCTGCCGGGCGCGGTCGAGGGCGACGACGTCGCGCTCGACGGGAGCCGGGCGATCGCCACCTTCCCGGGCAAGGACGTCGCGGCGAACGAAATCGTGACGGTCTCGGGCCTGGCGCTCGCCGGTCGCGACGCCGGCAACTACGCCCTCGAGCCGTTCGCCCTGCGCGCGGCGATCGCGCCGCGGCCGGCCGGGCCCCGGATCGCCGCCGCGAACAAGGTCTACGACGGGACGCGGGCGGCGGAGCTCACCGGCGCCTCGCTCGACGGGGTCCTGGCGGCGGACGCGGAGAGCGTGCGGCTGACGGTCGAGGCTTCCACCTTCGACACGAAGAACGCCGGCACCGGCCGGACGGTGACGGCGACGAGCCTCTCGCTTTCGGGCGACGCCTCGCGCAACTACTCCGTTCCGCAGACCGCACGGACGAAGGCGGACATCATGCCGAAGCACGTCACGGGGAGCTTCACGGCGGCCAACAAGCGGTACGACGCGAGCCCGCTCGCGATCGTGCGCTCCCGGTCTCTGACCGGCGTCATCCCCGGAGACGCGGTGGCGCTCACCGGCGGCCGCGCCCGCTTCGCGGACGCTGCGGTCGGCAGCGAGAAGACCGTGACGCTCGAAGGCGCGAAGCTGACCGGAGCCGATTCCCGCAACTACGTTCTCGACACCGTCGCGCCGACCACGGCCGACATCACCGCCTCACGACGGGAGCCTCAATGAAACGACTGACTTCCACGACCCTCTTGCTGTCCGCTCTTCTGGCGGGAGGGTGCGCCTCCACCTCGTATCTCGCCAAGGTCAACGACGACAAGATCACCGGAACGGACCTGAAGGACGAGTTCCAGCGCAAGCACGGCGGCCACCAGAAGTTCCTGCTTGGAGAGTCGGAAACGCGCCAGTTCCTGAACGTCGTCATCGACGAGAAGCTCCTCATGCAGGAGTCCTATCGGCTCGACCTGGAGTCGATCCCGACGATCCAGAAGGCAGTGGAGGACTACGCCTCGAACCGGGCGGCCGACCATCTCCTGAAGGTCGAGATCGAGGACAAGGCCGATCCGACGCCCGAGCAGGTGAAGGAAGTGTGGGAGAAGGAGACGACGCTCTTCTACCAGGGGCGGCAGATCGTCAGCGACACGAAGCAGGAGGCCGACGAGGTCTACATGCAGCTCCTCTTCGGAGCGGACTTCGAGCAACTCGCCCGCGCCTGCTCGATCGTGCCCTCATGGATCCAGGGCGGGCGGCTCTCGTGGGCCGGCTGGGGGTCCATGGAGCCGTCCTGGGAGAAAGTGGTCCACTCGCTCGCGCCCGGCGAGACGAGCGAGGTCTTCGAGGGACCGAAGGGATGGGAGATCTTCCAGCTCGAGCAGATCCAGGGAGCGGAGCGGCCGGACTTCGCGCAGTCCTCCAAGCGGATCGAGGGAATCCTCAAGAGCCGGATGCTCAAGCAGAGGAAGCAGGAGCTCTCGGACTACCTCTGGACCAAGTACCACGCGAAGCAGGTCCTTCCGCATCTCGGCCTTCGCGAGCTCGCCGACGCCATGAACAAGAATCCGGACGGGCCGATCGCCACGTGGGACGGGGGCAGCCTCAGCGTGAAGCAGTTCGTGTCGGGCCTCGAGCGCAACGACTTCGAAGGCCTGCCGCCGGGCCGCGCCGAGGCCGAGGTGGAGAAGCAGCTCCGGCAGACCGTCAACGCGCCCCTCGCGGTGGTCGAGGCCCGCGCGCGGGGCTACGAGAAGATCCCGTCGGTGGAGGAAGCGACCAAGGTGCGTCAGGAAGACTTGATGGAGAACGCGCTCTATGCCGACTACATTACCAAGGACGTCGCCGTCAGCGACTCGGAGATCCAGGCCTACTACGAGGCGCACAAGGCCGACTTCATGACACCGGAGAAGCGGCGCGTGTCCCAGATCGTCGTTCCGACGAAGGAGGACGCCGAAGCCATCCGGAAGGAGATCGCGGACGGCCAAGCGTTCGAGTCCCTCGTGAGTCGCTCGACCGACGCCGACTCGGCCAAGAAGAAGGGCGACCTCGGCTGGATCACGGCAAAGGATGCCAAGGGCGAGTTAGACGCGGTCTTCACGCTGGCGAGCGACCAGGTCTCGGCGCCGATCCAGTCGAAGTTCGGCTTCCACCTCATCAAGGTCACCGAGATCGTTCCGCCCAAGCCGATGTCGTTCCAACAGGCGAAGCCGCAGATCAAGGAGAAGCTCCTCGATCAGAAGAAGCGCGAGCAGCGAAAGGTCTGGATCCAGAAGCTCCGCCAGGCCGCCACGATCGAGATCAACAACGCCGGGATCAGCGCGTTCGTGAAGGCCAACTCGCCTTCGTGATCGCTCGAGAACATTCAGAAGGGAGAACGTCCATGAAATTGCCCACCCTCGTCGCCCTGCTCCTGGCCGGAGCCGTTGCCGGCCTGGCCGTGCCCGCTCCCGCTCCGCAACAGCCGAAACCGGCTTCCGCGAAGGCTCCGGCCCCGGCGCCGCCCGCTGCGGCGCCTTCCGAGGTGACCGGCACCGTCGTCGACACGATGGACTCCGGCGGCTACACGTACCTGAAGCTCAAGACCGCGGGCGGCGAGGTCTGGGCGGCCGTGAACAAGGTCGACGTGAAGAAGGGCTCCACCGCGACCGTCGCGAACGCGATGCTGATGGAAAACTTCGAGAGCAAGACCCTCAACCGCAAGTTCGACAAGATCTACTTCGGCACGCTCGCCGGGGCCGGATCGCCGGCGGCCGCCGGCGGAGCCCTGCCGCCGGGACACCCCGCCGTCGGCGGCCAGGACGCCGGAGCGGCCGTCGCCGCGCAGCACGCCGCCGCCGCCCTGGGCCCGGCCGACGCCGGCCCACCGATCAAGGTCTCGAAAGCGTCCGGCGCGAACGGCCGGACGGTCGCAGAGATCTACGCGCAGAAAGCGGCGCTGAAGGACAAGACGGTCGTCCTGCACGGCAAGGTCGTGAAGTTCCTTCCCGAGATCATGGGCAAGAACTGGATCCACGTGCGCGACGGCTCGGGTTCGGTCGCGGACAAGAACGACGACATGACGGTGACGACGAAGGACACGGTCGCCGTGGGGGACGTCGCGACGGTCACCGGGACGGTCCGGCTCGACAAGAACTTCGGCGCCGGATACGCCTACCCCGTCATGATCGAGGACGCCAAGGTCACGAAGTGAGGCGATTCGCCAACTAGGGAGATCGCCATGGCCCTGACCGCTGTTGCGCCCGTCGACGGTGCGGCCGCAACCCGCGTCATCGATCGCGAACGCCGCACGGTGTCGTCTCTCGTCGCTTGGCTCGCGGTCTGCTTCGTCATTCTGGTCGCCGCCACGATCCGAGTGCGCCTTCTCGACGTTCCGTTCGAGCGGGACGAGGGCGAGTACGCGTACCAGGGCGCGCTCGTCCTGTCGGGGATTCCGCCATACCGAATGGTCTATACGCAGAAGCTCCCGGGCACGCATCTCGTGTACGCCTTGTCGATGGCCGTGTTCGGGCAGACGATCCCGGGAGCCCGAGTCGTCCTCGTCATCGCTACCGCCGCGACGGCCCTCAGCGTGTTCCTTCTCGGTCGCCGGTTCTTCTCTCCCGTAGGAGCAGCCGGCGCCGCGGCCGCCTATGCGGTCTTCTCACTCTCGACGGAACTGCTCGGGCCATTCGGTCACGCCACGCATTTCGTCGCTCTCTTCGCGGTCTGGGGACTCCTGACGCTTTCGATTGCGATCGAACGCAGTCGGGATGTGCTCTATCTCCTGTCCGGATTTCTCCTCGGGCTCGGAATCCTGATGAAACAGCACGGCGCGTTTTTCCTCGTTGCCGCGGCCGTCTGGATCGCGACAGGGTCACGAGGAAGAAGGCTTTGGAATTTCGGCCTCGTCGTGGCTGGAAGCGCCCTTCCACTGTTGCTGCTCGGCCTCTGGTTTGCCCTCGTGGGAAGCCTCGGCGATGCCTGGTACTGGGTCGTCCGCTACGCGAGCGCTTACGGGACGATGCAGAGCCTTCAAGAAGGCTGGAGGAACCTCGTGTCGGTTGCATCGGCGTTCCTTCCGCAAGCGATTTTGCTGTGGCTCCTCGCCGCGGGCGGCGCAGCCCTCCTCCTCACCCGGCGCTTCGCCGGGACGACACGCATCCGCCTCGGAGCGCTGGCCCTACTCTCTTTTCTCGCCGTCTGTCCGGGGCTCTACTTTCGGGAGCACTACTTCCTTCTCTTCCTTCCCGCCGCCGCCCTCCTCGTCGGCTCGTCGGCGGACGCACTCGGCGCAATCCGCGGAAACGGACCGGTGATCGCGGCCGTGGCCGTTATCGTCGGATGCGGCCAGGCCCTCTGGGCTCAGCGTGAGATCTTCTTCCGAGCGTCGCCCGACGAGGTGTCGCGACTCATCTACGCGCCGAACCTGTTTCCGGAGTCGTACGAGATCGCTCGCTACATTCGGAACCACACGAAGACGGATGACACGATCGTCGTGTTCGGCTCGGAGCCGCAGATTCCCTTTTATGCGCATCGTCGTTCCGCGACCGGGTTTGTCTTCGTGTATCCGCTCATGCAGACGCACGGCGACACGCACGCGATGCAGGAAAGGATGGTGCGCGAGGTCGAGTCGGCTCGGCCCGCCTACGCCGTCCTCATCAAAGCGCCGACGAGCTGGCTCGAGCAGCCGGACTCCGACCACTTCATGCAGGACTGGGCCGTGCGGTACCTCGACCAGAACTACACGCTTGCGGGCCAGGTGCTCGTGACCGACCGCGGAAGCCGCTACCTGTGGGACGAGGCGGCGCTCCAGACTCCCGTCGGTGACGCCAGTCAGGCGCTGGTCATGCGCCGGAGGGATCTTGCACCCGGCCACTGAGCCCGCGCCCACGTCTGGTGGGAGTGCGTCCAACGTTGTCGCGATTGGCCTCGTCCTGCTCGTCGCAGCGCTCTACGCCCGCACGTTTCAGTTCGCCGCCCAGGGCGACTACGACGACGACGAGTACGTCTACACCAACGTCGACGTGCTACAGGGAGTGACGGCCGAGGGTGTCCGCTGGGCCGTGACTGCGTACCACGCGGCGAACTGGCATCCGCTGACGTGGATTTCGCACATGACCGACGTCGAACTCTTCGGGCGAGAACCGGGGCCGCACCATCTCGTCAATGCGGGATTCCACGCCGCGAACGCAGTCCTGCTCTTCTTCGTGCTGAGGGTGGCGACGGGAGCCTTCTGGCCGAGCGCGATAGTTGCCGCCCTTTTCGCGGTCCACCCGCTCAACGTCGAAAGCGTCGCGTGGATCTCGCAACGCAAGAGCGTGCTCTCGACCCTCTTCCTCTTTCTCGCGATGGGTGCCTACGTATCCTGGACGCGGCACCGCGGGTTAGGCCGGGCAAGCCTCGTCGTGCTCCTGCTCGCTCTCGGGCTGCTGGCGAAGCCCATGCTCGTCACGGCGCCGCTGCTTTTCCTCGTGCTGGACTTCTGGCCTCTGAAAAGGCTCGAGTCACTTTCGGACCTGCGGCCGCGCCTGCTCGAGAAGATCCCGCTCTTCGCCGTCGCGGCGGGTTCGAGCGCGGCGACACTGATCGCGCAGAAGGCCGGAGGCGCCGTCGCATCGACCACCGACTATCCGATCGTCGAGCGGATCGCCAACGCGCTCGTGTCCACGGTGCTGTACCTGCGCGACGCGGCGTGGCCAGGAAGGCTCGCCTGCTTTTACCCCCACCCGGCCTCGATCGGCGAGCGCACGAGTCTCCTCGAGGCGTTCGGCGCGCTCATCCTTCTGCTCGTGTTCACTGTCCTGGCCGTCGTCTCCCGGCGAACGCGTCCCTGGCTCCTCTTTGGTTGGACGTGGTTTCTGATCGCGCTCGCGCCCGTCATCGGCCTGATCCAGGTGGGCTCGCAGTCCCGCGCCGACCGCTACATGTACGTTCCGATGATCGGGATCCTCGTCGGCGTCGTTTGGGAGATCGCGTCGCGAGCCGGCGAGAACCTGGCCGCCCGAAGAGCCGCGGCGCTCGCGGGCGCGGCGACACTCGCGATCTTCGCCGCCATCGCGTTCGTCCAGATCGGGACCTGGCGCGACGGCGAGACGCTCAACACGCACGCGCTGCGAGTGACGCATCGCAATTGGCTCGCGGCAAACAACCTCGGCACGTTCAAGATGAAGAAGAACGACATGGTGGGCGCGCTCGCTTCGTTCCAGGACTCCGCGCGATTCAAGACGGATTACGAGGAGGCCTACTACAACGAAGGCGTCGCCCTGAACGCCCTCGGCCGATACCCGGAGGCGGTCGAAGCCTTTCACCGCAATCTCGATCTGGCTCCGAGGAACACGGACGGCTGGGACCACGTCGGTTATGCGCTCGTGGCTCTGAAACGATACCCGCAGGCCCTGAAGGCGTTCGAGACCGCGCTCTCTCAGAGGCCGAACGATGCCATGGCGCTCCACGGAGCGGCGGCGATGCACGACACTCTCGGCGATCGAAACGGCGCGCTCCAGTATCTCGCCCGCCTCGAGCAGGTGGACGACGTCCGCGCCATGGAGCTCCGACGGGACATGGGATTGTCGAAGTAGCCGCCTCCGGGGAACGTTCCCGGCCGGTGGACTTCGATCGATCGAAGCCGTCCTAAACCAGCACTAAGGGGTCTCGACCTCCCCCACCACACCCGCGACGTCCTCCAGAAGATTCAGCGAGCCGTGGTCCGTCAGGTCGAGGTGGAGCGGCGTCAGCGAGATGTACTTCTCCGCCACCGACGACAGGTCGGTCCTCTGCTCGATGTCGCCCTTCCGCGGCGTCGCGCCGATCCAGTAGTACGGGCGGCCGCGCGGGTCGATCTTTACGTCCTCGCCGTAGCGCCGCCAGCCGAGGCGACCGACGCGCACGCCCCTCGGCGCGCCCGCGGGGACGTTGACGTTGACGAGGGTGCCCGGCCGCAGCGGCTCCCCTTCACTCCCCCGACACGTCGAAAAACAGGGGAATCCTGATCGGATACGGAACGGCGACTCCGTCTCGTGTCGCCGGCGAATACCGCCACTCCGCGACGGCCGCGAGGGAGTTCGTGATCATGTCGGGATCGCTCGCCCTGAGCACCTTCAGATCAGTCACGGACCCGTCCGTCTGAACCGTACCCTCCACGCATGCGAAGGCCGGTGACGAGTCTGTCGGGTGCTTTGGGTCGATGCTGTAAAGGAGTTGTGGCGGCGTCATCGTCGGATCAGGGCTTGCGGTCTCGGGTCCACAAACATCCCCGGGCAATGTCGGTTGCGGCCCGCCGACTAGAGATGCGCAGGCCGCCGAGCTTAGAGACCCAACCGTTCCAATGGCGACCAACAGCCAGAACGCCGCCCTTGCCGGGTGGAAAGCCGCAGCGATGTGACCGTTCGCGGAGTTGGAGTTCATCCCTGCGGCCCCGAAGGCTCCATGTCGATCTCCTCCCGAATCTTGCTCACCCGGGACTCTCCAAATCGCGCGTTGAAGGACTGAACGGGCGCCGCCTCCAACTCCTGCCTCACTCGATCGCCCCCACCACGCCCGCCACGTCCTCCAGCAGGTTCAGCGACCCGTAGTCCGTCAAATCCAGGTGCAGCGGCGTCATCGAGATGTACTTCTCCGCCACCGCCGAGAGATCGGTCCCCTGCTCGATGTCGCCCTTCGGCGGCGTCGCGCCGATCCAGTAGTACGGCCGGCCGCGCGGGTCCCTCTTCTCGATGACGTCCTCGCCGTAGCGGCGCCGGCCCAGCCGCGCGACGCGCACGCCCTTCGGCGAGCCCGCGGGGACGTTGACGTTGACGAGCGTCCCCGGCGGCAGCGGCGTCTCGAGCAGGTGCCGGGCGAGGCGGATCGCGAAGGCGGCCGCCGCGTCGAACGTGAAGCCCGTCTCGATCTCCTGCGAGATCGCGACCGACGGGATGCCGATGAGCGTGCCCTCGAACGCGGCGGAGACCGTGCCCGAGTACGTCACGTCGTCGCCGAGGTTCAGGCCCAGGTTGATGCCGGAGACGAGGAGGCGCGGCCGCTCGTCCTTCAGGAGATGGAGCACGCCCCAGTTGACGCAGTCGGTCGGCGTACCGTCCACGGACCAGCGCTGCGGGCCGACCATCTTCGCGCGGAGCGGATGGTGGAGCGTGAGCGAGTGGCCGGCGGCGCTGCGCTCCTGGTCGGGCGCGACGGTGAAGACGTCGCCGACCTCGGAGAGCGCGGCCGCGAGCCGCTCGATGCCCTCCGTGAAGACGCCGTCGTCGTTGGTGACGAGGATCCGCGGGCGCGTCATGCTCCCGGGGCGCCGGGTTGCACCGGGGGCGGCGGCGGCATCACGAACATCAGGATGACGTACGCGAGAATGCCCGGGAACGCGACCGACACGATCGAGACCAGCACGTAGGCCACGCGCACGACGGTCGGGTCGAGCTCGAAGTACTCGGCGAGACCGCCGCACACGCCCGCGATCATCTTGTGCTGCCGCGAGCGGGTCAGGCGGCGCTTCGGTTCGGTGCCGTTCATGGCGCGCCTCCTTCGTAGACGACGCTGTTTCTCTCGGTTTCCTGCAGGGCGACGCGCACGAGCCGGCCGGGCGCGACCCGGTCCGCGAGCTGCCCCCAGATCGCGACCGCGATGTTCTCGGCCGTCGGGTTGACGCCCTTCAGGAAGTCCACGTCGAAGTTCAGGTGCCGCCGGTCGAGCCGGCGCACGACCGACTCGTCCACGGCGCGCTTCAAGTGCCCGAAGTCCATGAGGTAGCCCGTCTCCGGGTCGATCTCCCCTTCGACGGTGACCGCGAGTCCGTACGTGTGGCCGTGGCCGTGCGGGTTGTTGCACTTGTCGAAGATGCGCCGGTTGGTCGCTTCGTCCCAGTCGTCCCGGTGCAGCCGGTGGGCCGCGGCGAAGTGGGACGTGGAGACGAGGCGCACGCGCATCGCCTCGGATTCTAGCGCGCGGCCTGCGCCGCACGGGGGCCCGGCGCCGTCGGCTCCGTGCACGAATCGAGTTCGTCCGCTCGCGGACGGATCGCCCGTGTTTAACGCCCGTTCACGGGCACCCCGGTACCATCGTCCTCAGCGAACGATGCGCGTCGGCAGACCGGCCCATCTCGGCTCATCGGCGGGATCGGCGCCGGCGTTCATCATGACCCGGACGGCCGGAGCTTGACGGCGGTGCCGCCCGCCATCGAGCCGGAGTGCCCTCGCTGCGGAGCCCGCACGGGGAACTCGCGGTTCTGCCCGTCCTGCGGCGCGCTCCAAGAGGCGTTCTTCCGCGGGCAGATCCTCGACGAGAAGTACGAGATCCTCGGGAAGATCGGCGCCGGGGGGATGGGCGAGGTATACCGGGCGCGGCACCTCCACCTCGACGAGATCCGCATCATCAAGGTCACCCGGCCGGACCCGGGCGGAGGGACTCCCGATCCGCGGCGCTTCCAGGAGGAGGCCCGCCTGGCGGCCCTCGTGCGTCATCCGAACGTGGCGGCCCTGCACGATTTCTCCCCGCGGCCCGACGGCACCTTCTACATGGTCTGGGAGTACATCGACGGCGTCACCCTGCAGGCCCTGCTGAGGAAGAGGCCGCTGCCCCTCGACCAGGCGATCGAGATCTCGCTGCAGGTTCTCGCGGGGCTCGAAGCGATCCACGAACAGGGCATCGTTCATCGGGACCTTTCGCCCGACAACATCATGGTGCGCGAGACGTCGAGCGGCCGTCTCCAGGCGAAGATCATCGACCTCGGAATCGCGAAGCGGCTCACGGCGGAGTCTCTCTCGATGACGGGCACCGGGATCTTCCTCGGCAAGCTCAAGTACGGCTCGCCCGAGCAGGCGGGCTCCCTGCGCCCGGGAGAGACGATCGACGCCCGGAGCGACCTCTACTCGTTCGGCGTCGTCCTCTACGAGATGCTCGCGGGGAAGGCGCCCTTCGAGGCGGAGACCCCGGGCGAGTACCTCGGCAAGCATCTCCACCAGCCGCCTCCCCCGCTCGACCTCGCCCGATTGCCTGCCACGGCGGGACCGACGGTCGCCGCGGTCGTCGCAAAGGCCCTCGAGAAGAATCGGGAGCGCCGGTTCCGGAGCGCGCGGGATCTCGCCGAGGCGCTCCGCGCCGTTTCGCCTGAGGCTGCGCCGGATCGCTCCATGGAGAACGAGGAGACGATCGCGACGGCAACGCGGCCGGCCGGTCCGTCCGGGAAGCCCGCGCTTCGCTCGCTCCGGGTCGTCGCCGTGCTCGCGCTCGTGGCGGCCGGCGTTGGCGTGTGGCTGACCACCCGCCGCGCGCCGGAGGCGGGTTCGGCGGGCATCATCCCGGCTCACCCGTCGCCCGCACCGACCCGCGGCGCGGCCGCAGCGGCGAATTCCCCGTCGCCTTCCCTTCCGCCGTCACCGAGCGACACGCCGCCCGCGCCGGCCGCGGTCGCGCCCGAGTCGAGACCGACCGCCAGGGACACGGCGGTCCGCACCGCCAGCCGCCGGGCCACCCGCACCCCGAGCTCCTCTCCCACCGTCGCGCCGTCGACGACCCCGACGCCGGCTCCTTTTGCCGTTCTGTTCACGACGCCACGGCCGGGACTCGAGCAGTGGAGGTCGAAGCCCATCGAGGAAAGGGCCCGAACGGCACAACAGCTCGCGCAGCGGGCCAACCGGGTCGTTTCGAAGAGGCCGGACGCGTCCGAGATGGTGCCGTACCGCAAGGACGTGGCGGCGCTTCTGAAGTCCGAGACTCTCGGAGCGCTCGATCTGGGTCGTCCCCGCCTGGCGGCCCTTTTCTACAAGGCCTACCTGAGCCTCGATTTCGCTCCCGCGGATCCCGACCTCGCTCTTCGGATGAGCGCGCAGGCGCGCCAGCCGACGCCGCCGTAGGAACGGGCTCGCGAGCACCTCCGCTATTCGGGATGCTTCGGGTGTCCCGACTCCTTCGGCTTCGAGGCGGGCTTCCTGGGAGGCGGCTCGTGGCCCTTGCCCGTTTTCTTCGTGTGGGCGGTGGGCGCCGCGGCGTGTGGCGCGTGCGGCTCGGCGACGTGCGATGCGGCCGATGCGTTCGAGCCGCCGTAGGGCTTAGCGGGAGCGAGGCCCGACCGCACCGGCACGAGCTTTCCGTGGGACCCGGACGTGCTCGTGGCGCTCCTGGCGAGCGGCGCGGCCGACGATCCGGACGCCTGGCGGATCTTCGCCAGCGCCGGGGCGCCGAGCGGCCGGCCGGGATGCGCGGCGAGCGCCGACTGCTGCGCGGCGAAGGGAACCGCCGCCGGCGCCGGCGCTCGAAGCGTGGTCACGGTTCGGGAAGCGACGGCCGCGGGAGGCCGCGCGACGGCGCTCGGGGAACCCGAGTGACCCAGAACGCTCGCCGGAACGGGCGCCGCGGCCGGTGCGGAGCCGGTCACGCGGGCCGATGCCAACGCCGACGGAGCGAGTGCGACGGCGGCAGGCCCGACCGGCCTCGCGAGCGTGACCGTTTCCCGGGACACGGCCGTGACCGCCCCCGGCACGGCGCGGTTCGCGTAGGCGACGCTTCCCGGGGTGACGGCCGTGACGTTGATGTTGATGTTGACCCGGCCCAAGTACGCCGGACCGTAGCGGTAGAACGGGAAGAAGGGCTCTCGCGGGCCGAGCGGAAACCACGCGAAACCACCGCCGACACCGAAGGACGCGCGCCAGCCGCCCCCGCCGAAGAACCCGACGAGCGCCGGCGCGTACCACGGTCGCACAGCGATCGGGCCGGGCGCCCAGACCCATGCCCCTCCCCAGAACGCCCAGCGCCCGTAGTGAAACGGCGCGAATCCCCACGGCGCGGCATCGATCCAGGTCCAGCCCCACGGCGCGACCCAGGCCCAGTGGCCAAATCGGTAGGGCGCCCAGCCGGCGACGACGACGGTCGGCCGCCACACGGCTCCATACTCCGGGGCAGTCGTCCACGTGCCGTTCTCGGCGAGGTCTTCATAGCCGATGACCTCCGGGGAAACGTTGCCCTTCGGCGCGTTCGCGACGCGCTCGTCCCGCTCGCTGCTCCAGCGATCGAAGTCGTCGGCGGGAGCCGCCTCCGTCACGTCGTAGGTCAGGTCGTTGTCCGCGTCTCCGGTGATCCGGGCCTGCTGCTTCGCTTCCACTCGAAACGTGGAACCCGCGGCCAGGACCTCGGCTTCGCTTCCCCGGACCACCAGCTTCGTGGTCTCGGCGGGGCCGTCGAAGGCGATGCGGTAGAGCCCGGGCTTCAGCAGAGTCACCGAGGAGTTCGGCGAGTCGACCTCGACCCAGTCGCCCAGCCCGAGGCTCCAGAGCCGGACGATGACGGTTCCCTGCTGGACCATCACGTGCGCCCCATGGTCGTCGAGACCCAGGAAACCCAGCGACGTCGACGCGCCCATCCGCAGCGTCACGTTCCCGGCGGACAGCTCGGCGCGCGCCTCCTTGTCCGTCCAGATCTGATCGTTCGCGTGGAACGGATAGTTGAGCTCCGCGGCGGACCAGTCGTCCAGGCCGGCCGGCTTGAACGAAACGGCGCCCGCCATCGAGGAGAGCCGGGCGACGCGGCCCGGTGGGTCGTCCGCATCCGATCCTTTCGCACGGGCGGCCTGCTGTCCCGTTGCCATCGCGGCACTCGCGAGCGCGACGGCCACCGCGAGCAAGGCCTTTCTCGAGCGCATGTCCACCTCTCGGAAATCGTTTCGCCTCAGGATTGGACGAGGACCGGGGCCCCAGGGTCTACACCAGGATCGCGATGATGATGTCCGTCAAGATACGCTCCGGAAGTGAACCCGCTCTAAATCGGGGAATACTCTCCGGTGGCAGCCTCCCGGCGCGTGCTCTTTTCCAGCAACTTCTCCCGAGAGGACCGAAGACGTCCGTTCATTCCGCCGTGCTCGACCCGACACAGCAGCCGGCGGGCGCCTGCGGGCCGGGCACGCCACATTTCCGCGATACCACCAACGACACGCGATCTGCGTGCGTTTGACAGGCCGCGCCGACCCTGCTGAAATGCGCGACGGTATCCCCCGGTCGGGATGTGGCGCAGTCTGGTAGCGTACCTGAATGGGGTTCAGGGGGTCCCGGGTTCGAATCCCGGCATCCCGACCAAATTACCCGCAATTGGCGGGGCTTTTCGAGACAACAGACGTGACGTGTGCTCGTTCGTGTGCTCGTTCGAACGGAACGGCGAGACGTTTTCTCCGACCGCGGCACGACGCTCCGCATAGCTCCGCGCCTTCGTCAGCGCGTCGAGCTTGTCGTCCATCGTCGTGATGTTGTAGCGGGCGAGCATCGACCGGGTCTTGTGCCCGGTGATCGTCATCGCGACCGTCTCCGGGACACCGGCGCGGACCATGTTCCTCACGGCCGTCCGCCGGAGATCGTGGAATAGCCGACCCGGCGAGACGCCGGCCTTCCTGCACGCCTTCCGAAACTGCTTGTTGAAGGTCGATGTCGGGATCGGGGCGCCGCCGCGGTGGAAGACGTACTCCGAGACTCCAATCGCGCCGCCCAGGCGCGGGTACTCGCGAGACCGCCAGCGCCCCTCGATGATCGCCGTGAGTTCGTCGTCGAGCGGGACCGACTGCGGCTCGCCGTTCTTCGAGTCGGGCACGCCCACCACGCCGCCGGCCCGGTCTACCCATTCCCACCGAAGCCCGAGCAGCGTCCCCCGGCGCCAGCCCGTTGCGAACGCGAAGCGCGCCATCGCGGCGAGCGGTTCGGGGAGGTGCTCGAGTAGCCTCATCAGGTCCGCGGTTTCGAAGAAGCCCTGCCGCGTGTTCTTCTCAGGGAACCTCCCCGGGAAGGCCGGCGCGCGGCGGATGCGCCTGGACTCCAGCCCGAGCTGGAAGGCTCGGCGCAACAGCTCGACCTCACGATTGACCGTCGCCGGTTCCCGCCCCTCGGCGCGACGGGCGGTCATGAACCGGGTGACGTCGGCCGTCGTCACGTCGGCCGCACGCCTCGGGCCGAAGACCGCCCGCACCGGCGGAATGACGTCTGTTCCGTCCTTGCCCTTGTGGATCGCCAGCCGGAGCCGCGCACTCTCGAGCCCCTTGATCTCGCGGCGCTCGTAGTCGGCCAGGAGCTCGTCTAGCAGCTCCTCGACCCTCACCCGGCGATGCGCCGACGTCTCGAAGTCGTCGAGCCCGTCGCGATCGTTCGCAACCTGGCGCAGGCGCGCGGCGAGCTTCTTCTTCGCCTTCTCCTCGTCCTCGGTCTTCGCCGACTCGCGGATCAGGCCCCAGCCCGAGCCGTTCGGCCTCGGGCCGTAGAACGCCATCATCCAGACCCTCCGACCCTTTGGCCGGTAGATCCGGCCGTCGCCGCGTGTCATGGCCTCGCCGCCTTCTTCGGCGGCTTCGCGAGCGCCACCTCGAGGGCCTCCGTCACTACACGCCGCAGGTCGCGATCCGTATCCAGCGCGCGCTGTTTCGCCCTCCGCCAGAGCGCCTCTGGAACGTCGACATTGAGCCGTTTGAATCCCTTCGCTGGACCCGGCATCGTGCCTCCCCCTATGTAATTATGCACTTGCTCGCTTGCAGATGCAACCCGAGATTCCCCGGGTGGCGATGACGGCCACTCCGCGCGACTGTCGCGTGTACGGCTCGAGAGGGGCCGTGGGAGACGGCTGGGAAGCGGTCAGCGACTCGCCCCGCTGATGTCACACCCTCCCAGACCTCACGACACGCCCCGCGCGCGCCGCGTCGACGCCGTGTAGCCGAAGGCTGCCGCCTTGCTCGCGAGGAAGTCGGCCACATCCACGAGAT
This sequence comes from Acidobacteriota bacterium, assembly GCA_027307335.1. Lineage (GTDB taxonomy): Bacteria > Acidobacteriota > Thermoanaerobaculia > UBA5066 > Gp7-AA6 > DAHUXD01. Next base: position 53,370 of record DAHUXD010000033.1, read on the forward strand.
TCGAGAACGACGTCGTCAGCTGCGTAGTCGCCGAGTTGAGCGCGGTCATCGAGCCCGACGCCGTCGTCAGGTCGATCGCGAACTGGTTCGTCGTCGTGGTGAACAGGTCGATGATCGGGCGCATCTGGTGCTCGAACTGGGTATTCGCCGTGTCGATCGCCTGACCCATGCGACCCATGACGAGCTCGAACTGGTGCTCTGCGCTGGTCAGCTCCTTCGCCGCCCACGTCTGGATCGAGGCGCTGTTCGGGAATAGCCCCGACATGGTCATGATCGTCTGGACGATCTGGTTGTAGATCGTCTGCGCCTGCGTCGGGTCGGTGATCGTCGGCAACTCGCCTTCGAGGCTCGTCAGCTGCGTCTGGTAGATGCCGTACTGCTGCTGCGGCGTCTTGCCACGGAGCGAGACCGTCAACAGGTTCGACTCGAGCCCGGCCTGCGCCGACTGGATCATCGACACGATCTGCTGAACCATCTGCTGCTCGAGCTGGTAGCGGTTCTGGATGAGGGTGTTCAGCTGCTTGGCGCTGTCGATCTGCGACTGGCCGGTTAAGTACTGGAGGTTGTTGCCGAGGTCGAGGATGTTCTTGTCGGCGTCCTGGAGCTGCTGCGCGAAGGACTCCGACCCTTTCGCGAGCGTGTCGGCGAAGAGGCCGCTGTCTCTGCCTCCGACGTTGACCGGCTGAGCGATCTTCGTCATCAGGTCCTGCATCGTCGACAGGACCGAGAAGTAGCTGGAGAGGTAGTTCAGCGCGTCCTGAGCATTGAGACCTTTTGCCTTCGCCCAGATTTCGTTGAACTTGTCGAGCGTCCCGCCCATCGCGAGGAACGCATCCTGAAACGCCGGCTGGAACACGGACTGGACCTGCGCGGGCATCGACGAGCCGACCCAGTTGTTCATCATCGACTGCCAGTCCTGAGCGGTGATGTACCCGCCGCTCGGCCCGGACTGGGAGACGTTCGCGTATGGCGACGGGAATGCCGTCGACAGACTGCCGCCGAGATCGCCACGAGGATCGACGCCGGTCGCGATCCGAGTGAGGACCTTGATGAGCTCCGGCATCACGGAGTCTTTGATGCTGTCGGGCAGCGAGAGCAGGATGTTCGCGTAGCCGTTTCGGAAGTTGTCGAATGAGGTCTGGATCTTCTGGAGCCACGCCTGCTGCTGCGCGGGGTCGGAGGCGATCTCACCGACCATGCCGCCGAGTTCTGCCATGCCGTTTCTGATGACTGGCACCGCGTAGGTCGTGATCGAAGGCATCGCCTCGGTCAGCGCCGCGACGAGTGCGCCGACGAACGCCCCGATCAGGGCGCCGACGGGGCCGGCCATCGAGCCGGCCTCCGCTCCGGTGGTTGCGGTCAGGGCGCCGACGGCCGTTCCGACCGAGTAACCGGCCGAGGCGCCGGAGATCGCGCCCTGCAGCGGCGACATGCCGCCCTGCGACAGCTGGTATCCGAGCGCCGCGACATTGAAGACCGCCCCCCCGACTGGAACGGCGGTGGCCAACCCCTGCTGATTCGCTGCGGCTACTTCCGCCGGCGTGTAGTTCTTGCCGGTCGCGGGATTGATCTGATCGACACTGATGTTCCCGGCGATCGCCTTCCCTAACGCGGTGCCGAGCATGTCGGCCAGGTCCTGGCCGAACCGCTTCGCGCTGTTCGAGAGTTGCGCCTCGAGGATCTTCCCGATGTTCGCGCCGCCTGTCGTAGCCAGATCCGCGAACAGGTCCGAGAAGACGTTCGAGAACTCCTGCTTCCACGCCGCCGCGAGTCGCGTCAAACCCGCAAGCTGCTGCCGCTCGCTCTCCTGCTCGACCTGGACGTTTAGCTCACTCTGCCGGTTCGAGAACTGCGTGAGGAGGTAGTCCTCCTTCGCGACGAAGTCCGGCGACAGCACCCACGAGCCGTCCTCGGACTGCTGTAGGCCCATGAAGCTGGTCGGGACCGTCGTGCCCTGCGTCTGCAAAAACTTCGAGAAGGTGTCGCCCTGCGGCAGCGGCCGAGCCGCCTGCGCCAGATCCATGAACGACCGCGTCAGCCCATCGACCGACACGCCGTAGTTCGACGTCAGGTCCGCGAGCTTCTGCAGGTCGCTCTTGTGCTGCTCGGAGAAAGCCTCGTCGGAGAGACCCTTGTCGGCCGCCAGCGTCGCCCAGTAGTTCGCCGTCAGATCGGCGAGCGCCTTCGTCAGCTTCGAGATGTCGTCGGCCGCCTGCACCGCCTTGCCGGCGGCGCCGAGCTGGCCGACGCCGCCCTGCAGAAGGCTGCTCGGCCCCGGGTCGAGCGCCGGCAGCGTCGGCATGTCCAAGCCGCCGTAAAAGTTCGAGTAGTACTGGGAGTCGCCCTGGCTGGCGCGGCCGCTCTGCTGACGGAGCCATGCGATGTATGCGTCTGCCGAGGCCGGGCTGCCCGACTGCCAGCCTCCCGACGGCGGCGAGCCGTACCCGAGGCGCTCGCCCATCGCACTCAAGCCCGTGCCGGCCTGCTGGACGTTGTACGCGCCCGCCTTGAACAGCATGATCGCGTCCTGCAACGCCAGCCCGAGGACGCGCCCGAGGTCCCGAATGTCCTGCAGCAGCTCCGGGTCCTTGAACATGTCCCGCAGCGACTTCATCGCGTCTGAGCCCTGCCCGAACGTCGACTCGAACCCCTGCCCTAACGCCGTCGCGAGGTCGTCCTTCGCCTTCTCCCACGCCGAGTGCAGCGAGTCCGGCACCGAGCCGCCGAGTGCCGCGATCTTCGACTGGATGGCCTGGGCGAGGACCTGCCCCGCATCCTCCCCGGCAGCCTGGAGGTCCTGCGACGTGATGCCGAGCACCTGCAGCAGTGCGTTACGGCCTGCACCACGGCCGCCGCCGCTGGACAGCAGCCTCGTGAACGCCGCCTGCATCTCCTCCGGCGCGCGCCCGGCCGCCGCAGCCAGCTGGTCAAGCTCGACTGTGATCTCCTGCAGCCCCGCCTGCGACCAGCCCTGCCGGATGCCCAGCGGCAAGATCCGCGTATACATGTCCGCCAGCTGCAGCGCAGTCGATCGCGTCTCGTCCTGCGCCTTCTGGAAGAACGCCAGCGCTTCCGCACCGGCCTGCGCCGACCCCGTAAACGTCGTCAGCGCCCGCGACACGTCCTGCAGCTTGTCCGCCGCATCCGCCGCCGTGTCGAACACCTTGAACGCCGTGTCCAGCGTCAACAGCGTCGTCCCCAACGCCATCACGTCGTCGCCAAAACGGCTGATCCGGTCGCTGATCCGGTTCAGCGGCTCCGTCAGCCCGTCCTCGAGCTGCAGCAGAATTGAGAGTGTTTCGTCGCTTGCCATCGCCTTTACCTCACGTCGAACTTACCGCCGCGCGCACCGATGGGAACTCAGCAAGGTACGCCTCCCACCTGGCGGCCTCCCGCGCGTCAACCGCCTCGATGATGCGAAGGCCGAACTCGTCGAGCCCCTCAAGCCGGCGGTCGAACGCGTGCGACTTTGTGGTCATCATCGACCAGTAATAAATGGCGTCGAGAAGCTCGTCCCGCACCTTCAACATCGCACCCTCGTCGTCCATGTTCATGATCGCGTCCACATCGACGCCGTTACCGCACGAGTCGAAGTAGTGGCGCAGTTCTTCCATGCCGATGCTCAAGTCGTGGCAGAGATCACCCATGCCCATGACGTTTCCTCCTTCTGCCGCACGCGGCGGCGGGTAACACGCGACTCGCGAAACCCCCACGGACTGCTCACCACAGCCGCCTCCGCAACATCCCGGCACGCTCGAAATCCGCCCTCGTCGGTCGCGGCTCCTTCTTCTGCTCGGGCACCGACGCCTCCGGTGCATCCGGTGCAATAGCAGGCTCGGCTCCGGGCCCGGACACATCCGGTGCGCCGGCAGGCTCCGCTTTCTTCGCCTCGGCCGGGGCACCGCTGCGCCTCGAGTCGCGTGGGCGCAACACGCCGTCCGCGCCGCGCTCAACAAGATGCTGCTCGTAGTACGCGAAGACGTTCTCGCCCGGCCCCGGTGCGCGAAGGTACGTCATCCCGTGAACGAACGCGTCGACCAGGTCGTCATGCACCGCGGCCGGAAACGCCGACAACTCCTCGACGAACCCATCCAGCCATGCCGCACCTTCCGGCAGGAACACACGCCCCGCCTCGATCGTCGGCGTCACCACGCTTGCCCTCAACACCTTGTCGCCCTCGGCCTTGATCGCCAACACCGGCAGACTCGTCTCGCGCTGCAACTCCTGCAACAGCGACTGCCCGCTCGCCTTGTCCTCAACCACGACCGCCGCCGGCTTGAACTCGTGCGCGAGCTCGACGACGCGGCGCTTCAGCTCCGGGAACTCGACGCGGCCGCGCCACGCCGACAACACGTAGAAGCCCGTCGCCGTCTCCCCAATCGTCACGCACGCCGAGTAGTCGCTCTCCGTTCCCGTCTTGAACGCCGTGTCCCACGCCTGGATCACCCTGCTGAACGCCGGCGCTTCGCGATACCAACTCCACCACTCGCGCCGGAAAACCCGGCCCTCGCCCGCCGCCGGTCGCCCCTGGTACAGACTCACGAACTGCGCCGAGCCGAGAATCGCTCGACGACTCGCTAACTCCTCCCGCGAATACCGCGACCACAACGGCTCGCCCACCGCACGCCCGAGCGGATCGTTCTCCTCGGCGATCGCCGGCCAGTTCACGACCGTCCAGCCCTCGCCGCGATGCTCCGTCTCGAGCACGCCGATAAGGTCCGCCTGGTGCCACCGCGTCGCGACGCAGACCACTGGCGCGCCCGGCTGCAACCGCGTCACGAGCGAAGTCGCGAACCAGTCGATCACGCTCTTCCGAATCGTCGGCGAGAACGCTTCCGCGGCGTCCTTGATCGCGTCGTCGACGATCAGCAAGTCGGCCGACCTGCCCGTGACTCCGCTGCCTCGTCCGACCGCGAAGAAATTCCCGCCGGCAGTCGTCCCGAACCGCGTAGCCGCGGCACTCGTCTCGTCGACGCGACACGCCGGGAAGATCGCCTTGTGCCGCGGATCCTTCAGCAGCTCGCGCAGCGGACGGCCAACGTCCGCGGCCCGCTCGTCGCTGTAGGTGCCGTAGACGATCCGCCGCGTCGGTTGACGGCCAAGCGCCCAGGCCATGAACGCCATCGCGGCAGATGTCTTCCCGTGTTGGGGAGGCGCACTCACAAGCAGCCGCTTGATCTCGCCCCGTTCGATCGCCTCGAACAGCTCGATCAGCCGCAGGATGTGCGGCGCCGGCTCGAACGCAGGCAGGACGCCCGCCGCGTAGATCGCGAGGTCAGCGGCCGCAGCCGCGAGGAAGCCGTCCGGTTTCATGCCCGCCATCCTTCCTGCGCCGTTCCCGTCGAAGCCGAAGGCGCACCGCTGATAGGCTCCCAGGACATGGACGACACTGGCTTCGCTGCTCCGAATGGCGTGACCGTCACCTGCCCTGTCTGCGGCAGCAGGGCCGAGCTCAAGCCCGACACGGGCACACCGATCACGTCGGCTGCCAGGTGGACCTGCGAGAACCGCCACAAGCTCCGCGTCCGGTTCATGCCGAACGGCCCCGAGGTCGTCGAGGACAAGACCGGCGAGAACTGACCAGGGACCGACGCTCGAACGAACAGATCGTTCACGACGTCCGCCCCGCGATCCAGCGCTCGAGCCCAGCTTCGGACACGCCCCAGCCGCCGGTCGGGAAGTGCACGAGCGGCAGCGCCGCCTTGTTCCGATAGATCCACCACCGACCGCGGCCGAGCCGCGTAGCCGCTTCGGCCGGCGATAAGACGCGATCCGGAGCCGGTGGCGACGAAATCGGTCGCGAGGCTGTCGCGGCCATGACCGCCTCGGTTCGGACACGCTCCAACTCGCCCAGGAAAGCCGGAAGCCCTCCCGCCGCGGCCGCCTCGGTGGCAGCCTCCCGGACCAGTCGGAGGGCCTCCTGTTCCTTGATTGTCACGAGCGGTCTGCCCCGCCGCGCTCACCAAGGAACGAGCACACAACTGACACACGTGCAGATAACCCACGCTTTTGCAGTAGCTTAGCGGCGTGTTCTGGGTCTTCGACCCGGCACGAACACGGCGAAACCGGCCGAATCCGGCTCATTCCGCGCCATCCCGAACGGGCTCGAGCACGGCCGGCGGCGGCTCGGGCTGCATCGGCTCCGGCACAACCTCCGCGTCGAGCACTTCGCCGACCGCTTCCGAAAAGTTTTCGGAACCGCTCTTGCGACCCTTCCCTTCCTTCGGGCCTGCAGCAGCCTGCCGCGCCTTCGCTTCTTCCCGCAGCTTCGGCTCGATCGCGTCGAGCACTTCGCCGGCCAAGCTGCCCGCCGTGAGATGCGCGATCGGGCGCGCGACACCCGCACGTTCCAGCAGCGCCGCACGCGCGGCCTCGTCCTTCCGCGCCAGCCCGGCCACGAGCATCGCGTCGAGCGCCTCCTGCCCGAACAGCTCCGACGGCGACACCTGCGCGACCTCGATCTGGACGGGCTTGTCCGCGCCGATCAGGCGCCGCTGCGATTCGGAGACGGAGACGAGGGCGCGAGCAAGCGCAGCGACCGCCGACGCGTCGCCGCCACCCGGCCTCTCTGCTTCCATCGCAAGGCGCTGCGAGAGTCTCAACCGGACGGCGTCGAGACGCTCACCTTCGAGCTTGCGGTACGTCGCGACGTCGGCCTCGGCCGGTGCCAGCTCGGCCAAGATCCGCCGCAGGTCGAAGTACACCGTCTTGCTCGAGACGCCGACTGCCGTCGCAATCGCTCCGAGGGAGGCGCCGGCGAGGCGATACTGCCAGACCTTCGCCCGTCGCTCGGCCGCCGCAGCGACCTCTGCGCGACGCTTCGGGTCGTTGCGCTTACCCACGGCTCGACTCCCGGCGCCGTATCTGTGCAACCCGTTCCAACCCGTTCCAACCCGTTCCCGGTGCGGGTTGAACCCGGTCTCTCCCGACAACTCGTTCCCGTTCCCCGACCGTTAGGTCGGGAACGAGTTTCGGGAACGGGTTCGGCGATCGCGGAACGAGTGTCATGCGGGGGCATCTTCGGAACGGGTTCGGGATCCGAAAAGGGACTTCTCGACGTCCTCGGCGAAGACGTAGGCCTTGCCGCCGCCTTTGCCGGTTCGCTTGATCTCGACGATGACGGGGTCGCGGCCGGTGTCCGGGTCGATCGTGATGAGGCGGTCTCGCGCCTGGGCTAGGGTCGTGACGTTGCCGGTCGCCTTGTCGCGCCAGGTCGTCCAGGAGGCCGGGTATTTCTCGCTGCCGCCCCGCCGGAGCTTCTCGAGGGCGCGACACAGTTCGCCCTGGGCCTCCTTCACCGCGGCCTCGTGTTGGGCGTCGCGGCTCGTGAAGCGCTCCTCGTCGGTCTGGCGGCGGAAGAGCAGCGTCTGCTCGTCGAGCAGGAGCGGGAAGGGGGCGATCTCGCCGGCGGCCTTGGTGTCGGCGCGGGCCGTGAAGAGGCAGTCGCCGGTCTTGAGCATCCCGATGACGCCCTGGGAGGCGGCGACGAGATCGCCCGAGCCACGCGCGGCCTCGCGCCAGTCCTCGTCGTCGTCTTGTGGCAGGCCCTTCTTCGAGTGGTGGATCGGCATGGTCGCGCAGCCGAACTCCTCGCCGAGGGCGATGATCGTGGCCATGACCTTCGCCATCAGGTCGGAGCTTTTCTCCTCGGACATGTGGATGCGGCGCAGGGTGTCGAAGAAGACGAGGTCCGCGGCGCCCCCAGGGAAGAGCGAGATCTCGCGCCGTAGCAGGTCGAGCCTTTCGGCATCGTCCACGCGTAGACCCTGCCGAGAGACGACGCGGAACCGTTCGAGGACCTCGGAAGCATTGAACTCGTCGCGCCCGGAGCGCATCAGGCGGATGCGTTTCCAGAGCAGCGGCAGGCCCATCTCCTCGTCGACGTAGAGCACGCGCAGCGGCCGGGCGATTCGGAATCCGCCGGTGCCGTCGGGCAGTGGCAGGAACGTGAGGCCCGCGGCCGCATGGAGGCCGGTCTGCAGCGCCTTGAGGCTCTTGCCGCCGAAGGGCTTGCCGAAGAGCAGGACGAGTTCGTGTTCTGGGATAAGCCCCTCGATGAGCCACGAGACCGGCGGAGGAGGATCGCGGTCGAGATCGAGTAGCGATCGCGAAAGCAGCTCGCTCGCGGGGGCCTCGTACTCCGGCACGACGTCGACGACGGGCTCGCTGCTCACGCCGGTTGCCTCGTGACGCGATGGGAGATTTCCTTGTCCTCGTACCAGTCGGCGATCTCGCGGGCCTTCGACTCCGGCTTCTCGGTCGGGTTCTCGAAGGCGCAGTCGCGCAGCGCCAGCATCAAGTGGATCTTCTGCTCGCGGTCGAGCCCTAGGTTGTGCAGGTACCCCGCGAAGGAGACCCAGACAGCGTGGCGGTTTCCGGCGGGGACCTTGCCGCCGGTGCGGACGACGGGACCTCTCGGGCCCCGCCGCGTCATCCGCTCGAGTAGTGCTGGTGGGCAGGCGCCGATCGGCGTGCCTCGTGGCGTGACGCGTTTGTACCGCCGGCCGCTGACGTGGAGAGAGCCCGGGCCGATGACGTACGCGTTGCCGTGCTTGACCGTCTCGATGAAGTCCGGCGCCGCGATCTCGACGTTCTCGGGCACGGAGAGCCAGACGTGGAAGCCGCGCCCAGACCGGACGATGATCGTGACCGGTAGAACGATCCCGAGCTCGGCGAGGGCGCGCTTGAATCGCGCGAGGGACGTCTCGCTGTCGAAGTCGAGGACGACGAAGCGCTTGCCGACTTGGATGCCGTAGTTCGCATCTGGGAACTTGCGGAACCAGCGACCGATGAGGATGGCGTTGCGCGTTGCCTCGCTGACGCCGTGCTCGACGAGCTCGGTGATCGGGTGCTTCCCGATGTTCCGCGACTCGGGGCCAGGGTGCGGGTTCCCGCACGCGCACGAGCCATCGGGCTCCGGCCACCAGACCGGGATGACTGGATGTCCGGCCAGCGCCCATCCAATCGCCTCACGCTCGCAGGACGACCCGACACCCTCGGCCTGGATCGCCTCGCGCTCCTGGCGCTCGAGATCGGCGTCGTGCTGGTTCACGCGACGCCCCGCGGACCCGTCGGGCGATCGTCGTCGCCTGTGGATTGGTCCTGTCCCACGTCCGGCGCCACCTTCGGGACGACGGACAGTTTCGGCCGCATCGCGACGAGCAGCCGTTCGCCGAGCGCGATAAGCGAAGGAGCCGCGCGGTGAAGACTTGCCGCGTCCTTCTCGCTGAAGAGGCCCTCGGCGCGGGCACGTTCCCATTCGACCGTGTCGAGACTCTGCAGAGAGTCGACCAGCCTCAATAGAGCCTCTCGCTCATCGGCGTTCATGACGTCTCCGGCTTGTCCCCGGCCGCATCTACGAGCTGCTGTCCACACGCAATCAACTCGCGGCCGATCCGAGAGAACTCCACGCGATGACGCTCCTGCAAGACGCCGAGTCCGCGCGCGTACTGCAGGAACGCGACGGCCAGACCGACGCCTTCACTCACCGGAGCGAGCGCCGCCGTGATCTTCGCCATGTTGATGTACATGCCGGGTTGCCGGGGAAACCGCCGATCTTGTTTCATGCCGTCCTCCTGCCCAGGAGCTCCGACACTCGCAACCGGCACTCACAGTGCGGATGCCGCTCGCAGCGCTTCCGCCGCGACCGTGTGGCCGGCCGTGGCCTCGCCGGGACCTCGAGGGGTACCACGCCCTCCGTCACCTCGCGCCACAGCGCAGCGTCGTCGAGGCGCGGCTCGCTGCTCATTCGGTCCTCGTCCTGGCGCGGGCGCGCGCGGCAAGTACATGGGCGTCGCGGAGGAGTTGCGCGGCGAGCACCTCAAGCCGCTCGACCCTCTCGAGCAAGCCGAGGATCTTGTCGAGCCGCAAGCTCGCTCCGGCGCAGAACGCGCCGTCGACCGCCCTCTCGACGTCGCGAAGGACGCCCACACGCGCCGCAACCGTCGCGAGGCGTGTCTGGAGCCCCCGGGCCTCGCGCTCATCCCGACGCGCGGCCAGCTCGACGACGGCGGCGCCAGCGCTCATCGGCCGCCCCCGGCTTGCAGGAGACGCTCGGCAAATGCGATGACGTCATCGCTCTGCACGAGGTACTTGAAGGCAACGCGCTTGGTGAGTGATGCGACGCGGGTCGCGGGCAGCTCATCGGCACGAACCTTCCCGGCCACTGTGCTGCGCGAGCAGGCGAGGAAGAACGCCGTTTCCGACGACGTCAAGACCAGCCCCGGCGAGAGACGTGTCAAGCGGGATTTGATGAGAGCGAGCCGAAGACGCGACCGCGTTAGTTTCCCTTTCAGGCGAAGACGTAGAAACTCGGAAAGGGACGCCCGCTCGGGCGTCAGCCGTTCCGCGCGAGTGGTGTTAGATTCGTAGGACACCGTTCTCCTCTCCCTCTCCGACACACGCGACCGGTTCCAGCGGTCGACGTGTATGCGTGCGCTTAGTAAACGAGACCCAGAGCCCTCCCGAGCGCCTTGCGCGCCGTGTCGAACTTCTTGGCCAAGACGGCCTCGCAACCCGCGTCGGTTGGCCGGAAACCCGCTTCCTGAAGCGCGATGCAACGCCTGCGTGCAGTCTCGTATCTCGCGATCGCCGCGGTGACCGGGACCGGATGCGCTTCGAGTTCGCCCGCAGCGGTGGCCATCTCGCCGAGGTTGCTGTCGATTTCCCGCCGGCCATCTTCCAGACGATGCCGCTCCCGGTCACGGTGGAAGAGGTCCGAACTCGCCTTTGCCCGCGTGGCGACGAGGTCCCGCGAAGCGTGCGCGATGCGCTTCCTCACGATCAATTCATAGCGCCGTCGCGAAAGCTCTCCGAGGTCGGCACCGGGTTTTTCCTCGGCCTCGGTGATTTCGACGGCTTCTTGGTCAAGGGCGGCAATCTTCTCGTTCGCCAACCGAAGATTTTCCTCGTCACGCAACATCCCGACCTCGAACTCCGCGAGCGTGTCGACGGGCGCCACCTCGACGAGGGCGAAGGATGACGACTGACTGGCCATCGTCGTCACCACACCCTCGGCTTGCTGAGCGCGGTCCTCAGCGCCTCGGCGTAGCCGGCCCGCTTCTCGACGCTCGGCCGCGGGAGGGACTCGTCCGAGCCGGGAATCGCCGTCGAGCCGGCGCCGGCCGTCGGGCTCGAGGACGCGTCGGTGTTATCCGACGTGTCGACGCGATGCTCGCGCAGGCAGTGCGGGCACCGGGCCACAAAGTTGCCGCCCTTCGCGAGACCGGACGGCCCGGCGAGCTTCCGAACATCGACGACGTCGTCGACGACCCGCCGCGAGCCCGTCTTCGAATCGACGATGACGCTCATCGCGTCACCCCTTGTGTGAAGGCGTCACGAAATGCTCCGAGCGTTTCGTGGCGGGCCGCTTCACCTTCCCTCGATCCGCCGCCCAGGAACTGCGAGGAACCCGAGAGCGGGCTCAAGCCTTCGATCTCGACAACCGCAGCTCGCTCGAGCGGCGACATCGCCCTCATTGCCGCCTCGGCCAGCTGGTCGCAGCGACGTGCTTTGCCGAACTGGCCGTTGGCCCTGTAGTGAATGGCCAGCGCCTTCGAGACGAAGCGCATGTCCGTGTTGCTGTTGGGGTCGGGTACGTCGTCGCCGCGGGTCAAGGCGGCCCGCCGTTCTCGCATTTCCGTCAGCGTGTCGTTCATTGCGACTCCTTTGTCGTCAAACGGCCGAGCTCGGCCGCGATCCGTGAGGGCGCTGTCTTCGCCGCGAGTTCCTCCCCGCGTTCAACCTCGCGGGCGAGACTCTCGACTACAACCGTGTTGGCGGGGACTCCACGATGACGAGCTAGCCGACGAACGCGGCCCATCAGCGCTCGCGGAACCCATGCGCCGTAGCGAATCCGATTTGCCATTGCACCTGATTGGAACATTCGGCTTGACCGATGTAATAACGTGGTTTTGATGGCCACTAGACAGCCTCCGGCCGAGCATGATGCCCATGTTGAAGTCTGGCGACGGCACACTCTCCTCGAGTGGCTCGCCGAGTTGGCGAAGCGCGAGCGGCAGCACCTGTCCCGCGGTGGCGGTGTTCTCCGCTCGCTTCCTGACGAGTGGCTCGACCACCCGGGGTTTCTGGACACGGAGCACGCGTGGGCCGGGCAGGCGGCCACTCTTCCCGACGAGGCTGATGGCGGCCTCGGGTTCCGCGAGTTGATGAAGGTCGCCACGGCGGACTCCGCCGTCGTCGCTATCAACGAGATGGGGCTCTCCGATGCCCTCGCCAGAAGCGCGAAGGAACAGGACAGAGTTCGGCCGCGGTGTCGAAAGTGCGGTCGGCACTTCCTCGCGAAGGGTCGAAAGGTTTATTGCACCCGAAGGTGCGGTCTCCGCTTCGAGGCGGAGAAGGCGACGAGGAGTCGGCGAGCGCAAGAGTCCGCGTCGAAGCTCCGGCAAGTCGAACGTGCCATCGCGAGCTTCGAGACCCTCAAGCGGCCGCCGGAGGACTGGAGGGGATGGGTGGCGAGGCGGGCGAAGGTCAAGCGGAACTGGGTGAGCTACGCGATCCGGAGGGGAGACATCCGATCCCCCTGGACAGGCCCCGACAAAAGGCGGCGCCCCCCGAGGGGTCGAGACCCGGAGGGCACCGCCGTCGGTCCCGTTGGTACGGCGCCCCGCCGAGAAGGAAGCAGGCCGCCACGAGCCAGGAGGTCGCCGAGCTCGACCGCTGGGACCGATTCGGAACGTAGCACGGAGGGCTCAAGCTCCGCGCTGCGCCGCGCGGATGATCCGAGACGCGTCAGCGGCGGTTGTGCGTCGGGTCGGCAGCACGGCTCCGGTGTCCTGCCCGACCGATACGGTATGTCGTCGGACCCACGCCTCGACGCCTTCCAGCGGGATGCGGATGATTCGCTTCGGCGCACGACCGTCGCGACCGCGCTCGCTGCTGGGCTCGACCAGGGCGCCGAACTCGCCGAGCCTGTCGTAGATGTAGTTCCTCGAGACGCCGAGCTGATCCGCGACGGCGGCGACTGTCACGTAGGAGCCGACCGCTAGCAGGTGTTCTTGTTCGGCGGCGCTCACGGCCGCGCCTCGCCCTCGAGCACGGCCTGTGCCGCTGCGAGGATTCGCGCACGCTCGCGCCTGGACCGCCCCGGGAACGCCGGCCCTGCCAAGGCTCGGCCAGGTCCGACGACGACCCTGACCTGTGGTCGCTGTTCCCGCCGAGCCTCGGCGACGGCGCGCTGTATCCGCTGGTCCTCCCACGCCCTGGCCCTGCACGCGGCGCGGCAATACTTCCGGCCGGGGCGGTACAGGGCGGCCCTATAAAGCCGCCCGCACCGAGCGCAGGCAACCATGCCGGCCTCCGCGTCCGTACGCGTAGCCGGGGCGCCGCTGGCCGTTCCCGGGGCGGTCTGGGGGCTGACCGAGCCGGGGTTTCCGACACTGGCCGCGGTCATGACCGCGGCCCTTGCCCGCCGGCCACCGGCGCGGGGAGATCCTCGGGCAGCGCTGCCGGGTTCCGAAGCTCCGACAGGACGCGGACAGCGAGGCCTCGGATCGCCATGACTGACCCGAGTGGCGTACCGGCGTACGTGTTCGGCGGGTTGAGAGGCAGCGACAGATCCTCCATGAGCGCTTCCTCGAGGTCGCCCGCGAGCGACTCGACGGCACGCAAGGCCGCGCTGGCCTCCGCGTAGTTCGTCATCACGCTGCATTCGCCGGGCACGCAATTCGGCCCGAGGCGCATCGGCGTGATGTACCGATGCACGTAGCAGAGAGTCGGGACCGATTCGAGATTCTCCGAGGCTGACTCCGAAACCTTCTTGATCGCTCCGTTCGTCTTCATGTCTCCGCTCCTTCTTCGCGCGGGCTCCGCCCCGCGCGGGTTGGGTTTCTGTTTCTGAGGTTGGAGACGGACGAGGCGGAGGGCGGGGACGTGTGCTCGAAGCGTTGCTAAATCGCCGGGAAAACCATGCCAACGGAAGGCAACATCCGGGGATCGGGGCGCGCCGCGGCGAAACGGCGAACACGCCTATTCACGGGCCTTCTCGTCAGTAGTCTCGGGGTCGGTCTTGGAATCCGTTGGCGCCGTTGTACTAGTTGTGCCGCCTTCGAATCCCGGCATCCCGACCAATTTTCCCGCGAGAAAACGCCTAGCGGTGCCCACTTGAGTGCCCGGTCCCGGTCGGGTGCCCGGTGCCCCACCAGACGGCACCAGAAGACACCACACCCGGGAGCGCCAGAAGCCGCGTCGGCGCGTCCCCGGTGTGGTCAACTATGGTGGCTTGTGGGCAACGGCGATGCCGGACTAACGGGCACCACCGTCGAGGTCGCCTAGCCTCAAGTCAGTTCGGCCAGTTGAGACCGAGCGCCTTGGCCAGGAACACCGCCATCTGGCCGCGCGTCACAGGATTGTTGGGGCAGTAGTTGCCGCTTCCGCACCCGCCCGTAATCCCGGAGGCCGCCAGCGCCTCGATGTACTGGAAGAACGGGTGACTCGCCGGGACATCATTGAACGTGGGTGAGCCTGGTGCCGGGCTTACCTGAAGCTTGTAGCCAAGGATAACGCCACTGACTTCGTTGGTGTTATCCAGCGAGGGAGTGCCCAAGAGCAGGAACAGTCTGTGAGTTGCGTTATCGACAGTGTAGTTGAGCCCTGAGATGTCGGCAGAAATGCTCGAGCAACCGTTTGCAGTCGAGATCAGAGTACTCAACCCGACACCACCTGGGCAGTCTCCAATCGTCGGGCAGTCCTGAAGGGACACGTTGACATGGTTAGAGCCACTGTTCGAATCGCAATAGTCAAGTTCGAAGTACGTGAGTAGAGCACCGCTTGGGAGATGGGCGACGGCGTCGAAGACTCCCGAGCCAGAGGTTGCGTGAAGGAGAAACCCCCGGAAAAAACCGTCGGTACTGTAAAGCTGGTTGAAGTCCATGGCGCCGATCGTCACGTAGCTCGCCTGGGCTGTGCCGAAGTCCGGATTTGGCTGCGCCCCGAGTCCCGCTGCGACCGTCGTCAGGACGATCGTGATTCCGAAAGCTCGCCTCTTGCTCATAATCCTCCCGATTTGAGAAGAATCCTACTCCCCACCAGTGTGCGTGGTCCGACTGTCTGCGCCACGGTCGTCGCCGGCCCCCCGCGTCGGATCGATCCCGTCGCTCCCGGGTGCGCCGGGATCAATTTCACGCGATGGCTAGAACCACTGGAGTCCGAGCGCCTTGGCCAGGAACACCGCCATCTGGCCGCGAGTGACCGGGTTGTTCGGACAGAAAAGGGGCGGGCTCACCTGACATCCTCCCGTGATCCCCGACGCCTTCAGCGCCTCGATGTACTGGAAAAACGGATGGCTCGTCGGCACGTCGTTAAACGAGGGACTTCCGGGAGCCGGGCTCACCTGCAGCTGGTAGTGGACGATCACGCCCGAAAGTGAATTCGTGCCATTGAGAGCGCCAAAGAATGCCCCGAAGAAGAGCTGATTGGTGAAGTTGTCGATCGTGAAGTTGGCGGGCGCCAGATCGATCGGCCAGTTCGTGCAACCACCGACGTTGCTCGTGGTCGTTTCTCCGATGTTCGTACCGCCCGTGCCATCCCAGGATGACGTGAATGCAATCAACGTCAGATGGTTTCCCGCAGCGTTCGTGTCGCAGGCGACGACGTCGACGCCGGTGACGAGAGCTCCACTCGGAAGATGTGGGACAGCAAGCAGCTCGCAGAGGGTGGCGCACCCGGTCACGTATCGAGACAGAGTTGCGGAGACGTTGCCCAGGTCGTTGTACGTCACCGAGGTGTCAATGGGCGTGAACTCGGTCGATCCAACCCTGTAGAGCGACAGCCCGGTTCCAAAGGTGCCGGGCCGTGTGGCAATGTCCCCGGCGCAGAGGGTGCCAGCGACGAGGATGCCGACGGCCGTGAGGCTTGAAACGGTGTTTCTGCTCATACCTTCTTCTCCTTCCGCCAATGAGAGGACCGGGTCGATCGTGATTTCCTGCCTTCCGCGCCACTTCCTTTCCGGGGTGGCCGCATGACATGAGCGTCCGATCAAGGTCCTACTGCCACTGGAGCCCGAGGGCCTTGGCCAGGAAGACCGCCATCTGCCCCCGCGTGAGGGGGCTGTCCGGACAGTAGAGCGGCGGGCTCGCCTGGCATCCGCCGGTGATTCCGGACTTTTTCAGGGCCTCGATGTACTGGAAGAACGGGTGGCTCGCGGGCACGTCGTTGAACGACGGGCTTGGGGGCGGAGAGCTGACCTGGAGCACGTAGCCCACGATCATTCCCGAGAGCTGGGTCGCCGAACCGTTCCCTCCTCCGCCGAACAAGGCATTAGGACCGGGTGAAGTTGTCCACGGTGATCGCATCCGGGGTGAGATCGGCGATCGCATTCCCCCCGCCGAGGGAATAGGCAATTCCCGAACAAATCGTTCCCGCGAAGAGGCAATCGGGCGGCCCGGCGCCGGCCGCGGGGTGATTCGTGCAGTTCAGGCCCAGGTAATCGCAGACGAGGAGCGATCCGACGACATCATTGGCCGGATCCGTGTCGATGTATTCCAGCTCCAGATACACGATCTGCGCGCCCGAGGGAAGTCTCAGAGGAGCGGTCAGGCACAAACCGCCGCACGTGAGGCTGTATCGAGAGAGCTGGCCGACCGGGCTGGCGTAATCGATGCCCGAGGTGAAAGGGAAGAAGGCCACGCCCGGAATCTCGACGTACGACACCAGGCTGGTGCCGTACACCTGCGGCCGTTCCCTGGGAGCCTGCGCCGAGAGCGGCGCACCGACGCCGAGGGCCAGAATCAGCGGAAGGGTTCTCAGAATCGATCTCATCTCCGACCTCCCGTTTTCCGAGGCGCAAACTCTGCGGAACCTGGGACGATTCAGAACCGCGAGATCAATTTTTCGGGCCACGAACGCGCGAATCCGCAGGACGCGAGGTGTCGCCCCGGCGAGTGCGACTCGAAAACCGCACGGATCCGATCTCGTCGGCAAGGATACGCCCAGCGATCTAAACGGAGCGTGAACACTGGTGGGTTCCACCGACTCCGCAGCGACCTCAGCGCTCTTCGGACCACTCCTCCAGCATGCTCGCGGCGCCTCCGCGAAAACCCGCCCGATGCCAGTTCAGCACGCCGTGGCCGACATCGGCTTCGAATTCGCCCTGATGAAGAGCCCGTCCCGGTGCTCAGTCCACCGGAAGAATCGCCTCTAAGGCGGGGCCACGACACCGGCGTCCCGGACGGGCTCCTGAATGCCGGGTCCAGGTCGATCTCGACGCGAAAGGATCGTCGCCGCACTCATATCCGCCGTCACGTTGGCGAGCGTGGCGAAGAAATCGGGAATCGGATCGATGGCGTTGAGAATCATGACGCCCTGGAGAGGGATTCCTGCGGCCACGTACGAGGGCAGGCTCTGAAGGGCTCCGACGCTCGGAATCCCGGCCGTGCTGAAGCTCAGGAGCAGTTGGACCGCGAAGAACGACGCGAGCGGGCTGACGCCCATCGGAATCCCGAGGATGTGCGCCAGGAAGATCACTCGGATCAGGCTCGTGATCATCCGACTGAGCTTGAAGGCCGCGACGCTCAAGGGAAGGACGAAGCCGGTGGCCGCGTCGGACAGGCCGAGCTGCTCGTGTCCGCCCTGGACGAGCGCGGGGAGTGACGCGAGCGAGCTCCGCGTGCTCACCGCGACGAGCTGCGCGGGAGCCGCGGCCCGCGCGAACCGGCCGAGCGACGTTCGGCCGAAAAGGATGGTGACCGGATAGAGCAGCGCCGTCGCCAGGAGGAGAATGCCGCAGGCCAGGGTCACGAAGAACGCGAGCGCGCCGGTGGCGCGCATCCCCACGCGATAGGCGAAGTCGGCGCACAGCGCGAAGACTCCGAGAGGCAGCAGTTTCAGGATCCAGCCGACGACGACCATCATCGCCATGGACAGCGCTTCGAAGAGGCGATGGAGCACCTCGCGCCGCTCGGGATTCAGGCGTGTCGCCGCGAGCCCGACGACCACGGTGAACAGAAGGACCGGGAGAATTTCTCCCTTCGCCGCCGCCTCGAAGATGTTGACGGGCACCAGCGCCACGAGCCAGTCGCCGACCGACCCGGAGGGCGCGGCCGCTTCTTGGGGGATTGCCGACGCTGCCCCCGCCCGAAACGCCGCCGTCGCCCCGCCGTCCACGGGATAGAGACGGATCGCGGGCACCGCGATCGACAGGGTGAGGAGTCCCGCCGCCACGAGCATCGTGACGAAGAGGGCCAGGGTTCGGACGCCCAGCTTCCCGATCGAAGCCCGCGTGCTGGCGCCGACGATGGCCACGAAAGTCATGGAAACGACCAGGGAAAGAACGCTCATCTGCAGGGCGGCGACCCACAGGCGGCCGATCACGGACCCCGCTTCGACGATGCGCCCGAGGACGGGGGCGCCGGACTCGTGCGCCACGATCCCGACCCCGAAGCCCAGGCCGAGCGACGCCAGCGCCCAGGCGGTCTTCGAAAGGCCCCGGGACGCGGGGGCGTTGGTGCTCATGGGCTCGAGCTATTGCACGGAGCCCGCAAGCGTCCTCAGCCGCAGGCGGCGGGCGATGCGCCAGACGCCGCGCTTGGTACCGAGCCACTGAAGAACGACGAGCCAGGGTTTCATGAATCGGGAGCGGCGGACGGCGACGGAGATCGCCTCCGCGAGATCTTCCCTTCCGGCGGCCAGGGCCCGCTTCCCCACGTCGCGATACATGTGCCGGTACGACGGGGCCCGAAGATAGAGCCTTCTGACCCGGTCGAGGTCGAGCGGTCGGCGACAGAGCGGTGGACATCGGTCGAGGACTCCCTCGACTTCCAGCGTCAGGATCGCCAGCAGGCACTTCCGGCAATCGCAGCAGTTGTCCGCGGATGAGGTCTTGTAGCAGACGTGCAGTGCGGACATCGCGGCCTCGGATCGTGAAACGACCAGGGTCTTTTCACTCCGCGGGACACCCACTCCGACGTTCGACACCTGCGTGATGCTCGTCGAGAACAGGCGGTCCGTGTCCGGGTGGGAACCCCACGGATAGAGACCGGCATCGTCATGCGTCGCCGCGAAGCACAGCGAGCGGAACCGGCGCTCCAGCGCCAATCCGACGCTCGCCATGGCGGCGCCGTGGGCGAGCCTGCCCCACTCCGCCTCCCGAAAGCGCACGGCCCGAAGATTCGTCGCCACGTCGAGGAGCGGCCAGCCGAGGCGACCCGCGGCCTCGTTCAATCGGAGCCTCAGGCGCGCATACTCGCCGGCTGCCTCGATGGGAACGTCGAACCCCCACACCGAGAGCAGCCGGTCGAACCTCGGAACGCCGCCGGCGGAGCTTTCCTCGGCGTTCCGAAGGATCATGAAGAACGAGTCGATCCCTCCGGAAAAGAACGCCACCGCCTCGCGCGGCTGCGACCCGGGATCGGTCGGCCCAGCGGGGACTTCGATGGGAATGGGCTTTCGGCGCCGGTCCCAGCGAAACCAGATCTCCATGATCCGGGCCGCGTTCTCGACCAGGGAGGGATCACAGGGGAGGCAGAGCCGCAGGGGTTCTCCCCGAACGACGGCCAGCGGCAAGAGGCACGCCAGCCATGGATTGCCCGAGACGCTCAGATCGCTGACGAAGGCCTCTGGAACGTCGAACCAGTATGGCTCCACGGTGCCCGGCCGATCGTCGTACGCGATGTCCCCGACGAGGCGCGCTCGCCCTCGGGCGAACGGAGAATCTGTGACGCGGACGGAAACCAGCTCCATTGTTGAAACCTTGTCGAAAACATTAGCACCGCTGAAGCGATGGGAGCTGGAAAAGGATGCCGCACCCGCGACATCCGCCCTGACAAGGCGACCTGATGAGGTCCATTCGCTCGTGGTTTTTCGCGGTGCGTCCCGCCGAAAAGAGGGGACGTATGATCTGCGCAAAGTGTCTTTTCTCCCGCGCCCCCACGGGAAGGAGTCGATGCAACGCAAAGTCGCCTGCCTCGTTGCCGTCGTTGCCCTCGTCGGGGTGACGCCGTTGGGGGCCCGGGCCGCGGCCTCCGGGTCCCCCCCGGCGACCGCCGCCGAAGCGCCGCTTACCAACGCCGAGATCGTCCGGCTGACGAACGCCGGGCTCAGCCCGGACCTGATCGTGATGAAGGTCCGGCAGGCCCCCAGCGAGAGCCTCGACGTCTCGACCGACGCCCTCATCGCTCTCCGCGAACAGCACGTGAGCGACGTCGTGATCGCGGCAATCTTCGAGCGCGTGGTGAAGAGGACCACGCCCACGCCCCCCGGCGCCTCGCCGACCGCAACGCCGGCGGCGGCCGGAGAGACTCCCGCCGCACCGCCCCGACGGGATCGGGAACCGTTCTCGGATCTCGAGCTCCTCCGCGCCGACGGCGGCTCGATCCGGCTTTCCCAGCTTCCGGGCAAGGTCATCCTGGTGATCGTCTGGGCGACCTGGAATCCTCCCTCGGGTCAAGAGCTGCCGGTCATCCAGAAGCTCTACGACCTCTACCGCACGCGCGGTCTCGAGGTGGTCTCCCTCAACGTGGACACCGACCGGACCCGGGTCGCGCCCTTCCTGAAGAAGCTCGCCGTGTCCCTGCCGGCCTACTTCGCCCCGTCGAAGGACACCGACGCGCTGAGGGCGAGCGGGATCCCGGCCACGATCCTCCTCGGCCCGGAACGCACCGTCCTCGACCGGACGGCCGGGTTCTACCCCGAGTGGGAGGGCCGATGGAAACAGGTCATCGAGAAGTACACCGGACCCTGAAGTCGCCCGGGGGACGCGATCCAACGGCCGGCGAAACGGGGATCTCGCGCGCCTCGACGCGATCTCTTCTGTGGCGGAACGAATTGCGCCCCCCGACATTTATCGTCCGTATAGCGCTCATTTCATAGGATCGACCTCCGAGGCCGAGCGACCCACTCCCCCTCGAGACTGGGGGCTCTCATGCGAACCACGGGGCCTGTCCTGGCAGCCATCGCCTTCCTCTTCGTTTCGTCGGCCCGCATCGCGCGAGCCGCCACGGTCACCGTCAACGATGCCGGCGATTCGTCCAACGCCTGCGCGACGACGGGCACGGGAACGTGCACCCTGCGCGACGCGATCACGTACGCGAACGCGCACGCGGGCTCGACCATCGCCTTTGACATCCCGGGTTCCGGCGTCCACACCATCACGCCCGCGAGCGCGCTGCCGGCGATCTCCGCTGCGGTCACGATCGACGGATACACGCAGCCCGGGTCGAGTCCCAACACGCTGGCCGTCGGCGACAACGCCATCCTGAGCATCCAGTTGAGCGAACCGGCATTGACCGGAGTCGCCTTCGACGTCTCGGCGTCCGACGTGACGATTCGGGGGCTGGTGATCAACGGCTTCAACTCCTGCATCCGATTGTTCGTGGGAGGGGCCTCGAACGTCACGGTCGCCGGCAATTTCCTGGGAGTCGACCCCACTGGAATGACGGCCGTCGCCACCACCGATGGAGTGCTGATGCTCGGCCAGTCGAACAACACGATCGGCGGCACGAGTCCGGCGGACCGCAACCTGATCTCGGGCTGCCACGCCGTCGGAATCGACGTCAGCGGGGGCACGGGGAACATCGTCGAGGGCAACTACGTCGGCACGAATGCCCCTGGAACCGGAGCGTTGCCCAACGTGCAGGCAATCGTCATCGACTCGACGAGTATCCAGATCGGAGGATCCGCGGCGGGCGCCGGCAATCTGGTTTCCGGGAACAACGAAGGGATTCTCTTGTCCAACGCGAGCGGGACCACCATCCGAGGAAACCTCATCGGGACGGACGCCGCTGGCGATGCGCCGCTCGCCAATCACTTCCGCCCGATCTACATGGGGAACAACGGCATCATCGTCGGCGGGACGGGAGCCGGCGAGGGCAACGTCATCGCTTTCAATTCGGATCCCGGGGTCATCGTGGCGAGCGGCACCGGCAACACGATCCGCGGCAACTCGATTCACGACAACGCCACCCTGGGCATCGACCTCGGCTTCGACG
Source organism: Acidobacteriota bacterium (assembly GCA_027307335.1). GTDB lineage: Bacteria > Acidobacteriota > Thermoanaerobaculia > UBA5066 > Gp7-AA6 > DAHUXD01. The sequence goes on from DAHUXD010000033.1 coordinate 75,311, forward strand.
GGGTGACGGCGAACGACCTCGGGGACTCCGACACGGGCGCCAACAATCTGCAGAACTTTCCCGTCATCTCGACGGTCGTCTACGGAGCGGCGAATACGACGGTGACGGGCCTCCTGAATTCCACGGCCAACACCACCTTCGACCTCGACTTCTACTCGAATTCCGCCTGCTCGAACTTCCCGCGAGAGTTCCTGCAGGGCGAGGTCTACCTCGGATCCGCCCCGGTGACCACCGACGGCTCGGGCAACGCACCCTTCACCGTCAGCACGCTTCCGGCCGTCGCGAACGGATCCCGAATCTCCGCGACGGCCACGGACCCGTCCGGCAACACCTCCGAGGTCTCCCAGAGACTCCCCTTCTCCATCAACAACGCATCGGGACCGCCCTCGGGAGGCACCCCCATCACGGTGAGTGGGACCAACTTCCTCGCCGGCGCCACCGTCACCATCGGAGGCGTCCCGGCCACCGGCGTCGGCGTGACCAACTACACCACCATCACCGCCACTACCCCCGCGCTGCCGCCCGGCTCGGCGAACGACCTCGTCGTCACCAACACGGACGGCACCAATGGCACGCTGGTCAAGGCCTTCGTCGCCGACTTTCTCGACGTGCCGAGCACCAACCAGTTCTACTCCTACGTCACCAAACTCGTCTCCAATGCCATCACCGCCGGCATCGGCGGCGGTCTCTACGGCGTCACCGACGACACGCTGCGCCAGCAGATGGCCGTCTTCCTCTTAAAGGCCAGGCACGGCCTCTGCTACACGCCTCCGCCCTGCACCGGAGTCTTCGGGGACGTTCCCTGCCCTTCCACCTTCGCCAACTGGATCGAGGAACTCTTCACCGAGGGCATCGCCGGCGGTTGCGGCTCCGGCAACTTCTGCCCGATGAACCCCGTCCGCCGCGATCAGATGGCTCCTTTCCTCCTCAAGTCGGAGCACGGCGCCTCTTACGTTCCTCCCGCCTGCGTGGGCACCTTCCCGGACGTGCCGTGCCCCTCCCTCTTTGCGGACTGGGTCGAGGAGCTGGCCACCGAGGGCATCACCGGAGGCTGCGGCGGAGGCAACTACTGCCCCTCGACACCGAGCACTCGAGGGCAGATGGCGGTCTTCGTCGTGAAGACGTTCGGCCTGCAATAGGAGAAAGCGGGGGGCGCCCGGCGCGGGGGACGGCCCCGCGTCGGGTCCCTTCGGCGAGCCCGGCCCCTGCCCGCGCGAATCGGATCGATCAATCCGCTCATTCGGCCAGGACCCGGCGCCCGAAAACCCAACCAGACGGAATGCCGGCCTCCCGCCGGTGTTACGCTTCCCGATGCTCGATCGAGCCGCCGCGAAGTGCTGCACCGAGCGGCCCGCGCCGCTCGGCCTCTGCGGTCCGGGGTGAAGTTTTGAGACTTCCGATTCTCACGGCATCTCGACAATTCGGTGCCGTCCTCCTCGCGCTCCTCCCGACCGGGAACATCGGCGCGACGGATGTCGCGCCGCGCGCGGCCGACCCGTACCGCCTGCACTTCTACCAGCTCCACACCGGCGAGCGGCTCGACGTCGTCTACCGGCGGGGCGGCGACTACGATCCGGGCGCCCTCGCGCTCGTCGACCACATCCTGCGCGACTACCGCAACGGCGAGATTCACTCCTACGACCCTCGTCTCCTCGACGTGCTCCACGAGCTGATGCTCGCGCTCGGACGTCCCGACGGGGAAATCGACGTCGTCTGCGGGTTTCGGACGCCGCACACCAACGAGTACCTGCGGAGCCACGGCCACGGGGTCGCGAAGCACAGCCTGCACATGCAGGCGATGGCGATCGACATCCGGGTTCCGGGCGTATCCACGGCCGCGCTCCGGGACGCCGCGCTGCGCCTGGGCCGCGGCGGGGTCGGGTACTACGCCGACTCCGACTTCGTCCACGTCGACGTCGGCCGGGTCCGGCGCTGGTAAGCCGCCCTCAGTCCTGAGGGTACGGGTAACCCTTCGCGAGAGCCTGCTCGAGGCTCGCGTCGAAGCCGTAGATGTCGTCGTAGAAGTGCACTTCGCCGTTCTCGTACGCGAGAGCGGTCGCGTAGACGATGAAGACCGGGATCGGTTGCGCGAGGGGCACGGTCACGTCGTTCGGGCCGCTCCGCATGGCGGCCTCCACGCGCTCGAGGGACCAGTCCGGATTGTGGCGCAGCGCCCACGCCGCCAGCTCGGCGGGTTTCGCGACGCGGATGCATCCGTGGCTGAAGTCCCGGCGGCTCCGGGAAAACAGCGACGTCGCGGGCGTGCTGTGCAGATAGACGTTGAACTCGTTCGGGAAGATCAGCTTCACGAGACCGAGGGCGTTGGTCGGTCCGGGCTTCTGCCGGACGGAGAGAGCGCCGGACTTCAGCCGGGCGAGGACCTCGTCGGAGATGACGCCGTCGGTCACGGCCTTGCCGTCGTTGGTGGTCACCTCGAAGCCCTTGTCGGCCACGTAGCGGCGGTCGCGCTGGATCGCCGGAACGATCTCGCTCTGCTGGATGCTGGGCGGCACGTTCCAGTACGGTCGCAGGACGACGTAGGTCATCTCGTCCGAGAAGACCGGCGTCTCGGTCCGCATCGCCTTCCCGACCACGACAGGCATGTCCAGGACGACGTGGCCCTGGGCGTCGACGGCGCGCAGGCGGAAGTCGGGGATGTTCACGACGATCGGCGGCGCCGGGAATTGCGCGGGCAGCCACCGCCAGCGCTCGAGGGCGAGCTCCAGCTGCCGGACGCGGCTCGACAGAGGGACATTCAACTGGCGGATCGTCTCGCGGCCGAGCCGCCCGTCGTCGTCGAGTCCGTGGCGACGCTGAAAGCGGCGGACGCCGTCGACCAGCGCGCCGTCGTACAGGTCCGCCTCGGCCGGCGCCGAGGCTCCGGGCGGGAGATCGCCGAGTCGTTCGAGTCGCCCGTAGAGGAGAGACGCTCCGGGGTACCGCTGGCCGGGACCGACGGTTTTGGGCGGCAAGGGAATCTCCTCGCCCTCACCCGACTGGGCCAGCTCCGCATAACGCGCGAGAGCCGCTTCGGTCCGGCGATACCCCCTGTAGGGCGGCTCGACGCCGTCGAGCTGCACCGAGAGGTCGGACGCCGTCAGCAGGCGCTCCCGGACGAAGCGGGCGAGGTCGTATCGCTTCTCCTCGACGCTCAGGCCGAAGGCGAAGTGCCGCGGGTTGATGCGGCCGACGTGGAGATCGGACACGAGGCGCATCGCGCAGACCGTCAGGGCGACGTCGAAGGTGGCGGGATCGGCGCGTCCCTCCCTCAGGGCCTGGAGGCGAGGGTCCCACCGGGAGGCGTCGTAGTCCTCGGGCTGCAGCCCCTTCTTCCCGGCCCCCTTGAAGGCTTCGATCAGTGCGAGAGCCTGAGGCGAGGGCTGATCGTTCGAGATCCACGCCGACGCGTAGTGAGACGGACCGTAGAAGTTTTCCAGGATCGTCCGATAGTCCGAGAAGTCCGGCCAGCGCAGATCCGACAGGCGCCCGATCTCGACGACCTCGCGCAGCGCGGCGGGGTTTCCGGACGGCGAGGCGGCCGTCTGCCCGGAGACCGGCGCCGCCACGGCGAGCCACGCCACGGCCGCGGCGCCGAGGAGCCGGAGCCCTCGAGAGAGGATCGACGAGATCGCGATCGAGTGCCAGCTCACCGGAACGACCTCGTCGAAGCTACGTCGCGTGCGTCCCCCCCGCAAGATCCGATCGCGTCAGTGTCGAGACGGAGCCTGGTCGCTCGGGCGCGAGAGCGCGTCACAGACCCCCGTGGAGCCGACCGAAGGCGCGAGCGAGCATCACCGACATCACGAGGATGCCGAGCCCGAAGATCAGCGCGTGACGGGTGTTCCGCAGATCGAAGCGCCCGACCCGACAGACCAGCAGGTAGCCCACCGCCAGGTTGAGCAGGCCCCAGAGGACGTTGACCGTCGCCGAGGACAGACCCTCTCCGGGCGGAGACGCAAAGGGACTCTGAAACGCATGCCCCGAGAGACCGTTGCCCAGATGCGGAAGCGCGTTCGTCACGAAGGCGCCGCCGAAGAAGTACGAGACGGAGTGATACCAGCGCAATGCCGCCTCCTTCGAGGAAGTGTCGCCGGATTCCGTTGGAGTCCCCATCAATACGGCCAATGCAGCCCGAGCGCCTTCGCGAGGAACACCGCCATCTGGCCGCGAGTGACCGGGTTGTCCGGACAGTAGAGGGGCGGGCTCACCTGACATCCTCCCGTGATGCCGGACGCCTTCAGCGCCTCGATGTACTGGAAGAACGGATGGGTCGTCGGCACGTCGTTGAAGTCGGCCGCCGCGGGAGCCGGGCTCACCGTCCTTCGCCAGACGACCTGCGCCCCCTGGAAGAACTGGGCGTTGGGACTCGGCGCGCACTCGAAGTCGAGGACCAGGTAGGGCCTCTCCACGGCGTCGCCCGCGTAGAGAAATCCGATCGGGGTCTGGTTGTAGTCCAGCCCGAAGCCGCTCCCGTGCGGCGTGCTCGAGATGCCGGCGACGAGGTTCCCGTTCTCGTACAGCGCCAGCCCCAGGATGGCCGGCGTGCCGTCGTTCCAGTTGTCGAAGCCGATGTAATCGATGACGACGCCGTTGGGAATGTTCACCGTGGCGTAGAAGTGCGAATCCACGTTGGTCGGCGGTTCGCGGCTGAGCTCGGGGCCGGTGAAGAACGACTGCCCGTTGAACGACAGGCCCGAGATCGCCGTGTAGACGTAGTCCTGGGTCCCGAATTCGGCGGGAGCCTTCGTCGTCGTCGGAAGCGTCGCGTGCGACGAAGGGATCTGCGCATTGCCGGGGCGGGAGCAGAGCATCGCCACCGCCGACGCGCCGAGGAGCCGGAAAACCCTCCGTGTCTGGAGCATGAGAGCCCTCCTGTTCGGAAAAGCCTACGCCCGCTCCGAAGCGGATGCCCGTCGAAAGGGGCCGGTCACCGGGTCCGGATCGGCGTCCGTTCCCGGGGCGCCGGGTTTGCCGCGCACGTTTCGATCACGATTCGAGGTCGCGCGTCGGTCGATCACGGCCGAAGGAGATGCGCGACCGGCGATCGATGCGAACGGATCATGCGGCCGGCGGCCCGCCGTGCTCCCATAGCCTCCAGCGCCGCCGTACCGGTCGGTTCCACCAGTTCATCGTTCCTCCGGGCTTCCGAACCCGTGGGAGCTCCCGACCGGACGGCGGCCAAATCAAACGATGAGGAAGGCACCAGCGTCGCGGCCGTGACGCCGGGCCAAACGCGCCCGGCTTCAGCGCGTCTTCTTCTTGCAGGCCTCGGCGAATCCGAGCTGGCAGGCCCGGACGAAGAGCTGACTTGCCTTGCGGCGATCCCGACTCACTCCGTTTCCCTTCTCGTAGGCCACTCCGAGATCGAAACAGCCTTCGCCGTCGCCTCCCTTGCAGGCGAGATCGAGATATCGGGCGGCCTGTGCCGCGTCGGCCGGGACGCCGGCGCCCGCGGCGTAGACGGCCGCGGCGTTGAAGCAGCCGAACGAGTCTCCCCGGTCGCAGCCGTGCACGGACAGCTCGAGGCCTCGCGCGAGGTCCTTCGGAATCCCGTCGCCCGCGATGTACAGACCGCCGAGGAGCGAACAGGCCCGCGCACTGTTTTCCGCGGCGTGGTCGTCGTCGCGGTCGAGCTTGCGGTCGCAGGCTTCCCGAAAGATCTCGGCGGCGCGGGCCTCGTCCTTCTCCACGCCGATGCCGTCGCGGTAGGCGCGGCCCAGATTCACGCAGCCGTTCAGGTTGGATGGCTGGCAGCTCGTGCCGTCGCACCCCCGCCGATAGAGCGCGACCGCCCTGGCCCGATCCGTCTTGACCCCCTCGCCGTGCTCGTAGAGATAGCCGAGGTTCGTGCAGCCGGTCGAGCTTCCGAGCGCGCAGGCCTCCTCGTATTTCGAGACCGCTCGGGCGACGTCGTGCGGGCCCCCGCGCCCCTCGTCGGCCATCAGCCCGACGTTGTAGCAGCCCTGAGGGTCGCCGAGGTCGCAGGCCTTCCCGTACAAAGTGGTCGCTCGATGATCGTCCTTCCTGACGAACTGTCCCGTCGCGTACAGGAAAGCCAGGTGGGCGCAGCCGCCGCCGTCCCCGAGCTCGCAGGATCGCTCGGCGGCGGCGAGGGAGTCGGCTCCCCGATCCGGCTCGTCTAAGAGCTGGAGCGCCTCGTACGCGCAGGCGCGCGCGGACCCCGCCTTGCAGGCGGCGGTGAAGAGCTCCAGGGCGCGGGCCACATTCGGACCGCCCCGGCGGCTCCAGAGAAGCCAGCCCTGTCGAAAGCACGCGGACGCGCTGCCGTCCTGACAGGCCTTCTCCAGGAACGCGGTCTGGTCGACCGCGACGAGAGTCGCCTCGATTCTCGCCCCCGAGCGCCACACCGCGACCGGCACCGGACCGCACGAGCGATTGAACGCGGCGTCGTCGAAGTCGCAGTCGTTGCCGATGCGCGCGGTGCCGATCTCCTCGACCACGTCGTTGGGGCGAATCCCCGCGGCGGCCGCGGGACCTCCGGGCCAGACCTCGGTCACCAGGGCCCCTCGGAGTTCCTCCGGCAGCCCGAGCTTCTTCCGCGTCGAACGCGAGATCGCCCCGGCGTCCATGCCGAGCATGCCGACGCACGGCTCCGGCGGCGCGGCCGGTTTCGCCGCCGGCGGCGGCGAGGAACCGGCGCACCGCGCCATCACGATGGCGGCGCCCAGCGCGACCGCCGCATGGAGCCATCCGCAAGGCCGCTTCGTCACCACGTGGCCTCCTCGCTGCCGGATGCGATGGATCATCGCAGCACTCGGCGGCAAGGATATAGTCGGCGCACACCGAGCCCCGGAAACGGTGAAGGAAGGGAGACCAGGAATGCGTTCGTCGAACCGCGTCGTTTTCGCACTCGCCGTCTGCCTCGGCCTCGCCATCGCTTCCGCGCCCGCACTGGGAGCCCCGGACGTCGAGGCGACGCCGCAGGCCAAGGCGTATCGCGCCGCGCTGAAGGCCGTCGCCGCCGGCGACTACGACGCCTACCGGAAGACGCTCTCGAGCGCGACGCTGAAGCAGATGGACGAGCAGACCAAGGGGAAGTCCCCGAAGGAAGTGATGGAGTTCGTGAAGATGATGACTCCGTCCGACGTGAAGCTGAAGTCCGTCAAGGTCGACGGCAAGAACGCCACGCTCTCGGCCGATGCGAAGATGGACGGCCAGGCGATGAAGGGGTCGATCGCCCTCCAGGAAGAGGGCGGTCAGTGGAAGGTCGGTCAGCCGAGCTGGGAGCCGGCGAAGTAAGAGGAGGCCGGCGCGCGGCCGGCGCGCCGCGCGGAGCCGGCGTCGCCGGTCTTTTCCTCAGCTCCACCGCAAGAGCACCTGCTCGGCCGTGAAGCCGGGCCCGAACGCCGCCATCAGGCCGTAGCCTCCGGCGGGAACGCGTCGCTTCGTCATCCATTCGTGCAGCACGAAGAGCACCGACGCGCTCGAGAGGTTGCCGTATTCGCGAAGAACGTCCCAGGACGGGCCAGTGCCGCCGTTCGTGAGTCCGAGCTCGACCTCGATCCCGCTCAGGAGCTTGCGGCCTCCCGGATGAAGCACGAACGCGTCGACGTCGGCGATGCCGAGGCCGCTGTGGGACAGGAAGCAGTCGACGAGCTCGCGGATCCGCCCCCGAATCAACTCGGGAACGTCCCGCGACAACACGATGTGGAATCCGGTGTCTTTCAGGTCGAAGCCCATCGCTCCGATCGAGTCCGGAAAGAGGTAGCTCTCGGCGTCGAGGATCCGCGGTCCCGTCGCCGGCGCGCGTCCGGAGAGGACCGCGGCGGCCGCCCCGTCGCCGAAGAGAATCGTCGAGATCAGATTCGCCTGGGTGAGGTTCCCGCGCTGAAACGTCAGACTCGGCAGCTCGACCGCGACGACGAGCACGTGGCCGCCGGGGAACGCGCGGAGGAACTCCCAGGCCTTCGCGACCGCGGAGGCGCCGGCCGCGCACCCGAGCTCGGTGATCGGGAGGCGCCGTACGTTCGAGCGAAAGCCCATGGCGTTGACGAGGTGCGCGTCGAGCGAGGGGATCATGAACCCCGTGCACGAGACCGTGACGATGAGGTCGACGTCGCGGGGCTCGAGTGACGCGCGGGCGAGCGCGTCCTCCGCCACGCGGCGCCCCAGCCGGATCGCGTGCGCCTGGTATTCCGTGGAGAGCGTCTCGAGCGAACGCGGCCGGATGAGCTCCTCGACTGGCAGGATGCAGAACCGGCGCCGGATCTCCGAGTTGTCGACGATCTCCATCATCGCGTCGAGGCGGGCTCCGGTGACCGGGAAGACGCGCCCGAAGTACGTCTTGACCTCCTCGCGCGTGACGACGTGGTCCGGAACGGCGGTCGCGGTGGCCGCGACGAACGCCTCCCCCCTCGGCTCCGGACGAGAGAGATTTCCCGCGCCGACCGTCACTCGGGGGTTCCTCGGACCGCGACGTCGAAAGCGATCCGCACCTCGTCGCGCACGCGCACGGTCCCGCCCGCCACGACGGGCGGGCGGATCCCGAAGTCCGTCAGCTTGAACGCGGTCGAGCCCCGGTAGCGGCGGTTGGACAGGGAGACCTCCGCGCCCACCGCGTGCGTCTCGCCGTGGAGCGTCAGCGATCCCGCAACGGTCCAGCGGCCGTCGCCGGCCGCCTCGATGGCGGTCGAACGGAAGACCACCTCGGGATAACGCGCGGCGTCGAGCACCTCGGGTCCCTCCATCGTCACCTGGACTTTCTCACGGTCCGAGTCCGAGAGGCCGCTGTCGGCGACGCGCAGCGATCGGGCGTCGAAGGCGATCTCCGCCCGCGGACCTTCTCTGCACAGGACGTGCCCCGAAGCGACCGGCGCGACGATCCGGTGGTCGTGGCCGAAGGCCGAAAGGAGCCCGGACCGCGAGACTTCCACCTCGACCGTCGACGCGGACGGGTCGATCGCTCCCTGCGGCGCCCGCCCGTCGGCACAGGGATCGGCGAGGCCGAGAGCGAAGGCTTGAAGGAGCGTAAGCACGGCGACCATGCATCCCATCCCCTCACCCCAAACCCCTCTCCCCTGCCGGGGAGAGGGACTTCGAGGTGCGCGCCCTCGCGGGCGCCGGCTTGGTCATTGATGGGCGATCCGAGCGATCTCGCGCGCGTAGAGAGGATTCTCCGGAAAATCCTCGTTCAACCGCTCGAGCATCCGACGGGCGCGCGCCGTGTCCCCCTGCCGCAGGTAGGCCACCGACAGCAGCAGGCGCGCGAACGGCGCGAGGAAGCGTCCCCTCTCGGCCGTCAGCTCGAGCTCGCGAACGCCCTCCTTCTTGTCGCCGCTGAACCCTCCGATCCGCAGGACCCACCGGATCGGGGCCGGAGTGCTTCCGATGATGTACTTGCTCAGGCCGGTCGCGAGGTACGCGTCGGCGTAGTCGGGATCGACGCGCAGCAGCTTCTCCGCCCACTCGCTCGCGTGCTTCGTCGGCGAGAGCGCCGCGACGTTGCGGTCCTCGATCAGCGAGAGGTAGTCGGCCTCGAGTCCCGAGGAAAGCGCGAGGGCGAAGAGGGCGTCGGCGTCCCCGGGGTCGTCCGCGAGGCGCCGGCGCGCCAGAACCTCGGCACGATCCCGGGCCGCGTCGAAGCGGACCTTCACGCTCGCGTCGGGCCTGCGGCTGCCGCGCTCGGTGAAGGAGCCGTCGTCGACGAAGAACTGGGTCTCCAGGATTCCGAGCCGGTAGAGCTCCGAGAAAAGAAGCCCGGCCGCCTCGGAGACCGGTCCGCGGGGGTCCTCGGGGCGCTCCCGCTGCCAGCTCGCGAACGCGCGCCCGGCGCCTTCGAAGTCCAGGCTGTACATCCGTCGGTAGCCGAGATCGAGCGACTCGGGCTCACGGGCGGCCGGCGGGTTCACCGCGAGCGCCGACGCGCCGCCGCAGAAAGCGAGCGCGATGACCGCGAGCACGAGCCAGCGCCGGAGGGCCTCTTTCTTCTCCATCCGTTCGTTCATCCGTTCGTCCGAGCGGACCCCCTCCGGTCGGGAGACCAGCCCGGACCGTGATCGTATGCGCCGCGGCGAGGTCCGCGCCGACCTTAACGGTCCCTTTATTGCATTCGGAAGGTGTTCGCCGATAGCGTGTTGCCGTCGGTCCGCGCCCGAGGGCGTGTCTCACCGGAGGAGCTGAATGCGCATGGCGGATCCGCTGGTCCAAACCGTCCTCTCGGCGATCGCCGAGGTCAAGCACGTGCCGCCCGAGGAGGTCGATCTCGATGCGTCGCTCGCCGACCTCGGGCTCGACTCTCTCGACACGGTGACCATGCTCTTCGAGCTCGAGACGCGGCTCGACATCGCGATTCCCGACGAGGCGGCCAAGTCGGTGCGCACGGTGCGGGACGTCGTCGACGGAGTTCGACGGCTGGTCGAGAGCTCGCCTCCCCAGGCCGCCACGTCGGCTTCGTGACCGGTCCGCGCCGCGTCGCGATCACGGGGCTCGGCGCCGTCTGCGCGATCGGTCGGAACGCGGGCGAGACCTGGGCTGCCATGGTTGAGGGACGCTGCGGGATCGGCCGCATCGAATCGGTCGACGTCTCCGGCATCCGCTTTCAGAACGGGGCCGAGGCGCGCGGCTTCGACGCCGCCGCGCACTTCGACCCGCAGCAGCTGGATTTCCTGGACCGCTTCGCGCAGCTCGCGCTCGTCGCGGCGCGCGAGGCGCTCGCCGACTCCGGCCTTCGCCTCACTCCCGAGCTCGCCGAGCGCACCGCGGTCTACACCGGCTCCTGCCTCGGCGGACAGAGCACGGAGGACGCCGGGTTCGCCGACCTGTACCGGAAGGGGCGGAGCAGCATGCACCCGCTCTCCGTTCCCCGCGTCATGGCCAACGCCGGCGCCAGCCACATCTCGATGGAGCTCGGCCTCACGGGCCCGGCATGCACGTTCTCGACGGCGTGCTCGTCCGCGAACCACGCGATCGGCCATGCCTTCTGGTTGGTGCGCGCCGGGCATGCGGACCTCGCCCTGACGGGAGGGAGCGAGGCGCCCTTCTCCTACGCGCACCTGAAGGCGTGGGAGGCGATGCGCGTCGTCTCGCCCGACACGTGCCGGCCGTTCTCCGCCGACCGGCGGGGCCTCGTCCTCGGCGAGGGAGCCGGCATGCTCGTGCTCGAGCCCTTCGACACCGCGGTGGCTCGCGGCGCGCGCATCTATGCCGAGCTCGCCGGATTCGGCATGTCGGCGGACGCGCATCACCTCACCCAGCCGTCGTCCGCCGGCGCGGCTCGCGCGATGCGGCTCGCCCTCGAGGACGCCGGCCTCGCCGTCGAGCAGGTCGGCTACGTCAACGCGCACGGGACCGGGACGCGGGCCAACGATCCCTCGGAGACGCGGGCGATCCGCGACGTCTTCGGTCCCTGCGCCGACCGCGTCGCGGTCAGCTCGACGAAATCGATGCACGGCCATGCCCTCGGCGCGGCCGGCGCCCTGGAGGCGGTCGCGACGACTCTCGCGCTCCACCACGGGACCGTTCCGCCCACGGCCAACTTCACGTCGGCCGACCCGGAGTGCGACCTCGACGTCGTCCCCAACCGGGCGCGGGTCCTGCGGACGGAGGCCGCGCTGTCGAACTCCTTCGCGTTCGGGGGGCTGAACGCGGTCCTCGCCTTCCGGGCGAGAGCCGGCGCCTAGAAGCGCCGCGCCCGGAAGTCGAGTCCCGATTCTCCGCGAACTAGCGCTGGCGCGCTGTTTCCGCCGACCCGAGCGAGCCGATGATGTAGTCCCAGATCGGGGAGCTGACGCCGAAGTCGCGCGTCGAGTCCGCGTAGTGGTGGCGGAAGTGGTGGCGCTTCAAGGGGCGCAGGATCCGCGAGCGGCCGCTCGCGTGGTGCACGGCGAAGTGGATGGTGTCGTAGCAGAGATAGCCGGTGATGAGCCCGGCGTAGGCCGCCGGCGTCGCCGCGCCGAAGATCAGCCGGAAGAGGCCGTAGAAGACGAGCGCCAGGGGAATGCTCACCCCCGGCGAGAGCACCAGGCGCGTCGAGTCGTTCGGGTAGTCGTGGTGGACGCCGTGCGCGACGAAGTAGAACCGGTGGCGCGACGTCGGCAGGTTCGGGACCACCGGCTGGTCGCGGCGCAGCGAGCCGACGATCCGGCGCGTGTCGTTCTCGATGAACTGAGTGGCATGGAAAATGCCGCGGTGGATCGCGTACTCGACGAACGTCCAGAGGAAGAGCCCGAGCGCGTAGAACGCCGCCACGCGCAGCGGCGTCAGCGCGCGAAACGCCGCCCAGAGGCTCACGGCCAGGACCGGGACGAAGAGGACGTGGGGCACCCACGGCTCGATGTGGGAGAGCCGCTCGCGGAAGTCGCTCTCGAACATCCGGCAGGACTCGTCGGCGTTGCTGACGTAGCGGATCTCGGGCGCCGCGGGGGCGGCCGCCGGTTGGGGCGAAGCGGTCGACATCGTCTGGACCGGGGCGTCAGTCGTCGCGATCATGGACCTTCTATTCTCTCCGATTCCGGCGGCGGAACGAAAGCCCATCCCGGCCGGTCGGGCGCCGGGGCCCGGACGACCGTTTTGATCCGGATGGATCTTTCGCGAAAGGGCCGGCCGCGATATTGAGGAGTTTGTGAACGAATCGAGGGCCGCCTCCGCGACGGACTTCTTCCGCGCCTCCAGACCCATTCCCCACGGCCTCCGGGCCCGGCGCATCCTCCAGGACCACCCGCAGGTCCGCGGGCTCTTCGGCCGCAACCTCGCCACCTTCTGGATCACGGCCGGGATCGTCGCGTTCCAGGTCGCGATGGCCTGGGCCCTGAAGGACAGCCCCTGGTGGATGGTGATCGGGGCCGGGATCCTGATCGGCGCATACGCCGATCACGCCCTGTGGGTCATCATCCACGAGTGCACCCATAACCTGATCTTCCGCTCGCCGGTGGCCAACACGCTGACCGGCATGCTGGCCAACTTCCCGATCGTCGTGCCGAGCTCGGTCTACTTCCAGCGCTACCACATGAAGCACCACGCCTACCTCGGCGTGTACGACCAGGACGCCGACGTCCCCAGCCACTGGGAGGCGAAGCTCGTCGGCAACGCGTCCTGGCGCAAGGCGCTCTGGCTGCTGTTCTACCCCGTCCTCCAGCTGACCCGGCCGCCGCGCCTGAAGCCGCGCGCTCCGATCGACCGCTGGGTCGTGATCAACTTCGTCGTGCAGGTCGCCTTCGACGTCGCGGTGTGGATGCTCATCGGCCCGGCCGCGCTCGGTTACATGTTCGCGTCGTTCTTCTTCTCGATCGGGGGCCTGCCCCTCGGTGCCCGCTGGATCCAGGAGCACTACGCCGTCTTCCCGGGCCAGGAGACCAACGACTACTACGGCTGGTTGAACCGCATCCAGCTGAACATCGGGTACCACAACGAGCACCACGACTTCCCGTCGGTGCCGTGGAACCGGCTGCCGGACTTGAAGACGATGGCGCCGGAGGCCTACGACTCGCTCCGGTACCACCGTTCGTGGGCGACGCTCGGGTGGCGTTTCGTGACGGATCCGACTCTCTCGCTCTATTCGCGCCCGGTCCGGAAGGACCGCGGCGACTTCCGGCTCGCCGAGGAGCTGCCGGAAGGCGTCAAGGGAACCGGCGCCACTCCGGAGTTCGCGGCGGGCCCGGTGACGGGACCCGAACTTCCTCCGGAGCGGGAAGAAAGCGCGCGTCCCTAGCGCACCCGGAAGCGTTCGCGCAGCCGCCGCGACCCGAACACCGTCGCGGACAGCACGGTCAGCAACGCCACGGCCCCGAGGATCACGGCGAGGCGCGTGTAGGCGGCGTGCGCCTCGCGCCGCTCCGCGACGAGCTGGACGAGCGTGCGGAGCCACTCGACGGCGCCGAGGAGCAGCGCGGCCTGGGCAGCGCGCGCGGCCCAGGGTCGCGGGACCGCGAGGACCGCGAGGAGCGCGAGAGCAGCGGCGACGCCGGCCCACTGCCCGGCGCGCAGGAAGTGGGCGGCGAGGAAGAGGGCGGAGAGGGCCGGTGCGAGGAGCGCGAGGAAGGTCACTTCGCCTCGCCCGCGACGCGTCCCCGAACGAGCGGCGGCGCCTTGCGGCGCCCGTCCAGCATGTGGCGCACCGCGAGCACCGGATGGCGCCAGAGGATCCGCGGACCCGCGAAGGCCATCACGCGTTTCACCTGCTCGCGCCGGTGCGGCTGGTAGCAGTGGATCGGGCAGTTCGCGCAGGTCGGCTTCGCCTCGCCGTAGGGACACTTTTCGAGGCGCAGGCGCGTGTACGCCTCGAGGTCCGCGCACTCCGGGCAGAGCGAGCCTCCGGACGCGTGCCGCGAGCGGCAGTAGATGCCGATCATCACGGCGACGGTCCGGCGCTCGCGCTCGAGGCGCACGCCCTCGAAGAAGCGGGCCCGCTCGCCTTCCTCGGGAATCACGGCGGCAGGATACCCGCGGCCGTCCGGCCCGGATATGACGCCGGTCAGCCCGGGCGCGACGCGGCCCTCACGGGCACCGAAACGCCTTGGTGTCCTGGACCGGCACCGCCGCCGTGCCGTCCTGGTTCACGTAGTCGCTCGTGAGGGAGGTCGTCGTGTCCTTCACGTGGACCGTGAAGCCGATGTTCGTGCCGGCGGTGACGAACACCCAGAAGTGATTGTTGATCGCGCAGCCGTTCAAGACCTTGACGAGGACCTCGGGATTGTCCTGGCTGAAGAACCAGAAGCCGCCGCCGTGCGAGACGCCGAGGGTCTGCAGGGAGGCCTGCCCGGTGCCGGCGGTGCCGGCATGGATGGTGTCCACGGTCAGCTGGAACCGTGCGTCTCCAGGGTTGTTTTCGATGCAGAGGACGGTGTCGCTCTTGATGCAGTTGGTCGTCAGGTCGTCCTGGTCGATCTCGATGCCCATCGTGCCGCGCACCTGCACGTCGAGCCCTGCGCTCGTGCCGATCGTTTCGTAGGCTCCCCCGCAGTTTCCCGCGGAGCCGAAGGCGCCCGTGCCCGCGTCGAAGAAGAGAATGCCCGGCCCCGACCAGGTGTGGGTGATCGTGAGCGTGTCGCCGGGAGTCACGGGCGCGCCGTCGTTGACGCCCCCGTAGTGGAAGAAGCCGTCGACGTCGGCGGTGGCGTTCGCGTCGAGGTTCAAGTAGATGCTCGACGAGCCGACGATCGGCCCGTCGAAGCCGCCGCGGCGGATCTGGGCCGTCACGAGGTACTGCCCCGTCGTGTCCGTGCCGTAGCCGATGTGGAGGCGGCGCACGTTCGTGCCGGGATAGTTCAGCACGACGATGCCGCTGTCGGCGCGATCCTGCGGGGAGCCGCCGAACGCGCACGAGACGACCGTGCTCGCGAGGCCCGGAGCCGCGGCGAGGAGAAACGAAGCGATGGCGAACCCCGGAATCAGGCATCGAACCGAACGGCGACGGCGCATGGGAGATTCTCCTTCGCCGCGGAAAATACGCTTCGGCTCGTGAACGGCCGGTAAACGCGAAGGCGAGTCCGAGGCGTCGGCAGGGCGGAGTGGACGGAACTCCCGCCCGCGGCCTGCGGATTCCGGATCTTTCGCGAGAGCAATTGCGCCTCTCCCTTCGAGAAGCAGCAATTTCCGGGCCGGGACCGGGGCGCGAGACATGGCGGCGAGCGAAATGGGCCGTGTTAGCGGACGGTGAAGATCGGTCAGAGACGGGTTCGACGAGCCTAGCGTGGCGTCCGTCGCGAAGCTGAACCGCCGCTAAAAACTGATGCAGACGCATCATGAGGAACGCCGGGGGGCCGGCGGGGAGGCTCGATGAAGGAAGGAGCCGGCATGCACTCACCGAGATGGGGTCGTTTCTTCGCCGCCATGCTCGTCGCGTCCATGCCCGCCGCCGCGAGCGAGCTGATCTTTTCGCAGGCGGTGGACAACCAGTCCATCCACGGCCCGAGCAACCAGATGCCCGGTGGGCCGATCAATGCCGAGGTCGCCGACGACTTCGACCTCACGGCCTCGATCGATCGCGTCGTCGCGTGGGGGTTCATCTTCCCGAACGCCGGCGCCGACTTCTCCGGCGTCTACGTCCGGTTCTACGCCGCGACCGACAACGGCGGGCCGGGTGCCCTCCAGTCGGAGACCTTCGTGGCGGCCGGCGATCCGAACCTGGTCAACGGCCTCGCCGCCGGCGGATGGCTCGACATCCCGCTGGCGGCGCCGTTTGCCGCGACCGGCAGGCATTTCGTCTCGGTGCAACCCGTCGTTACCGACGCCTGGTACCGCTGGAGCGCGAACAGCAACGCCCCTCACGGACAGCCGTTCTACTACCGGGACCCCGGCAGCGGCGTCCCGGCCTGGCAGAACAACGACGGCCTCGGCAGCCCGAACACGGACATCGCGTTCGACCTCTACGGAACGATCACGGGCGCCGCGCACGTCGACTCCCTCTCGGCAGCCTCGCTGCCGCGCAGCGGCTACCTCGAGATCTTCGGCACCAGCTTCGGCGGCGGCGGCACGGTGCAGATCGGAGGCCTCGACGCGGCGGTTGCGAACTGGCAGGACGGGCGGATCGTCGCCTACGTGCCGGAGCAGGCCTCCCTCGGCGCCGCGGACGTCCGGGTCACCAACGGGACGGGCCAGCCATCGAACAGCGTCTCCCTCGCCGTCACGGCCCGGCAGCCGGACGGCCGCGTGCAGTGGCGGTTCCGCATGGACGGGCCCTACGCGAAAGTCCGGCCGGTCGTCGGCCCGGACGGCACGATCTACGCGATCGACGTCTTCCAGCACCTCTATGCCCTCGCTCCCGACGGCGGCCTGAAGTGGCTCGTCCGCGGGGCGGGAGACAAGGGGGTCGCGGTGGGGGCGGGCGGCTCCGTCTACACCGGATCGGAGACTTCGATCCGTGCCTTCAATCCGGACGGTTCCGAACAATGGACATTCGTCGAAAGCCCGGGCGCCTTCATCCTCGTCGGCATCGCCGTGGGTCCGGACGGTAACATCTACGCGGCGGCCTCGGAGGGGATGGGCGTGTTCTCGCTGACCCCGGCCGGAGCGCTCCGCTGGCAGACGCCGAACCCGTATCAGCGGCTGCCGATCCTGTACAACGAGATCGTCTTCGGCGGCAACGCCGGCACGGAACAGCTGTACTTCTTCGCCGATCGCCACCTGCGCGGCATCACGCTCGCGGGAGACCCGGTCTTCTCGATCGAAGGGGGCGTCGCGCAGCTCCAGTTCGCGGCCTCACCATCGGTCGGTCCCGACGGCGCCGTGCACACGGCGAGATCCGAGTACTCCCCGGGCGGCAGCCTCCTGTGGACCTTCACCAACCCTTATCCCGCCAGCGTCTTTTCCAAGAGCACGGTGGACTCGTCCGGCGTCCACTACTACGTTCAGGACCTGATCCAGCTGTTCGCCCTCAATCCGGACGGCTCGCAGAAGTGGCACCGGGAGCTCGCCGATTACGTCGACGGCCCGATCGTGGACCCGACCGCGAGCCAGCTCGTCTTTCAGGGCGCCGCGACCCTGGACCACCCGGGTCTCATTCTCTCGACCGCCACGTCGGACGGCAATGAGCTCTGGCGCGTCGTGCTGCCGATGGAGAACGGGTTCAACCAGTTCGTGGACAGTCGCGCGACGTTCACCGTGGACGGTCAGAACGCCTACCTCGTCACCGCCACGGCGACCGGCGACAATTTCACCAGCCGTTCCTTCGTCTACGCGCTCGACGCGAGCCTCGGCTCTCCGCCGCCTCCCCCGCCGCCCGCCCCTCAGGTCCTCTCTCTGACGCCGTCGTCCGGCGCTCCCGGCGGGGCCGCCGTCACGATCGCGGGATCCGATTACGACCCGGCCGCGGCCGTCACGGTCGGCGGCCTCGGCGCGGCGGCCACCGTCGTGAATCCGTCGACGATCGATGCGACCACACCGGCGCTCCCTCCGGGAACTCTCAACGACCTGACCATCACGAATCCCGACAGCTCGAACGTCACCGTCGGCCAGGCCTGGTTCGCCGACTTCCTCGACGTGCCGCAGGCGGACATCTTCCACGCCTACGTCGAGAAGATCTTCCGGCTCGGCATCACCGCGGGCTGCGGCGGCGGCGCCTACTGCCGCGACATCTCGATGACGCGGGCGCAGATGGCCGTCTTCCTCCTGAAGGGAGAGAACGGCTCGAGCTTCGTTCCGCCGACCTGCAGCGGGATCTTCGCCGACGTCGCCTGTCCCGGGACCTTCGCCGACTGGGTGGAGGCCCTGGCGGCCGAGGGCATCACGGCGGGGTGCGGCGGCGGCAACTACTGTCCCGACGCGCCCGTGACGCGGGCCCAGATGGCGGTCTTCCTGCTCAAGGCCGAGCACGGCTCCGCATATGCGCCGCCGGCGTGCGGGGGCCTCTTCGGTGACGTCGCCTGTCCGGGCCCGTTCACGGACTGGATCGAGCTGCTTGCGCTCGAGCAGGTGACCGGCGGATGCGGCGGCGGCAATTACTGCCCGGGAAACCCGAGCACGCGCGGCCAGATGGCCGTGTTCATCACGAAGACGTTCGGGTTGCCGTAATCGGGGACGGGAGGCGCGCGATTCTAGCGCGCCTCCTTCGCCCGAACCGCGGACGAGCGCATCAGGCGCGGGATCAGGAGCAGGGCCGCACCGTAGAAGACGAAGGACACGAAGAGCGTCATCGGTTTTCCGGTGGGCAGGTCCTCGAGCACGAGCTTGAGGCCGCCGACGACGAGGACCACGTAAGCCAGCATCCGGAGCTCGCCCCGCCGCGTCGCGCGCCAGAGCTGCGCGAGGACGTAGGCGGCCACCGACACGACGATCGTGCGGAGCGCGGGGAGTGAGGCCGTCATGACGTTCGCGGCCGGGCGGCGCAACAGGAGCACGAACACCGCGCCGAGACCGAGGGCGGAAATGAGCGCTCCGGAAAATGCCGGCACGGGCCCCGCCGCGGGCGGCTCGCGGAAGAGAAGCGCCGTGGCCGCCACGATCGCAGCGAGAACGACGAGCGCCGAGACCGTGTCGGCCCGGACCGCGGCGTCGGGCGCGGCGATGGCGAGGAAGGAGGTCGCGAAGAGACCCGACCCGATCGCCGCCGCCAGGGCGTAGACGGCCGCCTGCGGCTGAAGGATCGCGGGCTCGAACGTCCGGGCCACCGCCACCGCAACGAGCGCCAGCGCCGCCCAGACGAGGGCGGGCGCGGGGTCCGGCAGCAGGACGGCCGTCCCGATCAGCACGTGCGCGAGACCGAGCCAGGAGAAATAGAGGCGACCCGCCCGTGCCTCCGCGCCGCGCTCGCGGGCGAAGGCGAAGACGTACGCGGTCGCGCCCGCCGCGAGCGCGGCCGCCGCCAGCAGG
>DAHUXD010000036.1 GCA_027307335.1 Acidobacteriota bacterium
TGATCGCGTTCCTCGGCATCGCGCTCGCCGCCGCGGCCGCCTTCGCGCTTCCGGGCTCCTCCAGCGGCCCGGGCGCCGCCGGGCTCCTGCGGCGAGGGCCCCGGTCGCGCCGCGCCGCCGCCGTTCTGGCCGCGGCCGCGCTCCTCCTCGCGCTCCTCGCCGCCCTCCTCTCGCCGCGGCGGGCCGTGTCGCTCGACGCACTCCGCGCAGTCGCGGTCTTCGCGCTGCTCCTTCCGCTCGGCGCCTCGGCCGCCGTCGCCCGCGGCCGGCACTGGCTCGCCGGGACGTTCCTCGGCGCGACGGCGGTCAACGCGATCGTCTCGCTCCTCGAGAGCCGCGGCCTCTTCCACCCGTTTGCGCTGGAGACCTTCGGCTCGCGCCAGGAGACCGGCGCCTACGCCGGCAACGTCGGCTACCTCGCGATCACGCTCTCGCTCGCCGCGGTCCTGTCCCTGGGGCTGCTGCTGACGGCGGTGCGGCCCCGCGTCCGCGTCGCGGCCGCCGTCTCGCTCCTTCTCGACGCGGCGGCGCTCCTCGTGAACCAGAATCTCACCGCGCTGACCGCGGCGCTCGCGGGCGCGGCCGTGCTGCTCGGGATGCTCCACGGCCGGCGAGCGGCGGTGCCGATGGCGGGCGCGGTGCTCGCGGCCGCGTTCGCCTTCGCCGCGTACCCGCCGCTCCGCTTTCGCGCGCGCGAGGCGGTCGCGGCCGTGCGGACGGGCAACTGGGACGCGCTGGTGTCGTTCCGCGGCGGCGCGTGGGCGGCGGGCGTCGAGATGGCGCGGGACCGGCCGCTGACCGGATACGGGCCCGGCACCTTCGGGGCCGAGTACGTGCCGCACCGGCTCGCCGCCGAGATCCGCGCGCGGCACCGGTTCGTGGCGCCGCTCCTGACCTCGAGCTATGCCGAGGCCCATTGCGACTACCTTCAGGTCTTCAGCGACGCGGGAGCGCCGGCGGGGCTGCTCGTCCTCGCGGCGGTCGGGTGTCTCTTCGCGGCGCTCGTCCGCGCGGTCCGGCGCCGGCCGACGGCCGAGGCCGTGATCCTCCTCGGCGTCCTCGCCGCCTCGGCGACGGCGGCCCTGACGTGGTTCCCGCTGCAGCGCCCCGTGACGGCGGTTCCGATCCTGCTCGCCGCGGGCCGGGCCTGGCGGATCTCGGAGGAGCCCGCCGAGCCGGAGGAGACCGGCGGATGAGACGGATCGCCGGCCTCGCCCTGATCGCCGCGCTCGTCGCCGTCGTCGTGCCGGACGTCGCGCGCTACCGCGCGGAGCGGCGCGTCGGCTGGGCCACGAACGCCTTCCGCGCGCTCCTCGACCGAGCCGGCGACCCGGAGACCGCTCGGAACATCCTGGAGGTCGGCGCGCTCGCGCTCTCGTCGACCGGAGCGCTCCCCGGCGATCCGCGTCCCTGGATGGTCGTCGGGTCCTCGTTCCTCGTGACCGGACAGCCCGAGCGCGCCCTCGAGTTCTATCGCGAGGCGTTCGCGACCGGCGAGCGCTCCGAGATCGATCTCAACCTCGGCCGCGCCTACGGGCTCCTGCGCCGCGCCGACAGCGAGAGCGCCGCCTACGTCCGCGCCGGCTGGGTCAGCCCCGAAATCCTGGCGACGCTCCCCGAGGCCGCGCGCGCGAAGGCGCAGGCGGAGATCGAGAGACTGGCGATACGGCTCTCCGAGGGGAAGCTCGACGCGCCGCCGCCGCTGCCGGCGGAGGAGAGGCGGTGAGCGGCTGTCGGACGCCCCTCACCCCTACCCCCTCTCCCGGAGGGAGAGGGGTGGCTGTTCGTTGTATGCCTCACCCCTACCCCCTCTCCCGGAGGGAGAGGGGAGCTATCTCTTGTCGCGGAAGATCCGGCTCGACCAGATCCTCCAGACGTGGAGCTTGTACAGCGCCATCGTCTTCAGGATCGCGAGTCCGTAGCGCACCGAGGGTCCGAAGGCGATCTGCGAGGCCTCGTCGAAGTACCGCGTCTCGATCGGGATCTCGCGGATGCGGAGGCCCTTCGCCATGCCCTGCGCGATGATCTCCGTGTCGAAGACGAAGCCATCCGAGTTCGCCTCGAGGTTCACGGTCTCGAGGTACCGGCGCGTGTACGCGCGGAAGCCGCTGTGGTACTCGGTCAGGTAGATCAGGAAGGTCGCGTTCTCGATCGCCGTCAGCAGGATGTTTCCGAGGTACTTCCACTTCGGCATGCCGCCCTGGATCGGCCGACCGCCCAGCATGCGGCTGCCGAACGCAGCGTCGTAGCTCCCGTCGGCCAGCGCCTCGAGGAGGTGCGGAATGACGGTGGGGTCGTACTGGTGGTCGGGGTGGACCATGACCACCACGTCCGCTCCCCGCTCGAGCGCCGTGCGGTAGCACGTCTTCTGGTTGCCGCCGTAGCCGCGGTTCTTCGGATGCACGACGACGTGAATGCCGAGCTTCCGGGCGATCTCGACGGTCCGGTCCCGGGAGGCGTCGTCCACGAGGATGACCTCGTCCACGTGGTCCTTCGGCACGTCCGCCCACGTGCGCTCGAGCGTCTGCTCCGCGTTGTACGCGGGCATGACGACGGCGACGCGGCGCCGCGGGCGAGCCTCAGATGCCACGGCGCGTCAGGACGACGGGGAGTGTGCGCAGCAGGATCGCGAGGTCGAGGAAAAACGACCAGTTGTTCAAGTACGCGAGATCGTAGCGCAACTTGATGTCGGGCTCGCTCGTGTACTCGCCCGAGATCTGCGCGAGGCCGGTGAGCCCCGGCCGCGCCGCATGGCGCAGCCCATAGCCCGGGATCGCCTTCGCGAACCGCTCCGCGAACTCGGGACGCTCGGGCCGCGGACCGACGAGACTCATGTCTCCGCACAGCACGTTCCAGAGCTGGGGGATCTCGTCGATGCGCGCGCCGCGCAGCGCGCGGCCGATCGCGGTCACGCGCGGATCGTCGGCCGTCGCGAGCACGGCGCCCGTCTCCACCTCCGCGCCCTCGCGCATCGTGCGCAGCTTCCAGAGCTGGAAGAGCCGGCCGTCGCGGCCGACGCGCGTCTGGCGGTAGAAGACGCCGCCGCGCGAGGTCGACGCGACGAGCGCCGCGGCGAGGGCGAGACCGGGCGCGAGCAGGACCAGTCCGGCCGCCGCGGCCGCGGCGTCGAACGCGCGCTTGAAGAACGCGCCCGCGCCCTCGTTGGGCCTCACGCGCGCCTCGAGCAGGGGCAGGTCGCCCACGATGCGGAAGCGCAGCCGGCCGATCATCGTCTCGAACGGCGACGGCCAGACGAGGAGGTCCGCGCGCCAGCCCGCCGGAACGCGCGCCGCGATCTCGTCCCGCCACCACGATGCCTCCGGGGTGAGGATGACCTCGTCCACCGCCCGCGCCTCGACGATCGCGATGAGGTCCTCGACGGGGCCGAGCCCGGGAAGCCCGCGCGCATCGGACGCCGCGTCGCCGCCGACGACGCCGATGACCTCGACGCCCGTCCAGGCGTGCCGCCGGATCGTGTCGGCGATGAGAGCCGCCGCCGGGCCGCCGCCCACGATCACGGCGCGCCGTCGCGGCGCGGGGAACAGCCGGTCGAGCAGCGCGCGCCACGCGGCGAGCGCGAGACCGTTCGCCGCCAGATAGACGACGAGGACCGAGCGTGGAAACGAGTAGGGCTGCGCGAGGAAGTAGACGGACGCGAGGGTCAGCAGCTGGATGCCGAGCGCCGGCAGCAGGAGCCGGCCGAGCGGCTCCCGGAAGCGCTCGTGGTCGCGGTAGAGGCCGAAGAAGGACAGGGAAGCGGCCTGGACGACGGCGACGATGACGATGTTCCAGAAGGTGAACCGGACGCTGCCGGGTGGCAGGAGCGTCAGCGTGCCCGGAATGTCGACGTGCGCGCGCAGGAAGAAGGCGGCGTCGAGCGCGGCGATCGCGATCACGAGGTCGCCGGCGAGCGCGACGAGGCGGAAGGACGTGAGGCGGCGCCGCGCCATCAGGACCGCGCCGTCCGCGTCCAGACCGGACGGGCGTAGCCGGCGAGCCCCGCCGCCACGCCGAGGGCGAGCGCGACGTTGATCACGCCGAAATAATAGAGCCTCCCCACGGAGCCGCCGCCGCTCGGCGTCCACCGCGACGCGGCGAGGAGAAGGGCCGCCAGAGCGAGCACGGCGGCGCCGGCCGGGCGCAGCGCCGGAGAGCCGAGGGCGGCGAGCGCCGCGGCGAGACCCGCGAGCGGCGCGAGCCAGCGCGCCGCCTTGCGCGAGAGAAACGCGAACGACAGGCGCGGCCGCGAGCGCGCGAACCAGAGCCAGCGCTCGCGCCGCAGCACCTGGCCGGCGCCGATCCCGATGCGGAAGCGACGCGCCGCCTCGGCCCCGGCATCGCGGGCCGCGTCCTCGCGCGCCACCGCGTTCCCCGCGAAGACGACGCGCCGCCCGGACCGCGCGACCCGCACCGGGATCAGGAAGTCGTCCATGGAGGTCGTGTCCGGCGGCAGCGGCGTCACCAGCTCCCGGCGCGCCGCGTAGATCCCCCCGTTCGCGCCGAGGCAGACGCCGAGCGCCCCCTCCGCCTCCTTCAGGGCCGTCTCGCGGTCCCAGTAGACGGCCTCGGGCGTCCCGCGCGCGCCGGGCGCCGTCTCGAAACGGAGGCGGCCGCAGGCCGCCCCGACGTCCGGATCCGCGAAGGCCGCGGCGAGGGCTCTCACGGCTCCCGGCTCGAAGGCGGTGTTCGCGTCGGTGAAGACGATGAGATCGGCCGACGAGGCGCGCACGAGATCGTTCAGCACGGACGCCTTGCCGCGCCGCTCCGGGAACTCGACGACGCGCACCCGCCCGTCCCCGGCCGCCCGTGCCGCGGCGGCCGTGCCGTCGGCGGACCCGTCGCAACCGACCGTGATCGAGAGCCGTCCCGGCGCCTCCTGCGCGAGGAGGTTCGAGACCCTGGCGCCGATGACCCTCTCCTCGTCCGCCGCGGAGATCACGACCTCGACGCTCGGCGAGCCGAGGCCGGCCGCCGGGCCGGCGTGCCGTGCGCGCGCCGCCAGCCGCAGGACGAGCGGCGGGTAGACGAGGTAGGACCATGCGGCGAGGAGGATCGACAGCGCCGCGAGCGAGACGGCGAGCGCCGTCACCCGCGCGGCTCCGCGCGCCGCCGCAGCGCGTCGGCGAACCGCGCCCCGATCCGGTCCCAGCCGTACGCCGCCTCGACGCGCGCCCGGGCCGCGGCGGCCTGACGCCGGGCCCCGGCCGGATCGGCGAGCAGCGCCACGACGGCCGCGGCGAACGCCTCTGGCGAGTCCGCGATCCGCACCTCCCCGGGAGAAAAGTCGAGCCCCTCGGCGCCGACGGGCGTCGAGACGACCGGCACGCCGCAGGCGGCGGCCTCGAGGATCTTCAGCCGCGTGCCGCCGCCGGCGGCGAGCGGGACGACGGCGACGGCCGCGCGGGCCCAGTGAGGCCGCGTGTCGCCGCCCTCCCCGAGGAGGACGAAGTCGGGCCGGGCGAGCCGCGAGAGGTCCGGCGGAGCGCCGCGGCCGAGCACCTCCGCGCGCGCCCCCGGGCGGCGCTCGCGCACGAGCGGCCAGACGCGCTCGGCGAACCAGCGAATCCCCTCCGCGTTCGGAGGCCACGAGAGATCGCCCACGAAGAAGACCGTCTCCTCCGGCGCGACCGCGCCGCGGAAGGGGTACCGGGAGAGGTCCACGCCGTTCGGCACGACGAGGGGCTTCGCGGCGCCGAGCTCGGCGAGAGCGGCCGCGTCGCTGCGCGACACGCAGGAGACCCCGTCGGCGCGGCGGACCAGCGCCTTCTCCAGCCTCCGCACGCGCGGCGCCTGCCCGCGCGCGAACCGCCGTCGGGCCGCGGACGACGCGGTCTCCCCCATCCGCTCCCAGATCCGGGAGTCGAGGTTGTGAAAGTCGATCCACACGGGGGCGCCGGCGGCCTCGGCGGCCGGAGCGACGTGGTACGCGTGGGCGACGATCCACGCGGGGCGGCGCTCGGCGCACGCGCTCGCGAGCCGGCGCGCGAGGTCGCGCGACCGGTAGAGGATCGCGGAGTACGGCTCCCCGGTCGCGAGGCTCGCGAGGACGGCCGCCGGCCGGCGCGCCGCGCGCGCCCGTTGCGGCACCCACTCGACGGCGACGCCCTCCGGCACCGCGCCGCCCCCGTATGCCCGCTCCGGGTCGAGCAGCGAGAACGCGCGCACCTCGAAACGCTCCACGAGCGCCGCGAGGAGGTGGTAGTTGCGGATCGCGAGGCCGTCCCGGGAGGGGTGCGGCGGCCTCGGCAGCACGCTGTAGACGAGCGGCTTCATCGGGCCGGCGCGGCGAACGCGGTGCGGCGGCGCAGCGCCGCGGCGTACCGGGTGCGGCGGCGGCGTCCCGCGTCGCCCGGCGTCAGCAGCGCCGCCGCGTACCGCAGCGCCGCCCCCGCGTCGAGCGAGAGGCCCGCGGCGCGGGCGGCGCGCGGACCGTGGTGCTTCCGCGCGTACCGCACGAGCGAGGCGTGGAGGTGCCCGAACAGCGCGTCGCCGCCGGAGCGCCCGCCCTCGTGGAGGACCCGCGCCTCCGGCTCGTAGAGGATGCGCCACTTGCGCGCGGCCCAGCGCGCCATGAGGTCGGTCTCCTCGGCGTAGAGGAAGAACGCCTCGTCGAAACCGCCCGCGTCGTCGAAGGCCTCGCGCCGCACGAGCAGCGCGGCGCCCATGAGCGCCTCGACCGACCGCGCCCGCGCGTGGTCCTGCCGCGTCGCGGTATGTCCCTCGAACGGCCGGCGCCCCCCGGCGAGAAAGGCGAGGCCCGAGCTCTCGCAGAAGATCCGCCAGGGAGTGGGCAGGCGCCGGATCGACGGCTGCAGCGTCCCGTCGCCATTCCACAGGCGCGGTCCGGCGGCGGCGGCCCGCCGGTCCGCGTCGAGCGCCGCCTCGAGCGCGGCCACGGCGCCGGGCGCCACCGCGGTGTCCGAGTTGAGGAAGAGGAGGTACGGCCGCACGGTCTCCCGCGCGCCGCGATTGCAGCCCGCGCCGTAGCCGCGGTTCGAGGTCTCGACGAGGAGCCGCGCCGATGGAACCCTCCTCGCGAGCGCGGGGCCGATGCCGTCGTGCGAGGCGTTGTCGACGACGACGATCTCCGCCCCGGGCGCCGTCGCCGCCACGGCCGCGGCCGCGCGCAGCGTCTCCGGCGCGGTCCGGAAGTGCACGATCACCGCCGAGACCCGCTCTCCCGCGGCGTCCGTCACTCGCCCCACAGCTCGCCGCTCCAGAGGCGGTCGAGGAAGACGCGCCACGGGAGGACCTCGATGCCGTCCTCCGTGACGCGCGGGCTCGGCTCGAGCGAGGCGACCACCCGTCGGCGCACCGTCGGCTGGTCGACGGCGAGCTGCCGCAGGCCCTTCAGGTGGTCCGAGGTGACCCGGGCGGCGGCGCGGGCGTCCACCGCGCAGCGCAGGTCGCCGATCACGAAGTCCACCTCGATGCCGCTCGCGAGCCGCCAGTACGACAGGTCGTGGTACCGCTCGCGGTAGTGCGTCGCCGCGGTCAGCTCGTGGAAGACCCAGTTCTCGAAGGCGCGGCCGAAGAGCTCCGAGCCCGGCGCGAGCGTGCCGCGGCCGGCCAGGACGTTGACGAGGCCCACGTCTGCGAAGAAGAACTTCGGTGCGCCGATCACGCGCCGCTTCGGCCGCTGGGTGAACGCCGGCAGGAAGCGGCCGAGACGGGTGTCGACGAGGATCCCGTAGTACTCGCGCGCGGTCGGCGCGGAAACGCCGCACTCCCGGGCGATCGTGGCGTAGTTGACGAGGTCGGTGTCGGCGAGCGCGGCCCGGGTCAGGAACCCCGAGAACGCCGGCAGGCTCCGGGTGAGGCCCGCCTGGAGGACCTCCTCCTTCAGGTACCGCTGCAGGTAGGCGCGCAGGGCGCGGCCGGGCGACTCGGAGAGGTAGTGCCTCGGCAGATAGCCGTGGTTGAGCATCCGGACGAGGTCGAATCCGCGGCCGATCTCCGCCGACGTCAGGCCGAAGAGATCGAACCCGGCGACCCGCCCCGGCGGCAGGGCCGGCGAGGCCTGGCGCGCCGCGCGGGAGCTCGACCCCGACATCGCGAACACCCGGCCGCGGTTCTCGACGAGCCAGCGCACCTCGTCGAAGAGCGGCGGCACCCGCTGGATCTCGTCGATCACGACGACCGGGTCCTGCGGCACGTCCTCGAGCTCCTCGCGCAGCAGCGTCGGCCGCTCGCCGTAGCGCACGAACTCCTCGGTCTTGCCGAGGTCGATGCGGCGGGCGAGCGGGTAGAGCGTCCGCAGAAGCGTGCTCTTGCCGGTCTGACGGGGGCCCCAGAGAAAAAAGGACTCGCGCGGCCGCTCGGGGAGACGGACCAGGCGCCGAAACATGGACTTTACTTTATCATGATATTCGAAGTCGGCGCCTTCGGCTGTTGCCTATTTTATTGTGCAATGCGCGGAGGGCTCCCCCGCCGGCATCCTGCCCCGCGATATAAGGCGGAGCCATGCGGTGGGAGGACGGGCGAGAGAGCGACCAGATCGAGGATCGCCGCGGAGTCGGGGGCGGCCGCCTCGCGATCGGCGGCTGCGGGACGCTCATCGTCGTCCTCGTCATCTCGGTCCTAACCGGCGCGAACCCGCTGCGCGTCCTGCAGCTCTTAAAGGGCGGCGAGACGCCGCAGGCCGACACCTCGCGAGCGCCGTCGGCGCCCTCGGGCGGAGGGGAGCCGGGAGCTTCCGACCCGCAGAAGAAGTTCGTCTCGGTCGTCCTCGCGTCGACGGAGGACACCTGGTCGTCGATCTTCGCGGAGTCGGGACGCCAGTACGAGAAGCCCACGCTCGTCCTCTTCACCGACTCGACGCCGACCGCGTGCGGCTACGGCCAAGCCGCGCAGGGCCCCTTCTACTGCCCGCCCGACCGGAAGGTCTATCTCGACCTCGGCTTCTTCGACGAGCTCACGCGCCTCGGCGCGCCGGGCGACTTCGCGCGCGCCTACGTCGTGGCGCACGAGGTCGGCCACCATGTGCAGAACCTGCTCGGCACCGAGCGCAAGGTCGACGACCTGCGGCGGCGCGTCTCGGAGTCGCAGAGCAACGCGCTGTCGGTCCGGCTGGAGCTCCAGGCCGACTGCTACGCGGGCGTCTGGGGCAACCGCGGCGCGCGCACGGGCTTGATCGAGCCGGGCGATGCCGAGGCCGGACTCCGCGCGGCCGCCGCGATCGGCGACGACCGCCTCCAGAGGCTCGGCGGCGGCCGGGTCCAGCCGGAGTCGTTCACGCACGGCTCCTCGGCCGAGCGCGTCGAGTGGCTCCGGCGCGGCCTCCAGTCGGGCGACCCCGGCGCCTGCAACACGTTCCAGGACGCGTCCGAACGCTGACGGGCTGCCGCGCGCGGCTCGACCTTCAGGAGGTCCTCATGGCCTTCGACGCTCCGAGGCCCGGCGGAAACCGCTACCTCGCCGGCTGCTGGCGCGTGAGGCAGTGGATCGTGCCGAGGCCCCACACGAGGTCTCCGGCGTGGATGCCGACGACCGGGCGGTCGCGGACGAGCTCGCCGAGGATCCCGAGCGCGATCCGGTCGCGCGGATCGTTGAAGGTCGGCACGAGCACCGCCGCGTTGGCGATCAGGAAGTTCGCATAGGAGGCGGGGAGCCGCCGGCCGTCGAAGACGACCGCCCGCGGCATCGGCAGCGCGACCACGTCGAGCCGCGATCCGTCCTCCAGCCGCGCCCCCTGGAGGCGCTCCCGGTTCTCCTCGAGCACGGCGTAGTTCTCGTCCGTGGGATCCTCTTCCCGGCAGAGGACGACCGTGCGCGGTCCGACGAAGCGGCAGAGATCGTCCACGTGGCCGTGCGTGTCGTCGCCCGCGATGCCGCGCCCGAGCCAGATCGTGTTCGGGGCGCCGAGGAAGTCCCGGAACACGCCCTCGTACTCCCGGCGCGTCAGGCCGGGATTGCGGACCTGCACCTCCGGGTCGAGCAGGCACTCCTCGGTCGTGAGGATCGTCCCTGCTCCGTTGACGTCGATCGCCCCGCCCTCTAGGACGACCCCGTGCCCGGCCCGCTCCGCCGGAAAGACCCGCAGCCTTAGCGCGTCCGCCACCCGCTCCGGCACGCGGTCGTCTTTGCGCCAGTCCGGATACTTCGCCCATCCGTTGAAGCGGAACCGGCTCACCGCGACCTCGCCGCTCGGGCCGTCGCGGCGCACGAAGGCCGGGCCCGAGTCGCGGGTCCAGCCGCGGTCGGTCGGAATCCGGAAGAACTCGACGCGGGAAAGATCAATGCCGGCGCGCGCGAGGACCCGCCGCGCGCGCGACTCAAGAACGCGGTCCTGCACGAGGATCCGCGCCGTCTCTCCCGCCGTCAGCCACCGGACGATCTCCGCGTAGACCCACGGAATCGGGCCGAAGCGCCCCGGCCAGTCGGTCGTATTGTGGGGCCAGCCGATCCAGGTCGCCGCGTGCGGCTCCCACTCGGCCGGCATGCGGTAGCCGGCCAGGGAGGGCGGCCGAGGGCCTCGCGGACTCACCGGCGGAGCGGCGTCAGCGCGCCGCGCCGGGCGGCGCGTCGAGGAAGCGCTTCGTGATCCCCTCGTAGGCGTCGATCCGGCGATCGCGCAGGAACGGCCAGTTGCGGCGCACGTCCTCGATGCGGGCGGGATCGACCTCCGCAACGAGGATCTCTTCCCGGTCGGCGGAGGCCCGCGCGACGAGGACGCCCTGCGGGTCCGCGACGAAGGAATTGCCCCAGAACTCGATCCCGGCGCCCTCCCCCTCCGGCTTCTCGTGGCCGACGCGGTTGACCGCGGCGACGTAGAGGCCGTTGGCGATCGCGTGCCCGCGCTGGATCGTGACCCAGGCGTCGAGCTGCGCAGCGCCGTGAGTCGCCTTCTCGTGCGGGTGCCAGCCGATCGCGGTCGGGTAGAAGAGGACCGAGGCCCCGCGCAGCGCCATCAGGCGCGCCGCCTCCGGATACCACTGGTCCCAGCAGATGAGAGTCCCGACGGAGCCCCGCCGCGCCGCGAAGACCGGAAAGCCGAGGTCGCCGGGCGCGAAGTAGAACTTCTCGTAATAGGCCGGGTCGTCCGGGATGTGCATCTTCCGGTAGAGGCCGGCGAAGCGGCCATCCTCGTCGAGGAACGCGGCGCTGTTGTGGTACACGCCCGCGGCCCGGCGCTCGAAGACCGGCGCGACGACCGCGACGCCGAGGCGCTTCGCGACCTCCCCGAGGCGCTCGGTCGAGGGTCCGGGCACCGGCTCGGCGAGGTCGAAGGTCGCGGGGTCCTCCTTCTGGCAGAAGTAGCGCGAGCGGAAGAGCTCCGGCAGGCAGACGACGTCGGCTCCCGCGCGCGCCGCCTCCTCGACCTTCGCGGCCGCCTTCTGGAGATTCGCCGCGGGATCGGCCGAACAGGCCATCTGAACTAAGCCGATCCGGAACTTCGACTCGGGACTCATGGGGGCGCATCATAGCGTCTGCGCCTCGCCGGAAAAAAAGAAGGGCCGGCTCGCGCCGGCCCTGGAAAAGAGAGCCGGGCGGCGCGAAGCCGCCCGGCGAGAGAGAGCTCAGTACATGCCGCCCATGCCGCCCGGCATGCCCGCGCCGCCGGCCGCCGGCTTCTCCTTCTCCTTGATCTCGGAGACGAGCGCCTCGGTCGTCAGCATCAGGCCGGCCACCGACGCCGCGTTCTGCAGCGCGTTCTTGGTGACCTTGGTCGGATCGATGATGCCCGCCTTGAGCATGTCCTCGACCTTCTCGGCGTTGGCGTTGTAACCGAAGTTGCCGCCTTTCGCCTTGAGGTCGTTGATGATCACCGAACCCTCGCCGCCGGCGTTGGCCACGATCTGGCGCGTCGGCTCCTCGAGGGCGCGGATCACAATCCGGGCGCCGATCTTCTCGTCGCCCGACAGCTCGTTCGCCTTCTTCGTGACGGCGTCGATCGAGCGGAGCAGGGCCACGCCGCCGCCGGGGACGATCCCCTCCTCGACGGCCGCCTTGGTCGCGTGCATCGCGTCCTCGACGCGGGCCTTCTTCTCCTTCATCTCGGTCTCGGTCGCGGCGCCCACCTTGATGACGGCGACGCCGCCGACGAGCTTCGCCAGCCGCTCCTGCAGCTTCTCGCGGTCGTAGTCCGAGGTCGTCTCCTCGATCTGCGCCCGGATCTGCTTCACGCGGCCCTGGATCGTCTCCTGCTTCTTCTTGGAGCGGTCATCGACGACGACGGTCGTGTTGTCCTTGTCGACGGTGACCTTCTTCGCGTCGCCGAGGTCCTCCCACTTGACGTTCTCGAGCTTGATGCCGAGGTCCTCGGAGATGAGCTTGCCGCCCGTCAGGATCGCGATGTCCTCGAGCATGGCCTTGCGGCGGTCGCCGAAGCCCGGCGCCTTGACGGCGCAGACCTGGAGCGTGCCGCGCAGCTTGTTGACGACGAGTGTCGCGAGCGCCTCGCCCTCGATCTCCTCGGCCACGATCAGGAACGGCTTGCCCTGCTTCGCGATCTGCTCGAGGATCGGGAGGAGGTCCTTCATGTTGGAAATCTTCTTCTCGAAGAGGAGGACCTTGGCGTTCTCGAGGATGCACTCCATCCGCTCGGCGTCGGTGATGAAGTACGGCGAGAGATAGCCGCGGTCGAACTGCATGCCCTCGACGACCTCGAGGGTCGTCTCGAGGCCCTTCGCCTCCTCGACCGTGATCACGCCGTCCTTGCCGACCTTGTCCATCGCCTCGGCGATGATCTTGCCGATCTCCGAGTCGTTGTTGGCCGAGATCGTGCCGACGTGGGCGATGTCCTTGCCCTCGACGGGCTTCGAGAGCTTGTCGAGCGACTCGACCGCGGCCCGGACGGCCTGGTCGATGCCGCGCTTCAGCTCCATCGGGTTCGCGCCGGCGGTGACGTTCTTGATGCCCTCGCGGTAGATCGCCTGGGCGAGAACGGTCGCCGTCGTCGTGCCGTCGCCGGCGACGTCGGAGGTCTTCGAGGCGACCTCGCGGACCATCTGGGCACCCATGTTCTCGAGCGAGTCCTGGAGCTCGATCTCCTTGGCGACCGTCACGCCGTCCTTGGTGACCGTCGGGGAACCGAACTTCTTCTCGATGACCACGTTGCGGCCCTTGGGGCCGAGGGTCACCTTGACGGCGTCCGCGAGCTTGTTGACGCCGTGGAGGACGCGCTGCCGCGCCTCCTCACCGTAAATGATCGTCTTCGCTGCCATGGTGCTTGCTCCTTACTTCCCTTCGACGACCGCGAGCACTTCGTCTTCCCGCAGGATCAGGTGCTCCTCGTCGTCGATCTTGATTTCGGTGCCGGCGTACTTGCCGATGAGGATGCGGTCGCCCTTCTTGACGTCCAGGGGGAACTGCTTGCCTTCATCGTTGACCTTCCCCTTGCCCACGGCGACGACCTCCGCCTCCATCGGCTTTTCCTTGGCGGTATCCGGGATGATGATGCCGCCCTTCTTCATTTCACCCGTCTCGAGACGCTTGACCAGAATCCGGTCGTAAAGTGGACGAACCTTCATGACTCCTCCTTGAAGCTGTATGGCTTTCGTTGGCCCCGTTTCCGGGGGAACGCGATACTAGCACTCCTCATAGACGAGTGCTAGTAGGCGGACGCATCCTCCCGGCCTTCCATGTAAGCGACTGAATACAAGCGACTTCCAACTCCGAAACATGTTAGTGTCCGCTCGATGAGCGGCCTCGCCGGGAAGAGCATCCTGATCACCGGCGGCCTCGGGTTCATCGGCTCGAACCTCGCCCGCCGCCTCGTCGCCGAGGGCGCGCGGCCGACCGTCTGCGACGCGCTCATCGAGGGATACGGAGGCAACCCCGCCAACGTCGCCGAGATCCGGGATGCGATCGCGGTCGAGCGGGCCGACGTGCGGGACGCCGCGGCCATGGAGCGTCTCGTCGAGGGAAGGGACGTCGTCTTCCACCTCGCGGCGCAGGTCTCCCACGTCATGTCCCTCTCGGATCCGTACCCGGACATCGACATCAACATCAAGGGGACCGCGGTCGTCCTCGAGGCCTGCCGGAAGAGGAACCCCGCGGCGCTCGTCGTGCGCTCGGGGACCCGCGGGCAGTACGGACCGGCGGTGAAGCTCCCGGTCTCCGAGGAGACGCCGTCGGATCCGCGCGGCATCTACGAGATCTCGCAGCTCTCCGCCGAGATGATCTGCCGCACGTACACCCGCATTCACGGCATCCGCACGGTGCCGCTGCGCCTGACCAACGTGTACGGTCCCCGCGGCCAGATGCGGCACTCGCAGTTCGGCGTCGTGAACTGGTTCGTCCGCCTGGCGCTCGAGGGGCGGCCGATCCCGATCTTCGGCAGCGGGAAGATCCTCCGCGACTTCCTCTACGTGGACGACTGCGTCGACGCGCTCGTGCGCGCGGCCGGCGAGCCCGCGGCCGTCGGCGAGATCCTGAACGTCGGCCACGATCGGCCGTCGACCTTTCTCGAGGTCGCCGAGATCCTGCGCGAGCTCGTTCCCGGCACGGAGATCGCGTTCACCGACTTCACGCCCGAGCGCCGGGCGCAGGAGCCGGGGGACTTCGTCTCGGACATCGCGAAGATCCGTCGCATCCTCGGCTGGGAGCCCACGGTCTCTCTGCGCGAGGGGCTCGCCCGCACCGTCGCGTTCTACCGCGAGCGGCGGGCCGAGTACTTCTGAGCCGCGGCGGCTTGACGAAGCGTACGCTTTCCCGTACGCTTTCGAGATGACCACCCGAACCGCCACCGAGGCGCGCGCTCAGCTGTATCGGCTCATCGACGAGGTCGCCCAGAGCCACGAACCCGTGGAGATCACCGGCCGGCGACACAAGGCCGTCCTGATCTCCGAGGACGACTGGCGCGCGATCGAGGAAACGCTCTACCTGCTTTCAATTCCGGGCATGAGGGCCTCGATCCGAAGGGGTTTGAAGACTCCCCTGTCGAAGACTTCGGAGAAGCCGGGCTGGTAGGTGGCCGAACCGAAGCGGAACGGGAGGGTCGTCTTCACGGCGCCGGCCCAGAAGGACGCGCGGAAGCTGGCGAGAAGCGGCCTCAGGAAGAAGGCCGAGGAGTTGCTCGACGTCCTCCGGTCGGACCCGCGCCGAAGTCCCCCGCCGTTCGAGAAGCTCGTTGGAGACCTCTCGGGCGCATACTCCCGGCGCATCAACATCCAGCATCGCCTCGTCTATCAGATCCTCGACGACGATCGGACCGTCAAGGTGCTCCGAATGTGGACTCATTACGAGTAGGTTTCGCACGCCTGCAGTACGCTATGGCGCGCGCATGATCTCCATTCATCCGACGGCCCTGGTCGCCACCCGAGCGATCGGAGACGGCACGCGCATCTGGGCGTTCGTCAACATCCTGGAGGGCGCACGGATCGGCCGGGACTGCAACATCTGCGACCGCTGCTTCGTCGAGAACGACGTCGTCCTGGGCGATCGCGTGACCGTCAAGTGCGGCGTCTCCCTGTACGACGGGCTCGTGCTCGAGGACGGCGTCTTCGTGGGCCCGGACGTCGCCTTCGCGAACGACCCCCGGCCGCGCAGCGGACGGCACCTGCCGGCGCATCCGCGCACGCGCGTCCGGGAGGGCGCGAGCCTCGGCGCGGGCGCGATTCTCCTGCCGGGAGTCACCGTCGGACGGTTCGCGATGGTCGGCGCGGGCGCCCTCGTCACCCGCGACGTGCCGGATTTCGCGCTCGCCTACGGCAGCCCCGCCCGCGTCCACGGCCACGTCTGCCGGTGCGGAAACCCGCTGTCGTTCGACGAAGCCCGCGGCGAGGGAACGCCGCGTCGGAAGCCCGAGTCCGACGTCAGTCGGGGCCGGGCTTCCGAAGAGAATCCAGCCCGCGGCGAACAGAACGCCGCCGAGGCGCGATGCGCCTGCGGCCATCGCTACGTCCGCGAACCGACGGGCGACGTCCGGGAGTCCGCGTGAGCGCTCCGACCGCCGCCGTCGCGCCGAGAGTCGCGTTCGGCGATCTCGCGGAGGACTATCGCGTCCGGCGCGCCGAGATCGACGCGGCGATCCGCCGCGTGCTCGCCCGGGGCCGCTTCATCCTCGGCGACGAGGTCCGGCGCTTCGAGGAGGAATTCGCGGAGGCGGTCGGCGCCGCCTACGCGGTCGCGTGCGGGAGCGGCACCGACGCGGTCGCGATCGCCCTCGCCGCGTCGGGGTTGAAGCCCGGCGGCGAGGTCGTCCTGCCCGCCAACACCTGCTCCCCGACGCTCGCGGGCGCGCGGATGGCGGGAGCGCGGCCGCGGCTCGCCGACGCCGAGGCCGACACCCTCACGCTCGATCCCGTCGCCGCGGAGCGGGCCGCGACGGCCGAGACGCGCTTTTTCCTGCCCGTCCACCTCTACGGCGGCGTCGCCGACCTCGACGCGCTCGCGCTCGCGGCGGCGCGCAAGGGCGCCCTGCTCGTGGAGGACTGCGCCCAGAGCCACGGCGCCTCGTGGAAATCGCGGCCGACGGGCACCTTCGGCCGGGCGGCCGCCTACTCGTTCTATCCCTCGAAGAACCTCGGCGCCTACGGCGACGGCGGCGCGGTCGCGACGAACGATCCGGAGGTCGCGGCAAGAGCGCGGGCGCTTCGCCAGTACGGCTGGACGAGGCGCGACTTCTGCGAGTCGGAGGGCTGGAACTCCCGCCTGGACGAGATCCAGGCCGCGATCCTGCGCGCGAAGCTTCCGTTCCTCGCCCGCGAGAACGCGCGGCGGCGCGAGATCGCGGAGCGTTACGACGCGGCCCTCGCGGCCCTGCCGCTGCGCCTCCTCACGGCGCGGCCGGGCTCGATCCCGGCTCGCCATCTCTATCCCGTGCGCCTCGCCGCGCGCGACGCGTTCCGCGGCCACCTCGCCGCGCGGGGCGTCGAGACGGGCATCCACTACCCCGTCCCGCTCCACCTGCATCCCGCCTATGCGTTCCTCGGATACCGGCGCGGCGACTTCCCCGTCGCCGAGGGAGCCTGCGACTCGGTCGTCTCCCTGCCCCTCTACGGCGGACTCTCGGACGCGCAGGTCGACACCGTGATCGCGGCCGTGCGGTCCTTCTTCGAGACGAAGGGATGACGCGCACGAGGATCTCCGTCGTCGTCCCGGTCTACTTCAACGCGGAGAGCCTGCCCCGCCTCGCGGAACGGCTGCGCCGGATCGCGGACGCGGCCGACTTCGACGTCGAGGTCCTCTTCGTCGACGACGGATCCGGCGACGCTTCCTGGGAAGCGATCCTCGCGATTTCCCGCGACTGGCCCGCGGCCCGCGGCGTCCGGCTGACGCGCAACTTCGGCTCGCAGATGGCGATCTCGGCGGGCCTCGCGGAGGCGACCGGCGAGGCCGCCGCCGTGCTGTCGGCGGACCTCCAGGAGCCTCCCGAGCTGTTGCCCGAGATGGTGGCCGCGTGGCGCCGCGGCGCGACGGCGGTGCTCGCCGTGCGGCGCAGCCGTCCCGAGGGGCTGGCGAGCCGCGCCGCCGCCGGCTTCTACTACCGGACGCTCCAGCGCCTCGCGTTCTCGCAGATGCCCGAGGGCGGATTCGACTGCTTCCTGATCGGACGGCCCGCGATCGACTTCCTCGTCGAGGCCCGCGAGGTCCACACGACCCTGCCCGGGCTGCTCCTCTGGGCGGGGTTCCCCGCCGCGCTCGTGCCCTACGACCGCGTCGCGCGCGAGGACGGAGAGTCGCGCTGGACGTTCGCGAAGAAGCTCAAATACTTCCTCGACGCCGTGATCGCGTTCTCGTACGCCCCCCTGCGCTGGATGTCCGTGGCGGGAGCGGCCCTGTCCGCCCTGGCGATCGCGTACGCGGCGTTCCTCGTCGCCTACAAGCTCGTCCACGGCCAGCCGATCCAGGGCTGGACGTCGCTCATGGTCGCGATCGCGTTCTTCTCGGGCGTCCAGCTGCTCTCGCTCGGCGTTCTCGGCGAGTACCTCTGGCGCACGCTCGACGCCGCGCGGGCGCGGAAGGGATATCTCGTGCGCGAGCGGACGGGAGCGGGGAAAGCCTAGGACCCCTCGAGGCTCTCGCGCAGAGCCTCGGCGACGCGCGCGGCCTCGTCGTCGCGGAGCTCGGGGAAGATCGGCAGCGCGAGGACCTCGCCGGCCGCGCGCTCGGCCTCCGGAAAGTCACCGGGCCGGCCGCCGAGCTCCCGGAAGCACGCCTGGAGGTGCAGCGGGATCGGGTAGAAGACCGACGTCGCGACGCCCCGCTCCGCCATGCGCCGGCGGACCCGGTCGCGGCCGCCGGTGCGCAGGCGCACGACGAACTGGTGGTACACGTGGCGGCGGCCCGGCAGCTCCGCCGGCAGGACGAGACGGCCGGCGCGCTCGAGGCCCGCGAGCCGTTCGCGGTAAAGCGCCGCGATCGAGCGGCGGCGCTCGTTCCATCCCGGAAGGCGAGGGAGCTTGGCGCGTAGAACCGCCGCCTGGATCGCGTCGAGCCGGAAGTTGCCGCCGACGCGCTCGTGCACGTACGTCTGTGCCGCGCCGTGCACGCGGAGGTCGCGCAGCAGCGCCGCGAGCGCGTCGTCGTTGGTCGCCACCGCGCCGGCATCCCCGGCCGCGCCGAGGTTCTTCGTCGGGTAGAACGAGAAGGCGCCCAGATCGCCGATCGCGCCGGCCGCGCGCCCGTCCACCGTCGCGCCGATCGCCTGGCACGCGTCCTCGAGGACCGGGATTCCCCGCGCCTGCGCCACCGCGAGGATCGCTCCCATGTCGGCGCCCTGGCCGTAGAGGTGCACCGGCACGATCGCCCTCGTGCGCTCCGACAGGGCGTCCGCGAGCCGCGCGGGATCGAGCTGAAACCCGGCGGGCTCGATGTCGACGAAGACGGGCCTCGCGCCGAGCCGCGCGACGACGCCGCCCGAGGCGAAGAACGTGAAGGGCGACGTGACCACCTCGTCGCCGGGCCCGACGCCGAGCGCCATCAGGGCGACCAGCAGCGCGTCCGTGCCCGAGGAGACGCCGACGACGTGCCGGCATCCGAGGAACGCGGCGAGGTCGTGCTCGAACGACTCGACGGCCGGCCCGAGGACGAAGCGGCCCGAGGCGAACACGTCCCCGACGGCGCGGGCGATGTCCCCCTTCAGGGCCTCGTCGTACCGGGTCAGGTCGAGAACCGGAATGGACGTCGCCCGACTCACGCGGAGAGGATTCTATCCGTCCGGCGATGCAACGTTTCTCCTCCCGGCTCCGTTCTGTTCTTCGAGGAAGCCGTCATGCGAAGACCGAGCGCGCTCACGATCCCTCTGGCCCTCGGCTCGTTCGTCCTGGCGGGCGCGACGGCTCTCGGGGTGGACTATCCCAACCTGAGCGGCACCTGGCAGCTCGACAAGGACGCGAGCGACGACGCGCAGAAAGCCATGAAAGAAGCCCGCGCGGCCGAAAACCGGGGCGGCGGAGGCGGAATGGGCGGCGGACGCGGCGGCCATGGCGGCGGCATGGGAGGCGGAGGCGGAATGGGCGGCGGACGCGCAAGCCGCGGGGATTCCGGGAGCCAGAGTGCCAGCGGCAACGGGGACTGGTTCGGCGCGCTCGACACCCTCGTCATTCAGCACGCCGAGCCCTCGCTGACGATCACCGACGCCGCGGGCCGGGTCCACGCCCTCTCCACGGACGGCCGCAAGACCGAGGACGAGCGGTCCCATGGGGGCACGACGACGGTGACGGCGACCTGGAAGGACGGACACGTCGAGGTGGTCTCGCGCCCGCAGAACGGTTCGAAGATCACCGAGACCTATTCGATCACCGCCGACCGCTCCCAATTGACGGTCGTGACGAAAATCGAAGGCGCGCGCGGCCCCGCGTTCACGATCCGGCGCGTGTACGAAGCGGTCCAGCCGGGGGCGCCGAAGCCGACCCCGCCCGCGCGCCGGTCACCGGCGACCCCGCCGCCGGCCGGAGACGACGACGGCGTCGACCCGTCGGTCTAGCCTCGACCCGGCGAGCGCGGGCACGGCTCGTGCGGCCGTCGCCGCAGGAGGTGCGCCGTGAACCCGTCGGTCGTCGCATCCGGAAAGAGCCGCAGGCGCGCTCCGTCGACGAACGGCTCGAGCCCGGCCGGGGCGGCGATTGGCGCCTTCTCGAGTTCCGGCGCGCGGCCGACGACCGCGTCGACCACGCGCTCGTTCTCTTCCTCCTCGAGGCTGCACGTCGCGTAGAGCAGATAGCCGCCGGGCGCGAGCAGAGCGGCCGATGCCGTGAGGGCCGCGACCTGCGCCCGGGCCAGCCGCTCGATCGCCTCGGGCGTGACCCGGTAGCGGATCTCGGGGTTCTTGCGCAGGGTTCCGGTGCCGCTGCACGGCGCGTCGAGGAGAACGCGGTCGAACGCGGCGCTCGGAAGCGGCGTCGCCGCGACGTCGGCCGCGACCGGCCGCACCTCGGGAACGCCCAGGCGCTTCCCGTTCTCCGCGACGCGGAGGAGGCGGCCCCACGAGCGGTCGAGCGCGAGCGTCCTTCGCGCCCGGCCGTGCGCGATCGCCGACAGGGACTTGCCGCCCGGCGCCGCCGCGAGATCGACGAGGAGGTCCCCCTCGGGAAGCAGCAGCGGCAGGAGCTGCGAGCCGACGTCCTGGATGCTGAAGCGTCCCTCGGCAAACGCCCGCGCGCGGAGCGGGTTTCCGGATTGGACGGTCAGCGCGAGGGGCGCGATCGGGGACGGCTCGGTCACGACGCCCTCGCGTGCGAGGCCTTCGCGCAGAGCGTCGCGGGTCCCCCGCCGCGGATGGACGAGGAGGTCGAGCCGGGGCGCCGCGTTGTCGGCCTCGAGGATCGCGCGCGTCCGCTCGGGGCCGAACCGCGCGAGCCAGCGCTCGACGAGAAACGCCGGATGCGAAAAGTGGCGGGCGAGCGCCGCCGCGTCCCGGGCGTCCTTCGGCGGCCCGGGCTGCGGCAGCAGGAGGACCCCTCGCAGCACGCCGTTGACGAGCCGCGCCGCACCCTCGCCGCCGCTGCCGCGAGCGAGGTCGACCGCCTCGCTCACCGCGGCGTAGGCGGGGATCCGATCGAGATGTCGCGCCTGGTAGAGCGCCACCTCGAGGATCTCGCGCAGGTTCGGCGCGAGCTTGCCCAGCGGCACGCGGCACATTCCGGCGATCTCGTCGTCGAGCGCGGACTTCCAGCGCAGCACGCCGAGCACGAGCTCGCGCAGGAGGTCCTGGTCGGGCCGGGACAGGCCGCGCGCCATCTCGCCCGCGAGAGGGCCCGCGCGCTCGCCCCGCTCGAGCACCCGCCGCAGCGCCTCGACGGCCCGGCCGCGCGCCGTCGCCGGCCGCGACCGCTTCACGGCGAGGCCTGGAAGCGGGCGGGGAGGCGGATCGAGCGCGCGAGCTCGGCGCCCGTGACCGGATTTCTTCCCGCGCGCTGCAGGCGCTCGAGGACGAGCGCCGTGCCGGCGCCCGCCGACGCGACGAGCTCGCCGCCCTCGAGGCGCAGGTCGCCGGGCTCGCCCTCCCCGCCGGCCGACGCCGGCCGCGCCGCGAGGATCTTGACGCGTTCGCCCCCGAGAAACGTGAAGAGGCCGGGCCACGGGGTGAAGGCGCGCAGCCGCCGCGCGAGCTCTTCCGCGGGACGCGTCCAGTCCGCGGCCGCATCCTCGCGCCGGATCGGACGGCAGAGGGACGGCTCGCCCCGCTGCGGCCGCGGCGACAGCGTTCCCGCCTCGAGCCCGCGGAGCGTCTCGACGAGGAGCTCGCCGCCGATGGCGGCGAGCCGTGAGGACAGCGCGCCGGCCGTCTCGCCCTTCCCGATCGGCACGCGCCGCTCGAGGTACACCGGCCCCGTGTCCAGCCCTTCCTCCATGCGCATCGTCGCGACGCCCGTCTCGGGGTCGCCCGCGAGGATCGCCGCCTGGACGGGCGAGGCGCCGCGGTGGCGCGGCAGGAGCGAAGCATGCACGTTGACGCAGCCGAGCGGCGGGATCGAGAGGAGATCCGGCGGG
The DNA here is from genome assembly GCA_027307335.1 of Acidobacteriota bacterium. GTDB lineage: Bacteria > Acidobacteriota > Thermoanaerobaculia > UBA5066 > Gp7-AA6 > DAHUXD01. The sequence goes on from DAHUXD010000036.1 coordinate 21,880, forward strand.
AAGATCCGCCCGTAGGCGACCACCGCGATCGCGGCCGGCCGCGCGGCGGCGAGGGCCTCGCGAAGGGCCGCATTGTCGCGCAGGCGCTCGGGCTTCTCGAGCGGGAGGCCGCGCGCGGCGGACCACGAAGCGACGGCGGACGGTCGAAGCGCGGCGTGCCGCCCGACCGGGCGGTCCGGCTGCGTGACGACGAGCGGCACCGGGAAGCCGGCGGCGACGAGCGCGGCGAGAGGCGGCACGGCGAAATCGGGAGTGCCGAAGTAGACGACCCGCGCCGTCATGGTGTCGGCTCCCGCGGCGGCGTCAGGAGGGCGAGCCCCCGGTTCCCGGATCCTCCGCGGGGGCGGGCTCGGGCGCGGACGCCGGCGGCGCTCCGGGCGCCGGATGACGGAGCCTCCAGAGCCGGCGCACCGCCCGCAGTCCGACGGCCGCGAAGAAGACGAGCGCGAGCGCGTTCGCGACGCCGAAGAGGATCCACACCCGAGGCCAGGAGTTCGCGTAGCCGTAGAGGAAGACGCACAGGAAGAGGAGCAGGGCGTAGAGGGACGCGATGATCGTGCGCCGCTCCTCGTGCTCGGCGTTCCAGGGCGGATCCAGGAACCCGAGCTCCTTCGCGAGGCGGGCGACGCCCCACGCGAGCGCCGGCGCCGCGAGGAGCGCGAGGACGAAGAGCGGCCATGCCCACTTCATCGCGGCTGGCGGTCGACTTCGGCGAAGTAGTCCTCCGCGACGAGGACCTCGCGCGGCTTCGACCCGCGCGGCGGCCCGAGCAGGCCGTCGCGCGCCATCATGTCGATGAGCTTGCCCGCGCGCGAGAAGCCGACGCCCATGCGCCGCTGGAGGAACGAGATCGACGCCATCTTCTCGCGCACGACGAGACGCGCGGCCTCGTCGTAGAGCGGGTCGGTCTCGTCGCCGGCGTCGTCGCGCTGCACGGACTCGCTGCGGTCCTTCGTGATCTCCTCGTCGAACTGCGGCTTCGCCTGCTTCTTCAGGAACTTCACCAGCGCCGCGGTCTCCTGCACGGACACGTAGGCGCCGTGCACGCGCTTCAGGCGCGAGGTCCCCGGCGGCAGGAACAGCATGTCGCCGCGGCCGAGCAGGCGCTCGGCGCCGTTGCCGTCGAGGATGACGCGCGAGTCGATCTTCGAGGACACCTTGAAGGCGATGCGCGACGGCATGTTCGCCTTGATCACGCCCGTCAGCACGTCCACGGACGGCCGCTGCGTCGCGACGACGAGATGGATCCCGACCGCGCGCGCCTTCTGCGCGATGCGGACGATCGACTCCTCGACCTCCTTCGGCGCCGTCATCATCAGGTCGGCGAGCTCGTCGATGATGATGACGATGAGCGGCATCGGCTCGAGCTTGAGGTCCGGATCGTCGGGATGCTGGGCGCGGACGCGGGCCACGGCCTCCGGGTCCTTGATGGCCGCGTTGTACTGCTCGGCGTTGCGGACCTGGCCGAAGTCGGAGAGCGTCTGGAAGCGCTCCTCCATCTGCGCGACGGCCCACTTCAGCGCGTTCGCCGCCTTCTTCGGATCCGTGATGATCGGCGTCGCGAGGTGCGGGAGGCTCTCGTACATCTCGAGCTCGACCATCTTCGGGTCGATGAGGATGAGCTTCACCTTGTCGGGCGACGCCTTGTAGAGGACCGAGGTGATGAGCGCGTTGATGCCGACGCTCTTGCCGGAGCCGGTGGTGCCGGCGATGAGGAGGTGGGGCATCGCCCTTAGGTCGTCCACGACCGGCTCGCCGTGGATGTCCTTGCCGAGGGCGAGCGTCAGCAGCGAGCGCGAGCTCTGGAAGCGCTCGGACTCGACGACGTCGCGGACCGCGATTACGTCGCCGCCTCCGGGGTTCGGCACCTCGATGCCGACGCTCGCGCGGCCCGAGAGCCGCTCGACGCGGATCGACTCCGCCGACAGCGCGAGCGCGAGGTCCTCGGAGAGGCCCATCACCTGGTTGACCTTGATGCCCGCGGCGGGACGGAACTCGTACGTCGTGACGACGGGGCCAGGGTGGTACTCGGTGACCTCGCCCTCGACGCCGAACTCGGCGCACTTGGCCGCGATGAGGCGCCCCGTCTCCGCCAGCGCCCTGCGGTCGATGGCGTGGGCGGACTGGGGCTGCTTCTCGAGGAGCGAGACCGGCGGAAGCGCGTAGCCGTCGAGCGTCAGCGGCAGGCTCTGCTGCGGCTCGGGCTTCTTCTTCGGCGCCGCGGCCGCTGCCGGTGTCTTCGCCCGCGTCGGGGCCGTCGTCTTCTTGATCGAGAACTTGCCGGGGCCCGGGACCTCGCGGACGATGGGGGGCGCGTCGTCGGGCGCGAAGGGAATGTCCTCGAGCGAGACCTCCTCCTTCTTGGCCTTCTCGAGATGCTTCGTCACGACGGTCCGGCGGAGGCGCTCCTTGGTCCGCCGGTCCCGGCTCCGGGCCCAGCCCACCGTGAGGCGCCCCGCCAGGCTCGCGAAGCGCACCCTCAATCTCAGGAAGACGTCCGCGAGGGAGACCCGGGTCGCGAGGGGAACGGCGAGCAGAGCGAGCGTCAGCGCGAGGAGCACCGCACCCGTCGTGCCGATGCGCGACCGGAACAGGTCCGCGAGCGCGCGCCCGATCACGCCGCCGGTGTCCATGTCCTCGCCGCGGAGGCGGCGGTGGCCGAGCGTCAGCGCGAGGAGCATCGGGAAGGCGGCGAGGGCGAGGCCGAACCCGGCCGCCTTGGTGCCGGGATTGGGAAGCGGACGGGCCCAGAAGCGCCGCCAGCCGAGGACGAAGAGGAGCGCGGTCGCGCCCCAGGCCGCGAGGCCGAAGACCGAGTAGAGGGCGGCCGCGAGAGAGGCGCCGAAGCCGCCGATCCAGTTCGTCGGCGAGGCGGCCTCGCCCCCCGCGGTCCACGAGAAGATGTTGGGGTCGTGCGGGTCGTACGACGCGAGCGAGAGCGCCGCGAGCAGCCCGGCGAGCAGCAGCAGGAGTCCGATCGCCTCGCTCGCGAGACGGCTCTTCCGGAACGGTTCCTGGCTCAATCGCCCGTCATTATCGGACGGAAACCGGCAAAGGGCCAGCGCACCGGCCCGGATCGGCGCGGCGTGGCACAATCGACTCGGACGGATGGAGACCGAGAAGAAGCGGATCCTGTTTCTCTGCACCGGCAACGCGGCGCGCAGCCAGATGGCGGAGGCGCTCGCGCGCATCGACTACGGCGACGTGGTCGAGCCGGTGTCCGCGGGCTCCCGCCCGGCGGGCTTCGTCCATGAGCTCGCGGTCCTCGCGATCGCCGAGCTCGGCGTCTCGATCGAAGAGGCCGAGTCGAAGCCCGCGGAGGACTACTCGGCGGAGAAGCTCGACCTCGTCGTCACCGTCTGCGACTCCGCCGCCGCCGACTGTCCCACCTGGCCCGGCGCCCGGCACATCGTCAACTGGTCGATCGCCGACCCGAGCTTCGTCCGGGGCACCGAGTCGGAGCGCCTCGACGCCTTCCGGACGACACGGGACGAGCTGCGGCGCCGGATCGACGGGCTCATCGAGGCCCTGCGCCGCTCCGTGCCGCGCCGCACCGATGCCGAACTCCTCGCCGAGGGCGCGCGGATCCTCGAGGCGACGATGGCGGATCACGGCTTCCGTTTCGGCGGCGTCTCCGAGGAGAAGGTCGGCCACCGCGTCGCCGCCCGGGGGCGCTTCAGCCGCCGGGGCCGCGCGCTCGACCTGGAGGTTCGATCCGGCGTCGCGATCGCCGCCTACGTCGCGCGGGAACGGCTGCTCCTCCACCCCGACTACATGGCGGGACTCGGGGCGACGGCCGCGATGCGCTACCCGGGCCTGTCCTCGGATCCCCTGGACGCGTTCCGACGCCTGCGCGCCGACCTCGTCCGCTTCGCCCGGCCGTTTCTCGCGGGCCGGGGGATGCGCGAGTTCGAGAAGATCGCGGACGCCCACGGCGCGAGCAACGGGCCCGCGAAGACGGCATGACGCGCTAGGGTTTCGTCACCACCTCGTCCCAGGCGATCGCCGCCGCGCCCTGGAACCGGTCCCTGTAGCCGTCGTACTTCCGGTACGCGGGCAGGTCGACCGACGCGAGGAACTGCTCCTTCGTCCGGCCCGCCGCTCTTGCCGCGCGAGCGGCGTCGAGCAGGTCGGCGACGAACTGCCGCGCCCCCTTCAGGCCGGCGAGGTCCGACACGTCGCCGTGCCCGGGGATCACGGTCACGTTCGGCGGCACCCGCGCGAGCACCTGGTCGATCGCGGCGAGATACCCGCGCGCCGAGCCGCCGGCGCCGACGTCGATGAACGGGATCATGTCGTGGAAGTACAGGTCGCCCATGTGGACGACGTTCGCCTTCGTGAAGTAGACGACGCTGTCGCCGTCCGTGTGCGCCGGCGGCGTGTGCCAGACCTCGATGGTCTCGCCGCCCACGTGAATCCGGAGCTCCGAGTCGAAGGTCACGACGGGCGCGGCGATCTCCTCGACCTTCACCTTCTTCGCCCACGCGATCGCGTCCTCGAGGGACTTCACGTCCTCCGCGTTGCCGGCCTTCTTCGCCTCCTCGAGCTCCTTCGGGTACTCGGCGAGGATCCTCTGCGGGGACTCGAGCATCCGGCGCCGCACGCTGTCGTGCGCGATGATCACGGCGAACTGCCGGAAGGTCTCGTTGCCGCCCGTGTGGTCGCCGTGGTGGTGCGTGTTGACCAGGTACTTGATCGGCTTGTCGGTCACCGAGCGGATCTGCGCGAGGATGCCGGGCGCCACGTCCTGGTACTCCGAGTCCACCATCACGACGGCGTCCCCGCCGACGAAGAAGCCGACGTTGCCGCCCCGCCCGTACAGCACGTAGACGCCTCCCGGGAGCGGCTGCAGGCGGAAGACGTCGCCGGGCCTGCGCTCGTGGTGGTCCGGGGTCGGCGTCGGGTTCGGCGTCGCAGCGACCGTGACGACGAGCGCGGCGGCGGCGAGCGCGAAGAGCGGGGCGCGGCGGAGCTTCCGCATGGATCCTCCTTTTCGGCGCGGCGAAACTCTATACTCGGCGCGGCATGCCCCGCCCGGTCTCCAACCCCCCGAACCCCTGGGACTCTCTCCATGCGGAGTGGCTCGGCGAGCCGCCGGCGGCCGAACTCCAGGTCTTCGAGGAGGAGGCCCGTTCGATCATCGCCGAGAACGACAGCCCCGACGTCGGCTTCCGCTTCAGCGTCAATCCATACCGCGGATGCTTTCATGGCTGCAGTTATTGCTACGCCCGCCCCACGCACCAGTACCTCGGCTGGGGCGCGGGGACGGACTTCGACCGGAAGATCGTCGCGAAGGTCAACGCCCCGGAGCTCCTCCGGCGCGAGCTGAAGAAGGCGTCGTGGCGGGGCGACACGCTCGTCTTCTCCGGCGTGACCGACTCCTACCAGCCGCTCGAGGCCGTCTACGGCCTCACGCGCCGTTGCCTCGAGACGTGCCTCGAGTTCCGCAACCCCGTGGGCGTCGTGACGAAGGGCGCGCTCGTCCGCCGCGACGCCGAACTCCTCGGCGCGCTCGCCCGAGAGGCGGACGCGACCGTCTACGTCAGCATCCCGTTCGCCGACGCGGAGACCGCCCGCGCGATCGAGCCGAACGTCGCGGCGCCGGAACAGCGCCTCGAGGCGATCGCCGCGCTCTCGGCCGCCGGCGTCTCGACCGGCGTCGCGCTCGCGCCGATCATCCCGGGCTTGAACGACAGCGACATCGCGAAGATCCTGTCGGGCGCCCGCGCCGCCGGCGCGACGAAGGCGTTCCTGACGCTCCTGCGCCTTCCAGCGGAGACGCGCCTCGTCTTCGAGGAGCGGATCGCCGAGGCGTTTCCGGCGCGCGTGGCGAAGATCTTCTCGAACCTCGAGCAGACCCGAGGCGGCAAGCGCAACGAGAGCCGCTTCGGCGACCGCATGGAGGGCGCCGGGCCGCGCTGGAGGGCGATCGAGACTCTCTTCGAGATCGAGTGCCGGCGGCTCGGCTTCATGGCCGGGGAGCACGAGAAGCCGCGCCACACGAGCACGTTCCGGCGCCCGGGACCGGCTCAGGCGCGTCTCTTCGAGTAGATCTCGGCCATTCACTTTTTGACGCAAAGTACTTGACAACGATTCCCACACGCCGTAGCGTCCGGAGCGTGCAGCCGCTCGACGCGCACGCCGCCGAAAACCTCCGCTACATCCGGGGCGCGATGGAGCGCGCCGCCTCCTTCACCGCCGTTCCGGGATGGGGCGGCGTCGCGATGGGAGCGACCGCGCTCGCCGCGGCGTTCCGGGCGCGGCAGGAGACCTCCCCGCAGCGATGGCTCGGCGTCTGGCTCCTGGAGGCGTGCGTCGCCCTCGTCATCGGCGTCGCGGCGATGGCGCTCAAGGCGCGCCGGAGCGGCTCGACGCTCTCGTCGGGACCGGCGCGGCGGTTTCTCCTCACGCTCACGCCGCCGATCGGCGCGGGTGCGGTGCTCACGCTCGCGCTCGAGCGCGAGGGACTCGTGACGCTCTTGCCCGGCGTCTGGCTCCTCCTCTACGGGACGGCCGTCGTGACCGGCGGCGCGATGTCGGTCCGGCCGGTTCTCGCCATGGGCGCGCTCTGCATGCTGCTCGGCTGCGCGGCGCTCGCCTCGCCGGCCGCGTGGGGGACGGCGTACATGGCCGCCGGATTCGGCGGCCTCCACGTCGGCTTCGGTCTCGTGATCGCGCGGAGGCACGGTGGCTAGGACCGCCCGGAAGTCCCGAGTCGCGCCTCCCGCGACCCGTACTTTCCCGGCGGGAACTCGGGGCATTCCCGAGCTCGACCGGCTCATTCACGAGCGCGTCCGCCTCGGCATCGTGAGCGCGCTCGCCGCCAGCGATACGCTCACCTTCCTCGAGCTGAAGCGCCTTCTCGGCACGAGCGACGGCAATCTCTCCGTACATGCCCGCCGCCTCGAGGAGGCGGGATACCTCTCCTGCACGAAGACCTTCGAGGGCCGCGTGCCGCGGACCGAATACCGGCTGACGGCCGACGGCCGCCGCGCCTTCGAACGCTACCTCGCGCACCTCGAGGCCCTGATCGCGCACGCGCGCCGCCGCTGATTTTTTTTGGAGGTTTGCTTTATGTGGCAAAGCGCTCTGCTCTCTCTCGCGATGGACGCGTCGGTGCCGCCGCTGGCGCCCCTCGTCGCGATGGCCCTCCTCGGCACCGGGCTCCTGCTCACCGGTCTCGTCCTGGGCGCCGGCGTCGCCCTCGCCGCCCGGAGGCGGCGCATCGCGGCAATGCTCGCGCTCGCCGCGGCCGCCGTCGCGGCGCTCTATGTGGCGGCGCTCGGCGCCGGCGCGGTCGTCTCGCGGGAGCGAACGCTCGCCGTCGGCGAGCGCAAGTACTTCTGCGAGGTCGACTGCCACATCGCCTACGAGGTCGTCGGCGCGGCGGCGGCCGGCGCGGGGAAGCGGGCGGTCACCGTGCGCACGTGGTTCGATCCGTCGACGATCGCCCCGTTCCGAGGAGACGCGCCGCTCTCGCCCGGACCGCGGAGCGTGTTCCTGCTCGACGAGGGCGGCCGCCTCTACCTTCCATCGCCCGAGGCGACCGATGCCTGGCAGGCCGCCCACCCGGACTCGACGCCGTTCGGGCGGGAGCTCCGGCCCGGCGAGTCGTACCGGACGACGTTCGTCTTCGACGTGCCGGCGGACGCCCGCTCGCCACGCCTCTTCGTCGGCGACCCGCCGGCCGGGCTCGACCGTCTCGTGATCGGGCACGAGAACAGCCCTTTCCACGCCCGGACGTACTTCGCGCTGCCGGCCGCCGCGGTGTCGCCATGAACCCATCCGGCGTATCGTCGAGGGCCGTGAGCGACTCCCCCGCGCTCCGCGAGCATTTTCGCCAGGCGCTCGGAGCGGATCCGGTCGGCGCGTATCGCGACTGGTTCCGCGCGCAGGAGGAGCTCTGCGGGAGGGGCGATGCGGGGCTCGTCCGCGCGCTCGCCGACGACCTCTGGGAGCTCCTCCCGGGGCTCCGCTTCGACGCGGCCGAGGAACGGGCGCGCTTCTTCCACAACGCGGCGGTCTTCTACGGAAGCCCGGGCCCGGCCGCGGACCTCGGGCGCGCGCGCGAGGCCTTCGCGATCGCGCTCGCCCACTTCGCGCGTGACGACGACGGCGGCTGGCGCGCCCGCGCGCTCCACAACATGGCGACCGCCCTGTCGAATCTCGGGTCGACGCAGGAGGAGCTCGCCGAGGCGGTCGGGCTCTTCCACGAGGCCCTCTCCTGGCGGACGGTCGACCGCGAGATCGCGCGAGGCGTCACGCTCCACAATCTCGGGCTCGCCCGGCGGCGGCTGGCCGAGCTCGATCCGGACCGCGCGGCCGAGCACCTCGACGCGAGCGCCGCCGCGCTCCGCGAAGCCGTCACGATCCGGGAGCGGCACGGCCTCGCCGAGGGCCGCGCCCTCTCCGAGCGGCAGCTCGACGGGGTCCGGTCTCTCCGAGAGCGGCTTCGACCCGGGATCGCCATCGAGAGACCTGACCCCGAAGCGCGATAGATTCGCGCAGTGACGCCGCGGCGCTGGATCGAATACCTCGTGGCGATTCTCGCCGGCAACGGGATCTACTTCGCGGTCCTCCATCCGACGCTGCCGCTCTCGCTGCGCCACGAGCCCTACCGGATCGACGCGGGACTCCTGATCGACTTCGCCTGCTGCGTCCTCGTCTACGCCGCGATCCGGCTGGGGGCGAAGCACGCGAGACGGGAGAACGTTCGGCGGAACGCTCCCCCTCCCCCCACGCGGCGAGAGAACGCCGCGTCGGAAGCCTGGCCCGCGCGACGCGCGGAACAGGCCTCCGAAGAGAACTCTCAGACCCCGTAGAAACGCACCGCGTCGGAAAGCCAGGCGGCGTTCGCGGCGACGACGAGCGCCGCCTCGAGCCCGAGGAGCGGCCGCGCCGCCCGCGCGGGCAGGGTCGTCAGGTCCGCGGCCGCTTCCGCGATCCACGGACTCCAGCTCCAGAGATACCAGCCCGCGACGCCTCCCCACACGCCGTAGAGCCGCCGGTTCGCCACGGCGAAGACCGCGAAGCCCGCGACGGCGCCGGCGAGCGCGGCGGCATGGGCCGGGACGCGCCGCGGCGAGGAGCGCGGTCGCGCGGCCAGGGCCGTCGCGCCGATCGCGGCGAACCAGGGCGCCACGAGCCAGCGGGGCGGCCGCCGCAGGCTCTGACCGCCGACCCACAGCGCGGTCTTCACGAACGCGTACGCCGAGCGCAGGAGACCGGCGGCGACGGCGCCGAACGACTCGGCGATCGGAGCGCCCGCCGAGTTCAGCTCGAGCGTGCCTCCCCACATCCAGCCGCGGAGCGCCTGCACGGGCACGAAGGCGAGCGACGCCGCGAGGGACGCCGCCGCGAGGGCCGGCCCCCTCTCGCGGGCGAGCACGACGAGAGCGAAGACCGCGATCGGGATCGCGGTGAGCTTCAGCAGGGGACCGGCCGCCATCAGGAGCAGCATCGTCCAGGCCGGCGTCCGCCGCGCGAGGCGGTCGAGGACGAGCGCGGCCCACAGGAAGACGGCCGCGTCGTTGGAGCACCGGGCGAGCGCCTCCGAGGCGCCGGGCAGGAGCAGCGCGAGGAGCCCGGCGGCGGCGAGCCCCGACGGCCACTCCCGGGAGAGGCGGCGCAGCGGCCCGAAGAGCGCGCCGGCGACGAGAGCGACCGCGAGGAGCCGGATGGCGAGCAGCTGCGCCGAGGGCCGGAGCGGGAAGGGGCGCAGCAGCAGCCCGGCGGCGGCATAGAAGAGCGGCGGCTGGTTCGCCTCCACGTTCGCAATCGGCCGGGCATCCCGGGGTGCTCGCGGCGCCGGAGCGGCACGGATCAGGTCGAAACCGCCCGGGACCTCGCCGAACTCGGGGCAGCCTGCGGCCGCGCGCACGTGAGCGTCGCAGGGGTACAGCCCCTGCTCCTCGAGCAGCGGCGCGTCGACGAGGCGCCCCGCGAACGCCTCGGAGAGCGGCCGGGCGGCAAAGTCGCGGATGCGGGCGAGGTGCTGCGGCTCGTCCGGTCCCGCGAACGCCGGCAGGAACGCGGCGTGGAACGCGAGCCGCGCGACGGCCAGCGCCGCGAGACAGCCCATCCCCCTTCGCGATGTCAGACGATCACCGGCACGATCACCGGACGCAGGCCGAGCGCCCGCCGGCACGCGCGCTTGCCCGCGAGCGTGATCTCCGCCCGGAGCCACTCGGGGTCGGCTCGCTCCTCCTCCGACGCGCGGGCGAGCACCGCGCGCGCCGCGCCGGAGACCTCGGCGGCGAGCTCCTCCGCGTGCGCGGCGACGCCGCGCGAGACGACGTCCACGTCGTATCCACGGATGAGGACGACGACCACGCCCTCCTCGGCGAGAATGCGGCGCTCGCGCACGATCCCGGGGTCGACCGGCTCCGTGCGCTCGTCGAGAAAGACCGTGCCGCACGCGACCGCCCGCGGCGTCACGCTCTCGGTTCCGTCCTCGACCGTCAGGCGGTCGCCGTTGTCGAGCAGGTGGACCCGCCCGGGCGAGATGCCGGCGCCCGCCGCGACCTCCCCGGCCGCCGCGAGCATCCGCCGGTCGCCGTGGACGGGCATGACGGCGCGCGGCCGCACCAGCTTCAGCCACTCGGCGATCTCGTCGCGATGCGCGTGTCCCGAGACGTGGATCGGCGGGTCGGTCTCCCGCACGACGCGCGCGCCGCGCCGCACGAGGTGATCGGTCATCCGGTTGACCGAGCGCTCGTGGCCCGGGATCGTGCGCGCCGACAGGAGCACGAGGTCGCCCTCCGACAGCTCGAGGTCCGCGTGCTCGCCGAGCGCGAGGCGGTAGAGCGCCGAGGTGGGCTCGCCCTGGCTCCCCGACGCCAGGCACAGGAGCCGGCCGGGGGAGGTGGCGCGCAGGTCCGCCGCCGCGACGCGGGCGCCGACCGGCACCCGGAGGCGGCCGAACCGCTCGGCGATCTCGGAGACCGTGCACATGCTGCGCCCGAGCAGCGCGACCCGGCGGCCCGAGGCGAGCGCGAGCTCGGAGGCCTGCGACAGCCGCGCCACGTGGCTCGAGAAGGTCGTCACGACGATGCGCCCGCGCGCGGTCACCATCGCCGACCGGAGGCCCTGGCCGGCGACGCGCTCGGACTGGGATCGGCCCGGGCGCTCCGCGTTCGTCGAGTCGACCAGCGCCAGATCGACGCCCTCGCCCGACGCGCTCGCGATGCCCTCGCGGTCGGTCGTCTCACCGTCGGGCGGATCGTCGTCCAGCTTGAAGTCGCCCGAGTGGAAGAGGCGGCGCCCGCCCGCCTCGACGAGGAGCGCGGCGGAGTCCGGCACCGAGTGCGAGACCCGGAAGAAGGTGACCGTGAAGGCGCCCGCCCGCACCGGCTGGCGCCCGCGCGCCTCCTCGAGGCGCTCGGCGGAGAGTCCCGCTTCCTCCAGCCGCCGCCGCGCGAGCGCGAGCGTGAACGGGAAGCCCCACACCGGCGCCGCCCCGAACCGCTCCCGCAGGAACGAGAGCCCGCCGACGTGGTCCTCGTGGCCGTGCGTCAGGAAGACGCCGTCGAGCCGCGCATCCGACAGCGCGGAGAGGTCCGGCGCGATGCGGTCGATCCCGGGGAACGTCTCGTCGGGGAAGGACACGCCGACGTCGAGGAGGATGCTCGATCCGCCCGAGCGCAGCCACAGCACGTTCTTGCCGAACTCGCCGACGCCCCCGAGGGGGACGACCTCGAGGGGAACGCTCATCCGGCGGGCCGCCACTGCCGGGCGAGCGCGAGGAAGTCGTCGAGCGACAGCTCCTCGGCCCGCACGCGCGGATCCTTGCCGATGCAGGCCAGCGCCTCCTCCCAGGCCGCTCGCGGCGCGGCGGAGGCGAGCGCGTTCGGAAGCGTCTTGCGCCGCGCGTTGAATCCGAGCGAGGCGAGACAGAGCGCCCGCCGCGCGAGCTCGCGGTCGGGCGGATCGGCGAGCGGCACGAGCTCGAGGACGCTCGAGGTGACCTTCGGGCGCGGCCGGAACGCGCCCGGAGGGAGATCGAAGAGGACGCGCCCCGTCGCGCGCGACGCGGCGCGCACCGAGAGGAAGCCGTACGCCTCGTCGCCGGGCCGCGCGACGAATCGGCGCGCGACCTCGCGCTGCACGGTCGCGACCGAACGCCGGATCGTCTCCGGCGCGTCGAGCGCCGCCGTCAGGATCGGCGTCGCCACGTTGTACGGCAGGTTCGCGACGAGCACGGCGGCGCCGGAGGCGCCTCCCTCGGCGAGCCACTCCGAGAACGGGCGCGCGAGGACGTCGCCCCGGAGGATGCGGACGCTCTCCCGTCCCGCGAATTCGGTCTCCAGAACGCGCGCCCGCAGTGGATCGATCTCGACCGCGACGACGCGCGCCCCCGCCTGCGCGAGCGGCCGCGTGAGCGCTCCCTCGCCGGGACCGACCTCGAGGACCGTGTCGCCCGGACCGACGCGCGCCGCGGCGACGATCTTCTCGGCGGTCTCGGGATTCGCCAGGAAGTTCTGGCCCCAGCGCCGGCGCGTCGGAATCCCGGGGCGGCGCGGCCGCGCGCCGCGCTCATGCTGTGGCGGCATGGCGTCGCGTGACAGGGGCCACGATTCGCGAGGCTATCAGATGGTAAACTTTTTGAGGGGTTGAGCCGCTTGTTACAGGTCTTTACGCTGGAGAATCGTCGTCTCGAGAACTTCCTCGAACGGCACAAGGCGTACTACGCCTACAGCGGCGAGATCGAGGTCGACCGGTTCCTCCGCGAGATCCTCCAGAAGGCGAACGAGTTCGTGCCGTCCGAGGCGGGCTCGATTCTCCTCGACGACCCGATGACGAAGAACTCCGACGACCGGATGGAGAACGAGCTCGTCTTCATCGCGACCTACGGCGCGCACGGCGAGGCGCGGCTCTCCAAGCGGATGAACGCGCGCGTCGGCATCGTGGGCCACGTCTATGCCACCGGCGTCGCGTACATGACCGACGACGTCGTCGACGACCCGTTCTTCTACCCCACGCTCGACCTGACGGACGGCTTTCAGACGAAGTCGGTCCTCTGCGTCCCGGTGCGCATCGAGTCCTCGGTGTGCGGCGTGCTCGAGCTCGTCAACCGCTCCGGACCGGGCGGGTTCCGCGAGAAGGACCGGCGCCTCCTCGAGATCTTCGCCGACTACGCGTCGATCTCGATCCAGAACCTGCTCGACGCGCGGCGCGCGTACGAGGTCGCGAAGCGCGACGGCCTGACCGGCCTCTACAACGAGCGCTACCTCCACCTGCGGCTGACCCAGGAACTCTCGCGCATCTCGCGCGACGGCGGCGACTGCTGCGTCATCTTTCTGGACCTCGACAACTTGAAGTCGGTCAACGACCGCCACGGCCATCTCGCGGGAAGCCAGGTGCTGCGCGAAGTCGGCTACCTCCTGCGGCGCACCGTGACCGACGAGCGCGCCACGCTGACCCGCTACGGCGGCGACGAGTTCGTGCTGATCCTCCCGGGGCACAGCCTGAAGGAGGGCCTCGAGGTGTCGGAGGCGATCCGCGCGGCGATCCGGAGCGCGACGTTCCTCTTCCGCCCGTACGGCTTCAACGAGCCGGCGCTGAACCTGCAAGGAGTGATCACCGCATCGCTCGGGCTCTCGTCGATCCGCTCGCACGCGACGCCGGGCGCCTCGGTCGAGCAGCAGAAGAACGAGCTGCTCCGCGCCGCCGACACCGCGCTCTACCGCGCGAAGGAGCACGGGAAGGATCGCTGCGTGTCGGCCAGCCTCGAAGACGCGCGCGTGCCCGCCTTGTCCCACTGAGGGCGCGCCAGGCCGCTCTCGTCTCCTGACCCGGGGTCGTCCCCCGGGGGTTACTTTCGCTTCGGGGAAGTGCTAGCCTTCGGCTTCGCGTCCGGGTACTCCCGCCCGATTTGCGCCTGAAGAGGGGGATTCCATGGCGACCGTCACGCGCGAGCAGCTTTCGCCGAAGAACGTCCTCGACGTTCTCTCGCGGCACATCCTGGTGGACGGCTACCACGTCGTCATGGACATGAAGCGGAGCCGCGGCTCGTACTTGTGCGACGCCCGGAGCGACCGGCCGATCCTCGACTTCTTCTCCTGCTTCGCGACTCTTCCGGTCGGCTACAACCACCCTCGGATGAACGACCCGGAGTTCCGCGAGGCGCTCATGGAGGGAGCCCTCACGAAGCCCTCGACGAGCGACATCTACACCGAGCACTTCGCCCGGTTCGTCGAGACCTTCTCGGAGCTCGCGGTCCCGAAGAATTTCCGCGATCACATGTTCTTCGTCGAGGGCGGCACGCTCGCGATCGAGAATACGCTGAAGACCGCGTTCGACTGGAAGATCCGGAAGAACGTCGCGAAGGGCCAGGGCGAGAAGGGCACGAAGGTCCTCCACTTCAAGAACGCCTTCCACGGCCGCTCCGGCTACTCGCTCTCGATGACCAACACCGCCGATCCGCGCAAGACCCAGTACTTCCCGAAGTTCGACTGGCCGCGGCTCTCCTGTCCGAAGCTGTCGTTCCCGGTCACCGAGAGCGTCCTGAAGGACGTCGCGGCCGCGGAGGAGCAGGTCGAGAGGGAGATCCGCGCCGCCTGCGCCGCGAACCCGGACGACATCGCGGCGCTCATCCTCGAGCCGATCCAGGGCGAGGGCGGCGACAACCACTTCCGCCCGGAGCTCTTCCGCCGCCTGCGGAAGCTCGCCGACGAGCTCGACTTCCTCTTCATCCTCGACGAGGTCCAGACCGGCGTCGGCCTGACCGGCTCGATGTGGTGCTGGCAGCAGATGGGCGTCGAGCCCGACCTGTTCGCGTTCGGCAAGAAGACCCAGGTCTGCGGCTTCGCGGCCAATCACCGCGTCGACGAGGTGCCGGACAACGTGTTCAAGGTGTCGTCCCGCATCAACTCGACCTGGGGCGGCAACCTGGTCGACATGATCCGCTGCGCGAAGTACCTCGAGATCATCGCCGAGGACAACCTCGTCGAGAACGCGCGCGTCGTCGGCGAGTACCTGCAGGGACGGCTCGCGGAACTCGCGACCGAGTTCCCGGGCACGATGTCGAATGTCCGCGGCCGCGGCCTCTTCATCGCCTTCGACCTTCCGGACAAGGCGACCCGCGACAAGACGCTCGCCGCGTGCCTCGAGAACGGAATGATGGGACTCGCCTCGGGCGCGAACGCCGTGCGTTTCCGGCCGCACCTAGTGCTTTCCCGGGACGAAGCGGACGAAGGCGTGCGGAAACTGCGGAGAGCGCTGACGTCCGTTCGGGGATGATTCCCGCGATCCATTGATCCGCCGCCTCGTCCTCGCGCTCCTCGCCGCGGCCCTCGGGGCCGCGGTTCTGTTATGGGCGACGCTGCCGGACGTCCGGCCGCTCGCGAGCGCATGGCCGAAGACGACCTCCTTCATGGAGCGGCGCAAGGCCGAGCTCTCCCGCCACGGGGAGAGCGCGCGCCTCGAGTGGACGCCCGTGCCCCTCGCGCGCATCTCCCCCGAGCTTCAGCGCGCGGTCGTCGTCGCGGAAGATGCGCGCTTCTACGAGCACGACGGCGTCGACTGGGAGGCGATGCGCGGCGCGATGGAGCGCAACTGGGAGAAGGGCGGCCTCAAGGTCGGCGGCTCGACCATCACCCAGCAGCTCGCGAAGAACCTGTACCTCTCCCCCGCCCGCACGCCGTGGCGGAAGCTGCGCGAGATCCTGATCGCGAAGCGGCTCGAACGAGACCTGTCGAAGAAGCGGATCCTCGAGCTGTACTTGAACGTCATCGAGTTCGGCCGCCGCACCTTCGGCGCCGAGGCCGCCGCGCGGCGCTACTTCGGCGAGAGCGCGAAGGAGCTCTCCCGCGACCAGGCGGCGACGCTCGCCGCCATCATCCCCTCGCCGCGGATCTTCGATCCGAAGAGGCATCCCGACCGCGTCCGGCGCCGGGCCGAGCGGATCCTGAGGTGGATGTGACGAATCTGCTATCCTCGAAGGAACCTCGGAGGAAGACAGGATGCGTTTTCGACGGACCGCGCTCGCTCTGATCGCGGCGGCCATTGCCGCGTCCGCCTGCTCCCGGAAGCCCGGCTCGATCGACATCTCGCCGAAGAAGGTCAAGATTTACGGCATCGAGCGCGGGCAGAGGCTCACCGCGCGAGTGCTCGACCGCAAGGGACAGCCGCTCGAGGGCGCGCCGACGTGGAGCGCCTCGAACGACGTCGTCGTGGCGGAGTCGGGAGGCCGGGTCGTCGCGAAGAAAGCCGGGAAGTCGATGGTCACGGCGGCGTTCGGCGACGTCTCCGCGCAGGTCCCCGTCGAGGTCGTCGACGTGGCGTCGATCGACATCGCGCCGCCCGCGCTCTCGCTCACGGGACCCGCGGGCACCTCGTTGCCGATCTCGTATGCCGTCAAGGACTCGCACCAGAAGGCGATCGACCTGAAGCCCGCGTGGACGTCGTCGAACCCCAAGGCCGCGACGATCTCGGAGGACGGCGTCATCACCTCCGTCGCCGCCGGCACGACGATGATCGTCGGCAAGATCGGCGACATCCAGGGCGGCTGCGACGTCACGGTCGCGGTCCGACCCATCGATCGCCTCGAGCTCCGGCCCGCGACCGCGCTCGCCCGCGTCGGCGAGACGCAGCACTTCGAGGTCAAGGCGTTCGGACCGGACGGGCTGCCGATCTCCGACGTCGCGGCCGTCTTCAAGTCGTCCGACCCAGCGGTGGCGACGATCGATGGCGCGGGCATCGCCACGGGCAGGAAGGCCGGCGCCGCCAGGATCCGCGTCGAGCTCGCCGGCAAGGCGGCGGAGGCGACGCTCCTCGTCAACTGAGGCTCGTCGCGGCACGAAGCGCCGCCGCCACCTCAGGGCGGGAGAGGGTCGGGGGGCGAGGGGATCAGCGCGCCGGCGCCGGCGCCGCCGGATGCAGCGGCAGAGTCCGCGGTCCCGCGGGGGCGAGGGTCGAGAACGGCTCACCGTCCGGCGCCCGCATCGTCTCGACGGACGCGTCA
The DNA here is from genome assembly GCA_027307335.1 of Acidobacteriota bacterium. GTDB lineage: Bacteria > Acidobacteriota > Thermoanaerobaculia > UBA5066 > Gp7-AA6 > DAHUXD01. The sequence goes on from DAHUXD010000036.1 coordinate 38,843, forward strand.
AACCTTCGCCGGAACGGAAAATCGTCGGCCCAGTAGAACGAACGGTTCGGACAGGACCCCTTCTCCGCGCAGATCGACTCGACGCAGCGTGCCCGTCCGAAGCCTCCGACCTCGCCCCGGCGCGCCATGATCTCGCGGAGCTCGGACCGGAATCGGTCGTACGCCTCGCCGAACCAGATCTCGGAGAGCGACTGCGCGCCGATGTTGCCGAGCACCGCGCTCTTCCGGTCCTGAAGGATGCAGCAGGTGACCACGTCCCCGTTGGCGTTGATCGCCGTCGAGTACCAGCCGACGAGGCAGAACTCGTGCAGCGTGGCGTTTTCCCGCTCTCGCCGCCGGCCGCGGGTCCGAATCTGACGGAGCTTGACGCGGGCCCGCCGCGACAGCGGCGCCGAGGCGAAGACACGCCGCTCCGCCGCCGCGATCCGCTCGGCGATCGGCTGCTCCCAGAATCCGAACCGCTCGAGGTGGTCGAAGTAGTCCATGGAGAGGACCTCCTCGTACAGGTCGAGCATCCGCGCGATGTCGCTCTCCTCCATCGCCGGCATCGGCCGGACGGGATAGAGGCCGTTGAACCAGAAGCCGTCCGCGCCGCTCTCCCGGAACACCCGATACATCTCGGGGATCTGGTGGTAGTTGTCGCGATAGATCAGGAACTGGATCTTGATAGCGCAGCGCGCGCCGGTCTCCCGCTTGATCCGCGCCGCGCGCCGCACGTTCTCGACGACGCGGTCGAAGTTCTTCGGCGCCGTCTGCATCATCGCCGCGTAGGACTCCGCCTCTCCCGCGTTCAGCGAGACGCGGATCTCGTCGCAGCCGGTGGCGTAGAGCGCGCGCACGACCGGCTCGGTCAGGAGGACGCCATTGGTCGTGACGTCGTTGATCCCCAGCCCGCGCCGGCCCAGCGCGGCGATGAGCTCCGCACAATCTTTGCGAAAGAGAGGCTCGCCGCCGCCGACCAGCCGCACGCCGCGGACGCCGAGCGTCCGCATCTCGTCGAAGAGCCGCTCGAGGCGCTCGCGAGTCAGCTCCCGGTTGCCGGCCCGGACCTCCGCGGTCGAGCAGAAGAAGCAGTCGATGTTGCAGCGGTCCTGCCAGGAGATCTCGACGACCCGGGGCGGAGGCACCGCCCCGCCTGACCCGATGCTCCCGAGAATCGCGGCCTTCTCGGGCTCGTCGAGGCGCTCCCAGGAGTAGGCCATGAAGGCATCCTACTCAACCCTGACCGCCGCGGGGGGAGAACAGAAGGATACGATCCCCGCATGACGGTTCGCCCTCCCGCCGTCGCCGGGATGTTCTACGAATCCCGCCCCGATCGCCTCGAGCGCGACGTCCGCGGGTTCCTCGCCGTGGACGCGTCCCCCGCCGACGCCATCGGCGTGATCGCGCCGCACGCCGGCTACGTCTACTCGGGCGCCGTCGCCGGGGCCGCCTACGCGCGCGTGCGGGTGCCCGCGACGTGCGTGATCCTGTGCCCGAACCACACCGGCCGGGGCGCGCCGGCCTCGGTCGAGCCCTCCGAGGCGTGGCGCACGCCGCTCGGGGACGTGAGGGTGGACCGCGCGATGGCCGACCGGCTCCGCGCGCTCGCGCCGTCGCTCACCGAGGACGCCGAGGCGCACCGCCGCGAGCACTCCCTCGAGGTGCAGCTCCCCTTTCTCCAGGTGCTGCGGCCGGACGTGTCGATCGTTCCCGTCTGCCTCGGCGATCCGAGTCTCGCGCTCTGCCGCGAGGTCGGCGAGGCCGTCGCGCGGCTGCGCGCCGAGTCGAGGGAGCCGCCGCTCGTCGTCGCCTCCTCCGACATGAACCACTACGAGTCGCGCGCCGTGGGCCGCCGGAAGGACGACCTCGCGCTCGCGCGCGTCGGGAACCTCGACCCCGAGGGCCTCTTCCGCACCGTCCTCACCGAGGACATCTCGATGTGCGGCTTCCTGCCGGCGACGGCGCTCCTCTTCGCAGCACGCGCCGCGAAGGCGAAGGAGGCGAAGGTCGTCGCGCGGGCGGACAGCGGGGATCAGACCGGCGACGCGTCGAGCGTCGTGGGATACGCTGGCGTCGTCGTTTCCTAGAACGAAAGCAGCGGAGGAGCACGCCATGAGGATCGTCTCGGCCCTGGTCGGAGTCCTGCTCGGGGCGACAGCGGCCGCGCAGACGCACGTCGACGTCCCGACGATTCCGCCGCGCCCCGCCGACGTCGAAACGATCGACGGCATGGTCAAGGCCTGGTACGAGGTCATCTCCGGCCCCGCCGGCCAGCCGCGCGACTGGGCGCGCGACCGGACGCTCTACATCAAGGACCTCCGTTTCGCGATGGTCGAGACGGACAAGGACGGCAAGCCGGATCCGAAGATCGTGGATCACCAGCAGTTCGTGGACGGCTCGAACGCCGGCGTGACGAGGGGTTTCTTCGAGAAGGAGATCCACCGCGTGACCGAGCGCTTCGGACCGATCGCCCACGTCTGGAGCACCTACGAGACCCGCCGCACGGAGACGGGACCGATCGTGAAGCGCGGCATCAACTCGATCGAGCTCTTCTGGGACGGGAAGCGCTGGTGGATCGCCAACGCGATCTGGACCGACGAGACGAAGGACAACCCGATCCCGAAGGAGTACCTGCCCTGACGTCGGTCGGCGGGGCGCCGGCTCGTTGAACCGGGTGTGCTGATCGGAGCCGGAGCCCTCGCCGTCTACGGCCTCTCCGCGGCGGCGGCGCTGGCCCTTTCGCACCGCTACGTCCGGCCGCTGCGGTTCGGCACCTGCGTCCTGCTCGCGGCGCTCCCCCTCCTCTTAACGGGACGGGCGATGATCCAGGGAGGCGCCTACGCGAGCGTCGACATCCTGTACGCCGACCCGCCGCTCCGCGCCCACCGGGAGGAGCTCGGGATCTCGGGAGTTCGATCCCCGTCGCTCGGCGACGTCGTGTATCAGCACATTCCCTGGCGATACGCGGTCCGGCGGGCGCTCCGACACGGTCAGATTCCTCTCTGGAACCCGAACGTCCTCGCCGGCGAGCCGCTGATCGCGGTCCAGCAGGCCGGCGTGCTGCGGCCGGCCGTCTGGATCGGCATGCTGCTTCCGCCCGCGGCCTCCTGGACGTTCGACGTCACGGTCCGGCTCTTCACGGCGCTTTTGTGCGCGTATCTCTTCCTCGCCGACCTCGGCTGCGGCACCGCGCCCGCGCTGCTCGGCGCCGCCGGGTGGGCGTTCTCGGACTTCCTCGTCTTCTTCCTGGGATTCTCGATCGCTCCGCCGACCGCGCCGTTCCCGCTCGCCCTCCTCGGCGCCCGCCGCGTCGTCCGGGAGCCCGGCGAGAGGAGCGGCGCGCTCCTGACCGTCGCGCTCGCGGGCGCGCTGGCGGGCGGCCACCCGGAGACCGCGGTGCACACGGGCACCGCGGCGGCGCTCTATTTCCTCTTCGATCTCGCCCGAGCGCCGCGGGGAAATCGCCTCCGCTCCTGCGCGGTCGGCGCCGCCGCGTCGGTTCTGGCGCTCGGCCTCTGCGCCGTCGTGCTCCTGCCGATGGCGGAGATCCTGCCCGTCACCTACGAGCACGCGCTGCGAAAGGGATGGTACGCCCTGCAGAAGCGCTCCGTGCCGGCGGCCGAGAGCCTCTTCCGTCTCGCTTCCCAGATCGTTCCCTACGGCGTGGGCGTCGACGGCGTGAGCGCGATCAAGCCGGGCCATCTCGTCCCCTCGTCGTACGCCGGCGCCCTTCTGCTGCCGTTCGCGGCGATCGGCCTCGCCTCTCGCCGACGGGAGCGATGGTTCTTCTTAGCACTCGGGCTCGCCAGCCTCGCCGTCTGCACCAAAACGGCCGCCGCCGACTGGATCGCCCGGCTTCCCTTCTTCGACATCGCGATCAACGAGTACATGATCGTGCTCGTCGCGTTCTCGGCCTGCGCGCTCGCCGCTCTCGGCGCCCAACGGGTGGCGGAGGGACGGTCCCGGGCCGCCCTGTTCGTCGCGATCGGGTCGGCCGCCATTCTCCTCGCGCTCGTCCACGAGCGCCTTCGTCCTTCGATGAACTCCCTCCACACGCCGCCCGCCTACCGGCACGCGCGCCTCGCGGAGCAGCTCGCCCCGCTGCTCGCTGCCGGGGTCGCGATCGCGGCCCTCGGGAGACGACGGGCCCCGGAGGGAGTCGCGGTCGCGACCGTGATCCTCGTCGCGAGCCGGGTCCTCGAAGAAGGGCGCGTCAACCCGACGATCCGGGCCGAGGCCTTCTATCCCCCTCCCGCCGTGCTGGCCCGCGTCCCGAGGGATGCGCCATGGCGGATCGCCGCGGTGGGGAACCGGTTCCTGCCGAACCTCTCGGCCGTGTACGACGTCGAAGACGTTCGCGGCTACTCGGCGATGACGCTCCTGGCGCTCCGCGAGACGGACGAGCTCTGGTGCGTGCCTCAGGGAGTCTGGTTCAACCGAATCGACGATCCCGCGAGACCGTTTCTCTCCTTCCTCAACATGCGCTGGGCGCTCCTGCCGGCCGGCGCGCCGTCGCCTCCGGGCTGGCCCGTCATCGCCGAGGCCGAGGGACTGCGTCTCGTGGAGAATCCCCACGCGCTTCCGAGAGCTTTCGTTCCGGGACGCGTCCGCGGAGAACCCGATGCGGGGAAACGGCTCGCGCTCCTCCGGACGATCAAGGACTTCCAGTCCGACGGGGTCGTCTCGGAAGCCGCCGGCGACTGGACTGTCAACGGGGACGCCACGTGCGCCGTCGAGTCCTACGGGGCGGACTCGATCACGGTAAGCACGAAGGGGACCACGGTCACAATGGTGGGCACTTCGGTCCCGGCCTGGAAGGGCTGGAACGCGGAGATCGACGGACGGGCGATGCCCTTGCTGACGTTCAATCACGCGTTCGTCGGGTTCCGCGTTCCGCCGGGCTCCCACCGCGCGGTGCTCCGTTATCTCCCGGACGGATTCCTGCGGGGCGCCGCCGTGAGCCTCGCCTCCCTCCTCGTGCTCGCGGCCTGGATCGCGCGATCCCGTCAGCGCGGCTCGGCGACGACGACCGCCTGAAACGTCGGCGCCCCGCGCGCCAGCATCCGATCCTCGGCGTCCAGAAAGTCGAGCACCACCCGGTCGAACAGCTCCCGCGGCGGGCCGCCGGGCTGATCGGGCCGGAGGAGGTTCGGATAGATCGGCGCGAGCAGGTTGCCGCCGTAGTCGCGCCGCGCGAGGACGCGGAAGTGCGCCGACACGGCCGGAAGGATTCCCGACGACGCGACCGCCTCGGTCGGGTCCTCGCGATTGATCGGGCGGCGGATGATCTTCGTCCGGCGCACGGCGGCGGGGAGCCGCCGGTACGCAAGGTTCCAGCGCGCGAGATGCTGCCAGCTCCACTCATCGCGCGCCGGCCCGACGTACTCGTCGAGATAGAGGATCCCGCGAGGCTTCAGCGCCCGCCGCACGAGTCCCAGGAACTCCGGAAGGCGCTCGAAGTGATGGAGCGACGCGTGGAAGAAGACTGCATCAAATGGATCACAATCCCGCAGGTACCGCCACGCATCCGCGACGACGAAGGACGCCCGTTTCTCTCCCCCTCCGCCCGTCAGCCGCCCCGCTTCCTCGACGGCGGCGGCGCTCGTGTCGATCCCCGTGACGTGGGCGACGACCCGGTGATCCAGCAGGCTTCGCTCGAGGTGACCCATTCCGCAACCGACGTTGAGCGCGTTCGGAAACGGCACCCGGTCCGGCACGACGCCCGCCAGCCACTGAATGGGCCAGACGCCGGGGTCGCCCGTCACGCGCCGGTTGATCCGCTCGCGGACGAACCGGTGGTTCATCCACAGCTCGTCCCAGGAGTAGGTGCCGAGGTCGGACCAGTAGCCGGCCGTCACGCGGGAGACCGCCGCTCGAAGACGATCACGATCTGTTCGTTGCCGTGCCACCAGAACTGAAACGGAACGGTCGGCTGGTCACCGGCCGTGAGAACGGGCCGGTAATCCGAAAGCTCGGGCCAGCCGGCCGCGGCGTCGAGCGATCGATCCGGGCGCATGAGCACGCCGGCCACCACGAAGCGCGGCGCCTCGGCACGGATCCGTGCCGGCGCCTCGGCCGCGGACACGCGAACGGTTCTTCCGGGCACTCGCGCGACCTCGCCCTCGAGGATCGCCAACTCCCGGAGGTAGAGAGTCGAGTCGGCCGTTCGCGCCTTCGCCGCGAGCCAGTCGATCGCGGCGCTTCTCGGATCGACGAGGTCGAGTCGACGCTTCGCGTGCGCGGCCATGGGCGCGCCGAAGAGGACGAGCAGCGCGAGACCTCCGAGCGCGTCGACGATCCGCGGCCGTCGCGACCACTCACGGAGCCGCGCGAACGCGATGCCGGCGCCGACGCACGCCACCGGCACGAGCGGCATCAGGTTGCGAAAGGGCCGGAATTCGCCGCGGGCGAAGAGGGCGCACATGGCCGCGGCGAAGGCACACCAGCCGGCGACCGTCGCGGCCAGGGGCCGCCGGCGCGCGGCGATCACGAGGCCCGCGAACGCGAGTACACATAGCACGACGCCGAGCTCCGGACCCGGGTAGTAGAGATCCGACTCGGCGCGCCCGAGCACCTGACGCCACAGGGAACGCTCGAAGACGTCGTGCGCGTAGGTTTCCCAGTGAGACCGGAACACGTGCGGCAGCTCGGCCGCGTGCCGCCAGAGCGCCGGCATGGCCGTCAGAATGCCGACGATCGCACCAATGGCGCCGGCGAATAGGCGTCGGATCTTCTCGCGCGTCGAGATCGGGAGGAGTAGGGTCGTCACGGCGAGCGCGACGCTCACGAGCAACGCCGGGTATTTCGACGCGAACGCCACTCCGGCGAAATAGCCCGCCGCGAAGGCCGCCACTGCCGGTTGCCGCGAGGTTCGAGTCTCGTCCGTCGCATAGAGGCATGCAAGACAGGCGAGAGTCGCCCAGGAGTCGACGCTGGCGATCGACCCGCGCAGCGCGAGCGCCGGAACGAATGCCGCGAGAAGGGCCGCGGCCGCACCCGCTGCCGGCCCGAAGAGCCGGCGCGCGAAGAGCCCCGTCAAGACGACGATGGTCATCCCGACCATGACGCTCAACCCTCGTGCGATCAGCAGGAACGCGAACGGCTCGAGCTGGTCGTAGCCGTCCAACCGCGCCGGTATGCGATCCCGCAACGATGGACCGCCGGCGAGCCGCACCGCGCCGTCGATGAAACGGGAGGCGGCCGCGATCACGAGCCTCGGAAACTGGGGATAGACGAACTCGCGGGGATCCCAGGTTCGATCCCGGATCATCGAATAGACGGGCCGGAGCACGTGGCCTTCGTCGACGTAGTGGATGTAGGGCCGCGCTGCCGCCACGGGGACGGCCCGCAGCGCGAGGCCGGCGAGCAGGGCGGCGATCCAGGCGAAGACCGTGCCGCGACCTCGTTCCGGCGTCTCCAACACCGACTCCGTGCGCTCCCCCGCCGAACCGGCGATCGGGACTCCTACCCGCTCGTGTTTCCCGGCAGCAGCCCCTCGACCGGGATGGAGCGCGGCCCGTTCGCGTCGCACACGGCGTAGCGCACCGCATTCGTCTTGTTGCCCGCCCAGCCCCGGTCGTCCGGGTCCTCGCCGTACATCGCGACGCCGGCGTACTCGCCCTTCGCGTTGATGACGTAGAAGCTCACGTTGAAGTTCGGGTCGCCGTTCGCCTTGCGCAGGCGCTTCTCGACCGTGTTCGCCTTGATGCGATTCAGCGCCTCCATGCCCGCGTCCTTCGGGTGCATGCCCCGCCGCATGCAGTCCACGATGTAGAACGACGACAGGTTGTAGAGGTTCGCCTCGCCGCGGCCCGTCGAGCCCGCCGCGCCCACCGCGCCATCGACGTAGAGCCCCGCGCCGAGGATCGGCGAGTCGCCGACGCGGCCGGGGATCTTGAAGAAGAGGCCCGACGTCGTCGTGACGCCGCAGATCTCGCCCTTCGCGTTGATGCCGTCGCAGTTGATCGTCCCGTACATCTGGCCGCCCGCGAACCAGCCCTCGCGCGCCATCTGCCGCCGGACGTCGTGGGCGGCGATCTCGCGGTCCTTCGCCGTCGGGTAGTGCTCGGGATCGGTGCGCTGCTTCCACTCGAGCCACATCTTGCGCGAGCGCGGCGTGTTCAGGTCGTCCTCGATCGTGAAGCCCATGTTCCGCGCGAACGTCTGCGCGCCCTTGCCGACGAGGAGGTGGTTGTCGGTCCGATTCATCACCTCGCGGGCGACGCGGGACGGCGTGCGGACGCCCTCGAGCGCGGCCACGCCGCCGGCGCGCTTCGTCGGGCCGTGCATGCACGAGGAGTCGAGCTGGACGACGCCCTCGGAGTTCGGCACGCCGCCGTAGCCGACGCTGTAGTCCTCGGGATCGAGCTCGACGATGTTGACGCCCTCGATGAGCGCGTCGAGCACGTCGGAGCCCTGCGTCATCAGCGTCCAGGCCTTCGCGACGCACGTGACCGTGCCGCCGTTCTTGAACCAGTTCCCGTTGGCGGAGGAGACGACGACCGGTTTCACGCCTCCCGTCACGACGGCGGGCGCCTTCTGCGCGAGCGCGCGCGGGGCCGAGGCCGCGATGCCGGCCGCGGCCGAGGCGCGGACGAAGTCCCGGCGGGTGAAGCGTCGAGCCATGGAGCCCCTCCTTCTCTCGTTGCGCGGAGTCTAGCAGGCACTTTCAGCGGCGCTCGACGCGCCGACGTGAGAGGAAACGTCGCACGCGCCGCATGCCGACGGACCCGGGCCGTCCTACCGAGCGGAACCTGCTAGGCTCGCCCGCCATGGAGTTCCGCGGCCACGCCCTCGTCGAGCGCGCGACGACGCTGCCCGGCGAGTTCTACACGTCCGACGCGATCTTCGCGCGCGAGCAGGAACGGATCTTCTCGCGCCGATGGCTCTGCGCCGGCCGCGCGGATGCGCTCGATGCCCCCGGCGACTTCGTGAAGCTCGACGTCGGGAGAGAGAGCCTCCTCCTCGTCCGCGGACGCGACCGGAAGGCGCGCGCCTTCTTCAACGTCTGCCGCCACCGCGGCACGCGCCTCTGCGAGGCGGAGGCGGGTCGCTTCGCCGGCGGAATCCAGTGTCCGTACCACGCGTGGACCTACGCGCTCGACGGGACGCTCGTCGGCGCGCCGCACATGGCCGACGTGCCGTGGTTCGACCGCGAGGAGTACCCGCTCGTCGGCGCCGCCGCCGCGGAGTGGGAGGGATTTCTCTTCGTGAACCTCGGCAAGGAGCCCGAGCCGCTCGAGACCGCGCTGTCGCCGCTCCTCGGCCGCTTCGCGCCCTGGCAGCTGCCCTGGTTGCGCCCGGTGCGGCGGATCGCCTACGACGTGCGCGCGAACTGGAAGCTCGTCTTCCAGAACTTCTCGGAGTGTTACCACTGCCCGCCCGTCCATCCGGCGCTCGCGAAGCTCTCGCACTACCGGAGCGGCGCGAACGACCTGCGCGAGGGCTCGGTCCTCGGCGGCTACATGACGATCAACGAGAAGGGCGGCAGCATCTCGACGAGCGGCCGGATGTGCGGGGCGCCTCTCGGCGAGCTGTCCGAGGACGAGCGGCAGCGCGTCTACTACTACTCGGTCTTTCCGGGGCTCTTCCTGACCGTCCAGCCCGACTTCGTCATGGCGACGCGGCTCGAGCCGCAGGCGCCCGACCGCACGCGCGTTGCCTGCGAGTGGCTGTTCGCGCCGGCGACGCTCGAGAACGCGGAGCTGCGGCCGGAGGAGGGCGTCGAGATCTGGGACGTCACGAACCGGCAGGACTGGCACATGTGCGAGCTCGCGCAGCAGGGCGTTTCCTCGCGCGCGTACCGGCCGGGACTCTACTCGCGCGAGGAGAGCCTCCTGGCGGCGTTCGACCGCGAGTACCGGAGGAGCCTGGAGGGCTGACCTAGGGCCGGCCGGCCCGGGCTTCGACGGCGGCGAGCCAGCGGTCAATCAGGTCCGCATAGGCCGGCAGGCGCCCGAAGATGCGGATCGCAAGGGCTTCGTTGTACGTGTGGGTCGTGAGGTTCCGATCCGAAACCATTTCGAGCGCCTCCCGCGCGTCCGCTTCCTCGAGGAGACCGACGGCGTGGCTCTGACGAACGGCGGAGGACGGAGACGCCGCGTCGATGCCTTCGTGGTCGCGCAGGAAACGCTGCGCCGCTTTCCAGGCCGTCTCGAAGACGTACTCGAATCGCTGGATCGAGGCGTCGCGAACGAGGGCGGAGGCCGGCTCGCGGAGAGCCTCCCGGAGGGTCGCGAGCGCCCGGCGCGCCAGTGCCAGCCGGCGCCTCAGCTCGTCCACGGAATTCCTTCCCGCTCGACTCTGGCCCGGAGGCCGGGATCGGCGTCGAGAAGGTTGACGAGGTCCACCGTGGCCAGAACGCGACTCGACTCGAGGTCTTCGCGAATCCCGGCCAGCAGCCCCGCCGGCAGCGGCTCGAGGGGAAGGATCGCGACGTCGATGTCCGAGCCACGGCGGGCCTGACCGGAGGAGCGGGACCCGAAGAGCCAGACCTTCGCGCGCCGCGTACCGAGCCCCCCGAGCACGATCCGGCGGACCTCTTCGACGTCCGGCGCCTCCGATCGGGAGAAGGACATGCCGGATTATAGGATCGCCAGTGACCTGGAACTGAACGCGACGACCGTCTTGCCGGAATCGCCCCCAACTCCCCCATGGTCAGAGCCGGAACGCCGGGAAGTTGCCGAGCGGCGATGTCGAGACTTCGGCCTAGATGCTCCCCTCGTCCACGATCCCCCTCGACACGGCGCGCAGGCCCTCCGCGACTCCCCTCGATCCCGCGACCACGTTGCCGCGCTCGAGGTAGCCCTTCCCGCCCGCGAAGTCGGTGAGCTCGCCGCCCGCCTCCTCGATCAGGAGCGCGCCCGCGGCGATGTCCCACGGCGCGAGGCGGAACTCGAAGAAGCCGTCGAAGACGCCGGCCGCGACGTACGCGAGGTCGAGCGCCGCCGAGCCGGCGCGCCGGATCGCGCGGGCGTGCACGAAGACGGCCTTGAACAGGGCCAGGTACGCGTCGATCTTGTGGCGGTTGCGGAACGGGAATCCCGTCGCGATGAACGCCCCGTCGAGCGTCGAGCGGCCGCTGACCGAGAGCCGCGTCCCGTTGCGCCACGCGCCGCCGCCCTTCTCCGCCGTGTACATCTCGTCGCGCAGAGGGTCCCACACGACGGCCGCGACGAGCTCCTCGCGCTCCCGGGCCGCGATCGAGACGCACCAGAAGGGGAAGCCCGACACGAAGTTCGACGTGCCGTCGAGCGGGTCGATGATCCAGACGCGCGCGCCCTCGCCGCCCTTCCGCGCGCCGCCCTCCTCGGCGAGGAACGCGTCGTCCGGGAAGCGCTCGCGGATCGCCGCGATGATCCGTTCCTCGCTCTCGCGGTCCGCGTGGGTGACGAAGTCGTTCTTCGTCTTCTCCTCGACGGAGCCGTGCGGGAGGTTGCGCCAGTTGGCGGTGAGGACCTCGCCGCCGGCCCGCGCGGCGGCGACGGCCGCGTCGACGAGGGAACCGAGAGAGCTCATCGGGACTCCGACGGCGCCGGCAGGCCCCGGAAGCCGTCCGCGATCGCCCTCTCGGCCGGCGTGCCGAGGACGTTGAAGCCGCGCTCCCCGGCGCGCGCCGGCTTGCCGTCGGAGAACGCCTTCCACCAGTAGACGCCCTTCCACCACGGCTGGCCGGAAAGGGCCCGGAAGACGGCCGCGACCGCGCGGCCCGAGTCCTCGCCGCCGGCCGGCCGCCGGACGTCCTCGGCGTGCGGCGCGATCCAGGGTGCCCGCTCCCACGGGTACCCGATCTCGGTGAAAATGACGGGCTTCTTGGCGCGCGCCGCCAGCTCCGCGACCGGCTGCGCCGCCTCGCGCACCGCCTGGTCGAGCGCCGGGTCCTTCACCTTCTCCGCCTTCGACAGCGGATCGTAGAAGTCGACGCCGATCGCGTCCAGCCCCTCCCAGAACGGGACGCGCGCGGCGTTCGACGATCCGTTCGCCGCGTAGAGGAGCGGCGCCCCCGTGGCGAGGCGCGCCGCGGCGATCACGCCGCGCCAGTTCCGCTCGCGGACCTCGGCGCGCGTCAGCTCCGTCCCGACGCAGAAGAGCGCCGCCCCGGCCGCCTCGGCGACGACCGCGGCGTGGACGACGTAGACCCGATACGCGTCGAACCAGCGGTTCCAGGATGCGTCGTCCGCCATCGCGACGTCGCCGACGGAGGCGCCGCCGCCGACCCAGAGCTGCGGGGCGACCAGCGCGGTCATGCCGAGCGCCCGCGCGTCGAGGGCCGCCCGAAGGATCGCCTCGTCCGTCTCGCCGAGCGCCGTCCGGTGGACGAAGAGGACCGCCTCGCCGGACGGATCCCGGACCAGCGCGTACGGCAGCACCGAGACGGAGTTGGCGCCGAGGTCCTTCAGCCGCTTCAGCGTCGCGGCCGACGCCGGCGTGGCGTAGCCCTCCTCGAGCGTGTTCGTCATCGCGTACGAGATGCCCCGCAGGAACCCCTCCGGCAGCGGGCGGCGCGGCGGCGGCGCGACCGCCTGGCGCCATGCGGCATCGCGCCAGCGCGAGAGCTTCGTCGCGAGGACGCCCTCCTTGTCGGTGAGCGCCTTCGCGACCGCGGGCTCGCCCTCGAGGCGCGCGCCCGCGTCGAGCCAGGCCGCGCCGGCCCCCACGGTCAGGATCGGCGAGGCGTCCTCGGAACCGCGGACGACGTCCTCGAGCGACGGGTCGACGCCGGCGGCGTGCGTGAACGCGGCGAAGCTCTTGACGTCCCTCCCCCACCACTTCCCGACGCGGCGCGCGCCCTCGGCGAGGAGCAGCACGCGGCGATCGAGCAGCGCCGGGTTCGCCGCCGCGAGGCCGGCGGCCGCGAGTGCCGACTCGACGAGGTCGGGCTCGGCGGGCGTCGAGGCGTCGACCTCGACGACGATGCGTCCGTCGTCGGCGAGGATGTCGGCCGGCCGCGAGGAGCCCGTGTACAGCGCCTTCGCGGCGGCGTCGGGGAACACGCGCACGAGGAAGCCGGCCTTGCCGGCATCCTTCGCCGCCGCCTTCTCCCAGCGCGCGACCGCGGGCGCCTCCGTCTCGCGGAACTCCCACTCGACCGCGCCGCGCTTCTCCCGCCGGAGCGATTTGTAGAACGCCTCCTTCGCGGCGATGCGGTCGCGGTCGCTCGCGCGATCGATCTCGAGGCTCCGGTCGCGAACGGCGAAGCGGCCCTCCTTGACGAGCGCGCCCGAGACGACGCGGTAGCCGGCGGGGCGATCGGGGGACTCGACGAGCGCCGACGCCGTCAGATCCAGAACCGCCTTCTCGGACCCGCCGAGGACGAAGGCGTCCGACGGCTTCGACGGGTCGACGAGCAGGATCGCGTCGGAGGGCGCCGCGTACGTCCGCCCGTCGAACGCGAAGCCGCCGCGTTCGAAGGAGATCGGGAAGCGGGACAGGAGCGGCTTCAGCTTCTCGGACGGCGGAACGAGCGACAGGTGAGCGACGTCGAAGCCGCGCGGCACGGACGAGCCCTCCGGCGCCTCCTGGAGCTCGACGCCGTGTCCCTTCGCGCGCTCGGTCAGGCGCTCGAGCGCCGGCACGGCCGTGATGCCCTCGGAGAGGCGGAGCGCGATCTTGCGGGGCTCGGGCTCCTTGGCGGCGAGAGCCAGGACGGCCGTGCAGGCGAGGGAGAGGACTCGACGAAGCCTCATGCGGACACCAAAGGGATCCCTCGCTTTGCTCGGGATGACAAATGGATGGATGCCCCTGTTGTCATCCCGAGGAGCGAAGCGACGAGGGATCCCTTTCTACTCCGAGCAAATGCTCGGCGGGTTACAGCTCGACGCGCTGCCACACGACCGCCCCGCCGACGATCGTCGCCGCCGGCGCTCCCGCGAGCTCCCAGCCGGCGAACGGCGTCGACCTCCCCTTCGAGACGAAGCGGTCGGGATCGACCTTCCAGCGCGCCTCGGGATCGAACAGCGTGAGGTCGGCGGGCGAGCCGGGCGCGAGCGTGCCGCCGGGCAGCCCGAAGGCGCGCGCGGGTCCGGCGGAGAAGAGCGCCACGAAGCGATTCAGCGACAGCTTGCCGCGGGCGACGAGCCGGTCGTGGACGACGGAGACCGCCGTCTCGAGGCCGACGACGCCGAAGGGAGCCGAGTCGAAGTCGACCGCCTTCTCGTCCGCGTGGTGCGGCGCGTGGTCGGTGGCGATCGCGTCGACCGTGCCGTCCTCGAGTCCAGCCACCAGCGCGGCGAGGTCCGACGCCTCGCGCAGCGGCGGGTTCATCTTCACGCGGGTCGAGAAGGCCGACGCGGCGACCTCCTCGTCCGTCAGGACGAGGTGGTGCGGCGTTGCCTCACAAGTCACTCTGAGTCCGTTCTCCTTTGCCCGCCGGACCAGCTCGAGGGCGCGCGCCGTCGAGAGGTGCGCCACGTGCAGGCGCCCTCCCGCGGTCTCCGCCACCAGCAGATCGCGTGCCACGGCCGTGGCCTCGGCGATCGCGGGCTGGCCGGCGAGGCCGAGGCGGGTCGACACCGCGCCCTCGTGCATCGGCGCGCGCTCCGAGAGGCTCCGGTCCTCGGCGTGCTGGACGATCGGGAGATGGAAGAGCGAGGCGTGCTCGAAGGCGTGGCGCAGCAGCGCGCCGTCCGCCAGCCAGTCGCCGTCGTCCGAGAGGGCCACGGCGCCGGCCTCGGCGAGCTCGCCGAAGGCCGTCATCTCCTCGCCCTTCCGCCCCTTCGAGATCGCCCCGATCGGGTACAGCCGCGTCCCGCCGATCTCCGCGCCGCGCTCGGCCACGAACCGGCAGACCTCGCGGGTGTCGATGACCGGCGTCGTGTTCGGCATGGCGCACACCGCGGTAAACCCCCCGGCGGCGGCCGCGGCGAGCCCCGACGCGATCGTCTCGGCGTACTCGCGGCCCGGCTCGCGCAGGTGGGCGTGCAGGTCGATGAATCCGGGGAAGACCATCAGCCGGGACGCGTCGAAGACCTCCGCGTCGCCCGCCTCGATCCGGTCCCCGACCTCGGCGACGACGCCGTCGCGCAAGAGCACGTCGGCGCGCCCGTCGCGGCCGGCGGCGGGATCGACGACGCGGCCCCCGCGGACGAGGAGCGTTCGGCTCACGCCTCGCCCTCCCACGGATGCCCGCCGAGGAGCAGGTAGAGGACGGCCATCCGCACGGCGACGCCGTTCGCGACCTGTTCGAGGATGACGGACCGTCCCGAGTCGGCGACGTCGGAGGCGATCTCGACGCCGCGGTTCATCGGTCCGGGGTGCATCACGATCGCGTCCTTCTTCGCGCGCGCGAGCCGCTTCGCGTCGAGCCCGTAGTGGCGGAAGTACTCGCGCACCGAGGGGAAGAGGGACTTGCCCTGCCGCTCGAGCTGCATCCGGAGCATCATCACGACGTCGGCGCTCTCGAGCGCCGCGTCGAAGTCGGTCGTCGCCGCGACCCCCATCTCCTCGATGCGCGGCGGGAGCAGCGTCGGCGGCGCGCAGACGGTGACCTTCGCTCCCATCGTCTTCAGCAGCCAGATGTTCGAGCGGACCACCCGCGAGTGCGCGATGTCGCCGACCATCGACACGTTCAGCCCCTCGAGGCGGCCGAGACGCTGGCGGATCGTGAGCGCGTCGAGGAGGGCCTGCGTCGGGTGCTCGTGCGCGCCGTCGCCCGCGTTGACGACGCCCGCCTTGAGGTGGCGCGCGAGGAAGTGCGGCACGCCCGGCGAGGAGTGGCGGATGACGATCAGGTCGGGCGACATCGCCTGGAGGTTGCGCGCGGTGTCGAGGAGCGACTCGCCCTTCTCGACCGAGCTCCCCTTCGCGGAGAAGTTCAGCGAGTCCGCCGACAGCCACTTCTCGGCGGTCTCGAACGAGAACCGCGTCCGCGTCGAGGCCTCGAAGAAGAGGTTGACGACCATGCGTCCGCGCAGCGCGGGCACCTTCTTGATCGGCCGCTGCCCGATCGAGCGCATGGACTCCGCGGTGTCGAGGAGAAGCGTGATCTCGTCGGGAGTCAGCGGTTCGATCCCGACGAGGTCCTTGGAGCGGAGGGCGGCGACCGTCAATCCGTTCCTATTGCGGCCGCTCGAGGATCCAGACCTCGTCCGAGCCGTCGGTCTCCTGGAAGAGGACCTGGATCGTCTCCCGGTTCGCGGTCGGCACGCTCTTGCCGACGTAGTTGGCCTCGATCGGGAATTCGCGATGGCCGCGGTCGATTAAAACCGCGAGCCGGATCGCGCGCGGCCGGCCGAGGTCGATGACGCCGTCGAGCGCCGCGCGGATCGTCCGCCCGGTGTAGAGGACGTCGTCGCAGAGGAGCACGGTGCGGCCGTTCAAGTCGAAGTCGATCTCGGTCTTCTTCAGGAGGGGCTGCGGCGCGACCGTCGAGAGGTCGTCGCGGTAGAGCGTGATGTCGAGCGTGCCGACCGGGAAGTGCCCCCCCGGGACGAGGTCGGCGAGGCGGGTGGCGAGGCGGTTCGCGAGCGGGACGCCGCGCGTCCGGATCCCGATGAGGGCGAGGCCGGACAGGTCCTTCTGGCGTTCCGCGATCTCGTGGGCCATGCGGTCGACCATCCGGCGGATGCGGTCCGCGTCGAGAATGCGCGCCTTGCGGATCAGGTCCTCGCTCAAATCCGCGCGAGTCTATGGGGTCGGTCCCGGGGCGTCAAGGAAACGGCCGAAACCGGGCGCGGGCCCGGCGATTCGGCGTTAAAATCGGGGCAAAGAACGGAGTCCCATGGTCATTTACAACGCCGCCACGCGCGAGCTGACCGCGAAGATCGTGTACTACGGCCCGGGTCTCTGCGGGAAGACCACGAACCTGAAGGTCCTGCACGACCGGCTCGAGCCCGGCACCGCCGGCAAGCTCCTGAACCTTCAGACGCAGACCGACCGCACGATCTACTTCGACCTGCTGCCGGTCGAGCTCGGCGACATCAAGGGCTACAAGATCCGCTTCCAGCTCGCGACGGTTCCCGGTCAGACCGCGTTCAACGAGACGCGCCGCGTGGTGCTCAAGGGCGTCGACGGCGTCGTGTTCGTGGCCGACTCGCAGTGGACCATGCTCCCGAAGAACCTCGAGAGCTGGCAGAACCTGAAGGACAACCTCAAGTCGAACGACATCTCGTTCGAGAAGATCCCGATCGTCATCCAGTACAACAAGCGCGACCTCGGGGACATCCTCGCGGTCGACGCCATGCAGGAGGCGCTGGGGCTCTCCTCGTACCCGTTCGTCGAGGCCGTCGCCTCGGCCGGCCGCGGCGTGACCGAGACGTTCAAGCTGATCTCGAAGCTCACGTTCGTCGACCTGCTCCGCCGGCTCCAGGGCAAGCGGGCCGAGGAGGCGGCGGCCGCCGGCGCCGTCGAGCCGCCGAGCGAGGGGCGCCCGGACGACCTGCAGACGTGGAAGGACTCGCTCCTGAATCGCGAGTCGCAGTCGACGATCCAGATCCCGCGCGCGCCCGCGCGCCCGCTGTCGCTGGTGCCGCCGGTCCACGACGAGGCGCCGTTCGACACGACCGAGCTCGGCCGCGGCGTCGACGACGAGGACGAGAGCCCCTACGCCGTTCCGGAACCGCCGGGCCTCGAGCCCGGGCCGCCGATGCCGCTCGCGCCGAGTCCGTCGGCGACGATCCAGATGGACATCATCGGCATGGAGGAGATCGGCAGCACGATCGACCCGCCGGAGGAGCTGACGCCCGCCGACGAGATCGACGAAATCGAGGCGATCGAGCCCGGGGAGATCGCGGCGCCCGCCCCGCCCCACCGTGCCGAGGCGGCCTTCGTGCCGAGCGAGGCCGTCAGCGACGAGCGCCTCGAGCTCCTCGAGCAGCGCCTGCGCGAGGCCGCGGGCCGCACCGCCGGCGAGCGCGAGGCGGTCGAACGGCTCGGCGCGAGCGTCTCGGCGGTCCAGGAACGCACCGAGGCGGCGCTCGAGCACATCGCCGCCCTCGCCGATCGCCTGAACGCGCTCGAGAACGGCGTCGGCGGCGTCCACGAGGCGCTCGCGGCGCTCCAGCAGCGCCTCGGTCCGCTCGAGGCCGGCGCCGGCCGCCACGACGAGATGCAGCAGGCGATCCAGGCCTTCGAGCACGGGCTCCGGGGCGTCGAGGAGCGGATGGGCGCCGAGGCGACGCGCCAGCGCAAGGACGCGGACGACCTCGGAATGGCCCTCCACGCCCTCGGCGAGCGGTTCCAGAACGACGAGCGCTTCCGCGCGCTGTCCTCTCTGCACGAGCGCTTCCAGGCGATGGAGCAGCAGGTCGCGGTCCTCCTCTCGCAGACGGGTTCGCACGAGGACCAGATGAGCTCGGTGCGCTGGCTCGCCGAGACGATCCCTCAGCTCGAGGCGCGGGTCACGGCGCTTTCCGCGCACGGAGAACGGCTCGGCGAGATCGAGGGGCGGCTCGAGAACACGGTCCGGCAGCATCGCGAGCTCGAGTCCACCTTCGAGGAGAAGACGCAGCAGGGCCGCCGCGAGGCCGAGGACATCCGGTCCCAGATCGCGCCGCTCCTCGAGGAGCGCGTGCGCCGGCACGAGTCCGACGCGCTGCTCTTCTCCGAGATGGAGCGCCTGCGCGAGTCGCTGTCGGAGTCGCTCCACGACCTCGCGGACCGGCTGCGCAACACCGTTCGCTAAACGAAACCCCTCTCCCCCCGGGAGAGGGGCAGGGGTGAGGGGAACCCGGAAGCCGCGCTCTAGGTCTTCCCTCCCCTCAGCCGCGACAGGAACCTCTCGTCGTTGCGCCAGTCCGGCTGCACCCGGACGGTCAGCTCCAGATAGAAGCGCCGCCCGAGCTCGCGCTCGAGCTCCTCGCGAGCGGCCTGGCCGATCGACCGGATCATCGCGCCGCCCTTCCCGACCACGATCCCCTTCTGGCCCTCGCGCTCGACGACGATCGTCGCGGTCACGACCGTGATGTCCGGGTCGGCGCCCGGGCGCACCGACTCGATCACGACGGCGTGGGCGAACGGGATCTCGTCCCGCGTGCGCTCGAGGAGCTTCTCGCGGATCACCTCGCCGATCCACTCGGTCTCGGGGGTGGCGGTCAGGAAGTCGGCCGGATAGGCCGCGTCGCCCTCCGGAAGCCGGCCCGCGAGCACCGCGAACAGCCGGTCGACGTTCTCCCCCGTCCTCGCCGAGACCGGCACGAGGTCGGCGAAGCCGCGGTACACGGGATCCCCGCCGAGCGCGGCGAGGATGGGCAGGAGCCGGTCCTTCTTCAAGAGGTCGATCTTGTTGACGGCGAGCACGACCGGCGTGCCCGCGTTGCGGCAGAGGCCGGCGACGGCCGCGTCCCCCGCGCCGCGCTCCTCGGCGGCGTCGACGACGAAGAGGATGCCGTCGGCGCCGGACAGCGCGTCGGTCGCCTCGCGCACCATGGCCGAGTTCATCCGGTACTGCGGGCGGTGGATCCCGGGCGTGTCCACGAGCGCGATCTCGGCGTCGGGACGCCGGGCCACGCCGAGAATGCGCGACCGCGTCGTCTGCGGCTTGTCGGAGACGATCGCCACCTTCTCGCCGACGAGGGCGTTGACGAGCGTGGACTTGCCGGCGTTGGGCCGGCCGACGACCGCGATCTCGCCGACCCTCATCGCGTTCGGGCTCGCCGGCTAGGAGGTCTTGCGGACGGGCGCCTCGACGCCCGCCGGCGCCGCGCCGACCGGCTCGATGCGCACGCGGTGGACGCGGCGCCGGTCGGCCTCCTCGACCGTGAACCGGAGGTCCGATTCCCGGAACGTCTCGCCCGGCTTCGGGATGTGCCCGAGGCGGCTGGCGAGGAAGCCGCCCACGGTCGTGAACTCCTCCCCCTCCGGGCCCCGCGCGAACAGGTCCCGGACGACCTCGATGTTGGCCTTCCCCGACACGGAGTACGCGTTCTCTCCGGAGCGCGTGACCGGCTCCCGCTCGTCCTCGTGCTCGTCGGAGATCTCGCCGACGATCTCCTCGAGGAGGTCCTCGACCGTGACGAGCCCCGACACGCCGCCGTACTCGTCCACGACGATCGCCATCCAGAGGTGGCGGCGCTGGAACTCCCGGAGCAGCTCCGAGACCTTCTTCGTCTCGGGCACGAAGTAGGCCTCGCGCATCACGGCCGCCACGGTGCCCGCCGCGCCGGACCGGACGACCTCGAGCGCATCCTTGACGTGCACGACGCCGACGACCGTGTCGATCGAGCCGCGGACGACCGGGATGCGCGAGTACTTGGACTCGACGAAGAGATCGAAGAGAACCGTCAGCGACGCGGCGACGTCGATCCAGACGATGTCGGTGCGGGGCGTCATCACCTCGCGCACGCGCGTGTCTCCGAAGTCGACGATCGACATGAGGAGCTTCTCCTCGTCCTTCTCGAGGATGCCCTCCTGGCGGCCGACGTCGATGTAGGCGCGGACCTCCTGCTCCGTCGCCTCGGCGGGCGCCGGCGCGGGCGCGCGGCCGGCGAAGATGCGGCGAATGAAGAAACCGATCGGCCACAGCAGCCAGGAGGCGGCGGTGACGAGCGGGAGGAGGCTGCCGACGATCCGCTCCGGGTCGCGGTTCGCGTCGCGGCGGAGGATCACGATCTCGGTCAGGAGCCAGCCGACGACGAAGGAGGCGCCGCCCCAGAGCCAGGGCCGGTGGACCTCCCACGTCTCGAGCGCGGAGACGGTCGTCAGGAGGCCCGCGAGGAGGAGCGCCTGGACCAGGACCTTCGTCGTCGTGCGCACGATCTCGACCTCGCCCGCGCCGGAGAGCAGGCGCGCGCGCTCCGGGTGCTCCTCGAGGAGCCCGCGGACCTTGATCGGCGAGAGGCGGTCGAGCGCCAGCGCGAACGACTCGAAGAGCAGGAACGCGCCGTAGCAGAAGGCGGCCGAGAGGATCGCGATCACCGCCGAACGCCCCCCGGACGGCCCGCGTCCGCAATCCCCAGGCGCCGGCGCACCCGCGCCTCGAGCGCGTCCATCTCGCCGTCGTCGGTCTCGTGGTCGTAACCCATCAGGTGCAGCAGCCCGTGGACGAGGAGCCGGTCGATCTCCCGGGCGGCCGGCTCGCGCCGCCGCCGCGCCTCGCGCGCCGCGTACGGCACCGAGATGACGATGTCGCCGAGGAAGCCGTTCGCGGCACCCCCGGCGGGAAACGCCAGCACGTCCGTCGAGCGGTCCTTGCCGCGCCAGCGGCGGTTGAGCGTCTTCATCCGCGCGTCCGAGCAGAACAGCACGGACACACCGGGGGTCAGGCTTAAGCCTGACCCCGCTTCCCGCGCCGCGCGCGCCGCCTTCGAGAGCAGCCGCCGCACCCGCAGGGGGCCCGGGGCCCCGGCCGCGGTCGCCCGCACGTCGATCTCCATCAGACCGCCCTCGGCCCCGTGGCGGTGTCGGCGCTCCGGCGGCGGGACCGCTCGCGATTGAAGTCGAAGCCCGGGTAGTCGATCCGGTGGTGGAAGACCGTGGTGACCGTGCGCTCGAGCGCCTCGACGATCACCGAGAGGTCGCGCATCGTCAGGTCGCACTCGTCGAACTGCCCGTCCCGGAGGCAGTCGTCGACGATCTGGCGAATCATCGCGCGGATCTTCGCGGGCGTCGGCTCGATGAGCGTCCGCGAGGCCGCCTCGACGGCGTCCGCGATCATCAGGATGCCGAGGATGCGCGTCGACGGCTTCGGCCCCGGGTAGCGGTACTCGGTCTCCGCGACCTCCTCGCCGGGGGCCGCCTTGCTGACGGCCTTCTGGAAGAAGTACCGGATCAGCTTCGTCCCGTGGTGCTCGCGGATCGCGGTGACGATCGGCTCGGGGAGCCGGGCGCGCCGGGCCATCTCGACGCCCTCCTTCACGTGCGCCGCGATGATGAGCGCGCTCATCGAGGGCTCGAGCCGGTCGTGCCGGTTGTAGCCCTTCGCCTGGTTCTCGATGAAGTAGTCGGGCATCTTGGTCTTGCCGATGTCGTGGTAGTAGCCCGACACGCGCGCGAGCAGGGAATCGGCGCCGATCGCCTCCGCCGCCGCCTCGGCGAGGTGACCGAGCATCAGCGAGTGCTGGTACGAGCCCGGCGCCTCGAGCGCGAGCGTGCGGAGAAGCGGCAGGTTCTGGTTCGACAGCTCGAGCAGCCGGATGTCGGTCACGACCGAGAAGAGGTGCTCGAACACCGGCAGCATCAGCGCGACCACCATCGAGACGGTCAGGCCGCCGGCGACGCCCGCGAGCGCATCGAAGAGGAAGTCCCAGCCCCACGGTCCCGCGTTCAGGAAGTGCAGCGCGACGATCGCGACGAGGTTGCCGCTGGCGACGATGCCGCCCATCGCGAGGAGGACGCTGCGCGCGCCGACGCGCCCCAGCCCGTAGATTCCGGCGAGCGATCCGACCACCGAGAAGAGCGCGAAAGGGAACGACAGGCCCATCAGGACGCCCGCGCCGAGCGAGAACACGAGCGCGACGAGGAGCGCGGGGCCCATGCCGGCCACGAGGCTCACCACGATCGGCCCGGCCGCGAACGGGATCGCGAAATTGACGGCGCCGGACGCCCCCTCGAGGCTCGGCGACAGGGCCTGCGCGAGCGCGTAGGTGGCCCGCGTGACGAACGCGAACACGATCCCCGTCGCGAGCACCGATCCGAAGACGACGCCCGGCGAGCGCTCCCGCCGGCGGCGCCGCTGCCGGCGCGCGTCGAGCCAGAACGCCGCGGCGGCGAGGACCTGGAGAATCAGGATCCCCGTCACCTTCACCCAGGAGGATGGGTCCGAGGCGGACGCGCGGATCGCGGCGATCCACTGCGCGGTGCGCGGCGTGATCTCGTCGCCCCGGCGCACGATGACCTTGCCGCGCGGCAGCCGCGTGAACACGCTCTCGACGCCGCGCGCGGCGTCGGCACGGCGCTCGGCGGTCAGGGGCGCGTCGTAGACCAGGTTCGGACGCAGCGTCGCGGCGAGGAACGCGGCGACCTCGGCGCGCTCGCGCGGCGTGAACGGGCTGTCGGCGAGCCGCGATGCGATCGCCGAGCGCGCCTCGTTGCCGAACTCGATCGCCCCGCTCTCGCGGCGGCGGCTCTCGCGGCCGGACGACGTGTCGCGCGCCGTGATGCCGCGGCTCCTCGCCTCCGGCGCGAGGTCCCGATGGTCGATCACGCCGCCCCGGTAGAGATCGAGCCCGATGACCGCGAACTGGTCCTCGAGCCGGGCCGAAAAGCCCTGTCGGGCGAGCGCGGCCAGGGCCTCGTCTCCGATCGGCAGCGCGAACGCGTCGGCGAGCTCGGGCGTGACACGCCCTTTCGGGCGGGTGTGAGCGAAGGCCGTGCGCGCCTTCTCGAAGGACTCGCGCAGCTGCGACTCGAAGCGCGCGGGCGCCCCCGCGTCGTAGTCGTAGATCGGCAGGACCTCGGCCGAAACCTCGGCACGGCGCCGGGCCGTCGCGTCGGGGTCCGGGACGATCAGGTCCCGCGGTGCGACGATGTCCCGCGGCGCGACCATGCCCGGGACCGCGGGGCGGTCGCGGAAGGACAGCGTCGGCGAGAAGCAGAGCGTCGTCGCGATGACGTACGCGATGGCCCAGAGCAGCGGCCGGACGCGCACCGCGGGCCGTTCGCCGTCTTCGCGCGAGGGCGGCGGCGGCGTCTTCTGAAAATCGATCGTCGTGCGCCCGGGGGGCGCGCCCGTGGACATCCGCGCCGCCTCAGCGTCCGGAGGAGGGCGCGCCGTGCCCGTTGCGGGCGAGTCCGGAGGCCGCGGCCGCCTCGCGCTCGCGATCGAGCGCCTCGTACGCCGTGATGATCGACTGCACGAGGCTGTGGCGCACGACGTCCTTCTCGTCGAAGAGCACGAAGCGGATCGCGGGGATCTTCGAGAGAACCTGCTGCGCCTCGCGCAACCCGGACGTCTTGCCCTGCGGCAGGTCGATCTGCGTGATGTCGCCGGTCACGACGGCCTTCGAGCCGAACCCGATCCGCGTCAGGAACATCTTCATCTGCTCGGAGGTCGTGTTCTGCGCCTCGTCGAGGATGATGAAGGCGTCGTTCAAGGTCCGGCCGCGCATGAAGGCGATCGGAGCGACCTCGATGATGCCGCGCTCGAGGAGCTTCGCGGTCTTCTCGTAGCCGAGGATGTCGTAGAGGGCGTCGTAGAGGGGCCGCAGGTAGGGGTTGACCTTCTCGACGAGGTCGCCCGGAAGAAAGCCGAGCCGCTCCCCCGCCTCGACCGCCGGGCGCGCCAGGACGATGCGCTTGACCTTCTTCTCGACGAGAGCCGCCGCGGCCATGGCCACCGCCATGTACGTCTTCCCCGTCCCCGCCGGGCCGATCGCGAAGACGAGGTCGTGCCGGTCGATCGTCTGCGCGTACAGCCGCTGCTTCATGTTGCGGACGCTGACCGCGTCCTTGAGCGCCGGGCCGAAGGGGCTGTCCGTGAAGAACTCGACCAGGGAGACGGCGGGGTCCTCCCGGATCACCCGGATCGCGGTCGCGACGTCGCTCCGCTGGAGGGGGTACCCGCTCGCGAGCAGGTCCGACAGCCCCGTCAGCAGCCGGCGGGCGCCCTCGGCGCCCGGACCCTCGCCGAGAACGGCGATCTCGCTGCCGCGCGACTGGAGGCGCACGTCGAACGCCTCCTCGATCGAGCGCAGGTTTTCGTCGGCGATACCGAAGAGCGCGGTCAGGTCCGCTTCGGGAAGCGCGACCGCCGGGTGAGGGTCAGAAATCGGCGCAGCTCCTTGAAGGGGAAAACGGTACCACGGCCGGGGGGGCCCCTGCGGCCGGCCCCCTCCAGCTCGTCAAGCGACTGCAGGACAAGGAGTTGTCCCGCTCTTCCCTCACTTCCCCTTGGAGATGTCCTTCGCGCAGTCCTCGAGGCCGTTTTCGACGGCGTCGTGAATTGTCGAGCCCTTGGCCTTTTCCCGGATCTCGGCCACGATCGCGCCGCTCTTGTCCTTGATGATCAGCTCCATGCCGACCCCGGGGTTGGCGCCCCAGCCGCCCCAGACGCGCGCCGCGCCGCTCGGCTCCCAGGCGTTGAAGATGTTGCCCTCGACCGTGTAGTCGGCGGGCCCCTTGTCCACCACGTCGTAGCCCTGCTTCTGGAGCCACTGCTCCATGTACTCCTTGCCGTACGAGGCCGCTTCCTTGGGCTCGCGGCCCTTCCCGTTGTGCTCGAACTCCTTCACGAGGACCGTCTTGCCCTTGAGCGCCCCGTTCGGGAAATAGACCCAGTCGGCGTCCTTGCCCTTGACCAGCTTGTCGTAGTCGGGCAGGAACTTCTGCGGCTCGTCCTTCTCCTTCGCGTCGTCGGAGCTCAAGAACTTCTGATCGGCGCGGAGAGCGGTGGAGCTGGCGAGGAGGAACAACAGGGCCGTGGCGAGCGGATAGAGCTTGCGCGCAAAGTGTGACATCAGTAGTTCGTCTCCTTGAAACTCGATTGTACCAGTCCCTCCCGAATGCCCGGGAGGGCGGGATCACACCCGCAGGCGCTGGCAGACGGCGTCGCCGGCGGCCGCGGTCGTCAGGGAGCCGCCGACGTCCGCGGTGGCCGCTCCCTCGCGCACGCACGCCGCGACGGCGGCCTCGACGGCGGCGGCTTCGCCGGGGTGCCCGAGGTGGTCGAGGAGCAGCGCCGCCGTGAGGATCGCCCCGAAGGGGTTGGCCTTGCCGGTGCCCGCGTACTTGGGCGCCGAGCCGTGGACGGGCTCAAACATCGAGACGCGGCCCGGGTGAAGGTTGCCCGACGCCGCCATGCCGAGCCCGCCCTGCAGGGAGGCGCCGAGGTCCGTCGCGATGTCCCCGAACATGTTGTTCGTCACGATGACCTCGAACTGGCGCGGGTCCTTGACCATCTGCATGCACAGCGCGTCGATGTAGAGGTGCGAGGCCTCGATCTCCGGGAAGGCCCGGGCGACCTCCTTGAAGGTCCGCTGCCACAGGTCGCCGACGAAGCGCATCGCGTTCGATTTGTCCGACATCACGACGCGCTTCTTGCCGCGCTTCTTCGCGAACTCGAAGGCGTACCGCACGATCCGCTCGACGCCCTTGCGCGTCGAGATGTCTTCCTGGACCGCGACCTCGTCCGCGGTTCCCTTCTTCAGGTGCCCGCCCGAGCCGACGTAGGAGCCCTCGGTGTTCTCCCGGAAGACGACGAAGTCGACGTCCTTCGCGCCGAAGCCCTTCAGCGGACACAGCCGATCGTCCAGGCAGCGCACCGGCCGGTAATTGACGTAGAGGTCGAGCACGAACCGCGCGCCGAGGAGGATCTCGGCCGCGTGCTTCATGTCGGGCACGCGCGGATCGCCGAAGGCGCCCATGAAGATGGCGTCGTAGTTCCGGGACAGGTCGTCGAAGCCACCGGGCGGCACCGTCTCGCCGGTCTTCAGGTAGTGGTCGGCGCTCCACGGAAGGAAGACCGGCTCGAACTTCAGGCCGCGCCGCTCGGCCACCCGCGCGAGCACCTTCACCGCCTCGGCGGTCACGTCGACGCCGATGCCGTCGCCCGGAATGACTGCGATTTTCATGCGCGGCGCAACATAGCACCATACAGAAAACCGACACCCCTCTCCCTATTGGACAGGGGGTAGGGGTGAGGGGCGCGAATGAGGTTCGTGCTCCCCTCCCCCGCTCGCCAGGAATCCGACTAGAATCCCGCCAATGCACTTCGCCGAATCCGTCAAGGAAGTCATCCGGGATCTCTCGGCGCGGCCCGAGCGGCCGACGCCGGCGCTCCTCTGCCAGAAGGTGGGCGCCGAGCTCGAGCGCCACCTCGATCGCGTCGTCTACTCGAACGACCGCTACATGCGCCATCCGATCCTCCTCTGGGACGAATGGGAGGTCATGCTCATCGCGTGGAAGAGCGGGCAGATCACGCCGATCCACGATCACCGCGGCGTGATGGGCGGCATGTCCGTCCTGTCGGGCGGCCTCTCGGAGGAGCGGTTCGGCACGCCGCAGGAGAAGCCCGAGCTCTTCGACAGCCGCAACCGCGCCGAAGGCGACCTGTCGGACATCGGGCCGACGGTCCTCCATCGGCTCGCGCCGACGACCCCGACGGCCATCTCGCTCCACATCTACCGGCCGCCGCTCCGCACGATGGGCATCTGGGACGCCACCGGGATGCTCGCGATCATGCCCTCGGCGTTCGACGTCGGCGAGGAGGTCCTCGCGCACGCGACCGGGGTGCCGGTCGGCGGCGCCTAGCTCGCCCCGCTCCGCCGCCCCAGGACCAGCGCCCGCTCCCTCCCCCACGCGTCGCGGACGCGCTCGACGCCGCGCTCGCCCTCGGACGGCGGCGTTCCCGCGGCGACGATGCGGAAGGACCGCGCGGTCGTCGCCGGAAAGGGAGACGGCGGCGCGGACACGTCGAGGCGGTAGCGCGCGACGGTCGCGATGGTCGCGTCGGAACGGCCGAGCCCCGGCGCGACCGAGACGCCGCCGTACGCGCTCCACCGCGCCGCCGCCCGGCCGATGAGCGTGTCCTCGCCGTGGAAGCTGTCGAACGTCGCCCGCCGCGCGGGCCAGTCCGCGAGCGCCTGGCGCAAGTCGACGACTCCCGCGACGGCGAGCGCTCCGACGGCGGCGAGCGCGGCCGCCCGGCGCCCCGCCGACGGGACGAGAGAGACGAGCGCGAGGGTGCCGGCGGAAGCCGCGATCGCGGTCGTCGACGTGAGGTAGCCGAAGCGAAATCCGTTCGGGTGGCCGGCCGCGCCGCCGGCGACCGCGGCGAGGAACGCGGCCGCGGCCGTCGCGAGGAGGAAGGCCGAGAGCTCCGCGCGGGGCCGCGCGAGAGCGCGCACGAGGGCAATCGCGACCGGGATGCCCACGAGGCCGAGGCGCGACGCGCCCTCGAGGTCGTGCCGGCCCTCGGGGTCCGGGAGAAACCAGGGGGCGAGCAGCGCGTCGGCCGCCACGCCGAGAGCCGGGAGCGCCGACTTCTGGTAGGCGATCTCCCGAACGACGCTGTGACGCGAGGCGCGGCCGAAGTAGGCGATCGTCCGCCCCTCGTGCAGGAGGAAGAGCGGCGCCGCGACCACCGCCAGTCCGGCCGCGAAGGCGGCGAGCCTCGCGAGCCACGCTCGGCGGTGCGCCTCCGAGGGCCACGCCGCGAAACCGGCGAGCCCCGCCGCGGCCGCCCACGCCGAGAGATAGAAGTGCGCGCCGAGCCCGATCGCCGCCCCCGCAGCCGCCGCCGGAAGCGCCCGGCCCCTCCGCCGCGCCGCGACGATCCCGAGCGCCGCGAGATCGCAGAGCGGCACGAGCACGATCGACTGGAAGCCGGAGAGCGAGAGGATCGCGTGCCACCGCAGCCCCGCGAGGACGAGGACGGCGAGCGCGCCGCCTCCCGAGGGCAGGAGCGCGCGCGCGAGGAGACCGGCCGTGGCGAGCGAGAGGATCCCGGCGACGAGCGTCGGCAAACGGAGGCCCAGGATCGTGCTGCCGGCAATGCGGAGGCTCGCGCGCAGGATCTCGAGGTACGCGACGCCGATGACCTCGTGCGGATCGGGGCGGCCGTAGGGAATCGGGCGCACCGAATCGGCGAAGTCCGCGGGGCCGCCCGAGAGCGCGAGAGCGGGCGCGAGGAGGTTGACCTCGTCCTCGAGGAACGGAATCGGCAGCGTCGCGATCCATGCCGCGCGGGCGGCGGCGCCGGCGAGAAGAGCGGCGGCGGCGAGCGCGGCGATCGTGGCGCGGCGCAACGGCAGGGCGGCGAGGGGTTCCGTCGCGAGACGGGACCGGCTCCAGGCCAGAAACAGCGCGGCGGCGAGCGCGCCGGCGGCGGCCGCGGCCACGGCGACCCCGAGGCCGAGCAGGAGGCGCGGCGCCGCCCACGCGGCGTCGGGATCGAGGAGCGGCCCCGGGCGGAGACGGCGCACGGCGGTGACCGCCGTGACGAATGCGGCGGAGAAACCGACGAGAACGGCGGCGTTCCCCCGCCGCGGGGATTTCACTTCTGGAAGAACAGGAACAGGTTGACCGCGGACGGTCCGAGCGAGAAGAAGTCTCCCGAGCGCAGCGTCCGCGCGCAGTCGGCCTCGGACGCGCCGTCGAGATCGTCCGGGACGGGAATCGCGTCGCCGTTCAGATAGGTGCCGCACGTCGAACGCATGTCGACGAGGCTGTAGTGCGGCGCGTCGCCGGCCATCTGCCGGATCACCTTGGCGTGCAGCCGCGACACCTCGGTGTTCAAGAACGCGTCGGGAGAGGACACGCGGAAGCCGGTGACCGGCATGCCGACGCCGATGTACTCCGGCACCTCGCGTCCGAGCAGCACCTCGTCGTAGTCCATCTTCACGAGGCCCGCGTTGTAGGGACCGAGGCCCAGCAGGAACCAGCCGGACGGCAGGCGCAGCAGCGTCTTCTCGAGGCGGCTCGACATGCCCGCCATGCCGTTGTCGACGAAGGCGCCGAGATCGCGCTGGCGCGATTCGAGCGCCTCGCGGCAGATCGCGGAGTAGATGTCGTCCTTCATCTGCACCTCGGACCGGGACCGCTGCACGCCTATTTTAGCGCGCCTTCGAGACCGCGGCTCGGCCCGTCGGTGAATATTGCAAGGAGCGCGCCCTCTTGAAAAGCGGCGGACGCGGCATTCCGCGTCCCATCAGTGCACCGTCTCGTCCCCCGCCGCGGACGTCGCGTCATCCTCCGGCGTCGGCTCGCGCTCGATCGTCCAGCGCTCGTAGACGGCGTCGGGCAGCTCGGTCAGGAAGCGCGACGGCTCGAGGATCACGTCCACGCCGTAGCGGTCGCGCGCGAGCATCGGGTAGACGAGCGCCACCTCGTTCTTCGCCCGCGTCACCGCGACGTAGAAGAGCCGCCGCTCCTCCTCGAGCCCGTCCTCGCTCGCGGCCGACCGGTAGTTCGGGAAGCGGCCCTCCGACAGGCCCATCACGACCACGCGGCTCCACTCGAGGCCCTTCGCCTGGTGGATCGACGACAGCACGACGCGGTCGTCGTCGGGCTCGCCCGGCACCACGTCCTCGCCCGAGAGCTCGTTGAAGAGGGCGACCTCCTCGAGGAAGGTCGGCACCGACTCGTAGCTCTGCGCGAACTGGGCGAACTGCTCGAGATCGTCGAGGCGCGCGTCGCCGTTCGGGAACTTCGCGCGGGCATAGTCGCGGTAGACGCTCTCGACGACCGTGCGGATGGCCTCCGCCGGCGAGGAGCGGATCGCGGGGCCGTCGAGCTGCGCGAGGAGCGAGCGGAAGGGCCGGAGCGCCGCCTCGGCGCCCCGCCCGAGAGCGCCGGCGGACGCGTCGAGACGGCGGAAGGCCTCGAGCGGATCGGGCCGGCCCCCGATCGCCTGCCACACGGCCGACGCCGAGCGCTCGCCGACCCGCGGAAAGATCTTCAGCGCGCGCTTCCACGAGAGCTCGTCCTTCGGGTTGACGAGGAGGCGCAGGAAGGCGAGCACGTCCTTGACGTGCCGCTGCTCGAAGAAGCGCGTGCCGGACCGGATCTCGTACGGGATGCCCCTTCGGACGAGCTCGATCTGGAGCTCCAGGGCCTGGAAGTGGGCGCGGTACAGGACCGCGATGTCCTCGAGCCGCTCTCCCTCGTCGCGCCACTCGAGGATCCGCTGGCCGACGAAGCGCGCCTGGTCCGGAATGTCGGGCAGCGCCACCACGGCGGGCAGCGCGCCGGCCGGCCGGGACGCCTCGAGCTCCTTCGGGAACTGCTTCTCGTTGCGGGCGATCGACGCGTTGGCGAGCGCGAGGATCTCGGGCGTCGAACGGTAATTCCGCGTGAGGCGGAACGTCTTCGCCTCGGGATAGCGCTCCGGGAAACCGAGGATGTTTTCGAAGGACGCGCCGCGGAAGGAGTAGATCGCCTGCGCGTCGTCGCCGACGACGGTGACGTTTTTCTTGACCCGCGCCATCGCGTCCACGATGTCGCCCTGGAGCCGGTTCGTGTCCTGGTACTCGTCGACGAGGATGTGATCGTAGGAGGCGGCGAGCTGGGCCGCCGCCTCCTTCGACTCGTCGAGGAGGCGCCGCCACTGGAGGAGCAGGTCGTCGTAGTCGCAGGCGTTCGCCTGCCGCTTGCGCTCGCGATAGCGCTGGAAGACCGACACGATCTCCGGCTCGAGCTCGGCGAAGTGCGGCGCGTGCTCGGCGAGCACCTGGGGGAACGGCCTCCCGGTGTTGACGGTGAACGAGTAGAGGTCGAGGAGCACGTCGCCCTTGGGGAACCGCCGCTCGAGCGTCGGCACGCCGCGGTCGGACGTGGCCGCCTCGAGCATCTCCCGCGCATCCTCCGGGTCGAGGATCGTGAAGTTCGGCCCGAGGCCGAGCCGGGAACCGAAGCGTCGGAGGAGCCGGTTGCCGACCGAGTGGAACGTGCCCCCCATCAGGCGGCGCGTGTCGACCGCGAGGAGCGTCTCGACCCTCCGGAGCATCTCGCGGGCGGCCTTGTTCGTGAAGGTCAGGAGCAGGATCCGGGAGGGATCGTGCCCGGACTCGATCAGGCGGGCCACGCGGTACACCAGCGTCCGGGTCTTGCCGGAGCCCGCCCCGGCGATGACGAGGATCGGGCCGGCGCCGGCGAGGACGACGTCCCGCTGCTCGTCGTTCAACTCGCGGTCGTAGTCGACCCGGTAGACCTTCAGCCGGGCCGGAGTCTTGAGGACGTATTTCCGCTCCACGCGCGAGCAGTTTAGCCCCCTGGGGCGGTAATCTTTTCGCAGGGAAAAGCGTTCCTAGAGCTGGAAAGGGAGAACCCGATGAGCATTCAACAGGTCCGCCGCTCGATCCTGATCGCCGCGGCGGTTCTCGCCGTGGCGGGGATGGGTCTCTTCGCGGGACGGATCTTCGGAGGCCAGCTCGCTCCGGGAGCCGGGCACGGCGGCCCGCGGGCGCAGCGGATGTTCGAGCACCTGGCCGACAAGCTCGAGCTCACCGACGCGCAGAAGGCGCAGGTCCGGGGCATCCTCAAGGCGCACGCCGACGAGATCCTGGCGCAGGTCCAGGCCGGAATGGACGCCCGCAGGGCGCTGCACGAAGCCGTGATGGCGCAGCCCCCGGACGAGAACGTCATCCGGAGCCTCGCCGCGAAGGTCGGCGAGGTCCACGGCAACGGCGCCATGATGATCGTGAAGGTCCGATCGGAGATCTGGCCGATCCTGACGCCGGAGCAGCAGCAGAAGTTCGTCGCCTTGCACGAGCGCATGGGTCGCCGCGGCACCGACGGGCTCCAGTCCCTGGCGGCCTTCCTCCGGGGCGAGAGCTGAGCCTCCGCCTGGTCGCCGCCACTCCGGCACCCCGCGGCGCCGCCTCGGACGAGGAAGCGGCGCTCGTGCTCCGGGCGCGAACCGGCGACGACGACGCGGTGGCCGCTCTCGTTCGGGGCGCCGCGCCGGTCGTCCTAGCCGCCGCCCGGCGGGTCACGCGGGACAGCGCGCTCGCCGAGGACGCCGCGCAGGAGGCGTTCCTGAAGGCGATCCGCGCGCTCGACCGTTATCGTCCCGAGGCGAGCTTCCGGGCGTGGGTCCGCGCGATCGCCATCCGCTGCGCGATCGACATCATCCGCCGCCGGCGTCCCGAGTACGCGCTGCCCGACTCGGCGCCCGCCGCCGGGGACGAGGAGGCGCGCCACGAGGACGTCGACCTGCTGCGCGCCGCCCTGGAGTCCCTGCCGCCGCTCGACCGCGAGATCATGATCGCGCGCGAGATCGACGGCGTCTCCGACCGCGTCATCGCGGAGCGTTTCGACATGAGCGTGACCGCGATTCGAGTCCGCATGCACCGCGCGCGCCGGAGGATCCGGGCGCGCTTCGAGGAGGCACGTCCATGAATCGCAACGAATGCTTCGGACGACGGGACGACGCGAGCCATCTGCTGGTCTGCACGGCGTGCCGCACCGACGCGCGCATCGCCGGCGCCTGGAAGGGCCTCCGGCTGAACGAGCCGCTCGAGCCGGCCGACGAGCGGTTCGTCGGCGCCGTGCTGCGGTCGGTGCGCCGGGACCGCGCGGCGGCGCGGCGCCGCCGCCTGATCGCCGCCGTCGCCGCCGCCGCGCTCTTCTCCTTCTTCGCCGGGCTCGCCCACGAGACCGCGGCCGCTCCCGAAGACGAGACGTACGCCTCGCTTTCGGCGCCGAGCGCCCTGGCGGAGTTACTGCCCAACTGACTCGGACTCTGAGCGGGCCGCTTTCGCGGCCCGACCGGAGAGAGAGGGAACGCCCCTGCCGCTCCCTCTCCCGCCCGATGGGCACGGCGGTCGCTTCGATAGACTCCCGGCCATGCCGCTGCGCCTCACGACCGCCGGGGAATCCCACGGCCCCCGCCTGACGGCGATCCTCGAGGGTGTGCCGGCCGGGCTGACGGTCGATCCGGATTTCGTGGCGGCGGAGCTCGCCCGCCGGCAGCACGGCTACGGACGCGGCGGACGCATGAAGATCGAACGGGACCGGGCGATCTTCGAGGGGGGACTCCGCGGCGGACGGACGCTCGGATCTCCCATCGCGATCGGGATCGCGAACGCGGACTTCGCGAACTGGACCGGCGTGATGGACCCGCTGAGCGTCGATCCCGACCAGGCCGCCGCGCGCCGACTCACCCGGCCGAGGCCGGGGCACGCCGACCTCGCCGGCGGCATGAAATACGGCGCCCGGGACCTGCGCGACGTGCTCGAGCGCGCCTCCGCCCGGGAATCGGCCGCTCGCGTGGCGGCGGGGGCGGTCTGCAAGCTGCTCCTCGGCGCGTGCGGCATCCGCGTGGCGAGCGGGGTGCTCTCGATCGGAGCCGTCGCCGACGCCCGCTCCCCCCGGTCCTTCGCCGCGCTCGCCGGAGTGCGCGAGGACTCGCCGCTGCGCGCCATCGACGCCGCGCTCGAGCCGGCCATGGTCGCGGCCGTCGACGAGGCGAAGGGGCGCGGCGAGACCCTCGGCGGCTCCGTGCTCGTCGCGGCTCGCGGCGTGCCCGCCGGCCTCGGCGCGTACGCGTCGTGGGACCGCCGCCTCGACGCGCGGATCGGCCAGGCGCTCCTCTCCGTGCCCTCCGTCAAGGCGGTCGAGCTCGGCGCGTCGATCGAGGCGTCGCGCGGGCCGGGCTCTCTCGCGCACGACGAGATCGAGCGCGGCCCGGATGGAACCCTGCGCCGCCGCACGAACCGCGCCGGGGGGCTCGAGGCGGGCGTGACCAACGGCGAGGACGTGGTCGCCGTGGCGTATTTGAAGCCGATCTCGACGCTCGCGCGCGGCCTCGACTCCGTCGACCTCGAGACCGGCGCGGCGGCGCGTTCGGCGTACGAGCGCAGCGACGTCACGGCCGTGCCCGCGGGCGGCGTCATCGCCGAGGCGATGCTCGCCTTCGTGCTCGCCGACGCGGTCCTGGAGGTCACGGGCGGCGACCGACTCGAGGACGTCGTGGCGCGGCTCGCCGCGCACCGCGAGCGGGTCCGCCGCTATCCCGCCTGACCTGGAAGGCCGACATGCCGCGGGCGGGGACGAGCCCCGCCCCTACTGGCGGGCGATCTGGATCCGGCTGTATTCGGAGAGGGCGCGCCGCACGATGCGCCGGAGGTTGCGCATCCGCCGCTCGGCCCGCGCGCGCTCTTCCTCGCGCGCCTCCTCCTCGCGGCGCCGCACGACCTCGCGCACGAGGAGATCCACGGCGCGCTTCCAGCGCGCGTACGCGATCTCGGCGACGTCGAAGGTCCGGGCGGTCACCCGATTCAAGGATACTCCCGCGCACGCCGGCCGCCGTGAGAGAATCGCAGCACGACCGACGACGCACTCGATCCGAAGACCTCCGATCCGGGAGCGCCCGCACCGCCCTCCGTCGCCGAATCCGGCGTTCCCCCCCCGCCCCGCCGCCGGGTCCGCATCGCGCCGGTCTACGCGACCATCGGGTCCATCCTGGGCGTGGGGGCGCCGGCGGGGGCCCTCCTGCTGCGCCTCGCGCTCGGCGCCGGGCCTCCGGCGCGCGAGCTCTCGGCCGAGGCGTTCTTCTATCTGTACGAGCTTCTCGGCTCCTGTCTCGTGTTCGGCGTCGCCGGCTGGATCGTCGGCCGCCGGGCGGACCGCCTGCGGCTCCTCGGAGACCGGTACCGGGAGCTCTCCGAGCACGATCCACTGACGGGCCTCGCGAACGCGCGAGTGTTCTTCGCACGGTACCGCCGCGCCGTCGAGCACGCCCGGCGTTTCCGCGAGCCGCTTTCCCTGCTGCTGATCGACGTGGACCGCCTCAAGGACGCGAACGACAAGTTCGGCCATGCGTTCGGCAGCGCGGTGCTCCTCCACGTCGCCGAGGTCGTCGGGCAGGAGAAGCGCGAGGACGACATGGCCGCGCGCTGGGGCGGCGACGAGTTCGCGCTGCTGATGCCGGGCGCCGAGGCGCGCTCCGCACGCGAGCGGGCGGAGGCGATCGAGAGCACGCTGCGCCGCGTGCCACTCCGCCACGGCGAGAAAGTGGCTCCGGTCTCGGTCACGATCGGCGTCGCGACGCGGACGGGGGATTTCGCGCCGGAGGAGCCGGATCTCTTCGAGAGCGCGGATCAGGCGCTCTACGAGGGCAAGCGCGTCGGCCGCGGTCGAGTGCGCTAGCGGTCCGGCGGAGGCTGCACCGAGCCCGGCGCCGACGTGGCGCGCATGCGCTCGAGCGACACGTCGTGCTGCGGGAGCTTCAGGTCGAGCATCGCGAATCGCGGATCGGTCGGCGCGAGGCCGCTGCCGCCCCGGCGCCAGTACTCGTAGTGAAGCGCCGGCGACATCGCCCAGCCGGTCGCGCCGACCGTGCCGAGGGGGGCTCCCCGCGTGACCCGCTCGCCCCGCCGGACCCCGATGCGCGCGAGATGGCCGAACACCGTCACGCCCGCCGCGCCGTGCGACAGCACCACCAGGTTGCCGAACCGCCAGAGCCGCGCGTTGGCGGCGGACAGAACGCGGCCGGCGAACACGACCGTGCCCGCCGCCGGAGCGAGGACCGGCGCGCCCGCGGGGGCGGCCAGGTCCATGCCGGCGAAGAATTCCTCGGCTCCCGTCCACGGCGACGTGCGCGGTCCGAACCGCGAGGCGGGCTCGACGAGGTCGGTCGAGAGCGGCATCATCGACGGCGTGTCGCGCGGCAGCGACGCGTCCTCGGCCTCGCGTGCGGCGACGAGGGCGACACCGCGGTCGAGCGCGATCGCGTAGCGGCGCAGCCCCTGCGCGACGGTCTCGGGGTCCCCCGGGGCGAGCGCGCCGCTCTCGGGGTTCAGGCTTCGCGGCCAGGCGGCGACCGGAACGCCGTACAGAAAGGCGATGCGGCCGACGAGGTCGCCGCCGTCGAGCGCGCGGTCGCGCAGCCCGTCCAGCCGGGCCTCGACGTCCCGCCGCGCGCGCGCCGTCCTCGCCGACTCCCCCGAGAGGGCCTCGGCGCGCCCGGCCCTCAGCGCGCGAAGGCAGACGAGCGGGGCCGTGACCCACAGCGACACCGTGAGCGCGGCGGCGAGCCCGGCGGCCGCGAGAACGACGAGCTCGGTCCGGTCGCCGAGCGCGACGCTGCGGACCGCACCGCGGCCGGAGGCGGGGTGGAACTGGAGCTCCACGGTCCTAGCCGGGATCGGCGAAGATGGCGGCAACGCCGAGCTCGCGCGAATCGCCGGAGCCGCCGACGCGGCGCGGGACGAAGGAGCGGGACAGGCCGAACACGACGACCTCCGCCGCTCCGGCCGGCGCGGAGAGCGCGAGCGTGATCCCGTCTCCGGGCGGGAGCGTCCGGGAGAACCGCTCCGCGCCGGCCCGGGCGGTCAGGACCACCGGCCGGCGCTCGGGCGTGACGTGAACGAGGCGCAGGCGGAGCCGCTCGCCGGGAGCCAGCCTCACCGCGAAACGGCGCGCCGTCCACCGGAACGGCCCGTCCGAACCCTGCTCGACGCCATGGAAACCGATGTCCCGAGAGTACCGGAAGGCCTCGGCCGGGTCGAGCGTCGAACGCGCCGATACGGCGGCCGCCGCCGCGTAGAGGGCGAGCGCCCCGACACCGACCCGCGCCGGCCATCGCGCCGCCGCACGCTCCGGCGCCCCGCCGGCCGAGGCGGCGGCCATCAGGAAGAACAGGAGCGCCACATCCGGCGCGAACCAGTGGGAGCCGGTCGCGAGCGCGGCGAGGAGACCGAGCAGCGACGCTCCCGCGCCGGCCGTCGCCGGAGAACCCGTCCGGTCGCGGAGCGCCCGCGCCGCCTCGCGCACGAGGACCGCGACGAAGACGAGCGTCAACGCGCCGCCGATCGCACCCGTCTCGGCGAGCGCCTGGAGGTACGCGTTGCCGGGATTGTCCATGAACTTCGCCGGGCGGCCCTCGTCCGCGAGAAGGTTCGGCAGCCGCCAGGCAAACGCGCCGAGGCCCGTCCCCTCGAGCGGATTGGATTCGAAGATCCGCCAGGCGCTCCGCCAGAGCAGAGGCCGGGAGGAGACGCGCCGCTCGGCCGGCACCCGCTCGTCGAAGAGCTCGGCGAGCCGCACGCCGACGTTCCCGCGAGACCCGCTGCCGCGAACGAGCACCGCGGCCGCGACGAGGCATGCCGCGGCCAGCACGGCGACAGCCCGCCGGCGCGCGGGGACGATGCGGGCGCACGCCGCCGCCGCGAGTCCGACGACCACGAGGCCGACGCCGCTGCGGGAGCCGGACAGCAGCAGCCCCGCGGCGAGGACGGGCAGCGCCGCCGCCGCCGCGTGGCGCCGCAGCCCCGTTCCCGCGGCCGCGATCGCGACGGCGACCGGCAGGACCGCCCCGGCGAGGATCCCGAGCGCATTCGGGTCGACCGCTCCGCCCGAGAACCGGCCCGCGAACTGCCAGAAGCGCCGCGTCTCGGTCGCGAGCAGCCCGAAGCGCTGCGCGACGGCGACCGCCGAGGAGATCGTCGTCCCGAGGAGGACCGCGAAGAGCGCGTCCTCGCGCGCGCCGCGCCCCTCGCGTCGGAGCAGGAAGAAGAAGGCGGCGCCCGCGGCGAGCGCCGCGAAGGACAGCACGGTCGCCCGGATCGCGGCCGTATCGATCGTGCCCTGGACGTTGACGACGCGGAGCGTGAGGCCGCGGAGGATCGCCCAGAGCGTGCGGGCCCGGACGATCGCGAGCCCGGTCGAGAGCGTCCACAGGCCGAGCATCAGCCGCACGACGCCATCGGCGCGCGACCGGTCCGGACGGCTCTCGAAGTCGTAGAGGAAGCGAAACGTCCAGCCGCCCGCGAGGCCGAGGAAGAGCAGCAACGGCCATGCGATCGCGTCGACGCCGCCGACGAGGCGGTCGCCGAGGCTCGCGAAGGGCATCGCGAAGGAGAACGCGAGGAGCCCGGTCCGCCGGTCCCAGGCGGCGACCAGGGCGAGGGCGCCCGACAACACGAGCACCGGCAGCCGATCCCGCGCGCCCGGCGGGAAGCCGATCGAGAAGATCGCGGCGTAGGCGACCGCCGCCGCGGCGAGACCGGCGAGCCGGAAGAGGAGTCCCGGCCGGCGCGCCATCGTCGCGCTCACGACCGGGTCCGAAGAACCCGGGAAACCGTCATCCCCGGTGGTATTCCTGCAGCGGGGCGACGCCCGTCGCCTCCTCCTGGCGCGAGCGGATTCCCTCGACGGCCGCGGTGGCGGCGGAGAGCGTCGTCAGGCAGGGGATCGAGAGCCGCAGCGCGGCGGCGCGGATCGCGGCCTCGTCGAAGTGAGACGCGCGCCCGAGAGGGGTGTTGATGATCATCTGGATCTCCCCCGCTTCCATGCGCTCGACCGCGTTGGGACTGCCCTCGTTGACCTTGAACACCGGCTCCGCGGCAATCCCCGCCTCGCGCAGCGCCTCGAGCGTTCCCCGCGTCGCGCACAGCGCGAAGCCGAGGTCCGCGAGCTCGCGGCCGATCGGCACCACGGCGGCCTTGTCGTACGGGTTGACGGTGAGGAACGCGCGTCCCGAGAGCGGCAGGCGCATGCCGACCGCCTCGCAGGCTTTCGCGAAGGCGTCGCCGAACCGCGGCGAGACGCCCATGACCTCGCCGGTCGACTTCATCTCGGGCCCGAGCAGCACGTCCTCGCCCGGGAACTTGCGGAACGGAAACACGGGTCCCTTGATGAAGAAGTCGACGGGATCGCGCTCCGGCGGCAGTCCGAGCGACGCGAGCGGCCGGCCCGCGGCGAGGAGCGCCGCCGCGCGGGCCATCGGCACGCCGATCGCCTTCGAGACGAACGGCACCGTGCGGGAGGCGCGCGGATTGACCTCGAGCACGTAGAGCTTGCCGTGCTGGATCGCGAACTGGATGTTGACGAGGCCCCGGACCGAGAGCCCGACCGCGAGGCGCCGCGTCGCGTCGCGGATCTCGGCGAGGAGGTCCGGCGGGATCCTCCAGGGCGGCAGGACCGAGAAGGAGTCGCCGGAGTGGATGCCGGCCTCCTCGATGTGCTGCTGGACGCCGCCGATCCACGTCTCCCTGCCGTCGCAGAGCGCGTCCACGTCGAGCTCGACGGCGTCGTCGAGGAACCGGTCGATCAGGACCGGATGCTCGCCCGAGCTCGCGACGGCCGCGGCGACGTAGGAGGAGAGAAGCGCCTCGTCGAAGACGACCGCCATCGCGCGGCCGCCCAGGACGTACGACGGGCGGACGACGAGCGGATACCCGATGCGACGGCCGGCCTCGACCGCCTCCTCGAGGTTGCGGGCCTCCGCGTGGGGCGGCGCCGCCAGACCGAGCTCGCCGAGCAGCCGGCCGAAGCGGCCGCGGTCCTCGGCGAGGTCGATCGACTCGGGCGAGGTGCCCCAGATGGGATAGCCGGCGGCCTCGAGGGCGCGGGCGAGCTTCAGCGGCGTCTGGCCGCCGAACTGCACGAGCACGCCGTCCGGCCGCTCGTTGTCGAGCACGCAGGCGACGTCCTCGAACGTCAGCGGCTCGAAGTAGAGGCGGTCGGAGGTGTCGTAGTCGGTCGAGACCGTCTCGGGGTTGCAGTTGACCATGACGGTCTCGAAGCCGGCCTCCGAAAGCGCGTAGCAGGCATGGACGCAGCAGTAGTCGAACTCGATCCCCTGGCCGATGCGATTGGGGCCGCCGCCGAGGATCACGACCTTGGGCTTCTCGGTCCGGATGGATTCGTTCTCGTCCTCGTACGTGGAGTAGAAGTAGGGCGTCGAGGCCTCGAACTCCGCGGCGCAGGTGTCGATCGTCTTGTACACGGGGGCGATGCCGAGCGCGCGCCGCCGGCCGCGCACGTCGAGCTCGGCGACGCCCATCTTCCGGGCGAGCGCGCGGTCCGAGATCCCCAGCCGCTTCGCCGCCCGCAGATCCTCGCCCGGGACCTCGGCGAGCGCGCGCCCCGCGAACGACTCCTCGGTCTCGACTATGCGCCGGACGCCGTCGAGGAACCACGGGTCGATCCGGGTGTGGCCGGCGACGTCCGCCACGTCCATGCCCGCGATGAACGCCCGGCGGACGTGGAAGAGCCGCTCGGCCGTCGGCTCCTCGAGCTTCTCGAGAAGGGCCTCTCGCTCGAGCGGCGGCTGCCCGTCGTCGAGCCCGTCTCGGCCGATCTCGAGCGAGCGCACGGCCTTCCCGAGCGCCTCCGGAAACGTGCGGCCG
Source organism: Acidobacteriota bacterium (assembly GCA_027307335.1). Taxonomy (GTDB): domain Bacteria; phylum Acidobacteriota; class Thermoanaerobaculia; order UBA5066; family Gp7-AA6; genus DAHUXD01. Next base: position 79,270 of record DAHUXD010000036.1, read on the forward strand.
ATCGCCATCGCCTCGCCGACCGACTTCATCTGGATCGTCAGGCGCGCGTCGGCCCGGGGGAACTTCTCGAACGTCCACCGCGGGATCTTGACGACGACGTAGTCGAGCGAGGGCTCGAAGCAGGCGGGCGTCTTCTTCGTGATGTCGTTCGGGATCTCGTCGAGGGTGTAGCCGACCGCGAGCAGGGCGGCGATCTTGGCGATCGGGAAGCCCGTCGCCTTGGAGGCGAGCGCCGACGAACGCGACACCCGCGGGTTCATCTCGATGACGACGCGCCGGCCGGTCTTCGGCTCGACCGCGAACTGGATGTTCGACCCCCCGGTGTCGACGCCGACCTTCCGGATGACGGCCTTCGCCTCGTCGCGCATCGCCTGGTACTGCCGGTCGGACAGGGTCATCTGCGGCGCCACCGTGATCGAGTCGCCGGTGTGCACGCCCATCGCGTCGAAGTTCTCGATCGAGCAGACGATGATCACGTTGTCGGCGTGGTCCCGCATCACCTCCAGCTCGAACTCCTTCCAGCCCTCGACGGACTCCTCGATCAGGACCTCGTGCGACGGAGACTCGAGCAGCCCGTTCTGGACGATCTTCTTGAAGTCGGCCGCGGTCCTGGCGACGCCGCCGCCGGAGCCGCCGAGCGTGAACGACGGCCGGATGACGAGCGGCAGGCCGATCTCCTTCGCGATCCGCTCGGCCTCGGCGAGCGAGCGCGCCCGCTCCGAGCGCGGCACCTCCGCGCCGATCTCGAGCATGGCCTTCTTGAAGAGGTCGCGGTCCTCGGCGAGCCGCATCGCGTGCTCGTTCGCGCCGATCAGCCGGACGTTCCGGCGCTCGAGAACGCCCCGCTCGGAGAGCGCGAGCGCGAGGTTGATCGCCGTCTGGCCGCCGACCGTCGGCAGGATCGCGTCGGGGCGCTCCCGCTCGATGATCCGCTCGAGGAAGTCGGGCGTGAGCGGTTCGACGTAGGTGGCGTCGGCGAGCTCCGGGTCCGTCATGATCGTCGCCGGGTTCGAGTTGACCAGGACGACGCGGTAGCCCTCCCGACGGAGCGCCCGGACGGCCTGGGTGCCCGAGTAATCGAACTCGCACGCCTGGCCGATGACGATCGGACCCGACCCGATGACGAGGATCGATCGTATGTCGTCGCGCTTGGGCACCGGGGCGGGAGTATAGCGGGCGGGCGCGCCGTTAGAATGCCGGCGAGAAACCCTCGACATGATCGGCCAGACCGTCAGCCACTACCGCGTTCTCTCGAAGCTCGGTGGCGGCGGCATGGGCGTGGTCTACGAGGCCGAGGACCTGAAGCTCGGGCGGCGCGTCGCGCTCAAGTTCCTGCCCGAGGAGCTCGCCCGCGACCACCAGGCTCTCGAGCGGCTCCAGCGCGAGGCGCGCGCGGCGTCCTCGCTCCAGCACCCGAACATCTGCACGATCTTCGACGTCGACGAGCACGACGGGAAGCCGTTCATCGCCATGGAGCTGCTCGAGGGCGAGACCCTGCGCGAACGCCTCGCGCCCGGGCCGCTGAAGCTCGACGCGCTGCTCGATCTCGGAACGCAGATCGCCGACGCGCTCGAGACGGCGCACGGGCGCGGCATCGTCCACCGCGACATCAAGCCGGCGAACATCTTCGTGACGAAGCGCGGTCAGGCGAAGCTCCTCGACTTCGGGCTGGCGAAGCAGGCGGAGGAGGCCGGCTCCGGCGACAGCGCCCTGCCGACCGCCATGGCCGAGAAGAATCTGACGAGCCCCGGCACGGCGATCGGGACCGTCGCCTACATGTCGCCCGAGCAGGCGCGTGGCGAGGTGCTGGACGCCCGGACCGACGTCTTCTCCTGCGGGGCGGTCCTCTACGAGATGGCGACCGGACGCCCGCCGTTCTCGGGCAACACCTCGGCCGTGATCTTCGAGGCGATCCTCAACCGCGCCCCGGTCTCGCCCGTCCAGCTGAATCCCGGACTTCCGGCCGAGCTCGAACGGATCGTCAACACGGCGCTGGAAAAGGACCGGGACCTCCGTTACCAGAGCGCCGCGGAGTTGAAGACCGACCTGAAGCGACTCAAGCGCGACTCCGAGTCGGCCGCGAGCGGCAAGGTCGCGGCGGCGACGACGCCTCGGCGGGCGAGGCGGCCGGCGTGGCTCTGGCCGGCGGTAGCGATTGCCGTCCTCCTCGCCGGCGGCGCGGCCTGGTGGCTCTCGCACTCGCGCACCGCCACGACCCGCGCCGGGACCGCCAACGTCTCGATCGCGGTCCTGCCATTCCAGAATCTCGGCGGCGATCCGGCCACCGACCACCTGCGGTTCGCCCTCCCCGACGAGATTGCGACGGCCCTCTCGTACATTCCCTCCCTGTCCATCCGCCCGTTCGCGTCGACGCAGAAGTACGCGAAGGGCGACGTCGATCCGCAGACGGCCGGCCGCGAGCTGCGCGTCCAGGACGTTCTGACCGGACATTTCCAGAAGGAAGGCGATCAGATCCGGGTGACGCTCGAGTTCGTCGACATCGACGCCAACCGCCTCCTCTGGCGGGACACCTCCTCGGCCCCGGCCGCCGACCCCATCGCGCTGCGGGACCAGATTGCCTCGCGGCTGCGCCAGGGACTCTTTCCGCTCGTGGGCGGCTCGGCCGGCGCGGCGGCCTCCGGAACGCGGCCGAAGAATGCCGAGGCCTACGACCTGTATCTGCGCGCCAAGGCGCTCACGAGCGATCCGGGCCCCAACGACCGAGGCGTGACGATGCTCGAGCGATCGGTGGGGCTGGATCCGGACTTCGCCCCCGCGTGGTCGGACCTGGCGCTTCGGTACTACTACCAGGCGTCCTACGGCGGCGGCGGGGACTCGGTGGCCTCCAGGGAGGCCGCCCCGAAGCTGGCCCAGGCGAAGACCGCCATCGAAAGGGCTCTCGCTCTGGACCCGAGCTCGATCGAGGCCACCCAGACTTCGATCGTCTTCGAGACGGAGGGCTCCCACCTCGACCAGGCCTGGATGCATGCGCGGGACCTCGTGAAGCGGCGCCCCGAGTCCTCCCTCGCGCACTTCGCTGTGGCCTATGTTCTGCGGTATGCCGGTCTCCTGGACGAGGCGGCGCGCGAGTGTGACGTCGCGCTCTCGCTCGACCCGCACGATCGCGGGCTCCGATCGTGCGCGTTCGTGTTCACGGCGCTCGGAAGGTACGACCGCGCCCGCGAATATCTGAAGCTCGACGCCGGCTCGGACTGGGCCAAGGGCCGCGAGGTATCGATCCTGATCCGAGAGGGCCGGCGGGAGGCCGCCGCCGATGTCACCGCCGCGGCCGGCTTTCCGAATGCGGCGACGCTTCTGCGGCCCTCGACGCCGCAGGCGGAGCGCGACGCCGCCGCAAAGCGCATCGAAGAGCAGGCGTCCATCGATCGAGATCCCGAGAACAACTACTGGGTCGGCACGATGCTCGCCTACGCCGGCTATGACGACGCCGCGCTGCGTTTCCTCCGCCGGGGCGTCGAGATGAACTACCTCTTCGTCACCCCGTTGGACACCGATCCGACGCTCGCCTCCGTTCGAAAGCGCCCCGAGCTCGCGGCTATTCGTGAGGAGGCGGCCCGTCGCCAGAAGGAATTCCTGGCGAAGCGGGCGGGGTAAGGAAGCCCCTCACCCCTGCCCCCCTCTCCCGGGAGAGGGGTGACGATTATTCGTATCGCAGCGCGTCGGCGATGTCGACGCGCGCGGCGCGCCAGGCGGGGACGAGGCTCGCGACGACGATCGCGAGGAGGGCGAAACCGACGATCAGGGCGAGGTCCCGCGCGCGCACGAGGAACGGGATGTACGAGACGAAGTAGATCTCCGCGACGCCGGGCGGGAACGACAGCAGCCGGAACCGCGTCATCGTCCAGCAGACCAGCACGCCGAACGCCACGCCGGCGAGGACGCCCCCCCCGCCGAGCAGCGCTCCGAGGGCGACGAAGACGCGCCGGAAGAACCCCGGCTCGGCGCCGAGGGCGGCGAGGACGCCGATGTCCCGCTTCTTCTCCTGGACCGTCATGACGAGCGTCGCGACGATGTTGAACGTGGACACCGCGACGATGAGCCCGATGACGAGGAAGAGGATCGTCTGCTGGAGGGCCAGCGCCGAGAAGAGGCCGCCGTTCATGGACCGCCAGTCGGACACCGAGTACGCATTTCCGGCGGCGGCGGCGATCGCGGCCGTCGCCTTGTCGGTGTCCTTCGTCGTGTCGAGGCGGATCTCGACGACGTTCGCCTGCCCCGGCAACCGGGACAGCCGCCGCAGCTCCTCCCGATCCATGAAGACCCACTCCGTGTCGTACTCCGAGAAGTTCGTGCGGAAGATCCGGGAGACCGTGAAGCGCTCCGTTCGGGGCGCGAATCCCCCGCCCGCCGAGTCCGCGACCGACAGGGCGATGAGGTCTCCTTGTCGCACATCAAGGAGCCGCGCGAGCTCGTGGCCGATCGCGACCGAGGCCGGCCGGTCCGGCGCCGAGCGCGTCAGGGCGGCGCCCGCGTCGGGCAGGTAGGCGTCGAGCTCGGAGACGCCGCGCTCCGCGTCGGGGTCGATGCCCTTCAGCACCGCGTCGACGCCGTCGGGCGTCGCGGCCGACGCGGCGACCCCGGTCTGGTAGATCACCGGCGCGACGGCGCGCACCCGCGGGATCTTCCGCAACCGCCGCGCGAGAGCGCCCGGGTCGGCATCGCCCCCCGAGGTCATCGGAAAGAGGACGACCTCCGCGTTGGCGCCGATCAGCTTCTCGCGGATCTCGTTGCGGTACCCGGAGAGGAGCCCCATCGCGACGACGAGCGCCGCGACGCCGAGGCCGATGCCGGCGATCGAGAGGAGCGAGACGGAGGAAATCAGCCGCGAGGGCCGGGACTTGAGATAGCGGATCGCGACGTCGAGCGCGAGGCCCGTCACGAACGGGCGCGCCCCATCGCCTCGAGGAAGCCGTGGAAGAGCACGTTGGCGTCGTGGGGTCCCGGCGCCGCCTCGGGATGGAACTGCGCCGCGAGGATCGGGAGCGTCCGGTGCCGAAAGCCCTCGAGCGTGCCGTCGTTCAGGTTCACGTGGGTCGCCTCGACGTCGCCGGGCAGCGCGGACGCGTCGACCGCGAAGCCGTGGTTCTGGGACGTGATCGCCACGTGGCCTCGCTGCAGGTCCTTCACGGGGTGGTTCGCGCCCCGATGGCCGAACTTCAGCTTGAACGTCTTCGCGCCGAGCGCCAGGCCGAGGAGCTGGTGGCCGAGGCAGATGCCGAAGATCGGCTTGGCGGTCCTGCAGAGCCGCTCGATCGTGCGGATGGGGCCCGGCAGTGCCGCCGGGTCGCCGGGGCCGTTCGAGAGGAAGATGCCGTCCGGGCGGCTGTCGAGGATCTCCTCGGCGCTCGCCGTCGCCGGAAAGATCTCGACGCGGCACGACCCCTCCTGGAGGAGGCGCACGATGTGGCGCTTCATGCCGTAGTCGACGGCGGCGACGCGGAACTTCTTGCGTCCCTTCCCGCCCCGCGCGAGGCGCCGCTCGGACGGCGAGACCGACAGGGCGAGGTCGCTTCCCACCATCGGCGGGGACTCGAGCACGCGGCGCCGGAGCTCCTCCGGATCGTCGATCTCGGTCGAGAGGCCCGCCCGCATCGCCCCGAGGCTCCGGATCCGCCTGACGAGCGAGCGGGTGTCGAGGCCGTGGAGGCCGAGGATCCCGTTCTCGTCGAGGTACTCCGCGAGGCTCCGCTCGCCGCCGGACCCGCTCCACAGCGCCGGGAAGTCGCGGGCGACGAAGCCGGCGACGTGCACCTTCGACGACTCGGCCTCCTCGTCGCGCACCCCGTAGTTGCCGACGTGCGCCGCCGTCATGACGACGATCTGGCCCGCGTAGGACGGGTCCGTCAGGATTTCCTGGTACCCGCTCATCGCGGTGTTGAAGACGATCTCGCCGAACGAGGTGCCCGGTCGGCCGATCGCTTCGGCGCGGTACACCGCGCCGTCTTCGAGGACGAGCAGGCCCTTCACGCCGTGCGTCCGACGACCGGCGCGAGGCGCCGCATCTCGGCGACGAGCTCGCGGAACATTTCCGGCAGGAGCGCCTGCGGCCCGTCGGATAGCGCGTGCTCCGGCTCGTTGTGGACCTCGATCAGGAGCCCGTCCGCGCCGACGGCGACGGCCGCCCGCGAGAGCGGCAGCACCTTCGCCCGCTTGCCGGTCCCGTGCGACGGGTCGACGAGGATCGGCAGGTGCGAGATGCGCTGCACGTACGGCACCGCCGAGAGGTCGAGCGTGTTGCGCGTGTGATCGGCGAACGTCCGCACGCCGCGCTCGCACAGGACGACCTCGTAATTGCCCTCGGCGAGGAGGTACTCGGCCGACAGGAGCAGCTCCTCGATCGTGGCCGCCATGCCGCGCTTCAGCAGGACCGGCTTGCGGATCCGGCCGAGGCGTTTCAAGAGCGAGAAGTTCTGCATGTTGCGCGCGCCGACCTGCAGGCAGTCGGCGTGCTCGGCGACGACGTCCACGGTCTCGGTGTCGAGAACCTCCGTGATGATCGGCAGGCCGGTCTCGGCGCGGACGCGCGCGAGGATCTTCAGCCCCTCGACGCCGAGCCCCTGGAACGAATACGGGGAGGTGCGCGGCTTGTAGGCGCCGCCGCGGTACAGGGTCGCTCCGGCTTCGCGGACGCTCTTCCCGATCTCGATCGCCTGGCGCTCCGACTCGACCGCGCACGGACCGCCCACGATCGCGAGGCGCTCGCCGCCGACGGGCACCCCGCCGATCGAGACGACCGTGTTCTCGCGCTTGGCCTCCCGGGAGACCAGCTTGTAGGGCGCGGAGACCGGGATGACCTCGGTGACGCCCGGCAGGTTCTCGAACGCGGTGCGGTCGACCGCCCCCCGGTTGCCGGTGATGCCGATCGCGGTGCGTTGGGCGCCCGGAATGGGATGGGCCTGCAGCCCCAGCGCCTGGACGGTTCCAACGACGCGCTCGATGTCCTCGGCGGTCGCGGCCGCGTCCATGACGATGAGCATGCGGGTGCTATCATCTTGGGCGCAGACAACCCTGTCAAACCGGGGATTTCCGCGTTCTTAAGGAGGCGACCGGCGTGAAAAAGAGCCTGGCTTCGGGTCTGCTGGCGCTTCTCCTCGCCGCCGCGCCGGCCTTCGCGTACGTCGTGAAGCTGAAGGACGGCTCGCTCATCTTCGCGAAGACGAAGTACACGGTGAAGGGCGACAAGGCGATCATCACGCTCGAAAACGGCACCGTCACCCAGATGAAGCTCGACCTGATCGACGTCGACGGCTCCGAGCAGTACAACAAGGAGAACTTCGGCAACGTCGTCGCGATCGACACCCCGGACGGGCGCAAGCCGACGCCGGCCCCCGACATGCCGCAGCCGGCGCGACTGCAGGACTACATGAAGAACAAGAAGCCCCGCATGGCGCTGCCGTCCCAGGCCGACAAGGCGGCCGGCGGCGGCACCGGCCCCTCGTTCCAGGACGTCGACCCCAATCTCCAGTCCGCGTTCGCGAAGGTCTTCGACGGCGCCGGCATCTCGCAGTACAAGCTGACGAACTTCCGCGGGAAGACGGGGCTCCTCGTCACGACGAACACCGAGGAGGCGGTCTTCAACGCGCTCAACGCGGCGGCGCGCGCCCTGTCGGACCCGCAGAGCCGCGGCCTCGCGATCACGATTCACATCATCCTGACGACGTCGGGCGGCGAGGCCGCGGGCACGCTGGAAATGTCTCCCGAGCAGGCGCGCCAGCTGGTGAACGGCCAGGTCTCCGCCGCCGACTACTTCGTCAAGAACGTCGCCCTTTAAGCCGGGGACACGGCTTCTCGCTTCGATTTTTCCGCCTTCGAAACGGCGAAAGAGGAGGTTTCTCCATGGCCGAATCGGCGCGCCAGTCTTACAAGAACCACTTCCGGTTCGTCCCCTACTTCCATTTCGTGCTGGGCCCCATCCTGATCGTCAACTTCGTTTCGTGCGTCTACCGGGCCATCGTCGCGTTCTCGTGGCCGACGCTGCTCGGCGCGCTGATGGGCTTCGCCTTCCTCCTGATGTTCTTCGCGATTCGGGGATTCCCGATCGCGGTTCAGGACCGCCTCATCCGCCTCGAGATGCGCCTCCGGCTGGAGCGGATCCTGGCCGCCGACCTGAAGCCGCGCATCGCGGACCTGAACGTGCGTCAGCTGATCGCGCTGCGGTTTGCGAGCGACGCGGAGCTGGCGGGCCTGGTGCGGGAGGTCCTGGACCAGAAGATCACGCGGCAGAAGGACATCAAGTTGAAGATCCGCGACTGGCAGGGGGACTACCTGCGGGCTTGAACGTCGCCTTCGCTCGCTCGGGATCTGCGGCCTTCGGCCGCGATCCCTTCCTCTCGCTCCGGCTCCCGCGGCGTGAGCCTCCACCCTCGCTCCGCTCGGGTGACTTCTCACGCCGCGAGCTACTGGATGAGTACGGCACGTCAGTGCACCGCGGGCTCAGCCGTCGAGAGGGTCCGGCATCGGCGTCAGGTAGTAGCGCGCGTCCTCGCCCACCGTCCGCTTGAATCGGTCCGCGAACGACACGAAGTCGCCCGCCGTCTCGTCCATGAAGATCCGCTCGACCCGGTGGAGCGGGAAGAAGACCGTCGAGGGCAGCACGGTTACGGTCTCGCGCCGCGCGATCTCGTGGAGCCAGCCCTCGAATCCCTCGAGCGAGAGTCCGCGGACGGTGATGCCCGAGGAGTCCCGGTCCTTCAGGATCCCCCAGAACTTCTCCTTCGGGTTGACGAGGTGCACGAGCACGAACTCGCCGACCTTCATGGCCTTCTCCCCTCTCCCTCCGGGAGAGGGGCCGGGGGTGAGGGGCGCGCCTCAGACAACTCGATGAGCACGCCCCCGCCGGCCTCGGGGTGGAGGAACGCGACGCGCTTGCCGTCCGCTCCCGGGACCGCCTCCCGGTGGATGAGGCGGAACCCGCAGGCCGCCAGCTCGTCCAGCGCGGCGTCGATGTCGTCGACCGCGAAGCAGACGTGGTGGATCCCGCCGCCCCGCTTCTCGAGGAACTTCGCGATCGGCGAGTCGGCGGCGGTCGGCTCGAGGAGCTCGATCGAGCTGTCCCCCGCCGGCAGGAACGCCGTGCGCACCTTCTGAGTCGGCACCTCCTCGCGGCGATCGACCTCCAGCCCGAGCGCCCGGTAGACCGGCAGCGCCTCCTCGATCGAGGCGACCGCGACGCCGAGATGGTCGATCCGGAGCACGCTCACCCGGATCTCCGCTCGGCCGCCTCGCGCGGCGGCGGGACGAGTTCCTCGAACAGCCGGGCCGCCGCCGAGTAGGGATCCTCGCGGCGCTCCGCGACCGCGGCCACCGCCTGCTCGAGGCCGTCCGGCTCCGGCGCGCGGGCCTCGATGGCCCGGCGGAAGCGGGTCTCGAGCAGCGCCAGCAGCCGCGAGCGCGCGCGCAGCGAGCGGCGCCGCCGGCCCTCGCCCGACGCGGCGAGGTGCGCGCCGTGCGCCTCCAGGGCCGCCACGGCCTCGGGCACTCCCGAGCCCGAGGGCGCCGACGTCTTCACGATCGGCGGCCGCCACTCCGGATGGCCGGCGAGGTCGAGCATCATCGAGAGCTCCGCCACGGCGCGATCGGCGCCCTCCCGTTCGGCCTTGTTGACCACGAAGACGTCGGCGATCTCCAGGATGCCCGCCTTGATCGCCTGGATGTCGTCGCCGAGCCCGGGCACGAGCACGACCGCGATCGTATCCGCGGCACGCACGATGTCGACCTCGTCCTGGCCGACGCCGACCGTCTCGATGAGGATCGGGTCGAAGCCGGCCGCGTCGAGCACGTCCACGGCGTCGCTCGTCGCGCGGGCGAGGCCGCCGAGCGCCCCCCGCGTCGCCATCGAGCGGATGAAGACGCCCGGATCGGTGTAGATCTCCGACATCCGGATCCGGTCGCCGAGGATCGCCCCGCCCGTGAACGGCGACGACGGATCGACGGCGACGATGCCGACGCGCCGCCCGGCCCTGCGGTACGCCTGCGCGAGCCGCTGGACGAGCGTGGACTTGCCGGCCCCCGGCGGACCGGTGATGCCGATGATCCGCGCCCGTCCCGTGCGAGGGAAGACGCGGCGGAGAATCGCGGGGACCGTCACGGAGTCGCGCTCCACCTCCGAGATCGCGCGGCCGATGGAACGGGCGCCTCCCTCGAGGACGCCGCGCGCGAGGTCCTCCGGGCCGGAGCCCGCCGCGCTCATGCCTTGCCGAGCAGCTGCCGGGCGATGACGAGCTTCTGGATCTCGCTCGTGCCCTCGCCGACCGTGCACAGCCGGACGTCGCGGTAGTACTTCTCGACGGGGAAATCCTTGGTGAAACCGTAGCCCCCGAGGATCTGGATCGCCCGCTCGGTCACGCGCACGGCCGCCTCCGACGCGAAGAGCTTCGCCTGCGCGGAGAGCCGGGTGACGGGCTCGTGGGCGTCCTTCGCCGCGGCGGCGCGCTCGGTCAGGAGGCGGGCCGCGTCGACGTCGGTCGCCATCTCGGCGATGTAGAACTGGATCGCCTCGAACTCGCAGATCGGCTTGCCGAACTGGCGGCGCTCCTTCGCGTACGCGATCGCGGCCTCGCAGGCGCCGCGCGCGAGGCCGACCGAGAGCGCGGCGATCGAGATCCGTCCGCCGTCCAGCACCTTCATGGAGTCGACCCAGCCCGATCCGAGCGAGCCGAGCAGGTTGCCGGACGGGACGCGGCAGTCCTCCATCACGAGGGTGCACGTGTCGGACGCTCGCATGCCGAGCTTGTTCTCCTTCTTGCCGACCCGGATGCCGGGGTTGTCGAGCTCGACGATGAACGCGGAGATCCCCTTGCTGCCCTTCTCTCGGTCCGTGACCGCCATCAGCACGGCGAGGCTGCCGACGGACGCGTTCGTGATGAAGTTCTTCGAGCCGTTCAGGACCCACGCGTCGCCGTCGCGGACGGCGGTCGTCTTCGTGCCGCTCGAGTCCGAGCCGGCCTCCGCCTCCGTCAGACCCCAGGCGGCGAGGCCCTCGCCGGACGCCAGGCGCGGCAGGTACCTGCGCTTCTGCGCGTCGGTGCCGAACTGGTGAATGTGGCCCGACCCGAGGCTGTTGTGCGCCGCGACCGAGAGGGCGACCGACGGGTCGGCCGCCGCGATCTCCTCGATGATCGCCTGGTAGTCCATGTAAGAGAGGGCCGCGCCGCCGTACTCCTCGGCGACGAGGATGCCGAGGAAGCCGAGCTCGCCGAGCTTGCGGAAGACCTCGCGCGGGAACTCCTGCGCCTCGTCCCAGCGCATGACGTGGGGGCGGATCTCGGCGTCGCAGAACTCGCGAACGGTCTGAATGATCGCGCGGCGCTCGGCGGAAACGACGGTGCTCATCCCGAGGATTCTATCGTTTCGTCCGGGAATCCCGAGCGCGGCGAGGGATCCCTCAGCGGCCGCCGGACTCGAAAGGGATTCCTCGGCCTCCGGCCTCGGAATGACGAGTCATCGCTCCGAGGGCCTGGCCGGCGCCGTCACCCCGGCGGACGGCACGATGTCGATGCCCGTGTAGTAGTGCCTCAGGATGCGGTCGTAGGTCTCGCCCGCGAGCGCCATGCCGAAGGCGCCGTTCTGGCACATACCGACGCCGTGCCCCCAGCCGCGTCCCATGAAGACGAACTCGGCCTGCCCGTCGGCTCCCTCGACCTTCGAGACCGTGAAGAGCATCTCCGGCATCTCCACGGCCTGCCGCAGCTCGAACCGCTTGAAGATCGCCTCGGCCTGGTCCGTCCGCACGCGCATCTCGACCGCGCGTCCCGACGGCGTGCGGCGCGTCACGGTCACCTCGCGGACCTCGGTGCCCGCGACCCGCCCGGCCATTCGGCGCGCGAGCTCCCGCGCCGGCACGCGGCGCACCCACTCGGTCCAGGCGGAGTCGCGCTCGGCCTCCGGACCGTCCGCCTCCATCTCGACCCAGAGCGCGAGCAAGCGCGGGCCCGAGCGGAGCCAGCGCAGCCGGTCGCCGGGCCGCAGCGTCAGCGTCCCGGCGGGCCAGTAAGACGAGCCGGCGCGCCGCGCGAACGGCACGTCGGGATCGACCGGGAGCCCCTGGCGGCCGTCGGGCGCCTTCACCCAGAGGTTCGAACCCTCGCGCGAGACGAACTTGCCCGAGCCCTCGGTCGCGCCGAGCAGACGCATCGCCACCGACAGGAGCAGCCCGCCGTACTCCTCCTCGGTCAGCTCGCGGTCCGAAGGAGGGAGCAGGTCACCGGCGAATCGGAAGCGCACGAGGAACTCGTACGCCGAGCGCGCCGGATCGGCGAGACCGCGGACGGCGGACGGGCGCTCGGCGTAGTAGCGCTCGTCTGAGGGCGTGAGGTGCAGCGCCTTTGCCTCCGAGAGGCCGAAGTCCTCGATCAGCGACGGGTAGACGGCCGAAGGCGTCAGCTTCGCCGGCGGCGCGCCGCGGACGGGCACGCCGGCGAGGCGCTGCGCCGCCTGGAGGCTCGCGGCTCGCGGGGCCGCCGTCTTCTTCGGGAGGGAGCGGCGCAGGGCGTAGCCCCGCCACGCCAGGGCGGATCGGGGCTCGGCGCCGTCGCGCGGCACCGCGGCCCCCGCCACGTCCACGGTCGGCAGCTCGCCGCAGGGCACGGACACGAGATACGGGACCGGCCCGCCCGAGAAGACGTTCTCGACGTTCTCGGTCACGCCGCCGCACGTCGAGACGAACAGGGCGTCCGCGAACTGGCCCTGCCAGGCGAGCACGAGTCCGCGCGTCCCGTCGACCGCGGCCGTCGAGAGCGGGTCCTCAAGCGCGGCACCGCCGTAGGCCTGGCACTTCGGACCCGGACAGAGGTCGTAGCCCTCGGCGTCGAACTGCCCGCGGTGCGCCATCGCGTACGTCCTCGCGGCGACCGCCTGGGCCTTGAGCGCCTCGATCGCGTCGAAGCGCTTCGGGCCCATCTCGGCCGGCACGACGCCGTAGAGGTACTCCTCGAGGTCGACGCGATTGACGACGTTGACGAGCCCGCGCGGATTGACGACCACGCGGACGCTCCCGCGGTACGCCACCCCGTCGACCGAGACCCGCACGTCCGGGGCGGGCGGGAAGACGTCGACCGGCGACGGCCACTCGATCGGCGCGGCCGAGGCGCTCGCGATCGCGATCCGCGGCGCACCCGCGGCGGGCGCGGCCGGAACCGGCGGCGCGCCCGGCACGACGAAGCCGTCCTGGCCGCCGCCCTTCAGCTTCGCGACGAACGCATCCGCGTCGGCGCGGGCGGAGAACGGACCGAAGAGGACGCGATACACGCCGCGATCGGCCGAGAACGCGACCGCCGGCGCCGTCCCGTACGCCGCCGCGAGGCGGTCCGCGAGCCGCCGCGCGGGCTCCTCCTGCGAGAAGGCGCCCGCCTGCACGTCGAACGCGGCGGGCGCTCCGGCCGGGACGCCGCTCGGCCGCAGCACGATCGGGCCCTGCACGAGCTCCGCGCGATCGCCCGACGCCACCACCCAGACCGTTCCCGCCGAGCCGTAGGAGAACTCGAGGAGGTCGCTCTTGAGGCCGACGCGGTAGAGCACGCCCGAGGGCGAGGAGGGCGCCGGGGGCGCCACGGTCACGGACGGGATCGGCAGCGGCGGGGCCTCCGGGCCGCTCGCCGGAAGAGCCTGAGGCTTCGGCTGGGGCGTGACGCAGGCCGTGGCGAGGAGGAGGACGGCGAGCGGCAGACGCGCCGCCGCGCGATGCCGGCCGACGCTCAAAACCGGGACCGGATCTTCGTGCCGAGCACGTCCTTCCGGAAGTCGCTGCCCTTGAGCGACACGAGGAGGCACATCTCGTAGAGACGGCTGCGGAGCCGGTAACCGATCCGGTCCTCGAGCTTCTCGCGCTCGCCCGAGCCGGGCGCGACCTCGTCCTCGAAGTTGGACGTCGCGATCGTCACGCGCTTGCGGTTGTACCGGGTGTTGAGCAGGCTGTAGAGCACGTCGAGAACCCACGCATGGGGCTTCGCCGCCCCGAGCTCGTCGACGACGAGCAGCTCGGCCTCGGCGTACGGCGTCAGCACCGACTCCTTGGAGAAGTCCGCGTCCGGCCGGAACGAGGTCGTGATCTTCATCAGCAGGTCGGAGAAGTCGACGTAGAGACCGCTCGCGCCCTTCGTCGTCACGATCTCCGACAGGATCGCGCACGCGAGATGGGTCTTGCCGCGGCCCGACGGCCCCACCAGCAGCAGGCCCGCGTCCACCGCCGGGTACGCGTCGACGAACTCGCGCGCGAGCGTCTTCGCGCGGGTCAGGCTCGCGTTGTTGTCCGAGAAGTTGTCGAGCGTGCAATCGCGGTACCGCTCCGGGATCCCCGCCGCGGAGAGTCGCGCGCGCGCCGCCTCGGAGGCGCGGCAGATGCAGGGGTGGGCGAGCTTGCGCCCGTCGGCCGAATCGAGGACCCATCCCATGCCGCCGCAGATCGGGCAAACGTCCGCCGCGGTCAGGCGCTCGAGGTCCACGTCAGTTCTCCGGCAGCCCGGCCTCGATCAGGATGCGCCGCTCACGGGGCCCCTCGAGATAGCGCTTCAGATCCGCGAGGCTCGTTTCCCAGCCGGCGCCCGCCTCGTCGGTGTACCGCTCGTACGCCGGTCCGGCGTCCGGCACGGCCTGCGAAACCGTGACGACGCACCGTTTCTCGCCCTCGTCCCGGAACGTGAGCTCGAGCCGGATGCCCGACAGCGCCTCGCCATCGTGCGGCTCGTAGGAGATGTCGTCGACGACGAGGCGGCGGCCGCGCTCGAAGTCCACGATCTTGCCGAGAACGGTCGCCTCGGTCATGCCGCGCTGGTTGGTGAAGCCGACCGCCCAGTTGCCGCCGGGACGCAGGCCGACGAGCGCGCCCTCGCAGAGCCACGACAGAAGGTCGGAAACGCGGGTGAAGGCGTCGAAGGCGTCGGCCGCCGAGGCACCCACCGAGACGGAGCGGACGACCGGAGAGCTCACGACGGCATTGTAGACCTTCGAAGGGGGTCAGACCCCGCCCGGCTCGATGACATGTGCAGGCGAATCGTGGGCGGGGTCAGACCCCGTATACTCCGCGCCCATGCTCCCGAGGATTCGCGAAGCGATCGCCGCCGCGGTGCGCGCCGCGGCGAAGGAGCGCTTCGGCGCCGACGTCGAGCGCGTGGTGCTCGAGCGGCCGCCCCGCATCGCGCTCGGCGATCTCGCGTGCCCGATCGCGTTCGATCTCGCGAAGGCCCTGAAGAAGGCGCCGCGGGCGATCGCGACGGAGCTCGCGCCGGCGCTGCAGCTGCCCGAGGGCGTCCGGCAGGCACGCGTCGAAGGCGCCGGGTACCTCAACTTCTTCCTCGAGCGCGCGCCGGTGGTCCGGGCGCTCCTCGCTGGTTCCGTTTCCGCGGCGGCGCGTCCGGAGAAGGTCATCGTCGAGCACACCAACATCAACCCGAACAAGGCCGCGCACATCGGGCACCTGCGCAACGCGGTCCTCGGCGACGTGCTCGTCCGCTCGCTCCGGCGGCTCGGGTATCCCGTCGAGGTCCAGAACTACCTCGACGACACCGGCGTCCAGGTGGCCGACGTCGTCGCCGGGCTCGTCCACCTCCAGGGCGTCCGCACCGTCGCCGCCGCGGCCGAGGTCGTCCGCGACCGCCGCCTGCCGGGCGGCCCGGTCTACGCGAAAGGGTTCGCCTATCTGTGCTGGGACCTCTACGCGGAGGTCGGGCGGACGTACGCCGCGCGCCCGGAGACGAAGGCCTGGCGCGACGAGGTCCTCCAGGCCATCGAGGCGGGCGACAACGAGACGGCGCGCATCGCCGCGCTCGTCGTCGAGGCGATCGTGTCGGCTCACCTCGCCACGATGGGCCGGCTCGGCATCGCGTACGACGTCCTCCCGCGCGAGAGCGACATCATCCACAAGCACTTCTGGGCGAAGGCGTTCGCGATGCTGAAGGAGAAGGGCGCGATCCACCTCGAGACCGAGGGCAAGCACGCCGGCTGCTGGGTGCTGCGGCTCTCCGAGTCCGAGGAGTTCGCCGGGATGGAGGAGCCCGACAAGATCCTCGTGCGGTCGACCGGCACCGTGACGTACACCGGCAAGGACATCGCGTACCAGCTCTGGAAGTTCGGCCTGCTCGACGCGGATTTCGACTACGACCGGTTCCGGCCGGCGTGGGACTCCGGCTCCGTCGAGGCGGCCGAGATCCCGGCCGAGGTCCGCGACCACCCCCTGTGGCGCACCGCGCACGCCGGCGGGGCGGCCGATGCGCCGCCGTTCGGCCGGGGCGATCGCGTCTTCAACGTCATCGACGTGCGCCAGTCCTATCCCCAGAAGGTCGTCCGCGAAGGCCTGCGCGCCCTCGGATACGCCGGGGAGGCGGAGCGCTCGACTCACTTCTCCTACGAGATCGTGGGGCTGTCCGCGAAGGCGGCGCGCGAGCTCGCCGAACGCTTCGGCGAGGAGTACCGGCTTTCGCCGGAGGACGAGCAGAAGCCCTTCGTCGAGATGTCGGGCCGGAAGGGCCTCGGCGTCAAGGCGGACGATCTGGTCGAGCTCCTGCTCGAGCGGTCGCGCGCGGAAATCGCCGCGCGTCGCACGACCGACGCCGCGACGGGTGCGACGGAGGCCGAGCGGGACGCGCGGGCGATCGCGATCGGCGCGCTGCGCTACTTCCTCCTCAAGGTCGGCCGGAACAAGGTCATCGCGTTCGATTTCGACGAGGCGCTGAACTTCGAGGGCGACACGGGCCCCTATCTCCAGTACTCGCTCGTCCGGACCGACAACATCTTCCGCAAGCTCGAGGAGAAGGGTCTGCCCGCGGCCGTCGCACCGGACGGACTTCCGGAGGACGGCTGGGACGACGATCTCTGGGGAATCGCGCTCGACGCCGCTTCGACGCCGGACGTCGCCGAGCGCGCCGTCGACACGCTGGAGCTCGCCGCGCTCGCACGGCACGCGTTCGGCCTCGCGCAGGGGTTCAACACCTTCTACCACCGGCAGCCGATCCTCCAGGAGCCCGACCCCGTCGTCCGGAACCGGCGCATCGCGATCGCGCGTATTTTCCGGATGGAGATGTCGCGGCTGCTGGAGCTGCTGGGGATACCGGAACCGGGACGCATGTAACCACCCCAGCGGTGGGAGAGCGCCGAAAAGAGCGACGGAGGATCCGTGACGGACAAGGTCAACCTGCTGCAGAAGTTCTCGCTCTTCTCCGAGCACTGGAAGCCGAAGATCGTCGGCGACGTGAACGATCACCAGATCAAGGTCGTGAAGTTCCGGGGAGACTTCGTCTGGCACAGCCACGAGCACGAGGACGAGCTCTTCCTCGTCGTGCGCGGCCGGATGCGGATGGGCCTGCGCATGGGCGACGTCGACCTCTCCGAGGGCGAGCTCTTCATCGTGCCGAAGGGGACCGAGCACCGGCCCGTCGCGGACGAAGAGTGCTGGGTCCTCCTCATGGAGCCCCGCACGACGCTCAACACCGGGGACGTCCGGAACGAGCGCACGGTCGAGGAGCTCGACCGGATCTAGACCCCGGGAGAACCATGGCCACCCTCGCCGCCCGGCTGCCGGACAACGCGCCGGGCGACTTCTACGTCGACCGGACCTGCATCGACTGCGATGCGTGCCGGCGGATCGCCCCCGCGACGTTCGAGGAAGGCGACGGCCATTCCTACGTGGCGCGCCAGCCCGCCGGCGAGGCGGAGCGCCGCCGCGCGCTCATGGCCCTCGTCGCATGCCCGACGGCCTCGATCGGCACGGCCGTCCGGTCGAGCGCCGCCGAGGCCGCCGCCGCTTTTCCCGAGCCCGTCGACGGGAACGTCTCGTTCTGCGGTTTCACCAGCGAGCGGTCGTTCGGCGCGTGGAGCTACCTCGTCGAGCGGCCCCAGGGCAACGTCCTCGTCGACTCGCCCCGCGCCGCCGGGCCGCTGCTCAAGGAGCTCGAGCGGCGCGGCGGGATCGCGACGATGTTCCTGACCCACCGCGACGACGTCGCGGATCACGCGACGTTCCGAAAGCGATTCGGCTGTGAGCGGGTCCTGCACGCGGACGACGCCACCCCGGGCACGCGCGGCGTCGAGCGCCTCTGGACGGGCATGGAGCCCGAGCGCCTCGCACCGGACCTCCTCGCGATCCCGACGCCGGGCCACACCCGCGGCCATGCCGTCCTGCTCCACCGCGACCAATACCTCTTCACGGGCGACCACCTGGCTTGGTCGAGGCGCCTCGGCCGGCTGGTCGCGTTCCGCGACGCGTGCTGGTACTCGTGGGCCGATCAGATCCGCTCGATGGAGCGCCTGCTCGACTTCTCCTTCGAGTGGGTGCTGCCGGGCCATGGCGCCTGGCACCACGCCGCATCGGCCGCCGCGATGCGCGACGAGGTCGCGCGCTGCGTCGCGTGGATGCGGGACCCGCGGCGGTAGCGCGGCGAGAGAACGCCGCGCCGGGATTCAGGGTGGCGCAGCCAGCCTGAATCCCGATAAGAAACGCCCGCCGACGTCAGCCGCTGACGGTCAGGCCGCGATTCTCGGCGGCGACGAGGAGCACGCGGCCGCCGTCGAGCCGCGCGAGCGCCTCGCGGACCTTCGGTGTCCGATCGGCCGGCGCGAGAAACGCGACGCACCCTCCCCCGCCCGCGCCGCAGGCCTTGCCTCCCCAGGCGCCCGCCGCGACCGCGGCCTCGATCGCCTTCGCCACGCCCGGGGACGAGACGACCGGAGCGAGACGGCGACGCGCCTCCCATTCGCTCGCGAGCGCCCGCCCCATCCCCGGGAAGTCCGACGCCTCCGCCGCGTCCGCCATGTCGCGCGCGGCCGCCGCGACGTCCTCCAGGCTCGTGGCGACGCCGCGGTCGCCCTCCATGCGGGCGCGGAAGATCTCCCAGTTGTTCATGCCCGAGGAGTGCGCGGCGCCGGAGTCGTAGAGGGTCAGATGGCGCAGCCAGCCGGAGGGGTCCACGTCCCGACGCGACACCTCGGTCCGGCCGGGAAGGAACCGGAGAACGTGCAGGCCTCCCGAGAGCGGCGGATAGTAGTCCTGCACCCCGGCCGGCTTTCCGAGCACCCGCGTCTCGACGTCCCGCACGAACTCGACGCGTCCGGGCCCGTCGAAGTCGCGGCCGTCGCTCGCCGACAGGGCCGCCGCCATGGCGACGGTCAGCGCCGAGGAGCCGCCCAGGCCCGAGCTGTACGGGACCTGGGTCGACAGCTCGACGTCGCGGGACTCCCGCACCTCGAGCGCCTCGAGCAGCGCTCCCGCGATGGCGCCGCGCGGATCGGCGAGCAGGTCGTCGGCCGTCACGGCGGTCTTCTCGTAGCCGAGCTCGGGCACGGAGACGCGGAAGCCTCCCTCCCGCCGCCGGACCCGGCAGGTCGCGCGCAGGTCGATCGCCAGGTTGACGGTGACGGAGCCCGGATGAAGCGCGTGAAGCGGCCAGAGGTCGAGCGTCCCGCCGGCGAGATCGATCCGCGCCGGCGCGGAGGCTTCGAACGTCTGCACGAGCGGATTTTAGGGGACGAAGATGACGGATGCGAGCTGTCCGGTCGGGGAGCCGACCGATCGGGAATCCGAGCCTTTTAGTAACCCACTCGCGACGCGCGCAGGAACCCGGACTCCGGAAACTCCACGCCCTCGACCGTCACGGCCTGACCAACGGAGGCGCTCTCGAACGCGGTGTCGGCCGTCATCATCCGGAACGTCTCGCCGTTGTCGGCGCAGAAGCCGAGCTCGTGCACGACCGGGTCGTTCGCCGGGCAGCTCACGCCGTCGTGACCTCCCTCACACTGCAGACAGACGAAGGTGCCGGTCATCTTGCGCGAGACGGGGACGACCGCGCGTGCGCCCGCGACGGCCACCGGAGCGCCCATCGTCATGACGGCGCCGCGGGGCACCGCCTGGTCGGCGACGAGGGGGAGGATGAGGAGGAGGATGGAGGCGGCGATGCCGAAGGGTGCGTAGCGGGGCTTGAGGCGCGGCTCGTAGAGGCCCTGGGAGAGCCTGTCCAGCAGCCGCGTCGGGGCCCGGTCGTACCGCATTCGGCTTCGGAGCAGTCCCGAGAGCGCCCGCGCCGAACGCGCGCGGGAGGCGCAGGGACCGCAGAACGCGAGGTGTCGTTCGAGCGCCGCCTTGTCCCAGCCGGAAGACTCCGAGGCGGGAGAGGCGTAGATCAGGAAGCGGGCGCGAACGCAATTCATCGGACCGAGGGGGAAAACGAGGGGAGTACCCCCCTTATTCCGTCCCTCGCGGGAGGCCGCCCGTCCCGAAACCGGGGGTCAGGCCGTCTGGGTGCGGGGCCGGGTGCGCATCTTGGTCGGCTCCCCTCCCCGGATGTACCCGTGCTTGCGGGCGTACTTCAGGAGGGCCTTCTCGAGGAGCTTCCGACCCCGGTAGAGACGGGACATGACCGTCCCGACCGGGCAGTCGAGGATCTCGGCGATCTCCTTGTAGGAGAAGTCCTCGAGGTCCGCCAGGATGACCACCATGCGGTAGTCGTACGGGAGCGACTCCAGCGCCTTGCGCACGTCGTCGTCGAGGACGCCGTTGAAGAACTCGGTCTCCGGGTCTCCTCCGGTCTCGGCGCTGTCGCGGCGCACGATCCTCTCGAAGGAATCCTCGATCTCCGCGAAATCGACGCTGCGCGGCTCGAGCTTCTTCTTGCGGTAGTTGTTGATGAACGTGTTCTTGAGGATCTTGAAGAGCCACGCCTTCAGGTTCGTGCCTTCCTCGAACTTGTCGTAGTACTTGTAGGCCTTGAAGAAGGTCTCCTGGACGAGATCTTCCGCATCCTCCGCGCTCCGCGTCATGCGGTACGCGGTGTTGTAGAGCGAATCCACGAAAGGCATCGCCTGGGAGTTGAAATCCCACGACGACACCGTCTGGGGAGCGTTCGCCTCCGGGAGCTTCTGCACGCTGACCTTGTTCATACCCTCGTCTTTTCGCAAATTTCTTGCCCGGCCGGCACAGGGAGCCTTCGCCCCCGGCCGGACCGGGCTAACCTCCGTCTTTTCTACGGAGTAGGAACCCGGTCCGTCGGGCCCTCTCGAAGGGAAATACGTCCCGAACGCCCCGGAAGTTTCTCCCGCCGGCGGCAGACTGTCGCCGCCCGGGGACAGAAAGGGCCTCCGACCGGAACCGGCCGGAGGCCCCCGGAAACCGGAACCGTCCTAGAGCTTGCTGACCTGGCCCGCGATTAAGAGCGCGTACAGGACCAGCGACTCGATCAGGGCGAGGCCGATGATCGTCATCAGACGGATCGGGCCCGCCGCCCCCGGGTTGCGCGACATGGCTTCCGCCGCCGCCGAGGTCGCCCGTCCCTGGGCCATGGCGCCGGCCGCGGCCGCGATGCCGAGCAGGAACGCGGCCGACAGCGCGCCCCAGCGGACCCCGCTCGCCGCTCCCCCGGTCGTGGTGGGCTCCTGAGCGAGCGCCGGAAGCGCCAGACAGGCCAGCGCCACGATCCCGATGACCAATGCTTTCTTGAACATCCGCAGTTCTCCTTCTCCTCCTCGAACGATTTCAGTGTTCTTCGTGAGCCGTGGACAGATTGATGTAGACCGCCGTCAG
This sequence comes from Acidobacteriota bacterium, assembly GCA_027307335.1. Lineage (GTDB taxonomy): Bacteria > Acidobacteriota > Thermoanaerobaculia > UBA5066 > Gp7-AA6 > DAHUXD01. Next base: position 100,790 of record DAHUXD010000036.1, read on the forward strand.
CGTGACGAAGATGAACGACTGGAGCAATGCCGTGAACAACCCGAGGATCATCAGCGGCCAGGGAATGACGATCGGCACGAGGCTCGCGAAGAAGCCCGTCACCGTGTGCTCGCCCGAGATGTTCATGAAGAGGCGCAGCGAGAGCGACAGGATGCGCGCGAAGTTCCCGATCATCTCGATGACGAAGAAGAGCGCGCCGAACAGGAAGATGGCGGGGAAGATCGCGATGCGCAGCAGCAGGCTGGGCTTGCCCGACACGAGAGACGGCCCCGCGAAGTGGCGCAGATACCCGAGGAGCCCCTGGTCCTTGATGCCCTGCCAGTTGAAATAGACGAACGAGATCACCGCGAGCGCGACCGTCGTCGAGAGCGAGCCCGTCGGCGGCATCAGCGGAAAGATCAGGCCGAAGAGGTTGCCGACGAAGATGAAGAGCGCGAAGGCGCCGACCATCGAGAGGTAGCGCTTCTCGGCGCCGTGGCCGATGACGTCCACGAGGAGGCCGCGGATCCCGTCGACGATCATCTCGAGGAAGTTCTGCACCGCTCCGGGCCTCGCCGGGTCGTAGCGGCGCGCCGCGAGCGGGATGAAGATCGCGAAGAGAAGCGTCACCAGAAACGCCATGATCGCGGTGTCCGGCATCCAGGCCTTCGGGTCCGGGAAGAAGAACGTCCGCCACGCCGGCGCGACCCTCTCGACCGGCGGCGCGCCGAGAATGGCGACGAGCAGCCGATTGACCGGACCGTAGAAGATCGAGTGGTGCTCCATCGCCCGCGCTACTCTCCTTGACTCTCTTCCCGCACGAACCCCTCCGACACGACCGCCGCGACCGCCACCGAGATCCCGATCGCGCCACCGGCGAGGCTGAAGTCCTTCCAGCGGAAGGCCGCCACCCCGAGCAGCAGCACACTCGCGGCCGTCACCAGCAGGAAGGGAACCAGCCTTCGGAACCCGGTTTTTGCCTGCGGGGGAACGAGACGCTCTGTCAGTTTCTCGAGAACCAGGACGCTGAAAACTACCACGGCGGCGGCGATTGTCAAGGACAGGGCGACGCGCCAGTCGTAGAACGAAGTGACCGCGGCTGAGAGAGTTGTGAAGACGATCGCGCGGCGATGAATGCGCCGGAGCGCGGCGCCGTCCGCGGTCACTCGACGTCCTTGCGCGCCGCCCATCGGAAGAGCTCGACGAAGGCGAGGACGGCGCCGAGCGCTCCGCCGCCGAAGGCGGCCGCGTCGCCCCACCCGAGCCACCGGCCGGCCACCCCGCCGAGCAGATATCCCCCCACGACGAGCGCCGGGAACATCACGCCGAGGTACACGGCCTGCGCCCAGCCGCCGGTCGATTTCGCCATGGCGGCGGAGTGTATCGAGGATGCGAAACGCGGGCGCGGGAGGGGACCGCGGAGCGACCGGCTAGCGGCCGAGCACGCAGCTCTTCAGCACCTCGAGGAAGGGCTGCGGCACGACGCCGATGACGAGGGTCCCCACGGCGCAGACCGCGATCACCGCCGACAGCGCGTACGAGCTCTTCAGCTTCGCCGGCGACCCCTCGGTGAAGAACATCGCCGCCGCGATCCGGAAGTAGTAGAAGAGCGAGACGGCCGACATCACGACGGCGAGAATCGCCAGCCAGGCATAGCCCGCCTTCATCGCCGCCGTGAACAGGTAGTACTTGCCGATGAAGCCCGCGGTCGGCGGAATGCCCGCGAGGGAGAGCAGGAAGAGGAGCATCACGACGGCCGCCGGCATGCTGCGCTTCGCGAGGCCGTTGAAGTCCGAGACCGACTCCCCCGCATAGCCCTTGCTCTCGAGCAGGATGATCAGCGTGAACGCGCCGAAGTTCATGAACGTGTAGGCGAGGAGGTAGATCAGGATGCCCCACAGTCCCCACTCGGTGCGGAACCCGAGCACGCCGAGGAGCGCGTAGCCGGCGTTTGCGATCGAGGAGTAGGCGAGCATCCGCTTGACGTTGGACTGCAGGAGCGCCGCGACGTTGCCGAGGACCATCGTCGCCGCCGAGACCAGGGCCACGACGAAGCCCCAGTCCGCGTGGAACTTCGCGAACGCCACGTAGAAGATCCGCGCGAGGATCGCGTAGGCCGCCACCTTGGGACCGACGGAGAAGAACGCGGTCACCGGCGTCGGCGAACCCTCGTAGACGTCGGGCGTCCAGACGTGGAACGGCACCGCCGCGATCTTGAACAGCAGCCCGGCGAGGATCAGCAGGATGCCGAGCATCAGCAGGTTCGACCGCGACGCGGAGGCCAGCAGCTTCGCGAGCTCCGGCAGCCCCATCACACCGCCGGCGCCGTAGACGAGCGACAGCCCGTACAGCAGCACGCCCGAGGAGAACGCGCCGAGGATGAAGTACTTCAGCGCGGCCTCCGTCGACTTCGGCTCGGCCTTGAAGTATCCGGCCAGGACGTACGACGAGAGCGCCATCAGCTCGAGCGCGACGTAGATCGAGATCAAGTTGTTGCCGGACGCCATGAACAGCATGCCGACGCCCGAGAAGAGGAGCAGCGCGTAGTACTCCCCTCCCGGGTAGGGCGCCGCGCCGACGTACCGGGCGGACGCGAGGACCGTCAGCGCGAGCGAGAGCAGCACGAGCGCCTTGAAGAACAGGGCGAAGTTGTCCACGACGAAGGCGCCGCCGAGGATCGGCGTCGCCCGCTCGGGCCGCGTCGCGACGAACGCGACGAGCGCGCCGGTGATGCCGACCGACACGGTAGCCAGGAACGCGAGGAAGTCCTCCTTCGTCTTGCCCAGGGCCACGGAGAGGCCGAGCAGGAGGAGGCCCATGGCCGTGAGGAACAGCTCCGGCGCGAGCAGGAGCCAGTCCGAGGCGTGGAACGCGAACGTCATGGGCGGGATGCCGGTGCCGCGGCCACCGCGTCGGGCGAAGCCGCCCCGGCCTTCATCGCGAGCGCGGGAGGCTCGAGCGCGGTGCCGCCGACGGCCTGGACGATCTTCTCGGACGGGCGGCGGATCACGTCGAAGATCGGCTTCGGGTAGAGGCCGATCCAGAGCGCGAGGAGCACGAGCGGCGCGAGCGTCAGCTGCTCGCGCACCGTCAGGTCCGGGAGCTTGGCGTTGGCCGGGTTCGTGATCTCGCCGAAGAAGATCCGCTGGTACAGCCACAGCAGGTAGGCCGCGCCGAGCACGATGCCGGTCGCCGCGCAGAACGCCCACCAGAAATTGCGGGCGAAGGCGCCCTGGAGAATCGTGAACTCGCCGATGAAGCCGTTCAAGAGCGGCAGGCCCATCGACGAGAGCGCCACGATCAGGAAGTACGTCGCATACAGCGGCATCTGCTTCGCGAGGCCGCCGTACTCCGCGATCATCCGGGTGTGGCGGCGCTCGTACACGACGCCGACGAGGAGGAAGAGCGCGCCCGTCGAGATGCCGTGGTTGATCATCTGGAGCACGCCCCCCTGGACGCCCGCCATGTTGCAAGCGAAGATGCCGAGCATCACGAACCCGAGGTGCGACACCGACGAGTACGCGATGAGGCGCTTCATGTCCTTCTGGACGAGCGTGACCATCGCGCCGTAGACGATGCCGATCAGGGCGAGCGCGACCATCGTGCCGACGACGCGCGGATTGCGGACGGCCTCGGGAAACATCGGCAGCGAGAACCGGACGAAGCCGTACGTCCCCATCTTCAGGAGGATCGCCGCCAGGATGACGGAGCCCGCCGTCGGCGCCTCGGTGTGCGCGTCGGGCAGCCACGTGTGGAAGGGGAACATCGGCACCTTGATCGCGAAGCCGAAGAAGAACGCGAAGAAGAGCCAGACCTGGAGCTCGGCCGGCATCCCCGCGGCCACCGCCGTCAGGTGCTCGATCGAGAAGCTCGGCGCGTTGCCGAGCCCCTTGTACGCGAGGAACCCGCTCGTGTTGTAGAAGTAGAGCGCGATGATGCCGAGGAGCATCAGCACGGATCCGGCGAGCGTGTACAGGAAGAACTTGATCGCCGCGTAGAGCCGCCGCTGGCCGCCCCAGACGCCGATCAGGAAGTACATCGGGACGAGCATCACTTCCCAGAACACGTAGAAGAGGAAGAGGTCGAGGCAGCAGAACGTCCCGATCATGAACGTCTGCAGGAGGAGCAGGAGGATGTAGTACTCCTTCTGCCGCTCCGTGATCGCCGAGTACGAGCAGTACACCGCGATCAGCCCGACGATCGTCGTCAGCAGGATCAGCACGAGGCTGATGCCGTCGATGCCGAAGTGGTAGTTCACGCCGAGCGAGGGGATCCAGGAGGCCTTCTCGACGAACTGGTAGCCGTCGCGGGCCCGGTCGAACGCCCACCAGAGCGGGAGCGAGGCCACGAGGTCGATCGCCGCCACCAGCGTCGCGAAGGCCTTGATCGCGCCCGTCTTCTCCTTCGGGACGAGGAACACGAGGGCGAGAGCCCCGGCGAGCGGGATGTACGTGATGATCGAGAGGATCGGGATGTTCGAAAGGTTCATCGGGTCCTCATAGCTTCGTTCTCGACGGCCTCACCGGAAGAGCAGGTAGACGGCAACCAGGCAGAAGAGTCCTCCACCCATGACGAGCGCGTAGTTCTGGACCCTTCCGGTCTGCGCGCGCCGGAAGAGCTGGAAGAGCGACTGGAGCGCGTACGCGACGCCGTTGACGAGGCCGTCCACGACGTACTGGTCGAACGCCGCCGCCATCCAGGAGGCGCCGCGCGTCACCGCGGCGGCGCCGTTCGGGATCAGGTCGACGACGGTCGCGTCGACCTCCCATAGGAAACGGCCGCCGTCGAGCGCGAGCCCTCGGACGAAGACCTTCTCGTAGGCCTCGTCCACGAAGTACTTGTGCGCAACCGCCCGGTAGACGCCCGGCCACTCGGCCGCGAGGCGGGCCGGCGTGCGCCCCTCCCCCTTCGAATACCAGGACCACGCGAGGTAGATGCCGATCGACGCGACGGCCACCGCCGCCGCCATCAGCCCGAGCTCGATGGAGAGCGGGGCGTGGTGCACGCGCTCCGGCATCCCGGCGATGGGCAGGCGGATCGGCCGGAGAAACTCGCCGATGCGGTCGCCGTGCTCGATGATCGGCACGCCGACGTAGCCGGAGACGATCGAGAGGAACGCGAGAACGATGAGCGGAATCGTCATCGTCGCCGGCGACTCGTGGACGTGGTGCTCCTGCTCCTTCGTGCCGCGGAAGTGCCCCCAGAAGGTCAGCGTCAGGAGCCGGAACATGTAGAACGCGGTCAGCCCCGCGGTGAAGAGCGCGACGGCGTACAGCAGCTTCGGGAGCCACGGCACCGCCTGGAACTCCGCGTGGAAGACGGCCGCCTTGATCGCGTCCTTCGAGAAGAACGCCGCCAGGAACGGCACCCCCGAGATCGTCAGCGTCGCGATCAGGAACGTGCGGTAGGTCCTCGGGATCTTCCCGGCGAGGCCGCCCATGCGCCGGATGTCCTGCTCGCCGCCCATGGCGTGGATGACCGAGCCGGCCCCGAGGAACAGGCAGGCCTTGAAGAAGGCGTGGGTCGTGACGTGGAACATGCCTTCGGCGAAGGCGCCGACGCCGCACGCGAGGAACATGTAGCCGAGCTGGGAGACCGTCGAGTACGCCAGGACCTTCTTGATGTCGTTCTGCGCCACCCCGATCGTCGCGGCGAAGAGCGCCGTGAACGCGCCGACGATCGCCACGACGATCATCGCGTTCGGTGCCAGGCGGAAGAAGACGTTGCAGCGCGCGATCATGTACACGCCGGCGGTGACCATCGTCGCCGCGTGGATCAGGGCCGAGACCGGAGTGGGTCCCGCCATCGCGTCCGGCAGCCAGACGTAGAGGGGGAACTGCGCCGACTTGCCGCAGGCGCCGACGAAGAGGAGGAGGCAGATCACGGTCATGTACGGCGTGTAGGCGGCCGGGTTGGCCGCGGCCGCCGCGAAGACCTTCTGGAAGTCGAGCGAGCCGAAGAGCCCGAAGACGCCGAAGATGCCGAGGATGAACCCGAAGTCCCCGATGCGATTGACGACGAACGCCTTCTTGCCCGCGTCGGCGGCGTAGTTTTTCTCGTAGTAGTAGCCGATGAGGAGATACGAGCAGAGGCCGACCCCCTCCCAGCCGACGAACAGCAGCAGGAAGTTGCCGCCGAGGACGAGAACCAGCATCGCGAACATGAAGAGGTTCAGGTAGGCGAAGAAGCGGCCGAATCCCTCCTCGTGGCCCATGTAGCCCACCGAGTAGAGGTGGATCAGCGAGCCGACGAAGGTCACGAACGCGAGCATCAGCGCCGAGAGCGAGTCGATCCGGAGCGTCACGTCGACGAACCACTCGCCGGCCGAGCCGGGGATCTGTCCGACGGCCTGGTTGACCGCGAGCGGAATCCAGCGCCAGAGCGTGATCGAGTGCGAGGCGCCCTCGGAGAACGCCTTCAGCCCGATGTCGAAGATCGCGCCGAACGCGAGGACGCACGCGATCACCACGCTGCCGACCCCGACGACCGTGTGGAGGCCCTTGAAGGGGATCTCGTGGTGCCCCGGATCGTGTCCGGTGTCGTGCGCCGTATCGGGCGCGGTCGCGGCCGTGTGGGCATCGGTCCCGTAGCCGCCGCCGTGGCCGTGCGTTTCCCCCTTCGTGCGGTGCGAGAGGAGGTACACGAGCCCGTTGATCAGGAACCCGATCAGCGGGAACAGCGGGATCGCCCAGAGGAGGTTTCTCAACCGGCTAGCCCTGCATCGTGTGCGCTTCTTCGACGTCGAGCGTCTTCTTCTGGCGGAAGAAGGAGATCGTCAGCGCGAGGCCGATCGCCGCCTCGCCGGCCGCGATCGTGATCACGAAGATGGAGAAGACCTGCCCCGTCAGGTCGGACAGGCGGCGCGAGAACGCGATCAGGTTCAGGTTGACCGCGTTCAGCATCAGCTCGATCGACATCAGGATCGTCAGGAAGTTGCGCCTCACGAGAACGCCGAGGAACCCGATCGAGAAGAGCAGGAAACTGACGATCAGGTAATGGTTGATGGTGATGGTCATGCAGAACGCCCATATGGGGAAACGCCGCCCCTCTCCCCCCGGGAGAGGGGGTGGGGGTGAGGGGCGTCCAAGAGCCGCACTCTCATCAGTCCATCTTCTCGAGCGACCGCTTCCCCAGAACGACGGCGCCGATCATCGCCACGAGCAGGAAGACCGAGGCGACCTCGAACGGCACCAGGTAATCGCGGAAGAGCACCCACGACACGGCCTCGGTGTTGCCGACCACCCGCGTGCCGACCATGCGGAACGCCTCCGCCTTGACCGGAACGTCCGGCAGCTTCTCGGTGCCCAGGATGTACAGGAACGGCAGCAGGAAGATCGGGAGCAGCACGACCGCGACGTCCCACTGGTGCTGGAACGACTTCTCCGAGCGCGTCACGCCCGGATTGACCAGCATGACGACGAAGAGGAAGAGCACCATGATCCCGCCGGCGTAGACCAGCATCTGCACCGCGCCGACGAACTCCGCCTGCTGGAGGATGAAGATCGCCGCGACGAGCACGAAGGAGAGGAGCAGAAACAGCGCCGAGTGCACGGGGCTCCTCGCCACGACGACGGCGATCGCCGACGCGAGCGCCACCGCCGCGAGGACGGCGAAGAGGACACCCGCCCCCCCGGTCAGCAGCACGCCGTCCGACACGCTGCCTACCCCCGCTCCACGACGGTGAACGGCTTGACGTTCGGCGCCTCGCGCCAGTCGGTGAGCTTGCGGATGTCGAGGTAGAGCGACTCGTTCCGGTCGTACGCGGCCATCTCGTACGTCTTCGTCGTCAGCCAGATCGATTTCGGCACCGTCGGGCACGCCTCCTCGCACAGCTGGCAGAACATGCACCGCTTCAGGTCCACGTCGAAACGGTCGAGGACCTTCACCGACTTGTTCTGCTCGTCCTTCTCGTTGTGCCAGTCGATGTAGATGATGTTGATCGGGCACTCGATCGCGCAGAGCGTGCACTTGATGCAGCGTTCCTCGTCGAGGCGGAACATGCCGCGGAAGCGGTCCGACGGCAGCTTCTTCTGCTCGGGGTACTCGATCGTCACCTTCTTCTTCAGGAGGTGGCGTCCCGTGACCGACAGGCCGTCGAACAGATCGAGCAGCGTGATGCGGTCGAGCCACTTCTTCAGCGCCACGGCGTCACCCCTCCACCGGGTGCGGCTCGGCCGCGAGGCGCTCGCGCCGGGCGAGCTTCTGACGGAGCTTCGCGGCGAGATAGGCGAGGACGAAGAGAACGCCGAGCGTCCAGCCGAGCCAGACGAGGCCCGTGGTCCACCCCGGGGTCAGCAGAATCGCGAACGCGACGAGCAGGATGTTCGTGAGCGCCAGGGGGATCAGCCACTTCCAGCCGAGCGCCATGAGCTGGTCGAACCGGTAGCGCGGGAAGGTCGAGCGGAACCAGATGTACGCGAACAGGAAGGCGGCGACCTTCGCGAGGAACCACAGCGCCGGCGGCACCTGCCAGAGGAACTCGAGCGCCTTGACGTTCGGGAAGGGCGGCAGCCAGCCGCCGAAGAAGACGGTGACCGCGACGCACGAGATGATGATCATCGCGGTGTACTCGCCGAGAAAGAAGAAGGCGAACTTCACGCCCGAGTACTCGGTGTTGAAGCCCGAGACCAGCTCCGACTCCGCCTCCGGCAGGTCGAACGGGTTTCGGTTCGTCTCGGCGACGCCCGCGACGAAGTAGATGAAGAACGCGAGCAGCCCGGGAAAGACGAACCACAGGTGCATCGCCTCCTGCCGGCGGACGCTCTGCACGAGCGAGAGCGAGCGCGTCATCAGGAGCACGGACACGAGCGCGAGGCCCATCGGGACCTCGTAGGAGACGAGCTGGGCCGCGGAGCGGAGCCCGCCGAGGAGCGAGTACTTGTTGTTCGAGGACCAGCCGCCCAGGATGATCCCGTACACGCCGATCGAGGTGATCGCGAGCAGGAACAGCAGGCCGATGTTCACGTCGGCCACCCACAGGGGAACCACCGTGCGCCCGACCCGCACCGGCGGACCGAAGGGAATGACGGAGAGGGCCGTCAGCGCCGGAATGACCGCGAGGACGGGCGCGAGCGAGTGCACCGCCTTCTCGGCGCGGGAGGGCGTGATGTCCTCCTTCGTGACGAGCTTCAGCAGGTCGGCGAGGCCCTGAAGCGTTCCCTGCGGCCCGACGCGATTCGGCCCGAGGCGCGCCTGCATGAAGCCCATGAGCCGCCGCTCGGCGAGCACGACGACGAACCCGACGATCGCCGGCACGAGCGCGACGAGCAGGACGACCTTGAGATAGGTCCAGAAGGCCGGCGGGAGGGTCACCGGTCCACCTCCCCCAGCACGATGTCGATCGTGCCGATGAGGGCCACGAGGTCGGACACGAGGTGCCCCTTCGCGAGCCGAGGCAGCGCCTGGAGGTTGATGAACGAGGGCGGCCGCACGTGCATCCGGTACGGCTTGTTCGAGCCGTTCGAGACGCAGTAGAAGCCGAGCTCGCCCTTCGGCGACTCGACGGAGGCATAGACCTCTTCCGCGACGGGCTTGATGACCCGCGGCACCTTGCCCCTGATCTCGCCCGGCTCGAGCCGCTCGAGGCACTGCCGGACGATCCGGACGCTCTGCCGCATCTCCTGGACGCGAACGATGTACCGGTCGTAGGTGTCCCCGTTCTGCCGCGTCGGGACGACGAAGTCGAGCTCCTCGTAGCACTCGTACGGCTGCGCGCGTCGCAGGTCCCACTCGACGCCGGAAGCGCGGATCACCGGGCCGGTCAGGCCCCACTCGATGCATTCCTCGCCCGAGATCACGCCGATGCCGACCGTCCGCTTCTTCCAGATGCGGTTGTCGGTCAGGAGCTGCTCGTACTCGTCGATCCGCGCCGGCAGGTCGTCGACGAACTCGGCGACCCGCTCGGTCCAGCCCGGCGTCAGGTCGAACGGCAGCCCGCCGATGCGCATGCAGTTGAGAGTCAGGCGCGCGCCGCAGTACTCCTCGAAGAAGTCGAGGATCTGCTCGCGCTCGCGGAACGCGTACCAGAAGGGCGTCACCGCGCCGAGGTCGATGCCGGACGTGCCGAGCCACACCAGGTGCGACGAGAGCCGCTGCAGCTCGTCGAGGATCACGCGGATGAGCTGCGCGCGCCGCGGCACCTCGACGGCGAGGAGCTTCTCGATCGTCAGGCAGTAGGCGTGGTTGTTCGTCGCCGCCGCCACGTAGTCCATGCGGTCCGTGTGGGGCACGCCCATGGGGTACGTCTCGGTCTCGAAGAGCTTCTCGGTGCCGCGATGGAGATACCCGACGTCCGGCTTCGCCTCCAGGATCTTCTCGCCGTCGACCTTCAGGACGATCCGCAGCACGCCGTGCGTCGAGGGGTGCTGTGGGCCGAAGTTCAGCTCCATCTCCTGGACGTCGAAGAGCGTCGGAGGGGTCCCGGTCACGGCGGAGGCTTCGGCCGCGCGGGCGGCCGCCGCCTTCGCCCGCTCGGCGAAGTAGGCGGCCTCGTCCTTCTCGGCCTGCGAGATCTTGTCGTCAGACATAGTGCCTGCCGCGGCGCGCAGCGCCGCCTCCAACTCCTCCCTCTCCCTCCGGGAGAGGGCCGGGGTGAGGGGCGTGACTCAGCCAACCGCACTTCACGACACCACCTTGCGGTTCGGGTCTTTCCCGGACGGGCCGCCGCCCTCGGGCCATTCCTCGGGGTAGATCGCCGCGCCGGTGTCGATGCCCTCGAGCGGAAAGTCCTTGCGCAGCGGATGGCCCTTGAAGCCCTCCCAGGTCAGGATCCGCCGCAGGTCGGGGTGGCCCGAGAACGAGATCCCGAACATGTCCCAGGTCTCCCGCTCGCACCAGTTCGCGGCGAGGAAAACCGAAGCGATCGATGGGACCTCCTCGCCGTCCGCGGCCGCGCACTTGACCCGGATGCGCGCGTTCTTCGAGAACGAGTAGAAGTGATAGACGACGTCGAAGCGCGGGACGCGCGTCTTCCAGTCGACCGCGGTCACGTCGACGCAGTACCGGAAGTCCTCCGCGTCCTTCAGGTGCCGCGCGACGCGCGCGATCGAGTCCTTCTGGACGACGACCGTGATCTGACCGGCGAACGACTTCGCGGACACCACCGTGTCGGGCAGCGCCGCGCGGAGGGACTCGACCCAGGGATGGCCCGAGGCGTCGGTGGCCTCGGGCCGGGCCTTCTTCTCCTCGGCGGGAGACTTCTCCACGTCCGCCAATCAGGACGCCTTGCGGATGACCTTCATCCGGTCGATCTTCTTCTGGAGCGCCATGATCCCGTAGATGAGCGCCTCGGGCCGCGGCGGGCAGCCGGGCACGTAGACGTCCACGGGCACGATCCGGTCGACGCCCTGCGTCACGGCGTAGGTCTTGTAGGGACCGCCGCACGTCGCGCACGAGCCCATCGCGATCACCCACTTGGGTTCCGGCATCTGGTCGTAGAGGCGCTTGACGATCGGCGCCATCTTCTCGACGACGGTGCCGGCGACGATCATCAGGTCCGACTGCCGCGGCGTGCCCCGGAAGACCTCCGCGCCGAAGCGCGACAGATCGTGCCGGGCGTCCATCACCGCCATCATCTCGATCGCGCAGCAGGCGAGGCCGAACTGCATCGGCCAGATCGAGGAGCGCCGCGCCCAGTTGATGACCGAGTCGACGGTCGTCGTGAGCACGTTGTCCCCGAAGCGGTTGTCGACCAGGCCCATCCGTCTCCCCCGTCCTAGGCCCAGTCCAGGGCCTTGCGCTTCCAGCAGTAGAAGTACCCCACGACGAGGATGGCCAGGAAGACCAGCATCTCGGCGAGTCCGAAGAGCCCGAGCCGGTGGAACATGACCGCCCACGGGAAGAGGAAGATCGTCTCCACGTCGAAGACCACGAAGAGGACGGCGATCAGGAAGTACCGCACCGAGAAGCGCGTGTCGAAGGCCGAGGTCGTCGCCTCGACGCCGCACTCGTAGGGCTCGAGCTTGGCCGCGTTCGGCCGGCGCGTCTGGACGGCCCGCGCGATGACGATCGTCCCGATCGGCAGAGCCGCAGCCAGAACGGCGAACACCAGAATGGGAAGGTACTGGCCCACTGGCGCGGCATTCTATCGGAGCGATCCCGCGAAACCAACCCTGCGGCGGGAGAACGCCGCATCGGAAGCGGGGCCGGCGAAGCCGGGCCCGGTTCCGAGAAAAGAACGTCGCGGGAGAACGCCGCATCGGAAGCGGGGCCGGCGAAGCCGGGCCCGGTTCCGAGAAGATGACGTCGGACGGCGGCGCGTTCGACTTTTTTCACTCCCGCGCCGGCCCGCGCGGCCCCTTGCGCTGCACGAGCACCGAGATCTGCTCGCCCATCCCCTCCGGATCGAGGAGGCGGAAGACGCGCCACTTCTCCGCGTCGCTCTCGACGAAGTCGAGGATGCCGATCTCGGAGAGGAACATTCCCTGCCGCGTGAGGCGATCGGCGGCGAGCCCCTGCTCCTCGCCGGCGGCGAGGAGGACGTCCCAGTCGACGTGGGCGGTTAAGTCGACCTCGCCCGGGCGCTCGAGGGGGTCGCCGCCGCGGCGGCCGCCCCGATGGACCGCGAGCGTCCCGTGGGGCCGCGCGAACGGGTGGTAAAGGATGCGGGCCGGGTGCCCGTAGTCGAAGGTCACGATCGAGCCCCGCTCGAGCGCGCCCGCCAGCCGGCGGTGCAGGGGCGCCGCGTCGGGGGCGATCTCGCCCTTCTGGCCCGGCGCGAGCGAGATCCCGAGGCGCGCGAGGTGCTCGCGCCACTCCTCGGCCGCGGGCGCCGCCGTCCAGACGAAGCCGCTCGGACCCGCGCCGACGCGCAGCTCGTTCAGCCCCTCCTCGGATCCCTCCACGCGGACGACCGGCAGCGCGTCGTAGAGCTCGTTCGAAAAGATCCAGCCGCGCACGGAGCCCGGGGCGAGCCCTTCGGCCTTCTCGAGGACACGCGGGGCCGGCTCGATCGACCGCGCCGCCAGCCGGCGCCGCGCCGCCTCCGACGCCTCGATCGCGGTCACCCGCAGCCGCCCGTGCAGCTCCGGGGCGAGCCGCGCCAGCGCGAACGTGAAGTCCTCGAGGAAGCGGCCCTCGCCGGCGCCGACCTCCACCAGGTCGACGTCGCCCTCGAGCTCCTGCGCCTCGATCGCGAAGAGGCGCGCGAGCGCCGCGCCGAAGGCGGCCGAGACGTGCGGCGACGTCAGGAAGTCGCCGCCCTCGCCGATCGCCGCTCCCCGCGCGTAGTACCCCTCCTCCGGATCGTAGAGCGCGGCCCGCATGAACTCGTAGAAGGAGATCGGCCCCTCGCCGGAAATCCGGCCGCGCAGGCGTTCCGACAGTGACACGCGGGCGCGGATTATAGTTTTCCGCGATGCGGCGCCGCGCGCTCCTTCTCTCGGGTTCGGCGGCCGCCCTTCTCGCTCTCGTCCCACTCGCGGCGGCCTGCGCCTCGAGGAAGGACGAGAGGCTCCCGACGCTGGCGGACTATTCGGATGGGACGTCCGTCTGGGCCGACGACCTCCTCGCCGGCTGGAAGGCGGGCGAGATCCCGGCCGCGCTCTTCGCGTCGCCGGCCGCGTGGAGCGGCCCGCTGCCGGGCGAGGGCCTGCGGAGGGTCCCGGCGCGTCCGCCGCTCTCGGTCGAAATCTACGAGGCCGCCGCCACGGCGGGGTCCGCCGCCGCGTCCGCGCCGGCCGACGTCCGGGGGGCGCTCCGCGCGGTCCGCTCCCGGTTCGCGGCGCTCGGCCGCTCGGAGGCGACGATCCTCGACTTCCGGCGGCACGGCGAAGAGCGCGTGATCCTCCTCGGCCTCTTCCTCGGCGGACGCGGGAAGGGCGGCGAGCTCCGCCAGGAGGCCGGGCGGCTCCGGCTGACCCTCGGCCCGGCGGACGCGGGCCGCTGGCGCCTCGAGGAGGGATCCGTCGAGGGCTGGCTCTCCGCGAGCGCGGGCGAGCCTCTCTTCGAGGAGCGCGCCGCCGCGGCGGGCCTCGGCGAACCGCACCGCGCGTTCAAGGCGAACGCGGCGCGCAACATCCCGGTCCCCGGCGAGCACCTGCCTCCCGGCGCGGCCGTGCTCGACTTCGACGGCGACGGGCGCGAGGACATCTTCGTCGCCGGCGGTCACGGCAACCACCTCTACCGGAACCGCGGCGACGGCACGTTCGAGGACGTCGCCGTGCGGGCGGGCGTGCGGGGCCAGGAGGGGGAAGCCGTGGGCGCGCTCGCGTTCGACTACGACGGCGACGGGCGGCCGGACCTCTACGTCACCTACCTCGAGCGCCCGAATCTCCTCTTCCACAACCGCGGCGACGGCACGTTCGAGGAGGTGGGGGCGAAGGCCGGCGTGGCGCTGTCGGAGTACTGCACGTCGGCCGCCGCGCTCGACTACGACCGCGACGGCCGGCCCGACCTCTACGTGCTCGTGTACGGGCATCCGGACTACGGACCGAACATGGCGGCGGACAACGCCCCTCCGAACCACCTCTTTCACAACAACGGCGACGGCACGTTTACGGATGTCACGCAGAGCTCCGGCACCGGCGACACGGGCTGGGGGCTCGCGGTCGAGTGCGCGGACCTCGACGGCGACGGCTGGCCCGACATCTACATCGCCAACGACTTCGGCAACCACGTTTACCTGCACAACAACGCGAACGGGACCTTCACGAACGCCGCCCGGGCCTCCCAGATCCTCGACCCCGGCTTCGGCATGGGCGTCGCGATCGACGACTACGACGGCGACGGGCGGCTCGACCTCTTCGTCTCGAACTATTCGTTCCCGCTGAACTGGTTTCTCAAGGACCCGCGCTACCCCATGCCGCCCTTCCCCTACTCGATGGGGCGTCCGATCGTGTGGCGGAAGCTGAAGTCGCTCTCCCGCGGCTCCTCGCTCTTCCGGAACGTCGGCGGCAACCGCTTCGAGCGCACGTCGACCGAGGCGGGCGTCGGGGACACGTCCTGGTCGTGGGGCTGCGTCTTCGTCGATGCCGACATGGACGGCCGCCCGGACCTCTTCGTCGTCAACGGCATGGTCACGGGCAAGAACGACGTCGAGCGCGAGATCGAGTTCTGGGCGCTGATGTCGATCGAGTTCGAGAAGTTCCAGAAGGGCATTCCGGTCGCCGAGTTCGGCGACGACTCGCTCTGGGGCCGGCCGCCGAAGCGCTTCTACCGCAACCGCGACGGCGCGCACTTCGACGAGCTCGCCGCGGTCGCCGGCCTCGAGTCGAACGCGAACCAGCGCGGCCTCGTTGTCCTCGACGTGGACGGCGACGGCGCGCCGGACCTCTTCGCGACCGGGTTCCTCCAGCCGCCCGCGCTCTGGGTCAACCGCAACCCGTCGCACGCGAAGGCGCTCGCCGTCGCGCTCGAGGGCGACCCGTCGCTGCCCGGCCCGCACCGCTCGACCCGCGACGCGCTCGGCGCGACCGTGACGGTCGAAGCGAACGGCCTCTCGCGCACGCAGGTCGTCGCGGCCGGCTACTCCTTCCTCTCGTCGGGCGCGAAGGAGCTCTTCTATGGCCTCGGCTCGGCGGAGAGGGCCGACCGCGTCGTCGTGCGCTGGCCCTCGGGCCGCGTCACCGAGCGGCGCGGGGTGCCCGCGGGACGGCTCGCGCTGCGCGAGGCGCCGTAGGCCGGAAACACTTCGCCCCCGCCGTGTAGAATCCCGGCGCTCTCATGGAAAAAAAGCGCAAGTTCCTCTTCGTGTCCCTGACGGGGCTCGTCGGCGACATCGCGTGGCAGGTCCTCAAGGAGGGCCACGAGGTGCGCTACTTCATCGGCGACGCCGAGGAGAAGGACATCGCGGACGGCTTCGTCCCGAAGACCGACGACTGGGAGAAGGACGTCGACTGGGCCGACGTCATCGTCTTCGACGACACGCTCGGCCAGGGCGAGAAGGCCGTCGCGCTGCGCGCGAGGGGCAAGGCCGTCGTCGGCGGCACGCCGTACACCGACCGGCTCGAGGACGACCGATCCTTCGGGCAGGAGGAGCTGAAGAAGGCGGGCGTCTCGATCATTCCCTACGGCGACTTCGACAACTTCGACGAGGCGATCGCCTACGTGCAGGAGAACCCGAACCGCTACGTCATCAAGCCGTCCGGCGCCGCGTCGAACGTCAAGCGCCGCCTCTTCGTCGGCGACGAGGAGGACGGGCGCGACGTCGTGCGGATGCTCGAGGCGTACAAGAAGGCGTTCGCCGACGAGATCAAGGTCTTCCAGCTCCAGAAGCGCGTCGTCGGCGTCGAGGTGGCGGTCGGCGCCTTCTTCAACGGCAAGAGCTTCGTGTACCCGATCAACGTCAACTTCGAGCACAAGAAGCTCTTCCCCGGCAACAACGGTCCGCCGACCGGCGAGATGGGCACCTCCATGTTCTGGAGCGCGCCCAACAGGATCTTCAACCAGACGCTGCTGAAGATGGAGCCGAAGCTCGCCGAGGAGGGCTACGTCGGCTACGTGGACGTCAACTTCATCGTCAACGGGAACGGCATCTATCCCCTCGAGTTCACGACCCGCTTCGGCTACCCGACGATCTTCATCCAGCAGGAGGGCATGATCACGCCGATCGGCCACTTCCTGTACGACCTCGCGCACGGCCTCGATCCGAAGCTGAAGGTGAAGAGCGGCTTCCAGGTCGGCGTGCGCATCGTCATGCCGCCGTTTCCCTTCGACGACGACGCGACGTTCGACTCCTTCTCGCGCAACGCCGTCATCGTGTTCAAGCGCGGCACGCCCGAGGAGGTCCACATCGAGGACGCGAAGATCGTCGAGGGCCAGTGGCTCGTCGCGGGCACCTCGGGCGTCGTGCTCACCGTCGTCGGCCTGGGCCAGACGATGAAGCAGGCGCGCACCCAGGCCTACGCGAAGGTGCGGAACATCATGATCCCGAACATGTACTACCGCGACGACATCGGCGAGTCGTGGAGCGAGGACTCGGACAAGCTCCACACCTGGGGATACCTGAGGTAATCAGGCCTTCGCGGCGGCCTTCTCCTGGGCGTCGACGACGGCGATCGCGGCCATGTTTACGATGTCGGCGACGTCGACACCGCGCTGCAGCACGTGCACGGGGCGCTTCAAACCGAGGAGGATCGGGCCGATCGCCTCGGCGCCGGCGAGCCGCCAGATGAGCTTGTACGCCGCGTTCGCCGCGTCGAGGTTCGCGAAGACGAGCACGTTCGGGTGCCGCACCGTCGACCACGGGTACTGGCCCTCGAGCAGCTCGGGCACGACGGCGTAGTCGGCCTGCATCTCGCCGTCGATCGCGAGGTCGGGGCGCGCCGCGCGGACGAGCTCGACCGCCTTCTTGACCTTCAGCGCCGAGGAGTGGGTGTTCGAGCCGAAGCTCGAGAACGAGATCATCGCGATCCGCGGCTCGATGTCGAAGCGGCGGACGGCGTCCGCCGTCAGCTCGGCGATCTCGGCGAGCTCCTCGGCCGACGGGTCGATGTTGACGGTCGTGTCGGCGAAGAAGTACGTCTGCTGCTTGAGCATCAGGATGTAGAGGCCGGACACGCGCTTGACCCCCGGCGCGGTGCCGAAGATCTGGAGCGCGGGTCGGATCGTGTCGGGATACGACTGCGTCAGCCCCGAGATCACGCCGTCGGCGTCGCCCGCGTCGAGCATCAGAGGCCCGAAGACGTTCCGCACGCGCGCCTGCTTGGCCGCGTCCTCCGCGGTCATGCCGTGGCGGCGTCGGATCTCGACGAGGCGCTTCGCGTAGGCCGGCAGCCTCTCCGAGCGGTTCGTGTTGACGAAGTCGATCTTGTCCATCGGGAGCTGCAGCTCCTGCGCGAGCTTCTCGATCTCCGCCTCGCGGGCGAGCAGGATCGGCCGGCAGATGCCCTCCTCCGCCAGGATCTTCGCCGCGCGCAGGATCTTGGGGTGCTCCCCCTCGGGAAAGACGATCCGCTTCGGGTCCCGGCGCGCCTTCTCGATCACGACGCCCATGACCTCCCGCGAGCGCGACAGCATCGCCTCGAGCCGGCGCAGGTAGGCCCCCATGTCCGTGATCGGGGCCCGCGCCACTCCCGACTTCATCGCGGCCTCGGCGACGGCCGGAGCCACCCACAGGAGCACGCGGTGGTCGAACGGCTTGGGGATCAGGTACTCGCGGCCGAACCGGAAGCTCTGGCCGCCGTACGCCTTCGAGACCGAGTCCGGCACGTCCATCTTGGCGAGGGCGGCCAGGGCCTGCGAGGCCGCGCGCTTCATGTCCTCGTTGATCTCCGTCGCCCGGACGTCGAGGGCTCCCCGGAAGATGAACGGAAACCCGAGCACGTTGTTGACCTGGTTCGGATAGTCGGACCGCCCCGTCGCCATGATGACGTCGGGCCGCGCGGCCTTCGCCTCCTCGGGGGTGATCTCGGGATTGGGGTTCGCCAGCGCGAAGACGATCGGGTCTCGCGCCATGCCCTTCAGCATGTCGCCCTTGACGATGCCGCCGGCCGAGAGGCCGATGAACACGTCGGCGCCGGTGAGCGCGTCCGTGAGCGTGCGCTCGAACGTCTCGACGGCGAACTGCGCCTTGTACGGGTTCATGTCGTCGGTGCGGCCGAGGTAGATCACGCCGGACTTGTCGACGAGCCTCAGGTTCTCCCGGCGCACCCCGTACGCGAGGTAGAGCTTCGCGCACGCGATCGCCGACGCGCCCGCGCCGCAGAAGACGACCTTCACGTTCTCGATCTTCTTTTCGACGATCTCGAGCGCGTTCAAGAACGCGGCGGCCGAGATGATCGCCGTGCCGTGCTGGTCGTCGTGGAAGACGGGGATCTTCAGGCGCTTCTTCAGCGCCTCCTCGATCACGAAGCACTCCGGCGACTTGATGTCCTCGAGGTTGATGCCGCCGAAGGTCGGCGCGATGCGCGCGACCGTCTCGATCACGTCCTTCGCGTCCTTCGCGTCCACCTCGATGTCGAAGACGTCGATGTCGGCGAACCGCTTGAAGAGGACGCCCTTGCCCTCCATCACGGGCTTTCCGGCGAGCGGCCCGATGTCGCCGAGGCCGAGCACCGCGGTGCCGTTCGAGATGACCGCGACGAGATTGCCCTTGCTCGTGTATTCGTACACCTTCTCGGGGTCCTTCTCGATCGCGAGGCAGGGCTCGGCGACGCCGGGGCTGTACGCGAGCGAGAGGTCCTCCTGCGTCCGGCACGGCTTGGACGGAACGACCTCGACTTTTCCCTTGCGGCCGCGCGAGTGGTACTCGAGCGCCTCCTCGGCGGTCATGCGACGCATATGAACTCCTCGGGTGTAGGGGCGGCCCTCGGGGCCGCCAGCGGGCGGGGACGAGCCCCGCCCCTACGGAAGGCGGAACCCACGATCATCCGCCCAGAAGCTCCGCCCGCAGCGCCCGGACGGCCTCGAGCGCTCCGGCGAGCGGCGCCGTGCGGACGTTCTTGTCCCGGCGCCGCACGATCTCGACCTGGCCCTCCTTGAAGGCGCGGCCGCCGACGTTGACGCGGATCGGGAACCCGATCAGGTCCGCGTCCTTGAACTTCACGCCCGGCCGCTCGTCGCGGTCGTCGTAGAAGACGTCCATCCCCGCCTGGCGCAGCGCGTCGTAGAGCGCGTCCGCCGCCTCGCGCGTGGGCGCGTCCGCCGGATTGAGCGAGACGAGCGCGATCTCGAACGGCGCGAGCGAGAGCGGCCAGACGATGCCGTCGCCGTCGTGATGCTGCTCGACGGCGGAGGCCATCGTGCGGCCGACGCCGATGCCGTAGGTGCCCATCACCGCGGGGTGGCTCTCGCCCTTCTCGTCGGTGTAGGCGCACCCGAGCGCCTTCGAGTACTTCGTGCCGAGCTTGAAGATGTGGCCGACCTCGATGCCGCGGGCGATCGCGAGAGGCTTGCCGCAGCGGGGGCAGGGGTCGCCCGCCCGCGCCTGCGCGAAGGAGCCCCACTGCTCGACCTTCGCGTCGCGCCGCAGCACGAACCCGGCGACGTGCCAGTCGCGCCGGCCCGCCCCGGTCACCGCGTTGACCGCGTCCCGGATGGATTCGTCGGCGACGACCCGGAGCTTCTCCCACGGCAGCTTGTGCGGCCCGACGTACCCGACGGGCGCGCCGGTCGCCCGCTCGACCTTCTCCTCGGACGCGAGCGCGAGGTGCTCGACGCCGAGCACGTGCTTCAGCGCGACCTCGTTGACCTCGAGGTCGCCGCGCAGGAGCGCGACGGCGTAGCCCTGCTCGCTCTCGTAGACGAGGCACTTGATCATTCGCGCCGCGGTGATGCCGAGGAAGTTCACGACGTCGTCGATGCCGCCCTTGCCGGGCGTCGGCACCTCGACGAGCGGCGCCTCGGTCTCGTCCCTCCAGGGCGCCGGCCGGCGCCCCGTCTCCGCCTTCTCGAGGTTGGCGCCGTACCCGCAGGCGGCGCAGCTCACGACGGCGTCCTCCCCCGTGTCCGCGAGCACCATGAATTCCTCGGACGCCGTGCCGCCGATCGCGCCCGAGTCCGCCTGGACGACGGTGAAGTCGAGCCCGCAGCGCCGGAAGATCGCGCGGTACGCGGCGTCCTGCGCCGCGTAGGAGCGGTCGAGCCCCTCCTCGCCGGCGTCGAACGAGTAGCCGTCGTACATGAGGAATTCGCGCCCGCGCATGAGGCCGAACCGCGGACGGATCTCGTCGCGGAACTTCGTGCGGATCTGGTAGAGCGTGACGGGCAGCTGCCGGTACGACGTCACGCCGGCGCGCACCATGGTGGTGACGGCCTCCTCGGCGGTCGGCGCGAGGCAGTAGTCGCCGGCCTTGCGGTCCTTCAGGTGGAAGAGGATCTCCTCCCTCTCGTAGCGCTCCCAGCGGCCGCTCTCCTCCCAGAGCTCCCGCGGCTGCAGGATCGGCAGCTCCACCTCGAGCGCGCCCGACCGGTCCATCTCCTCCCGCACGATCCGCTCGCACTTGCGGTGCGAGCGGAGGCCGAGCGGCGTGAGCGAGTAGATGCCCGCGGCGAGACGGCGGATCATCCCGGCCCGCGTCAGCAGGATGTGGGAGACCGCCTCCGCGTCGCCCGGCGCCTCGCGGACGGTCTGCAGGAAGTAACGGGACCAGCGCATGGGGGCGAAGAATAGCAGGAGCGTCAAAAACCGCTGTGGGGAGAACGCATTACCGGAGACAGGAGGCGACCGCGGGAACGACTACGAGCGCGGCTTCGCGGCCGCGGGCTCCCGGCGTCTCGGCCCGACCTTCTCCACCAGCCGCAGGTTCGACCGCACCTGCTGCATCATCCGGTCCTCGATGCCGGCGCCGCGCGCCGCGGTCTTGGCCTTCGCGAACGACGCCTTCGCGTCCTCCGCCCGGCCCGCCGCGAGATAGGCCATGCCGAGGTGGTGCAGCGTCGTCGGGGCGGCGGCGCGCTCGCTCGAGCGGCGCAGGCACTCGATCGCGCGGTCGTACTCCTGCCGCTTGTAGTGCACCCATCCGAGCGCCGCGAGCGGGTAGGGCTTCAGCTCCTCCGGCGCGGCGGCGAGCGCCCGTCCCGCGTAGTCGAGCGCGAGGTCGAGGTCCTCGCCGGACTCGGCGAGGCTCGTCGCGAGCTCGTAGTACCCGACGGCCTGCGCCGTCTTCGACGGGTGCTTCTCGAGGAATTCGCGCAGGAACTCGGCCGCCTCGCGCGTCTGGCCCTCGGCCCGCAGCGCCTCCGCCAGCGTCGAGCACGCCGCCGCGGCGACGACGTCCTCCGGGTCGGCGGCGAGGACTTCGCGGCAGGCCGCAATCGCCTCCTTCCAGCGTCCCATCGATGCCGAGAGGAGCGCGTACGAAACGCGGATCGTCGGGTTGCGCGGCTCGGCGCGCATCGCCTTGCGATACAGCTCCTGCGCGCGCGCGAGGGCGCCGCGGGCGGCGCTCTCCTCCGCGTCGCGAAAGGCCGCCGCTCCGGGTCCGTCCACGCGCGGCAGCCCCTGTCCGCTCCGCCGCTCGAGCAGGCGCACGGCCTCCTGGTACTCGAGCCGGCGGGGGTTCTTCTCGAGGGCCTGCTGGAAGCACTCGAGCGCCCGCTTGTGCCAGTTCTTGTCGAGGAAGCAGAGGCCGAGCTGGAAGACGGCCTCCTCCGACTCGGGCGCGAGCCGGATCGCCTCCTCGAATTCGTGGATGGCGCGCGAGAGCTCACCCTTCTCGCGGAAGACGTTCCCCAGAAGGATGTGCGCCGACGGCACCGGCGCGCACTCGAGCGCGCGCGCGAGCGCTCCCTCCGCCTCGGCCCAGCGGGACTGGTGCGCGTACAGGGTCCCGAGCGCGAAGTGCGGCAGGAAGGCGTCCGGCTTGCGCTCGATGGCTCGCGTCAGCGCCTGCTCGGCTCCGGCGACGTCGCCCGACTCGGACGAGGCGATGCCGCTGTACACGAGCGCCTCGAAGTGGTTCGGGTCCGCGGCGAGGATCTTTCGGAAGTAGGCGAGCGCCTTCTCGAGGTCGCCCCCCGAGAAGAAGGTCTCCGCGAGGTAGAAGCCGAGCTCGACGTTCTCGCGGTCGGCGCGGAAGAGATCCTCGAGCACGCGGATGCCGCGGGCCGCGTCGAGCGCCAGGATGGCGAACTCCGCCTCGCGCAGCTTGCGGAGAAACCCGTCCCGGTCGGGCGCCGAGGATCGCGCGATGATCCGATCGCGGCGCTCGAGGAAGCGGTCCTTCTTCTCGACCGCCTGCATGCGCTCGTCCATCTTCGATTCCCAGAGATCGACGACCTCCTCGGACCGCACGGCGCCGCGGCGCTCGAGCGTCTCCTGGAGGGCGAGGATTCCCGTGTGGGCGACGAAGAGGTTCTTCTCGAGGTTTCCCATCGACTCGAAGAGGGACTTGACCGCCTCGGCGGTGCGCTTGACGACGTCCTCGAGCGTCGAGATGCGCTCGAGGAGGTGCTCGTCGAAGGGGATCTCCTCCTGCGGCTCCCCGCTCTCCTCGACGACCCCGACGCCCGACAGGACGAGGAGCTTCGAGTTGCAGCGGAGGCAGTACTCGTCTTCGTCGGAGTTCTTGAGCCCGCAGACCTGGCAGTACATGTCAGGGGATCAGGCGGGGTACTCGTAGAAGCCCTTGCCGGACTTCTTTCCGAGCCACCCGGCGTCGACCATGCGGACGAGGAGCGGACTCGGGCGGTACTTCGGGTCGCCGAAGCCCTCGTGCAGCACGCGGAGGATCGAGAGGCACGTGTCGAGGCCGATGAAGTCCGCGAGCTGGAGCGGTCCCATCGGGTGATTCATGCCGAGCTTCATGATCCCGTCGATCGCCTCGCGCGTCGCCACGCCCTCGCGCAGCGTCTCGATCGCCTCGTTCAGCATCGGCATCAGGACGCGGTTCGAGACGAAGCCCGGGTAGTCGTTGCAGAGAATCGGAGTCTTCCCCATGCGCCGCGCCAGAGCGTCGACGGCCCCGGCGGTCGCGTCGGACGTCGCGATGCCCCGGATCACCTCGACGAGCTGCATGACCGGAACCGGATTCATGAAGTGCATGCCGATGAACGACTCGGGCCGCCGGGTCGAGGCGGCGAGACGCGTGATCGAGATCGACGACGTGTTCGACGCCAGGATCGCCCCAGGCCTCGCGATCGCGTCCAGCCGGCCGAAGAGGTCTCTCTTGATCGTCTCGTTCTCGACGATCGCCTCGACGAGGATGTCGCACCCGGAGAGCGCGTCCAGGCGGGTCGTCGTGGAGAGGCGCGCGAGGGCTCCCGCCTTGTCCTCGGCCGTGCGCTTGCCCTTGGCGACCTCGCGGTCGAGGTTCTTCTCGATCGACGCGCGGCCCTTCTCGAGGAACCGGTCCTCGACGTCGACGAGCGTGACCGGAAGCCCCGCGGCGGCGGCGACGTGCGCGATGCCGCCGCCCATCTGGCCGGCGCCGATGACGCCGACGGACCGGATCTCCATGCCTCGGAGTCTATCCGAGCGGCGCTCGATGGGCCGACACGAGAGAGTGACCCGGCTCACGCCGAGGCGACACCGCTTTCGCGGCCCTGAAATTCAGACCGCGATGCGGTAGCGGGGCGTCCCGAAGCGGGACAGCAGCGCCACGCCGACCGCGACGATCGACGCGATGCTCCAGACGAGCGCGCCGACGAGCGGCACGAGCGAGACGCCGCCGAGCGCGACGAAGCCCGCCGCGAGCGCCGCGGGCCGGCGCGCGGGAGAGACGCTCTTGACGAGCCGCTGGCCGAGCAGGAGGAAGAGCGCGGCCATCCCGAAGATCTTCGCGAGGACGGCGAGCGCGGCCGAGACGAGCGCGATCGGAATCGCGACGCGCGCCGGCAGGAGCGAGAGCGCCGCGCCGGCGGCGAGGAAGAGCGTGAGCACGCCGAGCGCGCCGGCCGCGAGCGTCCCCGACATGTCGCTCTCCGCCGACATCGCCGCGCGCGAGAGCGGCGAGGCGAAGAAGTAGAGGAGGACGAGCGCGACGGCGAGCCAGGCGGCGAGCGCGATCAGGTGCAGTCCCGAGAGCACCGAGGGCCGCTCGGCCGAGCCCTCCCACGGCGCGCGCCGCATCTCGGCGAGATAGATCTGGAGGAGCGATCCCGGTGTCGCGACGCGTCCGTCGACCGGCGGCCGGCCTCCCCCGACCGGCTGGATGCGGCCGCCGAAGACGAGCAGGTCGCCGCCGACGGAGCCTCCCGGAGCGAACGACACGTTGCCGCCCCAGACGACGACGTCGCCGGACACCCGCGCGGCGACGCGCACGTCCGAGAGGACCGCGACGACCCGGCCGGGGATCGGCTCCGTGACGGCGACGTCGCGGCGCACCGAGGTGATCGAGCCGGGCGCCGCGAGAGCGGACGAGGAGGCGGCGAGCGCGAGGAGGAGCGCGAGCAGCGCCGGAAGGGCGCCGCGCCGGCGGATCATCGGCGGCCGGGCGCGCGGAGGAGCACGCGCGAGAGCGCGAGCCCGACGGGGACGAGCAGCGCGAGCGCGACGAGTCCCAGGGTCCCCTCCTCGCGCATCCCCTGCGACAGGGCCTCGAGGCCGCGCGGGGCGAGCGTGAGGAAATCGAGCGCCCAGCGCGCGGCCGACCGGACGAGAGCGACGAGGGGCGCCGAGGCGGCGACCCCCACGGAGACCTGTTCCCCGGCCGACAGGGTCGGCAGCGTCAGGAGCGCCGTCCCCGCGCCGGCGAGCCCGGCCGTCAGCAGCACCGGGGCGTTCCAGAGGGCGTAAGTCCGGCGCTCCCGGGACGAGAAGGCGCGGAGGCGGGTGACGCGGTCGGCGAGCCCGGAGAGCCCCTCGACCGGCCCCGGGAGGCCGTCCAGGGCCTCCAGAAGGCCTCGGGCCGCCCGGATGCGCGCCCCGCAGGCGGCGCACCCGGCCGCGTGGACGGCCGCATCGGCGGCATAGACCGGCTCGGCGCCGGCCGCGAGGGCATCGGCGTCGATCGGATCCAGCGGGCGGCGGCACTCGGTCACGTCACTTCTCCCGACAACCTTTCCTTCAATACGGCTCTGGCCCGAAAGAGTTTGTTCTTGACCGTGCCGAGCGGCATGTTCTTGACGCCTGCAATCTCCTCGTAGGAGAGGCCCGCGAAATGCCGGAGCGCGATCAGCTCCCGGAAGTCCGGCGGCAGGTCCTGGATGGCGCGTTGGATCGCCTTGCCTCGTTCGACGTTTCTGAGCTCGCCGTAGGGGTCGAGCCCGTCCGCCTTCTGCTCCGGAGAATACGGCGCGCCCCCCTCGGGATCGGGCGCCTCGAGGGGCACCGTCTTCGGGCGGCGCTTGCGGAGGTGGTCGATCGCGGCGTTGCCCGCGATGCGGAAGAGCCACGTCGAGAACTTGAACGCCGGGTTGAAACGGTCCAGGGCCTGGAACACCTTCAGGAAGATCTCCTGGCAGAGGTCGAGCGCGTCGTCGCGGCTCCCGACCATGCGAGCGACGTGGGACACCACGCGAGCCTGGTAGCGGCGGACGAGCACCTCGAAGAGGTCCTCCTCGCCGCCGAGGATCCGGCGCACGATGTCGATGTCATCCCGCTCGCCGTCGATGGGCTCCAAGGTCCGCTTTCCGCCGCGCCCGAGGCCCGAACCGGCCGGGGGCGGGTGCTAGAATTCCTCCGCATTTTAGAGGACGAACGAGACTCGGGCGCCCGGGGCGCCCGGATGGGAGCAGGCGCGTGAGCACGATCGCGGAACCCCAATTCCCCACCATCGGATCGCATCCCCAGGGGACCGACTCGGCGAGCCCCTTCGAGGAGATGATGTCCCGGTTCGACCTCGCCGCCCAGAAGCTCGGCCTCGACCCGGGCCTCTACAAGGTGCTCCGCGAGCCCGTCCGGGAGACGAAGGTCTCGATCCCGGTCGCCATGGACGACGGCCGCATCGAGGTCTTCATCGGCTACCGGGTCCTCCACAACATCGCCCGCGGCCCCGGCAAGGGCGGCATCCGGTTCGACAAGAACGTCTCCCTGGACGAGGTCCGCGCGCTCGCGGCGTGGATGACCTGGAAGTGCGCGGTCGTCAACATCCCCTTCGGCGGCGCCAAGGGCGGGGTCATCTGCGACCCGCAATCGCTCTCGCGGGCGGAGCTCGAGCGGATCACCCGGCGGTACACGGCCGAGCTGATGGACCAGTTCGGCCCGGAGAAGGACGTGCCGGCGCCCGACATGGGCACCAACCCCCAGACGATGGCCTGGGTCATGGACACCTACTCGATGCACGCGCGGCACACCGTGACGTCGGTCGTCACGGGCAAGCCGCTGTCGCTCGGCGGCTCGCGCGGGCGCGTCGAGGCGACCGGCCGCGGGCTGATGCTCATCGCCCGCGAGGCCGCGCCGCTGCGGGGGCTGACCCTCAAGGGCAGCCGCATCGTCGTGCAGGGCTTCGGCAACGTCGGCTCGATCGCGGCGCGCATGTGCCACGAGCAGGGCGCGAAGATCGTCGCCGTCTCGGACATCCACGGAGGCATCCAGAACGCGAACGGCATCGACATCCCCGCGCTCATCGCCCACTACGAGAAGGGGAAGTCGCTCAAGGGATTCCCGGGCACCCAGCCCGTGTCGAACGAGGCGCTCCTCGAGCTCGACTGCGACATCCTGATCCCGGCGGCCAACGAGAACCAGATCCGACAGAAGAACGCCGGCAACATCAAGGCGAAGATCATCGTCGAAGGCGCGAACGGCCCGACGACCCAGCGCGCCGACGAGGTCTTGAACGGCAAGAACGTCCTCGTCGTGCCGGACATCCTGGCGAACGCGGGCGGCGTGACCGTCTCCTATTTCGAGTGGGTCCAGGACCGCGCCGGTTTCTTCTGGCGCGAGAGCGAGGTCAACGAGCGGCTCGAGGACATCATGGTCCAGTCGTTCCGGGACGTCGCCCAGATGGCGGAAAAGTACGGCGTCAGCTTCCGGATCGCGGCGTACATGCTCGGCATCTCGCGCGTCGCCCACGACACCATGGTGAGAGGCCTCTACGCCTAGACCCGTCTCGGGGGCCGGGTTCGAGACGGAGCACGAGAAGACGGCGCGGCGGGTCGAGCCCCCGAACTAGCGCAGGCTGATCGTCGGCCGGATCTCGGGCATTTCCAGGGCGAGCTTGCGCTCGAGCTCCGGGAGCGTCGCCTCGACCGGCTTCTTCCACGACGGGTCGAGCAGCGAGACGGTGAGCCGTCGCCCGACCAGGGCCGTCGGCTCGATCTTCCGCGCGAGCGGCTCCCCCACGATGCGGCTCCAGCGGGCCTGCAGCCACGCGAGCGCGCCGTCGCCGCGCGCGATCTTCCGCAGCATGCCCGCCGATGCCGCGTCGAGCGGCGTGAAGGAGCTCCTCTTCATCGCGCCGGCTTCTCGGGCGGCGCGGGCCGCAGCGGCTTCTCCCCCGTCAGGACCCGCCGCACGTCCTCGACGACCATGCGCGCCATCTCGCGCCGGGTCTCGACGGTGGCGCTGCCGGCGTGCGGCGTCAGCACGACGCGGTCGTCGTCGAGCAGCGCCGGTGTGATCGCGGGCTCGTTCTCGTAGACGTCGAGCGCCGCGCCGGCGATCGGGCCCGTCTCGAGCGCCTGCACGAGCGCGACCTCGTCGATCACGGGTCCGCGGGACGTGTTGATCAGGAAGCTCCCCGGCTTCATTTTCGCGAACGTCTCGCTCTTGAAGAGGCGCCACGTCTCGTACGTCAGCGGCACGTGGAGCGACACGACGTCCGAGCGGCGCAGCAGCTCGTCGAAGGAGACGCGGGGCGGGTCGTCGGGATCGCCCTCGATCCGGGGGCTGCGCCCGGTCGCGATCACGCTCATGCCGAACGCCTTCGCGCGCCGCGCCACGGCGCGGCCGATGCGCCCCGGGCCGACGATGCCGAACACCTTGCCCTTCAGGTCCCTTCCGAGCAGGAGGTCCGGCGCCCAGCCCGCGAACTTGCCGGTGCGGACCATCCGGTCGCCCTCGACGATCCGCCGCGAAAGCGCCAGCAGGAGTCCGACCGTCAGGTCCGCGGTCGCGTCGGTCAGGACGTTCGGCGTGTGCGTGACCCAGATGTTGCGGGCGGCCGCCGCCGTGCGGTCGATCTGGTTGACGCCCACGGCGTAGCTCGCCACGATCTTCAGCCGGTCGGCCGCGTGGATGACGTCGGCCGTGACCGGGTCGTCGACGAGGCAGATCAGCGCGTCGACGCCGGGCACGAGCGCGGCGAGCTCCTTCTCGCTCGGCGCAAAGCCGAGCACGCGGACGTCGAAGTCCGTCTTCAGGGTCTCGAACGGCTCGGGGAGCTCGCGGGTCGCGAGCACCACCCCCGCCGCCGCCGTCACCGGCGGGTCCGCTGCAGCATCCATCCGGCGAAGAATATGGCGGCTCCGATCCCGAGGATCAGAAGCTCGCGCCGGGAGTTCTGGTCGAAGACCCCCACGAAGAAGGCCGAGCCCGAGATCACGAGTCCCAGGAACTGGACGGCGCGGCCGGCGGCGTACACGCTACTTCCGGCTCCCGTCCGGCTTCTCGACCGAGGCCGCGACCCGGGCGATCCGGTCCCCCTGCTCGATCCGCAGCACGACGTCCATGCCCGAGACCACCGTGCCGAACACGGTGTAACCGCCGTCGAGGTGGGGCTCGGGCGCCTGCGTGACGAACCACTGGCTGCCGCCCGTGTCCGGACCCGCGAGCGCCATGCCGACGGTCCCCGACTCGTAGGGCGCCGACGAGAGCTCGTCGCGGATCTCGTAGCCCGGGCCGCCGTTGCCGGTGCCGGTCGGGTCCCCGTCCTGCACGACGAAGTTCGGGACGACGCGGTGGACCGGCGCGCCGTCGAAGTATTCCTTGCCGGCAAGCGCGAGGGCGTTCATCACGGTCAGCGGGGCGATCCGTCCGTCGAGGCGGATCGAGAACGCGCCGCGCGCCGTCTCGACGCGCAGGAGCCATGGCCGCCGCGCCTCGGCGATCAGGACCGCGTAGTCGGAGACCGTCTTGCCCGTGTCGTACGTCCGCCAAGGGGTGTCGGCGGCGGGCGCGCCGAACGTCTTCACGAGGCTCCGGCGCGCGAGGCGCGAGACGAGGACCGACGGGTGCCGGTATGCCGCCTCGACGACGGCGCGCGCGTCGGCCGAATCCGGGTGCTTCTCGGCCGCGCCGATCGCCTCGATGGGCACGTCCGGCGCCTTTTCGCCGTACGACGCCACGACCATCTCGCGCACGGCCGTCCAGTCGGGCGGGTCGCTCGCGAGGACGAACGCGTCGAGGGCGGCCGCCTTCACGCCCGGATCGGCATCCTGACGCAGCCGCTCGACGACCGAACGGCTCGCCGCGGCGTCGGCGGGAGTTCGGATCCCCTCGAGCAGCTTCAGCCGCACGACGACCGCGGGATCCGACGCCAGCTGCTCGCGGCGGGCGAGCGCATCGGCAGCGGGCAGGGCCGACAGCGCCTCGGCCGCGGCCGCGCGCAGGAACGGATCGCTCGAGGCGAGCGAGCGCTCCACGAGGTCCGTGGACCGCGCGCCGAGTCCGCCCATCAGGGCCTGCAGGGCGACCTGCTGCCGACGCTCGCTCCCCGCCGTCGCGGCGGTCCAGAGGCGCCGGAAAGCGTCCCGGTCCTCGACGTACCAGCGCAGGAGTGCGAGCGCGGGGACCGCGACGTTGGGATTCGCGTCACTCGAGAGCGCCAGCACCCGCTCGCGGAGGCCGGCGGGCGCCGCGCCGCCCTTCTCGAGGATCGCCGCCATCGCCATCGTCGCCTGGATGCGGACGGGCGTGCGACCGTTCTCGATCGCGTTCGAGAGGGGCGCGAGCGCCTCCCCGGAACCGAGGAGGCCGAGCGCCCGCGCGCACAGCGCGGCGCTCTGCGGATCGGCGTCGAAGAGTCCCGCCGCGAGAAGGGTCGCCGAGCCCGGGTCGGGCCGGCGCGCGAGGGCGTAGAGCGCCGCCGCGCGCACCCCGGCGTCCGCGTCCGCGGCGAACGGG
>DAHUXD010000028.1 GCA_027307335.1 Acidobacteriota bacterium
CGTGATCGCGGGCGCCGGCGCCGCGGCCGAGGCCGGCGGCCGACCGGCGGGCGCCCGGGGCGCGGCCGTCCCCCGGTCCGACTTCTTTCGCTCTTCGGACTTCCCGCTCGTCTTCGCGGCGATGGGCCCCGCGTCGGCGGCCGCGCCGGGGTTGTACCGGCTCGAGAGCAGGAACTGGAAAGGCTCGGCCGTCGTGCCCTCCGGCTGCGACTCGGTGCGCAGCTCGATCGAGCTGAACGCCGGGTCCCTCGCGAGGGCCGCGAGCGTGGGCACGACCGCCTCGCGGCTCTTTCCGGCGAGCTGCAGGTCGAGCGCGACGTCCCCATCCTTGCCGAAGAGCGGCTGCAGGCGGAGGATCCCGACGTCCCATGGCAGCGTCCTCTCGAGGCGGGCGAGAAGGCCCGTCCACGAAAAGCGCCGCTCGGCCACGACGCGGGCGAGCTCGCGGCTCTCCTCCGCGAGCGCCGACAGCCGGTACGACGAGAGCGAGGCCTTCGCCTCGTTGCCGCGCGCCTCCGCGGTGCGCTGCCGTGTCTCGAGCGCGGCGATCTCCCCGGTCACGTCGGAGACGCCGCGGCGGTACGCCGTGTAGAGACGCACGTTGACCGCGAGCAGCACGGCGCCGGTGAAGAAGAGGACCGCCGCCGCCGCATACGCCGGCCGGTCGTCCTGGAACGGCCGGCGCGCGTAGTTCCAGCTGGCTCTCACGCGCGCCCCCGCGCCGCGGCGTATCCCGCCAGGAGCTCGGGCCGCGCGCGCACCCGCTCGTCGAAGCCCGCGTCCGCGCCGAGGAGCCGCCCCGTCACCGCGACGGGCGCGACCGGGAAGGCCGCGGCGCTCGCGAGCGGTCCCTCCGCTCCCTCGTCGTGCACGAACACCGCCCGAAGGCCCGGCCCCTTGAGGCGCTCCGCGTAATACGACAGCGAGAGGCGGGCCTCCTGCTCGTGATCCTCGGCGTCGCCGGGCGGGCGCTGCCGGAAGAAGATGGGTTCGGCGCCGCGGCCGATGAAGAACGCGAGACCGCCGCCGGAACGGTGGAGGAGTGCCCAGTCTCCCGCGGCGGCCGCGGAGAGCGCGGGGGCGAGCCCCTCGAACAGCGCGAGCGAGGACGGCGCGAGGTACCCGACGCGCACGCCGAGATCCTCGAACGCGTGCTCGATCGCCTCGACCGCCGCGCGCGGCGTCGCCGCGGCGAGCACCCGCTTCTCGTCGCCGAGGACCGGCATCGGCGCGTAGACCAGCGCGACGTCCGCCGGCAGCGTGGGCAGCAGCTTGCGCAGCTTCCAGAGCACCATCTCGACGCCCGCCGCGGCGTCCGTCGGCATCGTCTCGAGCTCGACGGGCACGATCCGCGCCCAGGCGTCCGGGTAGACGACCGACGCCCGCGCGAGCCGCCCGCCGGCGAGCGCGCGCGCCGCCTTGACGGCCTCGGCGACGGCCTCCCGCGTGACGAGCGGCACTCCG
Organism: Acidobacteriota bacterium; assembly: GCA_027307335.1. Classification (GTDB taxonomy): domain Bacteria; phylum Acidobacteriota; class Thermoanaerobaculia; order UBA5066; family Gp7-AA6; genus DAHUXD01. The sequence continues at coordinate 1,465 of DAHUXD010000028.1, forward strand.
CCGGAGGGACCGCCGAGCGAGCCCGACGGATACTTGAAGTGGCGCGCCTCGACGAATCCTTCCGGCGCCTCGTCGCGCACGCGCGCGTACGTGACTCCCTCGTCGACGAGGCAGAACACGTGCGGGGGCACGACGGGCTTCAGGAACGGGATCTTGAGTTTCGGCATCAGTCGACGAACGTCACCTTGTTGATTTCCTTCAGCGTGGTCGTCCCCTCGAACACCTTCGACAGCGCGGAGTCGCGGAGGAAGATCATCCCCTCCTCCTTCGCCGCCTTCTTGATCTCGGACGCGGGCCGCCGCTCGAGGATCAGGCCGCGGATCCGATCCGAGAGGTCGAGCAGCTCGGCGATCGCCATCCGGCCGTGGAAGCCGGTGCCGTCGCACTCGAGGCAGCCCTTCCCCTCGTAGAGCGTCTTGCCCTCGAGCTGCTTCGGTTCCACGCCGAGCTCCCGCATCTGCTCGGGCGTGAACGTCACGGGCGCCTTGCAGTGCGGGCAGATCTTCCGGACGAGCCGCTGCGCGAGCACGCAGTTCAAGGCCGAGACGAAGTTGTAGAGCTCGACCTTCATGTTGAGGAACCGGCCGAGCACGTCGACGACGTTGTTCGCGTGCACCGTCGTGAACACGAGATGGCCGGTCAGCGCCGACTGGACCGCGATCTGGGCGGTCTCCTCGTCGCGAATCTCGCCGACCATGATCTTGTCGGGGTCGTGGCGCAGGATCGAGCGGAGGCCGCGCGCGAAAGTCAGCCCCTTCTTCTCGTTGACCGGGATCTGCGTGATGCCGCGCAGCTGGTACTCGACCGGGTCCTCGATCGTGACGATCTTGTCCTCGACGGACTGGATCTCCGAGAGGCAGGCGTAGAGCGTCGTCGTCTTGCCGGAGCCGGTCGGCCCGGTCACGAGCACCATCCCGTACGGCTCCCGGATGAACTTGCGGAGCTTCTTCTTCGTTTCGCCGTCGAAGCCCACGACCTCGAGGTTCAGGCTCTTGAACTCGGCGTTGGCCGACTCCTTGTCGAGGATGCGGATGACCGAGTCCTCGCCGTGGACCGTCGGCATGATCGAGACGCGGAAGTCGATCGTGCGCCCGCGCACGCGGAGCTTGAAGCGGCCGTCCTGGGGCACGCGCTTCTCCGCGATGTCCAGCTCGGACATGACCTTGATGCGGGAAATGATCGTGCCGTGGTGCCGCTTGTCGATGGGATCCATCGCCTGGTAGAGCACGCCGTCGATGCGGTACTTGATGATGACGACGTTCTCCTGCGTCTCGATGTGGATGTCCGAGGCGCGGCGCTGGATCGCGTTGAACACGACGGAGTCGACGAGCTTGATGATCGGCGAGCTGTCCTGCGCGATCCGGTCGATCGTGAGGGTCTCCTCGCCCTCTTCGTCCTCCTGGACCAGCTGCATCCGGAAGTCCTCGGTCGCCTCGTCGAGGACCCGCTGCGAGGACTCGCTCTTCTGGAGGATGTCGGCGATCGCGGCGCGGCTGCCGACCTTCACGCGCAGCGGCAGGCCGAGCAGCAGCTCGAGCTCGTCGAGGCGCACGACGTCGGTCGGGTCGGCGCAGATGATCGTCATCGCCTTCTGGGTCTTCGTCTCGGGCACGAAGCCGTAGCGCAGCATCCACTCGACGGGGATCGACCGGAAGAGATCGGCGTCGATGCGGAAGGAGGCGAGGTCCACGAAGGGCAGCGCGAGCCGCTCGGAGAGCGCCATCGCCTGCGCCTCCTCCTCGGCCCGCGACGAGAACTTGACCGCGTCCGCGACCGACTTGCCGTTGCTCACCTGTTTGGCCATACGCGCCTCACGCCATCGCCGTCGTAGGGGCGGGGCTCGTCCCCGCCCGCGGGCGGCCACAAGGGCCGCCCCTACAGTCCACGAAAAATCGCATATCCCTCACGACTTGATCGCCGACATGAGTCGGAACATCGGGAGATAGACGGAGAGGAGGATCGTCACGATGACGCCTCCCATCATGACCAGGATGACGGGCTCGACGAAGGAGATGACGCGGGCCAGCAGCAGATCGATCTCCTCGTCGTAGAACTCGGAGACGGAGGACAGCATCTCCTCGAGCGCGCCGGACGACTCGCCGACCTTGATCATCTCGATCGTGAGGTCGGTGAAGATGCCGGTCTCCTCGAGGGTCTTCCAGAGCTCGCGGCCCTCGCGCACCCTCGGAACGACCTCGTGCACGCGCCGCGACACGGCCCGGTTGCCGACCGCGTCCGAGGCGTTCTCGAGCGCCGGCACGAGCGGCGTGCCGCCGCCGAGCAGCGTCCCGAGGCTGCGCGTGAACTGCGTGATCGCGAACCGACGGAAGATGCCTCCGACGATCGGCACCTTCAGGATCACGCCGTCGAACCACTCCCGGCCGCGGGTGGTCTTCAGCCAGCGCGAGGCGAGATATCCGCCGCCGCCGATCGACGCGGCCAGGATGAGGATGTGCGTCCGGAGGAAGGTCGCGACCCCGAGGACGACGACCGTCAGGAGCGGCAGGTCCGCGTTGAAATCCGCGAAGAACTCGGTGAACCGCGGGATCACGTAGGTCATCAGGATCGTGATGAGGCCGATCGACAGAAGGATCAGGATCGCCGGGTAGACCAGCGTCGACACGACCTTGCGCGTCAGCGCCACGACCGTCTTCTGGTACTTGAGGTACCGGCGCAGGACCGCCTCGATCTCGCCCGACTTCTCGCCGGCCTTGAGCGACGTCCAGTAGAGACGCGGGAAGAGGTCTCCCTCCTCGGCGAAGGCCTCGGAGATCGACATGCCGGAGTTGACGCGCTCGCGCACGTCCGTGAGCACGCGGCGCAGCGTCGGGTTCTTCTGCCGCTCGAGCAGGATCTCGAAGGACCGGACGACCGGAAGGCCCGCCTTCAGCAGCGCGATGAGCTCCTGGTTGAAGATCAGGAACTCGTTCATCTTGACGCGCCCGCGCTTCGCCCTCGAGGCGGCGAGCGAGAAGCCCTTGCGCTTGACCTCGAAGACGTGGCCGCCGCGCCGCTCGACCTCGAGGCGCGCGGCGCCCCCGTCGAGCGCCATCACCGACTGCTCCGCGACGGAGCCGTCCGGCCAGCCGACCTTGACGCGGAACTCCGTCACTTCTTCTTCTCCGCGGCCTTCGGGCCGGGCGTCCCCTTGTCGGCGTCGGCGCGCGGCGCCTCCTCCGCGAGCACGACGAGGATCAGGGCGCTCTTCGACGCCTCCTCGCGGGAAGCGCCGAGCACGAGCGTCTGGCTCAGGGTGATGGGCACGGACGTCCGGTAGAGCGGCTTCAGGAACGTGGCCTCCCCCGGCTTGTTCCACACGCGCGAGAGCGTGAGGCCCGACAGGAGAATCTCGTGCGAATCGGCCGCGACGGGATGGATCGCGAAGCTCAGGTGGTAGTCGGGGCCGAGCTGGTAGCGGAGGCTTCCGCCCTCGACTCCCCGCAGGACGACGGAGTCGATGAGCGCATAGTCGTTGAACTGGAAGAGCGACTTCAGCTTCGCGCCGAGGCCGCCGATCTCGGTCGCGATCGAGCCGGACGGCACGTCGGCCCGCGCGCGCACGAGCTTGACCGCGAAGTCGTAGCCCCGCGGCGGCACGTCGAAGGACGCGAGGATCTTGCCGATCAGGTCGAGCTTCTCGGGGCGCGCGGTCACCGTCATCGCGTTCAGCTTCTGCGCGAGCGTGACCGATGCGGCCTCCGAGAGCGCCGGCCGCACGAGCAGCAGCGCCTCCTCCACCCGCTTGTACTTCAGCACGTACACGCGCACCGCGACGTCGTCGGCGGCGCGGAGCACGGCGGCGGCGAACAGAGTGGCGACGAGGAGGAGAAGCGTCTTCTTTTTCACGCGAATGAAAGTCCCCGGTTCCGTCCGGAAACGGCCCGGTCGGCGGAGCGGCACCCGGTCCGGCTAAATATCGAGCCCCCGATCCACGATCCAGACGACCCGCGGCTCTTCCCGGCCCGATCCGGGGTTCAGTTCGTACACGGTCGCGCTCGAGTCCGGGGCGGCCGTCTCGGGCGGCGCCGCGGCCGGCTCGATGCCCGTCGCCGGGACCGCCCTCCGGGCCGCC
>DAHUXD010000031.1 GCA_027307335.1 Acidobacteriota bacterium
CAGCGCCCGCATGTCGCTCATCGTCCGCTTCTGCTTGCCGCGCTGCACGGCGTTCAGAAGATTCGGAATCGCGATCGCGGCCAGAATGCCGATGATCGCGATGACGATCAGCAGCTCGATCAGTGTGAAGCCCGACTCCCGCTTTTTCATTTAGAAGCCTCCATCTAAGTCGATGCGCAAATTTCCAGTCGATTGCGTGTGACTCGGAGTTGCAAACGGAGGGCCACATTGCCCGCTGCGGGCGAGCCCATAGTTTCAGCGAGTTAGGGCCGGTGCGGCGGCTCTCGACGAGATCCGGCCGACACGAATTGTTGATCCTCCGACCTGGCGACCGACATTAAGTGTCGGGGGCGCGAGTCGAGAAGGACGCGTTCCGGGCGTCAGCGAACGCCCGCGGTCGCGTATTCGAGGACCGCGTCGGAGAAGAGAGCGACGCCGTCGAGGTAGTCCCGAACGTAGATCCGCTCGTCGTTCCAGTGGCGCCGCGCGGCGTCGGTGATGTTCATCGGAAACGGCGAGTAGCCGTAGACCTCCATCCCGGCGTCTCGAAAATAGATCGAGGTCGTGTAGCCGCCGAATCCGGGCACGGGCCCGAAGGGGACTCCCGGGAAGTGCGCCTCCGTGACGCGCTCGAGCAGGTCGGTCAGCGCGCTGGGGTAGGCGCTCGCCTTCGTCGGGCCGCTGTCCCAGGTCCGGAGCACGGTCAGGCCCCGCCGCCGCGCCTCGGCGACGATCGGATCGAGAAAGGGCCGCGGTGCGATCCCGGGGGGCACCGAGACGGAGACGTACCGGCGCGTCCGGCCGGGGCTTTCCGGATGCACGTAGGGGTCCGACCAGTGCAGGCGCGGCTCGAGGAAGCTCCCGTACCGGTCCGGCAGGATCGCGAGCTCCTTCGGGTCCGCCCGAACGCGATCGAGATGCCGCAGCGGGTCGGTGTAAGGACTCGGCAGATGATTCGCGAGCATCTCGAACCCCGCCACGATCTCGGGGAGGGGAACGACCGGCGGCGAGGGGGAGATTTTCGCATTCGCGGCGACGGCCTCGAGGGCCTGCGCATTGGCGGCCTCGAACTCGGCCGACGCGTATCCTCCTTGCACCGTCTCGATGCCCCAGAACCGCGCCTCGCGGAGAATGAGCTCCGTCGTGCCTCCCTCGTTGATCACCCATCGCACGCCGCGGAACCACTCGGGGCGATGGGCGAGAAGCCAGCGTGCGCCCCACTTCTGATCGGTCTCCTCGTCCGCTTCCGCGAGAAAGAGAATGTCGGTCGCGGGTACGATCCCGAGGCGGCGCACCTCGCGCATGGCGAGCGCCTGCGCGATCGCGAGGGACTTCATGTCGTAGGTGCCACGGCCGTACAGATAGCCCAGCCGGATCTTGCCCTCGAAGGGCTTGGCGTCCTTCCAGTACTCGCCGAACGCGTCCGCGACGTCGATGTGATTGAGGAGCAGGAGCGAGCCCTCGGAGGTCCGGCCCGGGATGCGCGCGAGAAGGTTGCAGCGCCCGGGCGCGGGACAGACGATCTCGCTCTCGATTCCCGCGCAGTCGAAGAAGCGCTGGAGAAACGCGGCTCCCGCCTGCTCGCCCTTGCCGACCGTCGTGTCGATGCGGACGTAGTCGACGAGGAGCCGGACCGGCTCCTCGCGGAGCCACTCGGACGCCGGGCGCTTCAGGTCGGCGACCTGGGTCGACTTCATCGCATCGGGCGCCGCCCGGCGGCAGCCGACGAGGGTCAGGAGGAGGGCGGCGGCCGCTCCGGCGCGCCTCACGCCGCGCTCCGGCGCCGCGGCGCGAGAAACGCCGCGGCGATCGCCACTCCGAAGAGGACGGGGCCGAATCGCGAAGCCTCCCACCCCGGGAGACGCTCCTCCCACTCGATGCGGTGCCGTCCCGCCGGCACCGGAACGGCGGTGAAGGCCAGGTTCGCCGGCACCGGCTCGACTTCCTGCCCGTCGACGCGCACGGTCCGGTAGTCCCAGTAGGCACGCAGCACGAAGAGCCACGTGGGTTCGGGAGCGTCGGCGACGACGTCGAGACGAGCCTGAGTGCGGCGCACGACCTCCACCCTACCGGGCGCGGCGCGCCCGCGTTCCGCGCGGCCCGACTCGATCACGAGGCCTCCGGGGGGAATCTGGCCCATCTTCGACGCCGCCGCGACGGCGCTCGGCTCCTCGAGCCACGACGTCGCCAGACGGATGTCCGGAAACGGCTGCTCGTGCCGGTCCCAGACCTGGACCGCGTTGCCGCCGAAGGGGCGATAGCCCGGCAGAGGCTTCTGGGACGGCGCGCGCACGCACCAGCGCAGCGCGAAGGTCCCGAAGAAGGACGACGCATCGGGATACACGGCCGCCATCCCCGACAGCTTCCGGAGGCTTTCGACCCGCGCGAGATCGCCTTCGTCGAAGTCGTAGTTGAAGACCATCCCCCGCTTCCAGAGGATCGGCGTGTCGTGCACCCAGTCCTGACGCGCGGCCTCCCATCCGTCGCCATACCGCGTGTCGCGCGGCGCCTCCATCGGCCGGTAGATCTCGCCGCCGAGCGTCCGGTAGGCGCCTCCCGGATCCTCGCGCGAGATCCGGCGGGCGAAGGGGGTCGGACCGAGCGTCGCGAAGTCCGGCGCCGTCTGCCCGATCGGACGGTCGGCCACGATCGGCACGAGCGTCAGGAGCGCCACGCCGATCGCCGTGCCGGCGGCGCCGCCGGGCCGCACGAGCTCGAGCGCGATCAGGGTCGCGACCCAGAGCAGTCCGGCCGCCGCGAAGGCGAACGGCAGCGACGCCGCCGCCCGCGAGGGAAAGGGAGCGTCGCCGCCGATCAGAGCGACTGCGATCCGGCCCGTCGCCTCGGGCCGGAGCGCGGTCGCCGCCGCGAGGACGGTCAGCACCACCGCCACGGCGAGGACCCCGCGCGGCCGCGCGCGCCGCGAGAGGACGTCGTAGCCCCACGCGCCGAAGATCGAGAGGGCGAGAACGAGACCCACCGCGAACTTCTCGGGATTCCGCAGCGGCAGGGGCGAATGCCACGTCCCCCACGACGCCGGGATGAAGTTGGGCAGGACCGAGGCGGCGAGCGCGACGACGAGGAGGGCCCGCGCGAAGCGGAGGCCCGGACGGCGCTCGCGCCAGAGACACGCGGCCGCGATGACCGGCAGCGCGCCGAGATACAGCGTCCCGAAGAGGCCCATGCCGCGATAGTGGTGGACGGGGCCGCCCCAGAGCTCCCACGCGTCGAGGCGCCAGATGGGACCGAACGGATAAGGGACGACGAACTCGAGCAGCCGCCACCCGGAGATCGAGTAGAGCAGGGCGTTCGACAGCCGCATCCCGAGCACGCCCCGGTTGGTCTCGGGGATCCACAGCGCGGTCGCCAGGATCTGCGGCGCGGCCGCGAGCGCGGCGAGCGCCACGGCCGCCGCGAGCCGGCCGAGCGCGCGCTTCGCCGCGCTCTCGTCCTCCTCGAGCACGGCCCAGAGGGCGGCGCACACGAGCGCGACGGCGATCGTGAAGACGTCGGCCGCGAGCAGATCCAGAGCGAACAAGACCGCGAGCCCCGCCGTGCCCCTCGCCCCGCGCGCGCGCCACGCCTGCCACAGGATCCAGGGAAGGAGCGTCATGCCCGGCTGAATGTGCGGATAGAAGCACTCGGAGACCGAGACGCCGCTGAAGACGTAGGTCACGGCGCCGAGCCATGCCCCGGTCCTCGAGACGCCGACCGAGGAGAGGAGGAGCAGCATCCCGCATCCGGCCGCGATCCAGTGGAGCGCCGGATAGAGCCGCAGGGCGGTCGGGAAGGGCAGGCGCGAAAAGAGGAGACGCACCGGGTAGAACCCGCCGACGTTCGGGTTCGGCGCGAGCGGACGGCCGCCCGAGATCTCCGGCGTCCAGACGGGCAGCTCGCCCGAGGCCCAGGCCTCGTGGACCGACTTCTCCATCGGAATGTTGTAGGCGATCAGGTCGCGCCCGGTGAACACGCGGCGGGCCAGGAGCGGGTCCGCGTAGACCGCGACCACGAGTGCCGCGAACAGGAGAAACGGCGCGGCGGAAAGCCGTTTCGGCGTCATGGGGCCGCCGGGGGACGGCGGCCGAGCACCACCGCGGCGGCCGCGGCGAAGAGAGCCGGTCCCATCCACGAGACGGGGAAGCCCGGCGCGCGCTCGCGCCACTCCACGCGATGCTGCCCCGCGGGAACGGGCACCGCGGTGAACGCGAGCTGCGCCGGAACCGTCGGGACGGGGCGTCCGTCCACGCGCACGTCGCGATGACTCCAGAACGCCCGGAGCACGAAGAGCCAGGTCGGGGCGGCGGAATCCGTCGTGAGGAGCAGGCGCTCGGGGCTCCTCTCGAGGATCCGCACTCGTCCGTCCGGAGCGGTCCCGGCGGCGGATCGGCCCGTCTCGAGCACGACCTCGCCCTTCTCCAGGCGAGGCAGGGCGCTCAGCGCCTCGAGAGCGTTCGCGGTCTCCCGCCATCGCGGGACGAGCCGCACGTCGGGCTCGGCGGCCGCGTTCTCATCCCAGTCCTGGAGGGCGTCGCCGCCGAACCGCGCGAAGCCCGGCAGGGGATCCTGGTCGCGATAACGCACCGCGTAGCGCAGCGACACCGACTCGAAGAGGGGCGCGCCCGACGGCTCCGCGGCGGCGAGGGAGGAGACGCGGCGCAGGCTCTCGACGCGGGAAAAGTCGCCGCCGTCCAGGTCGGAGTTGAAGACGGTGCCCCGGCCCCAGAGCGACGGGGTGTGAAAGTACCAGGAGCGGCGGTAGTACGGCGTGGCGTCCCAGCCCGAAGCGGCGCGCTCGAGAGCGGACGGAGGGCGGTAGCGCGAGGCGTCCACGCCGCGGAAACGGCTCTCCGGATCGCGCCGGGCCACGGCCCGGGCGAAGGCCGTCGGCGGCAGGACCGCGTCGTCGCGCTCCGTCACCGCGATGCGGCGGGTCGCGAGCAGCGGAAGGACCGCCAGCAGACCGGCGGCGAGTTCGCGCCGTCGCGGCAGCGTCGATCCGAGCAGGCCGAGCGCGGCGGAGGCCCCGATCCAGCCGAGCCCCGCGTCGGCGAACGCCAGCGGAACCTGCCGCTCTGCCTGACGCCGAAGCGAGGGCGAGTCCGCGCCGAGAAGGCCGGGGAAGACGCGCGACGCCGCGGGAGCGAGCCATGCCGCCAGGGCCAGCAGGGCGAGCGCGGAGGCGACCGCCACCGCGAGGCGAGCGCCGCGCCGCGGGGACGCGGCGACCCGATCGAAACCGAGCCCGGCCTGCAGCGACGCGGCGAGAACCGCGCCGACCACGAGCTTCTCCGGGTAACGGAGCGGGACCGGAGAGGCGAGCGCCCGAATCCCGGCGGGCGCGAACGTCCCGACGGACGCGAGCACCGCGATGACCGCGAAGTTCGCGACCGCGAAACGGCTTCCCCGGCCGCCGCGGCCGACCGCGTACGCGACGACCGCGAAGGCGCCGCAGAAGAGGGTCGCGAAGAAGCAGCGAAGGGCGCCGGCGCCCCAGTTGCGCGACGCGTCGAGGGCCCACGTCTCCCCGAAGGGATACGGCACGACGAGCTCGACGAGTCGCCACGGCGGCAGCGAGTAGGCGAGCGACTCGCCGAGGGAGATGCCCGACACCGCCCGCTGCGTCTCGGGCACGAGCAGGCCGGTCGCCGCGAGCTGCGGCGCCGCGGCGAGCGCGCCGAGAAGGAGACCGCCGCCGTACGCCGCGCCGGCGCCGCGCCGGCGGCCGGCGGGCACCTCGGTCGCGATCCACACGACGGCGGCGAGCCCGGCGACCGCGATCGAGAAGACGTCGCCGGCGAGCAGCATCAGGCCGTACACGGCGCCCACCCGGAGCGCGCGCCGCCCGAGGCCGGCGCTCGGGGCCGCCAGGGCCCAGAGGGCCCAGGGCTGCAGGGCGGCGCCCGCCTGCAGCGGCAGGTAGAAGACCTCCGAGACGAGAACCCCCGAGAAGGCGTACGTTCCCGCGCCGACCCAGCCCGCCGGGGCCGAAGCGCCGAGCGCGCGGAGCAGGGCGAGCATCCCCCAGGCCGCGAGGACCCAGTGCAGCACCGGAAAGAGCCGCATCGCGACCGGGAACGGCGCGAGCGAGAGCGCCGGGCGGAGAGGATAGAGCGCGCCCGCGTTCGGGTTCGGCAGGATCGGGCGGCCGCCCGAGACGTCCTCGTTCCAGACGGGGAGACGGCCGCGCGCCCACGAGTCGTGCGTCGCCTTCTCGAGCGGGAAGCCGTACGGCAGGAGGTCCCGGCCCGTGAAGCTGCGTCCGGTGAAGAGCGGGTCGGCGTACACCGCGACCACGAGGAGGGCGAACGCGAGGGCGGGGAGCGATCGCCGCAGCACCGAGCTCGAGGACGGAGGCTGCGGATCCACTCCGAGTTAGGATAGAGCATCGAGCCCCGAGGACAAAGCCGCTCGGCCGCCGGGGTCGGTCTGCTTCTCGTCGTGGTCGCCCTCTCGCTCGCGGCGCGCATCCATTTCCTCTCCGCGCGTCCTCTCTGGCACGACGAGGCGTTCACCGAGTGGGCCGCGCGGCTGGCGGCTCCCGATCTCGCCGCGGCGCTGCGCCGGGACTCGGGACCGCCGCTCTTCTACGTCCTGGAACGGCCCTTCGCGCGCGCCGTCACCAGCCGGGAAAACGAGACGCTCCTCCGGGTCGTTCCGTTTCTGGCGGCGCTCGCTCTCTTCTTCGCTGCGCCGACGCTGCCGCCGGGGCGCTCCCGCCGCTGGTGGATCGCTCTCTGCGCCGGCTTCGCGCTCGTCAACCTCTACGCCGCGGAGGCGCGCGCGTACGGCCTGCTCGCTCTGGCGGGGCTCGCGATCTTCCTGCTCGGCGTCGTCCAGCCGCCGTCTCCCGCCCGCCTCGCGTCGCTCTTCGCGATCGCGGCGGCCGAGCTGTGGCTCCACTATCTCGCTCTCTTCGCCGTCGGCGCGGCGCTCCTTCTCGCAGTCGGACGCCGGAGGTGGACCGCCGCCGGAGCGCTCGCCGCGTCGCTCGCCGCCTTCGTTCCGTGGGTCCCCGTCCTGCGCGGCCAGCCGGCAGAAGCCATGGCCTGGATGCGCGAGACGCTCGCGGCGGCCGCCGGGGGCTTCGTCTCGGCGCTCGGCGGCGTCGGAAGGGTCCCGGCGCCCTTCGGCGTCGCCCTGCCCGGCGCCACGCTCGCGGGTGCGCTCCTCGGCGCCGCGCTCGCGGTGCTGCTCGCCGGCGCCGCCCGCTCGGACGAGGGCGCGCGCGACGCGCTCCTCTTCGTCGCGATCGCGCTCGGACTCGCGCTCGCCGTCTCGCTGTGGCGCCCCGTCGCGTTCGCCGGCCGCGCCGAGATGGCGGTGCTGCCGGTCTGGATGTGGGCCGTCGCGCGCGCGGCCGGGGGCCGGCGATCCGTCGCCGTCGCGGCCGGGCTCGCGTCGGCCGCCGGACTCGCCGCGACGCTCGCCGTCGCGTTTGGACCGCATCCGCGCTCGACGGCCTTCTCGGCGACGACGAGCGTCGCGCGTCTCGCCCACCCGGGCGACACGCTGCTCGCCGGACCCGGTTTCTACCTGCCGGCGCTCGTCGAGTCGGCGCGCGGACGGCTCGCGGCCCGGGTCCAGGCGCTTCCGGAGAGCGACCGGACGCACCCCGGATGGTTCGTGCCGGCGGGAGCCGGCCCCGCCGAAGAGCGAGAGCTCGCGCGCACGATGGACGCGCTGCCGGAGAACCGGCGGCTCTTCCTGCTGATCCCGCCCTCGTATCAGACGCCGGCGGTCATGCGGATTCTGTTCGCGCGCGGCACCGTGCGCGAGCTCGCCCGTCAGACGGACGCGGTGCTGCTCGTCTGGAGCGCCTCGGCGACTCCGTCGTCGGAGCGCCTCGCCTCGAGGGAGGAGCGAACCTCGAGCAGCAGCCAGACGAAGGCGCCGAGCCAGGCCGCGGCCGCCGGGACGGCAAACGGCGTCTCCACGAGCCGCGCCTCCGTCACCATGAAGAGCGCGCCGAGCGTCGTGAAGACGCCGTAACCGGCCGCGGGATAGAGGCTGCCGAGCGCGATCGGCCAGACGAGATACTGCGCGGCGAACCCGGGCGCTCCGGCGAGCGCGGCGAGCGAGAGCAGCAGGCACGCCCGCGGAAGAGGCCGCCCCCGACCGAGGGCGATCGCCGCCGCCACGAAAACGAGAAAGACCGCGAACCACAGAGACGGGTGACCGCCGGAGCCGGGGGCGACGAACGCCTGGAGACCCCCGGGCCGCTGCCCGCGGGCTCCGGTGAGCCCGGTGCCGTACAGGAGCACGTTGTTCCGGATGGCGGGAAGGGAAGCGAGATGCGGCAGAAACGAGAGGGCGAACACGGCGTACGGCAGGGCCGCGAATAGAGCCGGCAGGCCCGCGCGGCGCCGCCGCGCGAAGACGAGCGGGTGGATCGCCGTCACGTGCTTGACGAGGAGGGACGCGGCGAGCGAGAGGGACGCCATCCACCGTCCCCGGCGCGTCTGTCTCCCCGCCGCGAGGACCGCCGTCAGGAGAAACAGGATCGCGAGCCCGTCGAACTGGCGCAGCGTGCACGTGACGAACACGGAGATCGGGTTGGAGAAGAAGAGGAGCGCCAGGCGGCGCGGATCGCCCTCGAACGCGCCGAGGAGGCCCGGCCGCCGCGAGATCCGGAGGACGACGACCGCCGCCGCCGCGTCCGCCGCGTTCAGCAGCAGCCCGACGAGGAGGACGAAACGCATCATCTCGCCGCCCGCGAGGCGCCAGAGAGCGGCGAGGACCCGGGACCAGGCCGGACTGTAGTTGTAGCGGTTCGTCGCCGCGTAGACGTCGTGGCCCGACGACACGGCGTCGGCCACGATCGCGTACGAGAAAGCGTCGTACATGACGAGCGGCTGCGCGCAGATCGCCACCCGCAGGACGAGGATCAGCGCGAACAGGAGCCGGAACGCCTTTCCGTCCAAGCGCGCTCCGCCGGCGGCCCTCAGCCGTCCCTGCGCCCGATCGCGAGGAGCGACATGCCGACGGACGGCGGATTCGCCTCCTCGCGCCGCAGGAGCGGCAGCGCGAGGCGGAACGCGGCGAGCTGGCCGGCCGGGAGCACGCGGCGGCGCAGGATCTTCCCGTTGACGTACCACCCGAGGATGCCGGGCCGGTTGAGGAACCGGCAGTCCTCGATCGTGAAGCCGGCCGCCGCGAGCTTGCCCTCGAGCTCGGCCTTCTCGTAGCGCCGGAAGTGGCGCAGGTGCTCGTCGAGGGAGCCGTAGAGCTTCGCGAGCGCCGGCACGACCAGCACGACGCGGCCGCCCGGCGGCAGGAGCGCGCGGAAGTCGGCGAGCGTCGCCGCGTCGTCCTCGATGTGCTCGAGCACGTTCAGGCAGACGACCGTGTCGATCGCGAGGCCGCGGATCTCCTCGCGCTCCGCCGCGCCGAGCGGGAAGCGGTACGAGGCGACGCGCACGCCGGGCTCTTCGCGGAAGCTCCCGCGCAGGTACTCGAGCGCGACCGGATCGAGGTCGGACGCGACGACGAGCTCGCGGCCGAGGAGCTGGCGCGTCATGTTCCCGAATCCCGCGCCGATCTCGAGGACGCGGGGGCCCACGGCGTGGCGGAACCGGTCGGCGAGCCAGCGGTTGTACGGCTCGAGGCGCGCCATGCGGGCCAGCGTGACGTGCCCGACGTTCTTCGGGTCCTCGGTCTCGCGCAGCGAGTGGCGCACGATCGTCCAGAGGGCGGAGAAGGCGTCCTTCCAGCCGATCTTCTTGCCCTCTTCGTAGGTGCGTCCGTAGTAGGAGATCGGCACCTCGAAGATGCGATAGCCGCGCCGGGCGACCTTCGCGGTGATCTCCGGCTCGATGCCGAACCGCCGCGACTCGATCGTCATGGACTGGACGACTTCGCGGCGGAACATCTTGTAGCAGGTCTCCATGTCCGTCAGGTTCAGGTTCGTGAACATGTTCGACGCGAGCGTGAGCATGCGGTTGCCGACCGTGTGCCAGAAATAGAGGACGCGCCGTGCGCCGCCACCGAGGAACCGCGAACCGTACACGACGTCCGCGTGCCCCTCGGCGATCGGCGCGAGGAGCTTGATGTACTCGTTCGGGTCGTACTCGAGGTCCGCGTCCTGCACGACCACGACGTCGCCAGTGGCGTGGCGGAAACCGACCGAAACCGCCGCGCCCTTGCCCTGGTTGACCGGCTGGAGGAACACGCGGATGCCGTCGCGGCCGTCGAGCTCGCGGAGAATGTCCCGCGTCCCATCCGTCGAGCCGTCGTCGACGATCAGGATCTCCTTGTCGATCGGCACGTCGAGCACCCGCCGGACGATCTCGCGGATCGTCTTCGTCTCGTTGTACGCGGGGATCACGACCGACAGCTTCACGAGCCGGAACCTCCGCCCGGGAGCTCGAACAGATAGATCGACCAGCCGATCCGGCCCACGGGCCGTCCCCGGAGCGCGAGGTCCCTTCGGAGGGCCTCGAGAGCGGCGGCGACCTGCATCGCTCCATGGTAACGGTAGTACTCGGGGCCGACCGCGAGATGAAACGCGGAGATCGCGACGAGGCGGCCGCGCACGACCGGCTCCGCGGCGAAGTCGGGGACGCCGATCCGGTACGCCACGTCGTCGCCGCCGAAGTACACGACGGTCGGATCGGCGATCCCGCGGCGTTTCAGGGCGTCGCCCAGGCGGATCAGATCGAGCCCCCAGTCGACGTTCGAATCCGAGAGGAGGTACCGGCCCCGCTCCGGCCCGCCGACGAAGGGGTTGAAGTACGAGAGCTCGTGCGGGTGGATCCGCACGAGCTCCCCCGCCGCGACGAACGGCAGCGCGGCGAGCGCGAGGCGCGCCGGGCGAGCCAGCGGGCCCGCCGCGCGCGACACCCGCCGGAAGAGACCCGCACCCGCCATCGCGAGGAGCGGGTAGACGGGCAGCAGGTGCCGGATCCCGATGTTGTAGCTCGCGCCGATCGAGGCGAGGAACAGAACGCCGGCCGGCAGGAGGAACAGGGCGCCGTCCTCGCGGGCGGAGCGGCCCCCGAGGAAGAGCCCGGCGAGGAGCAGGAGCGTCAGGAGCAGGAACGCGATCGAGCTCTTCGCGAGGTAGGCGACCCCGAAGTAGAGAGGAAAGCCCTCGACCGAGGTGCGGCCGAGCAGGTAATTGACGCCGCCGCCGACGGCGTTCTGACGCGCCACCGCGGCGAGGCCGCCGAGGTAGTGCGCGAGCGGCGGCGAAACGTCGACGAGCCCCTCGATCGCGGCGGAGAGCCCGGGCGCGCCGCGGCCGGCGACCATCTCGTGGATCACCTGGCGCTGCGCGGCGCGGTCCATGCGCGACGTCACCGCCGCGTACGCGCCGAGGACCACGACCGCGGCCACCCCGACCGCACCCGCCCAGAGCCCGACGGCGCGCAGCGCCGCGCGTCCGGGACTCCCCGCTCTCCGGCTGCCGAGAAGCGCCTGCAGGAGCAGAATCGGAACGAGGTAGACGCAGGAAAACTTCGTCGCCAGCGAAAGTCCGAGCACGACGCCGGCGCCGGTGATCCGCGCCGTCGAGGGCGCGCGCCAGGCGGGGTCCCAGGCGAGCACCGTCGCCAGAAAGGCGAGCGCGGCGCCGAGGTCCGTGTGCACGACGCCGGCGTGCGCCACCACGTTGGGATCGAACGCGCAGAGTGCGAGTGCGAAGAGCGCCGCCCCGCCGCCATACCGGGAGCGGGCCGCGAAGAACACCAGGAGGAGGAGCGCGGCGAGGACGGCGAGAAACGGCGCCCGGGCCGCGACGGCGATCGCGTCGGGCCCGACGCGGTTCTCGAACAGAAACGCGTGGCCGAACGGCGTGAAGCGCTCGCCCATGGGAATCTCGGAAGGCGGCGGAGGCAGCCCGAGCCGCGTCAGGCCGAAGCCCGCGAGCGCCTTCATCAGGGGCGGATGCTCGATGTTGACGATGGCCGTGCGGCCGGAGACCTCGAGGTACCCGGCCAGGATGTGGACCGGCTCGTCCGCCGAGAGCGCGTCCCGGCGCGCGTGGGCCCACACGGCGAAGAGGGAGAGGGCCGTCAGCCCGAGCGCCGCGGCAACGGCCGCCCAGCGCCTCAACGCGGCCGGCCCGCGAGAACGGTGTGCCGGACGAGCGCCCCCAGCGCGGAGAAGCCGTCCTTCAGCCGGATCTTCTTCCCGTCCGCCTTCGAACGGCCGAAGTAGGACACCGGCACCTCGAACACGCGGAAGCGGCCGCGCGCGATCTTCGCCGTGATCTCGGCGTCTACGCCGAACCCCTTCGATTCGAGCGACAGCGCCGGCACGACGCGGCGGTGGAACGCCTTGTAGCACGTCGCCATGTCCGAGACGTTCAGGCCGGTGAACACGTTGGAGATCAGCGTCAGCAGGCGATTGCCCTGCTGGTGCCAGAAGTTCTGGACGCGGTGCTCGCCGCCGCCGGCGAACCGGGAGCCGAAGACGACGTCGGCGCGTCCTTCCTCGATGGGCGCGAGCAGCCGGGGATACTCGGAGGGGTCGTACTCGAGGTCGGCGTCCTGGATGAGCAGGATGTCGCCGCGCGCCGCCTCGATCGCGGTCCGGACCGCTCCTCCCTTGCCCGTGTTCCGGCCGTGGAGGATCACCCGCACGCCGTCGCGCCCGTCCCACGCCGCCAGCTTCTCGCGCGTGCCGTCCGTCGAGCCGTCGTCGACGACGACGATCTCCTTCTCGGTCCGCTCCCGCGACACGAGCTGGAGGATCGCGTCGATCGTGGCGGCCTCGTTGTACACGGGCATCAGGACGGACAGTTTCACGGCGCGTTCTTCAGATGATAAGGCTCAATGCCGAAATTCGAAATCCGAAATGCCCGATGCGGACCGCGCATAATGGAGGGCCATGTCGCGGCGCGTCGTGTTCGTGCTCGGCGTCGCCGCGGCGATCGTCCTCGGAACGGCGGTGCGACTGCATACCCGCCCGGCCGCCGCCGCCGGCGATCGCGTCCGTCCGCTCGACTCCGACTCGGCGTACCACATGCGGCGGGCGCGCTTCGCGGCCGCGCAATTTCCCCGGACGATCCAGTTCGATCCCCTGATGAACTTCCCCGACGGCGGCGTCGCGATCTGGCCGCCGCTCTTCGACCTCGCCCTGGCGCTGCCGGCGCGGCTCGCCCACGGCGCGGCGGCCACGGCCGGGCAGGTCGAGCGCGGCGCGGCGTGGGTGCCGGTCGTTCTCGCCGCCGGTTCCATCGCGCTCGCCGGCGCCCTCGCCTTCCGGCGATATGGTCCGGGAGCCGGCGCGGCCGTCGCGCTCTTCCTCGCCCTCTGTCCCGGCCACGTCCTGTGGTCCCAGTACGCGCACACGGACCAGCACGCCGCCGAATTGTTCACGGGCCTCCTCGCCCTTCTGCTCTTCGTGCGGAGCCGCGAGGAACCGTCGGCGGCGCGCGAGGCGGCGGCGGGCGCGGCCCTCGCCCTCGCGGTCCTCACCTGGCAGGGCGCGATCTACTGGGGCGCGATCTTCGCGCTGGCGCTCGTCCTCGAGACGGCGCTGACCGGCCGTTCGACTTTGCGCGCGGCGGCCTGGGTACTCGGCTTCCCCGCCGCCGCGACGGCGGCCGCCACGGCGGCGTGGCTCGGCTGGATCTCGCCGCCGCTGACGTACGTCTCCTTCGGATTCTTTCAGCCGCTCTTCCTCGCCGCGCTCGCCGGCGGGGTCGCGGCGCTCGAGCTCCTCGGGCTCGGCCTCTGCCGGCGCCTCGGCAGGAGCGATGCCCTGGTCGGTGCCGCCGTCGCCGCCGCCGCCGCCGCGGCGACGCTTCCGTTCGCCGCCGCGCTCGCGGGGGGCCTCGCGCGCGGCGTGGGCTACGTCGCGGGCCGCACGAGCGAGGTCGCGGGCGCGGCCGGATACGTCTCGTATCCGAAGGACTGGCTCCGCGGCATCTTCGAGGCGCAGCCCCTCCTCTCGGGAGGGCCGAGTCTCGCTCTCGAGCAGCTCTCTCTCGGATTCTTCCTCGCGCCGCTCGTCGTGATCGCCTGGGGCATACGGGCCGCGCGGGAGCGCAGCGGCTCCTTCGCGGCGCTCGCCGTCTGGGGCGCGGTCACGCTCTTCCTCGCGCTCTCGCAGCGGCTGAACGTCTACTACGCGGCGCCGCTCGCCGGGCTGGCGCTCGTCGAGGGTTCGCGGTTCGTCACCGCGCGCACGGGCCGCCCGGTCCTCGCCGCGGTCCTCGCGATCGCCGGCGCCGTTCCGATGCTGCCGGGGCTCAGGCGCGAGCTCTCGCAGGTCACCGTGCCGGGCTCCGACCTCTTCGCGACGCTCGGCCGCATGCGCGCGGAGCTGCCGCGCGCCGTGGACGCCTACGATCCGCGCCTTCTCGGTCCGCCGCCGTTCCCGGCCGCGCTCGCGGGTGCGTCCTCGGTCCTCGCGCCGTGGTCGCTCGGCCACTGGATCCTCTACGAGGCGGAGCAGCCGGTCGTCGCCAACAACTTCGGCTACGGCTTCCTCGACTCGATCCGCTTCTTCCTCGCGACGAGCGAGGACGAGGCCGTCGCGATCGCGGGGCGTCACCGGGCGCGCTGGATCCTCGCGACCGATCTCGTGCCGCGGATGAACGAGTACGCGGGCTATCTCGGCCGCGCTCCCCTGCTCGCGCGCGCGGCCGACGGGTCGCTCGTCCCGACGCCGGCCTATCTCGCGACGATGCAGTCGCGGCTGTACGACTTCGGCGGCCGCGGTTTAACGTCGGAGACGGTCGCGATTCCGCCGCTCTCCCGCTTCCGGCTCCTGTTCGACTCGAAGAGCGCGATCCGGCGCGGCGGCGTCTGGGTGCCGCGCTGGCGGGTGTTCGAGGTCATCGAGCCGTAGGCGGGGGTCCGAACCAGCGCCACGCTCGGACGGCGAGCCGGCGCTCCTCGGGTGTCGCCGCCTCGAGGACGACGCTGCGGAGCTCCGCGCGCGCATCGTCGCGGCCCGAGAATGCGCCGAAAACTCCGGCGCGCCAGAGCCTTCCGAGGTACGGCGGCTCGGGCGGTCGCAGGAGCAGCGCCGCGAACGGCGCGACGCCGAGGAGGACCGCGACCGGCGCGACGGGGCGGAGCGGGGACGCCTCGCGGCACGCGACGAGGAGCGTCCACAGCGTCAGGAGCCCTGGAACCGCGAGCGACACCCATGGGTTCGCTTCGAGGAGCGTGCCGAGATTCGGCGCCGCCCAGCCGCGCGTCAGGAACCAGAGCGAACCCGACGCCTCCGGCCACCGCATTTCGGGCGGGAAGTAGGGAATCGACGCCGTCAGCAGGAAATGCGCGGCGACGGCGAAGGCAGCCGCGGCGACGAAGAGACCGCGCGAGAGCGCTCCCTCGAGCGCCCGGGATAGCGCCAGCCCCGAGAAGAAGAGTCCCGGCAACAGGTAACGGCTGCCCAGGCACCAGCCACCGTGCCAGTTCGGGTATCCGCACATGCAGACGAAGAAAAACGCGAGGCCGCCCGCGACCATCCACCAGTCTCGGCGGACGTCGCCGCGGCGCCACCAGGCGACGAGGCCGAAGATGGTCCAGAGCAGGAAGGGCGAGAAGAGAAGCACGCCGCGGGCCGGATCGAGGAGGTACGCGACGGCAATCCGCGGACTCGGCAGTTGGAAGCCAAACAGGCCCGTGCGGGCGAGCGCGGAGTACTCCGGCAGGGCCTCCCGCGCCGAGGAGAGCGTCCACGGAGAGCCGAAGCAGATCGCGTCGTAGGCAGCGAGCATCGCGAGAGGCACCGCCGTCCCGAGGGCGAAGCCCGTCAGGCGCCGCCAGGACCGCGTCGCGACCGCCCGCACGCCGAGGGCGAGTGCGAGCGGCGCCACCGAGTACTCTGAGATGACAGCCCAGCCCGCGAGGAAGCCCGCGATGGCCGAGGTCTGGGCGCCACGACCGGAGCCGTTGCGCTCCTCCGCTCGGCGCAGCCGGTCCCACGAGAGGAAGAGGAGCGCCGCGGTCCACGCGTGGCTGAAGAAGGTGCGCGCATAGAAGAGGAAGGGCGTGCCGAGAGCCACCGCGAGCAGAACGAGGCCGACCGCGGTCGCCGGGGAGCGCTCGGAGAGGCGTGCCGCGAACCGTCGCAGCGCGACGAGGCAAAGGAGAGAGACCGTGAAAACACGCGTCAGGATGAAGACCGGGCTGCCGGTGCCGCGCTCCGGCGGCGGGAGGACGAGCCGCAAGGCCCGATACACCGGGTAGGCCGCGAAGGAAAGGCCCGGCGCCTTGTTGGAGTAGAAGCGGCCGTCCGAGACGGACTTGTCCTCGTGATCGCCGAGGCGCGCGACCGCCGCGTCGATCGCGAAGGTCCGGTTTTCGGCCATGGCATAGACCGCCTCGAACCGCGAGAGCTCGTTCCCGTTCGCAAAAGGCGGGAAGGCCCCGGTGAAGTAGATGCAGAGGAAGGCGAAGACGGCGAGGACCGCGCGCGCGGCGTTCGCGCCCGCCGGGGAAGGCATGTCGCTCATCGGACGGCGGCCCGGCCCTCGGCGCGCCACCACGCGACCGTCTGCGCGAGGCCCTCGTCGAGGGATATGCGGGCGGCGAACCCGAACGTCTCTCTCGCGCGCGTCGTGTCCAGGCGGCGGCGCATCTGCCCGTTCGGCTTCGACCGATCCCAGGCGATTCTTCCCGAGAAGCCAGTCAGCCGCGCGACCTTGGCCGCGAGGTCGCGGATCGCGATCTCGGAACCGGTCCCGACGTTGACCGGCTCGGGCGCGTCGTAGCGCTCCGCCGCGAGCACGACCGCCTCCGCCGCGTCGTCGACGTGCAGGAACTCCCGCGTCGGCGAGCCGTCGCCCCAGAGCACCACCTCGGGGAGGCTTCGCTCCGCCGCCTCGGTGAAGCGGCGGATCATCGCCGGAATGACGTGGCTCGTCTCGGGATCGAAGTTGTCGCCGGGACCGTAGAGGTTGACCGGGATCAGGTAGATCCCCGCGAAGCCGTACTCGGCGCGGTACCCCTGGAGCTGGACGAGCAGCATCTTCTTCGCGAGGCCGTAGGGCGCGTTCGTCGGCTCCGGGTAGCCGTTCCAGAGGTCGGCCTCGCGAAACGGCACCGGCGTCTCGCCCGGATACGCGCAGACGGTGCCGAGGCACACGAACTTGCCGACCCCGAAGCGCCGCGCCGCCTCGATCAGCTGGATGCCCATGACCGCGTTGTCGTAGAAGAACTTCCCCGGGTGGCTCCGGTTCGCGCCGATGCCGCCGACCGCGGCCGCGGCGTGGACGACGACGTCGGGCCGCGCGTCCCTCAGGCAGCGCTCGATCGCCGCCGCGTCGCGCAGGTCGTAGTCGCTCGACCGCGGCGCGACGACCGCCGCCGGCCGCTCGCTCTCGAGGCGGCGGACGAGCCGCCGGCCGAAGAAACCGCCGCCGCCGGTCACGCGGACCCGGCGGCGCTCCCAGAAGCTCAAGGGCGCTCCGCGGGGACGCCGAAGCGCGCCTCCCGCTCGGCAAGCGCGAGGTCCGCGTCGGCCATGAGGTCGACGAGCGCCGCGAAGTCGACGGCCGGTTTCCAGCCGAGCGCCGCGCGCGCGCGCGACGCGTCGCCGCGGAGGTGCGCGACCTCCGTCGGCCGCAGGTAGGAGGGGTCCACCTCGATCAGGACGCGGCCGGTCTTCGCGTCGACGCCCTTCTCGTCGCGGCCGGCGCCCCGCCAGGCGAGCTCCCAGCCGACGCGGCGGAAGGCGCGCTCGCAGAACTCGCGCACGGTGTGGCTCTCTCCCGTCGCGACGACGTAGTCGCGCGGCGCGTCCTGCTGCAGCATCCGCCACATCGCCTCGACGTAGTCCTTCGCGTAGCCCCAGTCGCGCCGGGCCTCGAGGTTGCCGAGGTAGAGGCGGTCCTGGAGGCCGTGCCGGATCCGTCCCGCCGCGCGCGTGATCTTGCGGGAGACGAACGTCTCGCCGCGCCGGGGCGACTCGTGGTTGAAGAGGATGCCGTTGACCGCGTACAGGCCGTACGCCTCGCGGTAGTTGACCGTCATCCAGTAGGCGTACACCTTGGCCGCCGCGTACGGGCTGCGCGGCTCGAACGGCGTGTCCTCCGTCTGCGGGACCCGGGAGGTGCCGCCGTACATCTCGGACGAGGAGGCCTGGTAGATCCGCGGCCGGATGTCGAGCTCGCGGATCGCCTCGAGCAGGCGCACCGAGCCGAGGCCCGTGACGTCGCCCGTGTACTCGGGCGTGTCGAACGAGACCTTGACGTGGCTCTGCGCGCCGAGGTTGTAGATCTCCTGCGGGTCGACGAGGCGCAGCGTGCGGTTGAGCGACGAGGCGTCGTTCAGATCGCCGTAGTGGAGGATCAGGCGGCGTCCCGCCTCGTGCGGGTCCTGGTAGACGTGGTCGATGCGGCCGGTGTTGAAGGAGGACGAGCGCCGGATCACGCCGTGGACCTCGTAGCCCTTCTCGAGCAGCAGCTCGGCGAGATAGGAGCCGTCCTGCCCCGTGATCCCGGTCAGCAGCGCGCGCTTCACGCGCCCGCTCCCGCCGCGGGGTCGCGGCCGATCCAGCGGTTCCACTTGAACTTTCGGAAGGCGATCCAGGACATCCGCACGAGGAGGAGCCCGTGGCTGACGAGCCGCACCTTGGAGACGCCGGCGGTGCGGCGCGCGTAGCGGACCGGCATGTCGACGATCGGGAGCCGGAGACGCGCGGCGCCGAACAGCAGGTCGAAGTCGCCGAACGGATCGAAGTCGCCGAAGTAGGCGCGTCCGGCGGCGAGGCGCTCGTAGTCGGAGCGGAAGAGCGCCTTGGTGCCGCAGAGCGTGTCCTTGATCGGCTGGCCGAGCAGCCACGTGAACGCGAGCGAGAACGCCTTGTTGCCGCAGAGGTTCAGAAACCGCATCGACTCCTGCTCCATCGGGTAGACGAGGCGCGAGCCGTTGACGAACCGGGCCCGCCCCTCGGCGAGGACGTCGACGAAGCGCGGCAGGTCCTCCGGCGCGACCGTCAGGTCCGCGTCGAGGATCATCACGACGTCGCCCTTCGCGGCCGCGAAGCCCTTGCGAACGGCGTCGCCCTTGCCCAGGCGCAGCATGCGGTCCGGGTCCTCGGCGGAGGCGCCGTCGGCGCCGCGCGGCGTCTGGTGGATCAGGCGGATGTCCCGGCGGCCGCGGTACCGCGCGATCACCTGCTCGATCTTCTCGACGGTGCCGTCCGTCGAGTGGCCGTCCACGAAGAGGATCTCGGTTGCGCTCCCCATCTCGGGCAGCCGCTCGACCGCCGCCTCCACGTTGCCCGCCTCGTTGCGGCACGGGATCACGACCGAGACGCTCGGGAGGACTTGAGGACCGGGCGCTTCTTCTTTCGGCGCCCCGCCCCCGGTTCCCTCGGCCGGGTCGCCGACGCGGCGTTCCCCCGCCGCGATCGCGTACTGCACGAGGCAGAAGTGCTTCAGGACCGGCGTCCTCGGCGCGACCGCGTTCAAGACGCCGGACACGACGGGAATGCGCGCCGGCACGAGGAGCTCGCGGCCGCGCGCCGCGACGACCCAGCCCGAGAGCCGGAGCAGGTTCTCGAGGTCCTGCATGCCGAGCCAGTTCTGGTCGGGCTGCGGCATCTTCAGGCCGACCGCCTCGGCCGCGGACAGCATGCCCTGCCACAGGAAGTTGTGGTACGTGACGACGAGCCGGGTCCGCGCGTGGCACAGCGCGC
Source organism: Acidobacteriota bacterium (assembly GCA_027307335.1). Classification (GTDB taxonomy): domain Bacteria; phylum Acidobacteriota; class Thermoanaerobaculia; order UBA5066; family Gp7-AA6; genus DAHUXD01. The sequence continues at coordinate 19,603 of DAHUXD010000031.1, forward strand.
GCAGCCCGCGCAGCGTCGCGTAGATGTCCTCCAGGTGGCCGACGAGGTCGCTTGCGACGATCGCGTCGAAGGTCCGGCCCGGCAGGGCGAGCGATTCCGCGTCGGCGGACTCGAAGCGGAGCTCGGGGTGGCGCTCTCTCGCGCGCGCCACCATCGCCGCGGAGAGATCGATCCCCAGGCTGCCCTCCGGGTCCGGCGCGAGCGCCGCGAGCAGGTCGCCGGTGCCGCAGCCGAGCTCGAGGACGCGGGCGCCCTTCGGGACGTGGCGGCGACAGAGCGCCGCGATCGCCCGGTGGTAGTGCGCGCTCCGTCCCCGCCAGCGGTCGCGCTCGGGCGCGAGCGCGTCGAAGTGGGCCCCGCGGCGGCGCCGTCTCTCTGCCGCCTCCTCCGCGACGCGCGGCGTGCCGGAGGAGCGCGGTGGTCGCAGATCGGTCTCCAGCATCGGTCGGGTGCCGACCATGATCGCACCAAGAGGCTGCTGACGGTAGACTTAGGTCAATGTCCCGGCGGCTGCGAGCGCGATTGGCCGGCTTCGCCGTGGCCGTCGCTCTCGCGCTCCCGCTGCTCCCCGAGATCGTCGGCTCCCGCCGTCTCGTGTTCCGCGACGCGCAGATCACGCACTGGCCCTGGCGCCGCGAAGCGGTGCGCGCGCTCGCGGCCGACCGCGTGCCGTTCGTCAATGCGTCGGCCTCCGGGGGCGAGCCGCTCCTCGCCAACCCGAACGCGGTGCTCCTCTACCCGTCGTTCTGGTTCGAGAAGGTGCTGCCGGCGAACGCCGCGTTCAACCTCCACTACCTCGCGCACGTGCTGTGGGCCTTTCTCGGCGCGCGCGTCCTCGCCCGCCGGCTCGGCCTCGGCGAGAATGCGGCGCTCTTCTCCGGCGTCGCCTACGGCTTCTCGGGGTCGATGCTGTCGTACGGGTCGGCGTTCATGAACTCGAGCGCCGCGGCGGCGTGGCTCCCCTGGTGCGGGGCCGCGTTCGCGGACCTCGGGGCGGCGCGGCGGCCGCGGGAGACGGTGCGCGCGGCGGCGGCGACGGGTCTCGCTCTCGGACTGCAGCTCCTCGCCGGCGAGCCGGCGATCACGCTCATGACGCTCGTTCTCGGCGCGGGGCTGCTCGCCGCCGCCGCGGCCGTCCGTCCTCCCGGCCGGCGGGCGCGCGCTCTCGGCGCCTCCGCGCTCGGCGCCGCCGGGGCCGGCGCGGTCGGACTCGGCATCGCGGCGCCGCTGCTCCTGCCGCTCTCCGCGGTCTTCCCGCTGACCTACCGGGGACAGCACCTCTACTCGGAAAAGGCCTTCGGCGCCGCCGCCTTCACCGCGAGCCGGTCGATCGAGTGGCTGCTCCCCCGCTTCGGCGGCAGCCCCGACATCATCGGCGGAGGCGCGAACTGGCTGCGCTCCTTCGCGCAGCAGGACTTCGTCTACCTCTGGTGCGTGACGCTCGGGGTCGTGCCGCTGTTCGTCCTCGCCCTGGCCGGGGTGCGCCGCGGATTCTGGGACCGTCGCGCCGTGGCGCTCGCGGTCGCGGCGCTCGTCGCGCTGCTCCTCGCGTTCGGCTTCGCGCTGCCGTTCTACCGCCTCCTCTACGCGGTCGGCGCGCTCCGCAAGCTCCGCTATCCGATCAAGTTCTACCTGCTGACGACCATCCTCGCCGCGCTCCTCTCGGGCCTCGCCGCGGAAGCCCTCGCACGGCGCCGTCCCGGGCGGCGCGAGGCGGCGGTGCTCGTCCTCGGACTCGCGGCCTTTGCCTCGGCCTGGATCGCGGCGGCCCCGGGCGGCGCGCTCGAACGCTGGGCGGCGCCGCTCGCCGCGAAGGTGTCGGATGATCCGGCGGCGTTCGTCGCGGTCTTCCGCGGGCTGGTCCGCGGCGACGCGCTCGTGGGCGCCGTCGTGGCGGTGCTCGCCGGCCTCGTGCTCCGGACCGGGCCGCGGCGCGAGCCCTCCGTCCTCCTCGCCGCGCTCGCGCTCGCGGCGTCCTTCTGGTGGGGGCTGCCCCTCTTCGTAACCGCCGATGCCCGGGACCTCGACCGCGCTCCGGCGCTCGCGCGCCGCCTCGAGGCGCCCGGCCGCCTCTACGTCTCCGCGAACCTGCCGCGCTTCGAGCCGGCCGCCCTCCGCGCGGCCGGCGGCGACCTGCCGCGGACGGGACGCCTCGCGCGCGTCCTCGTCGAGCAGCTCGTGCCCGCGACCGGCGCGCCCTTCGGCGTGCGCTACCTCTTCGAGACCGATCCCGACGGCTCGTACGGCTGGTTCAACCGGATCGCGAGCGAGGCGGCCAGCGCGGCGCCGCCGCTCGAGCGGGACCGGCTCCTCGTCGCGTTCGGCGCGCGCTGGGCGCTCGCGGTCGAGGGCGAGGAGCATCCGCTCTTCCGCCCGGTCACCGGCGTCGAGGTCGCGGGCAAGCGGCTCGTTCTCTCCGAGACCGCCGATCCCGTGCCGGAGCTGCGCTGGGCGTCCCGCGCCTGGCGGCGCCCGGGCCTCTCGCCCACGATCGAGCTCGTGCGCTCCGCGGCATTCGACCCGCGGCGCGACGTCGCGCTGCCGGGGCGGGACGCGCTCGATCCCGCCGGACGCGGGTCCTCGGCGACGCTCTCCGATGCCGCGATCGAGGCGGACCGAACCACCGCCGTCGTCGAGGCGGACGGCGATGGACACGTCGTGTTCTCGCGCACGTTCTTTCCGGCGTGGAGAGCGCGCGTGGACGGCGCCGCGGCGCCCGTGCTCGTCGCGAACGCCCGCGACCTCGCGGTCGCGGTGCCCGCCGGACGCCATCGCGTGGAGCTCCGCTACGATCCCGCTCCATTCCGCGCCGGAGTCGCCCTGCAGGGCGCCGCATTCCTCGTCGCGCTGGGCGCCGCCGTCGCGGCCCGCGGCGGGCGCTCAGGACGGCGAGAGCAGGCCCAGGTGCACGAGGAGGCGCAGGTAGATGTCGGGCCGGCAGCCGTTCAGCGGGATCACGCCCCAGGCGTAGTAGACCGCTAGCACGGCGTAGAACGGGAAGATCCAGCGGAACGCCTTCGTGTCGATCGCGTCCCGGAAGCCGACGATCAGCGCGAACGGCGCCATCGAGAGGAAGTAGCGGCTCCAGTCCTCCGTCGACAGGCAGAGGTGGAGCGCGAGCTCGAAGAGGCAGTAGGAGAAGAGCACCGGGTACGGGCGCAGCCGGAACGTGCCGACCGCGTACACCAGCGCGAGCAGAATGTGGAACTCGACCTGGTGGTACAGGCCCTTCGAGAACAGGACCGGCAGGAAGCCGAAGGGCAGGAATCGCGCGAGCTTCTCGCCGTGCGGCGTGAAGTACGCGAAGAAGTCGCCGAACCGCACCGCGCAGAAAAGGAAATAGGCGAACAGGCCCGCCGGGATCAGCAGGAGCCACGGAATCGACCGCCAGCGCCGCCGCGCGAGGAGGACGACGCCGAAGGCCGGCGCGAGCATGAGCCCCGAGATCCGCGTCAGCGCCGCGGCGGCGCCCGCGAGCGAGGCGCGGCCCACCCGCGAGGTCTCGAAGAAGTACACGGCCCCGATCGTCGCCGCGATGTAGACGGACTCGGTCGCGCCGGTCGAGCGATAGAGGAGCCAGCGCGGCGGCAGAAAGAGGAACACGAGCGACAGGAAGCCGGGCGACTCGAGCCGCCACACGTCGCGGGCCAGCCGGTAGAAGAGAAGCACCGCGGCCGTGGAAGCCAGCACCGAAACGAGCAGGAGCGCCCGCTCGTAGCCGGCGAAGGCGAAGGCGCGGACGAGCAGCGGATACACGGGCAGGTAGCTCGCGAAGAACCGCACGTCGTAGACGTAGGCGAGGAGCGGGTTGTCCGGTCCGATCCGGTAGAGCGTCCGGGCGACCGTCAGGTAGTTCGGCCCGTCCCAGAAGCGGTAGACGGGCGCCATGTTCGAGAGAAACGGCAGGTAGACGAGAAAGGACCCGCCGACGGACGCGAGCGCGAGCCAGAGCTCGGGACGGACCCCGGCGCGCGCCTTCACGTCTTTCATTATGCCGGAGCGGCGGCCCGCTCCCGCTCGAGGCGCCGCACCTCGAGCGCGAGCCACAGGAGCAGGCTCCACCAGACGCCGTGCCAGCCGGGCAGGTGCGTCAGCGGGAGATTCAGCCCGTCGGGCGAGCCGAGATAAAAAGCGGACACGGCGAGCGTGTAGACGACGAACCCCGCGCCGCCGGCGAGCGCGCCGAGCGCGATCGGCCACACGAAGTAGTACTCCGCGATCCCGGGGAGCGCGAGGAGCGTCACGAGCGAGAGCAGGAGGCACGCCCGCGGGAGCGCGACGCCGCGGAGGAGGACGAGCGCGGTCACGACCGCGGCGGCGAAGACGGCGGCCGGCAGCCACGCCGGAGCGCCCGGGATCCGGGCGAGCATCGCGGTGCCGTAGTCCTCGGCGAGGCTGCGGTAACCGAGCACGTGGTCGCGGATCCCCGTCCACTGTCGCGCGTACGGCAGGAAGGAGGCGGCGAACACCGCGTAGGGCACGAGGACCCCGAGCGGCCCGATCCCGCCGGGCTCCCGCTTCCGGAGGAACAGCGGCGGGTAGAACGCGGTGACGTGCTTGACCAGGAGCGAGGCGGAGAGCGCCGCGACGGTCGCACCTCGGCCGCCGGCGGGCCGTCCCGCGGCCCACACCGCGAGCAGGAGGAAGAGGATGGCCAGCCCGTCGAACTGCAGGTGGAAGCTCGAGACGAAGATCGCGACCGGGTTCGCGAAGAAGAGGAGCGCGGCTGCGGTCCCGCGCCGGCCGCCGCCGGCGAGACGGTGGAGGAGCAGCGCGGTCGCCGCGTCGACCGCGAGGAGAAACGCGCCGAGGACCTGCGGGAACGGGAGATTCGCGCGCCAGGCGGCCGTGTCCAGGCCGAGCAGGACGTGCGCCCAGACGGGCGAGTAGTTGTAGCGGAGGGTGTCGAGGTAGAGGCGGCCGCCGCGGCGCAGGATCTCGACCGCCGTCGCGAACGACTCCAGGTCGTAGTTCGTCGTCACGCGCAGGAGCAGCGCGATCCTCAGCGCGAGCGCCGCGAGGAACGCGGCCGCGAAGAGAATCGTCCGGCGCGTCAGGCGAAATCCCGCGCGCGGTCGGAGTGAGAGCCGCGCCGCGCCTCGAGCAGCAGCCACAGAAGGGCCGCCCACCACACGCCGTACCAGCCCGGAAGATGCGCGAGCGACGGCGCGAGCCCCGAGATGGCGACGAGCGCCGCCGTCGCCACGACGGTGTAGACGGCGTAGCCCGCGCCCGGGAAGAGCGCGCCGAGGGCGATCGGCCAGACGAAGTACTGGCGGCCGATGCCCGGCAGAAACACGAGCGTGACGAGGAAGAGAAGAAGGCTCGCGCGCGCGGTCTCGATCCGCCGCCGCAGGAGAACGACGACGGCCCCGAGCGCCGCCGCGACGAAGAGGACGCGGGGCACCCAGAACGGCACGCCCGGGACGAGGAGCAGCGCGTCCGTCCCGTAGAGGCCGCCGAGGCCGCCGTAGAGCAGGACGTTGCGGCGGATCGCGGGCCACGCGCCGAGGAACGGGAGGAACGAGACGGCGAAGACGGCGTAGACCGCCGCGACGGCGGCCGCCGGGAGCCCGCGCCGGCGGGGGTCTTCTCCTTCGGCCACCGGCCCTCGATTCTCTCGCCCCGGCTGCCGACGCGGCGTTCTCCCGCGGCGGGTGCGCACGAACAGGAGCGGGTGGAACGCCGCCACGTGCTTCACCAGCAGCGACCCCGCGAGCGCCGCCGTCACGCTCCCGGTGCCGAGCGGCTCGCGGCGAAACGCGAGAAGCGCGGCGAGCAGGAGGAGGAGGGCCAGGCCGTCGAACGCGCGGTGGTGGCTCGACACGAGGATCGAGACGGGGTTCGCGAAGAAGAGGAGCGCGGCACGCGCGCCGGCCGACCCGCCGCCGCCGAGCCGCCAGAGAACGGCCGCCGCCGCCACGTCGCTCGCGAAGAGAAGGGCCCCGACGGCCGTCGCGAGCGAGACGCCGGCGGCGTCGGCGACGCGTCGGAGACCGACGAGGACCCCGGCCCAGACCGGCGAATAGTTGTAGCGATCGGTCGACCAGGGATCGCCGCCCCCGCGCACGGTCCGCGCCACCTCTTCGTACGAAGCCGTGTCGTAGTTGCCGGAAAAGCCCGAGAAGAACGCGACGCGAAGCGCGAGCGCCGCGACGAAGCCGATCGACAGGGCGAGGCGCTCCGCGCTACCCATCTACGCGGCGGCCTCGAGCCAGCCGGTCGCCACCTCGCCCGCGCGCCCCGGCAACCGGGTCCAGGCCACCGTCCGCGCGGGGATCCGCTCGCGGTGCTCCAGCGCCTCCCGGGCGAGATCGGCGAGCGTCGGGAAGCCGACGCCGTCGGCGCGCCAGTCGTCGAGGATCCCCTCGAAGAGGGCCGCCTTCGAGCGGCCCTCGACCTCCGTGTGCACGGTGTGCACCTCCGTGCCGCGCACCGCGCCGCGGTAATGCGCGCGCTGCGCCGCGTCGCCGAGGAGCGACGGCCACGCGAGCGTCTCGTCGAGCGTCGGCAGCGTCGTCGGGATCTCGAGCGTCGGCAGCGTGCGCTCCTCCCCCCTCGGGAAGAAGGGCGCCCCGCCCCGCGTGTCCGACGTGTGAAGGAGGGACCGCTCCGACTCCACCTCGAGCGAGCGCGCGTCCGCGGCCCAGCCGGGCGCCGCGCTCGAGCGGGCCGGCACGCCGAAGATCCGCAGGTACTCGGCATGCGCGGCGCCGTATTCGCGCGCGATCTCCTCGCGCGGCATCGACCTCAGCCGGTCGTGCCAGCCGACGTGGTCCCAGCCGTGGACGCCCGTGTCGTGACCGGCCCGCGCGGCGGCGCGCAGGACCTCGGCGGCGCGCGCGCCGATCATCGGCGCCGGCAGGAGCGTGCCGTAGAGCATCGTCTTCCAGCCGTAGAGCGACGGCGCGCGCGACCGGATCATCTTGGCGAGGAAGCCGCGCTGCGTGAAGACGCGCCGGACCGCCACGCCCGAGCGGTCGGGTCCCAGCGTGAAGTAGAAGGTCGCGCGGATGCCGCGCGCCGCGAAGATCTCGAGGAGACGCGGCACGCCCTCGAGGGTGCCCTCCAGCGTGTCGCAGTCGACCTTGAGGGCGACCCTTTTCTTCGAAGCCGGGCCCTCACTTTGCTCGGCCCCGTCTTCGACGCGGCGTTCCCCCGCCGCGGCGACCCGACGCGCGGTCACGGGGCGGGCCGTCGGCTCTTCAGGTAGAAGTCGAGCGTCCGCCGGATGCCCTCCTCGAGCGACACCTTCGGCTCCCAGGCGAGGAGCCGGCGCGCACGGCGGATCGACGGCACGCGCGTCAGGATGTCCTGGTACCCGGCGCCGTAGTAGTCGCCGGAGGCGACCTCGACGATGCGCGCCCGGCGGGCGTGGTCCTCGAAGCCGGGATAGGCGCCGACGCCCGCGATCATCCGCTCGGCGAGCTCCCGGATCGAGAGGTCGTTGGCGGGGTTGCCGATGTTGAAGATGCCGCCGTCGGCGGACCCGTCGCGGTTCTCCAGAATCGCCATCAGTGCATCGATGCCGTCGGAGATGTACGTGAACGAGCGCCGCTGCGTGCCGCCGTCGACGAGCTTGATGCGCTCGCCGTACAGGATGTTGTGGAGGAACTGTGTCAGCACGCGGCTGGAGCCCTCCTTCGGCGAGTCGATGTCGTCCAGATGCGGGCCGAACCAGTTGAACGGGCGGAAGAGCGTGAAGTGGAGCCCGCGCTCGCCGTAGGCCCAGATGACGCGGTCGAGGAGCTGCTTGCTGCACGAGTAGATCCAGCGCTGCTTCGCGATCGGCCCGTAGACCAGCGGCGAGGTGTCCTCGTCGAACTCGGCGTCCGGGCACATGCCGTAGACCTCGGACGTCGACGGGAAGACGACGCGCTTCTTGTAGCGCACCGCCTGCTTGACGATGCGCAGGTTCTCCTCGAAGTCGAGCTCGAAGACCGCGAGGGGCTCCTTCACGTACGCCGCCGGCGTCGCGATCGCGACGAGAGGCAGCACCACGTCGCACTTCTTGACCTGGTACTCGATCCACTCCTTGTTGATCGCGATGTCGCCCTCGAGATACGTGAAGCGCGGGTTGTCGAGAAACGGCGCGATCTTGTCCGAGCCGATGTCGAGGCCGGAGACGTGCCAGTCGGTCGTCTGCAGGATGCGCTCGGTCAGCGCGTTGCCGATGAACCCGTTGACGCCGAGGATCAGGACCCGCATCAGCGCCCCCTCTCCGCGAGAAAACGCGCCGCGTCCTCCTCGCCGGCGCCCTCGGCCTGCAGGCGCAGCAGCTCGACGTACCGGTCGTCGCCGCACGCGACGTACAGGCGGCCGTCCTCGGCGCGGACCTGCCCCGGAAACGTGTCGTGGGCCGCCAGTCCGGGCACGCGCGTCTTCCAGACGAACGTCCGCGGGCCGAAGATGTCCGTGAAGGCGCCCGGGTACGGGTGCGTGACCGCGCGGACGAGGTCGTGCACCTCCTTCGCCGGCCGCGTCCAGTCGATGCGGCCGTCCTCCGGCCGCCTTCGGCCGAAGCGCGATGCCCTCGACTCGTCCTGCGGCACGGGCCTCGCGCGGCCCGCCTTCAACTCCTCGAGACGCCTTCCGAGCACACGGACGGCCGCCTCGGTCACGCGTCGCTGCACGTCGATCGCGGCGTCGTCGGGACCGATCGCCACCGCCTCCTGGTCGAGGATCGGCCCCCGGTCCGCGCGGCCGGTCATCGCGTGGAGCGTGGCGCCGGTGCGCGTCTCGCCCTTCAGGACCGCCCAGTTGACCGGCGCGCGGCCGCGGAATTTCGGCAGCAGCGAGCCGTGCATGTTCCACGCGCCGAGGCGCGGCAGCGCGAGCATCTCGTCGGGCAGGATCCGCCGGTAGTAGAAGGAGAACAGGAGGTCGGGCCGCGCCGCGCCCACGCGCGCGATCGCCTGCGGGTCGAGCGGATTCTCCATGAAGACCGGCTCGATGCCGTGGGCGCGGGCGAGCGCGGCGACGCTCGGAAACCACGCCGCTTCGTCCCCCGCATCCCGATGGGTCGCGACGAGGACGACGTTCTCTCCCTTCGAAAACAGGTGATCGAGGCAGGCGTGCCCGGTGTCGGAGTAGGCGAAGACGGCGATGCGCGTCATGCGTCCCGCCGTGAGCCGTGAGTCGCGAGTCGCGAGCCGGAGCCCTCCGCGCCCAGGCCGTATACGCGGCGCACGCGGAAGCGCGGCCGGCCGCGCACCTGCTGATAGATCCGTCCGACGTATTCGCCGACCAGTCCGAGACCGGCCATGGCGATGCCGACCAGCGTGAACAGGATCGCGAAGAGCGTGAAGACGCCCTCGGCCTCGGCGCCGTGCACCAGCCGGCGCACGAACAGGAAGAGGGCGAAGCCGATCCCGCCGGCGGCGACGGCCATGCCGAAGAGGCCGAAGACCTGCAGGGGCACGAGCGAGAAACCGGTCATGAGGTCGAAGTTCAGGCGCACGAGCCGGTACAGCGAGTACGCCGACTCGCCGTGGCGGCGCGGCGCATGGACGACCGGGATCTCGGTCGGCCGACGCGCGAAGCTCTGCGCGAGCGCGGGGATGAAGGTCGAGGACTCGTCGCAGCGGTTGATCTCCTCGACGACGTCCCGCGAGTACGCGCGGAGCATGCAGCCGAAGTCGGTGATCCGCATCCGCGTGATGGCCACGGTCACGCGGTTGACGATGGCGGAGGCGAGCCGGCGCGCGAACGCGTCCTGCCGGTTCTGCCGGACGCCGCCGACGACGTCGTAGCCCTCGCGGATCTTCGCGAGGAGCTTCGGGATCTCCTCGGGCGGGTTCTGCAGGTCGGCGTCGAGCGTGACGACGGCGTCGCCGGTCACGCTCTCGAACGCCGCCAGGATCGCCTGGTGCTGGCCGAAGTTCCGGGCGAGCTCGAGCACGCGCACGCGATCGGGGCGCTCCGCGGCCGCCCGCTCGAGGATCGCGAGCGAGCCGTCGCGGCTGCCGTCGTCGATGAACACGAGCTCGTACGGCTCGCCGGTCGCGTCCATCACGGCCGACAGGCGGCGCAGCAGCTCGGGGAGGTTCCCCTCCTCGTTGTAGACCGGGACCACGACCGACGTCCTCACCGCCCGAACTCCTCGAGCACCTCGAGGATCGCCGCGACGGCGTCGTCCTGGTCGGCGTCGGTGAGACCCGGGAAGAGCGGCAGCGACACGATCCGCTCGGACACGAAGTGCGCCTCCGGGAAGTCCTCGGGTTTCCAGCCGAACCGGCCGGCGTAGTAGGAGAACTCGTGCGCCGCCGTGTAGTGCAGGCCGGTGCCGACGTTGCGCCGCTTCAACTCCTCCATGAACCGGTCGCGCGAGATCGTCAGCCGGTCGACGTCGACGAGCGGCGTGTAGAGGTGCCATGCGTGCCGCGCCGGGTACGGGACGCGCGAGGGGAGGATCAGCCCCGCGGTCCCGGCGAACGCGGCGTCGTAGCGGGCGGCGAGGCGCGCGCGCTCGGCGAGGAAACCCTCCAGGCGCCGGAGCTGGTGAAGCCCGAGCGCCGCCTGGATGTCCATCATGTTGTACTTGAAGCCGGGCACCGCGACGTCGTAGCGGGGGCTTCCCTCCTTCGCGAAGCGCTTCCACGCCTCGCGGTCCATGCCGTGGAACTTCAGCAGCGACGCGCGCTCGAAGACCTCGGGGTCCTCGGTCACGATCATGCCGCCCTCGCCCGTCGTGATGTTCTTGTTGGGGTGGAACGAGAAGACGGACGTCGTCGGGAACGACCCGATGCGCCGTCCCTTGTATTCCGTGCCGACGGCATGCGCGGCGTCCTCGAGCACCGCGATCCCCCGCGATCCGGCGAGGGCGAGCAGCGGATCGAGGTCCACCGGCTGGCCGACGTAGTGCACCGGGACGATCGCCTTCGTTCGCGGCGTCAGCGCCGCCTCGACGTTCTCGACGCGCATCTGGAGCGTCGCCGCGTCCACGTCGACGAGCACCGGCACCGCGCCGCAGTGGACGATCGTGTTGAGCGTGGCGACGAAGGTCATCGGGGTGGTCACGACCTCGTCGCCGGGCCCCACGCCGAGGGCGAGCAGCGCGGCGTGCAGGCCGGCGGTGGCGGAGGCGACCGGCACCGCGTGGCGGCCGCCGACGTATTCGAGGAACTCCGCCGCGAACCGCTCGGTCTTCGGACCGGTCGTGATCCAGCCCGATCGGAGCGTGTCGACGACCTCGCGGATCTCCTCCTCGCCGAGGCTCGGCCGGGCGAAGGGCAGGAAGGACGAACGCATGCGGCGCGGAGAGTTTACCTGCATGCCCGCCTCACTCCCGCCACGCCACGCCGCCCGAGAAGGCCCAGCGCCGCTCGGGACTCCAGACGCCGGCGCCCGGCCGCCGCGGCGCGACCTCGAAGCGCAGGACGTCTCGGCGGTAGTCGTACGGCGCGCCGTCGCGCGCGTGCACCGCCGCGTCGAGCGCGTAGAGCCCGGGCGCGAGATCGAGCGCGGGGATCTCGAGCGCGACCCGCGCCTCGCCCGCGAACCGCTCCGGCCGGAACCCCTCGAGCGCGGTGTTCGTGCCGAAGACGGTGTCGCCCGCGACCGTGGCGATCTCGACGCCGAAGACGAAATCGGCGAGCGGCTCGCCCGCGCGCGCCACGATCTCGACCGTCGCCGGCGCGCCGGAGGGCACGAGGCCCACCGCCCTGCCGGAGGCGTCGAGCAGACGCACCCGCTCGATCGTCGCGACGCCCGAGCCCACGCGCCGGCCGGTTCCCTCGACGCGCGCGCGCCGCTCGCCCTCCTCCGCCGCGACGCGCTCGCGGTAGCGGGCGACCACCTCGCCCGAGGGCCCGTCGGCCGCGAGGCGTCCGTTGGCGAGCCACAGCGCGCGGCGGCAGCGCTCCGCGACGAGATGGAGGTCGTGGGACACGAACACGAGCGTCTTGCCCGCCCGCTCGAACTCGGAGAACTTCTCGAGCGCGCGGTGGGCGAAGGCCTCGTCGCCGACCGCGAGGACCTCGTCGACGAGGAGCACGTCCGGATCGCTGTGCGCCGCGATCGCGAAGCCCAGGCGGACCGCCATGCCGGAGGAGTACGCGCGGAGCGGCGCGTCCAGGAACTCCTCGACCCCGGCGAAGGCGACGATCGCATCGAAGCGCTCCGCGATCTCCTTCTTCGTCAGGCCGAGGAGGAGGCCCGTGATCTCGATGTTGCCGCGCCCCGAGATCTCCGGGTGGAAGCCCGCGCCGAGCTCGAGCAGCGCCGCGAGGCGGCCCTCGACGGACACGGTGCCGCGCGTCGGCCGCACGATGCCGGCGAGGAGCTTCAGGAGCGTCGACTTGCCCGAGCCGTTCGCGCCGACGACCCCGACCGTCTCCCCCGGCGCGACCGTGAACGAGACGCCGTCGAGCGCGACGACCCCGTTCTCCGCCGCGCGCCGGCTCCGGCCGCCGAGCAGCACCGACTTGAGCGTGCGGTGGCGCTCGCGCGCCCAGCGGCGATAGGTCTTGCCGGCGTCGCGGACTTCGACCGCCGGACGCGGCACGCTCATGCCTCCTCCGCGAGCGAGTCGCGCAGGCGTTCGAACACGGCGCCGCCGGCGAGGAGCGCCGCTGCCGTCACGGCGAGCATCGCGATCCAGTCGGCGGCCGCGACCGGCCGGAAGAAGAACAGCGTGTCGTGGAGCGCCGTGAAGAAGCTCGCGAACGGGTTCGCGCGCAGGAGTCCCCGCCAGCGCTCCGGGACCGCGTCGGCGGGGTAGAGCACCGGCGTGACGAAGAACGCGAGCGTCAGGAGGTTGCCGACGATGTCGCGCACGTCGCCGAAGTGGACCGCGAGCGCGGCGCAGGCGAGCGAAGCCCCGAAGAGAGCGAGGCACAGGAGCAGGAGCACGACGGGGAACTCGAGCACGGGCCAGTCCGGCCGGACGCTCCCCCGCACCGCCGCCACCGCGATCGCGGCGAAGAGGACGGGGAGGGCGAGGAGGAGGTGCGCGAGGCGCGCCCCGACCGCCGCCGCGGGAAAGACCTCGGGCGCGACCGTGGTCTTGCGCAGCAGGGGCCCGTTCGAGCGGAAGCTCTCGACCGCGTCGTTCAGCGCCGCGGACGCGAACCCCCACACGAGGACGCCCCCGAAGAGGAAGAGCGCGTAGGGCCGGACGTCCGCGCGCGGCGCGAACACGAGCCGGAAGACGGTCGCGTAGACGAGGAGCAGCAGGAGCGGGTTTAAGAGGGACCAGAGGAACCCGAGCGCGCCGCCCCGGTACCGCGCGGACAGCTCGCGGCGCACGAGCGCGATCACGAGCGCGCGGTGGGTCCACGCGCGGCGAAGCGGGGAGAGAAGGCTCACTTCTGTCCGGTATTCTCGCACCGTGCCGCTCGCCGCGCCTGCCGCGCCCGGGGTCTCGTGCCGGGCGCTCCGCAAGGTCTATCCGGGAACGGAGCCGGTCGTCGCGCTCGACGGCCTCGATCTCGAGGTCGCGCCCGGCGAGTTCGTCGCGCTCGTCGGCGAATCGGGCAGCGGCAAGTCGACGCTGCTCCACCTGGTCGGCGGCATCGACCGGCCGACCTCGGGCGCGGTGCGCGTCGCGGGGCGCGAGATCGCGGCGCTCGCCGAGCGCGAGCTCGTCCTCTATCGCCGTCGCGACGTCGGGATGGTGTTTCAGTTCTTCAACCTGCTGCCGCACCTGACGGTGCAGGACAACGTCGAGCTGCCGCGGCGGCTGGACGCCGGCGAGGACGCGGCGGACCGCGCGCGGCGCCTGCTCGAGCGGGTCGGGCTCGCCCGGCGCGCGGGGGCGCACCCGTACGAGCTCTCGGGCGGCGAGATGCAGCGGGTGGCGATCGCCCGAGCGCTCGTCTCCGGCGCCCGCCTGCTCCTGGCGGACGAGCCGACCGGGAACCTCGACAGCCGCAACGGCGCGGAGGTGCTGCGTCTCTTAGACGAGGTCCGCCGCGAGGACGGCGTGACGCTCCTCCTCGCGACGCACTCGGCCGCGGCGGCGGCCCGCGCCGACCGCACGGTCCAGGTGAAGGACGGGCGGATCGCGTGAGCGCCTTCGGCCTCGTCTTCCGGGCGCTCGTCGCGGGTCCGGCGCGGCGCCACCCGGCCCGCGCGGTCCTGCCGGCTCTCGGCGTGGCCGTGGGCGTCGCCGCGGTCGCCGCGATCCACCACGCGAACCGCAGCGTGACGGGCTCGTTCCGCGACGCCGCGACGGCGGTGGCCGGACGGAGCGACTTCACCGTCACCGGCGTCGCCGGCGTGCCGGTCGAGGCGATGGCGCGGCTCGCCTTCCTGTGGCGCATCGGCTCGTTCGCGCCGGCGGTGACCGGACCGGCGGTGCTCGGCGACGGCTCGCGCGAGGTGGCACAGATCGTGGGGATCGACTGGGGCGGCGACGGCGCGATCCGCGAGGTCCGCCTCATCGAGCCCTCGGGCCCGGAGTCCCGCGCCGCGCTCGCCGGTCGGGGCGCCGTGTTCGTGCCGGAGAGCTTCGCGGCGCGCCACCGGCTCCGCCCGGGCGCGACGCTCCCGCTCGTGATCGGGGGCGAGCGGCGGGCGGTGCGGGTCGGCGGGATCCTCGCGCTGTCCGGCCTCGCTCGCGCCTCCGGCGGCGACCTGCTCCTGACCGACGTCTTCACGGCGCAGGACCTCCTCGGCCGGCCCGGCCTCGTCGACCGGATCGACATCGCGCTCGACCCGGGCGTCTCCGCGACGGAGGCGGCGGCGGCGATCCGCCGCGCGCTGCCGCCCGGGCTCTCGCTCGATCCGCCCGGGAAGACCGCGCAGACGGCGGCGCGCATGGTGCGGGCGTTCCGGTTCAATCTGAACGCGCTCGGCTCGCTGACGCTCCTCGTCGGGGTCTTCCTCATCGCGAACGCCGTCTCGATCGCCGTCCTGCGGCGGCGGCCCGAGATCGCGGCGCTCCGGGCGATCGGGACGTCGCGCGGCGCCATCTTCGCGGCGTTTCTCCTGGAGGGCCTCGCGATCGGCGCGGCCGGCACCCTGCTCGGCGAGCTCCTCGGCCTCGTCATGGCGCGCGCCGCGCTGCGCGCCGTGGCGGGCACCGTGTCGAGCATCTATCTCCCGACCGCGCGGATCGAGGGTGCGGCCTACGGCGGCCCGATGGCCGCCGCGGCGGCGATCGGATTGCTGTCCGCGATCGTGGCGACGCTCGTCCCGGCGGTCGAGGCGACGCGCGTCGAGCCCGCGGCCGCGCTCCGCTCGGGCTCGATCGAGAGCGTCTTCCGCCGCGCCCTGTGGCCGCGAACCGCCGTCGCCGCCGCCCTGCTCGCCGCGGCCTGGATTCTGTCCCAGCGCGGGCCCGTCGACGGCTTTCCGCTCTTCGGCTTCCTCGCCGTCGGCCTCGTCGTCGGTGCGCTCGCCCTCGCGGGGCCGCTCCTCGTCGTCGCGGGCGCGCGCACGGCGGGACGAGCGCTCGCCGCGATCTGGCCCGCCGAGGGGCGCCTCGCCGCCGGCTTCTTCGGCGGCGCGCTCGCCCGCAACGGGATCGCGGTCACGGCGCTCGCGATGGCGCTCGGGATGACGCTCGCGATGATCGTGACGGTCGCGTCGATCCGCGAGACGGTGCGCGTCTGGGTCCAGGCGACGCTCCGCTCGGACCTCTGGATCAAGGCCGACGCGGGCGGCCGATCCGGCATCGTCGGCGACCTGCCCGAAGACATCGTGCCGTTCCTCGCGGGCTTCGACGGGGTCGCCGCCGTCGACCCGTTCCGGGCGCGCGACGTCGTCGATCCCTCCGGCCGTCCGTTCACGCTCGGCTCCGGCGACTTCGAGGTCGTGGCACGGGTGGGCGGGCTCCCCCTCCTCGACGGCGCCGACCCGCGCCCCGTCGCGCGCGCCGCGAAGGCGGCCGGCGAGGTCCTCGTCTCGGAGCCTTACGCGCGGCGGTACGGCGCCGCACGGGGCGCAAGCGTGACCGTGCCGACGCCCCGCGGTCCCCGCGCGTTCCGCGTCGCGGGCGTCTACCGCGACTACTCGAACGATCGCGGCACGGTCGTGATGGACCGGTCGTTGTACGTCGCGCTCTTCGGCGACTCGCGGGTGACGAGCGTCGCGGTGCTGGCGAGGCCGGGTGCCGATCCGGAGGCGCTGCGGCGGCGGATCCTCGCCGCGTCCCAGGGACGCTTCGCGATCTCGATCTCGACGAACCGCGAGCTCCGCCGCGAGGCGCTCGCGATCTTCGACCGGACGTTCGCCGTGACGCGCGCGCTCGAGGCCATCGCGATCGCCGTGGCGGTCCTCGGCGTGGCGAACGCGCTCACCGCCTCGGCGGTCGAGCGGCGCCGCGCCTTCGGTCTCCTGCGCGCGATGGGAGCCGAGGGCGGACAGATTCGCCGCGCCACGCTCCTCGAGGCCCTCCTCTCGGGCGTCGTCGGCGCGGCGGCCGCCCTCGCCGCCGGCGCGGCGTTCGCCGCGCTCCTGCTCGGCGTGATCAACCCGCAGTCGTTCGGCTGGACCGTGTCGCTCGCGATCCCGACCGGCTCGCTCGCCGCTGCGGTCGCGTTCGTGCTCGCCGCGTCGCTCGCCGCCGGCATCGTGCCCGGCCGGATCGCCGCGTCGGTCGATCCGGCCGCGGCGCTCCAGGAAGAATGAGGCCGCTGCGCCTCGCGGCCGCGCTCCTGCTCGCGGCGCTGCCGGCGCCCGCGCCGCTGCGTTTCCCGCGGGACCATGGCGCGCATCCGGCCGATCCCGTCGAGTGGTGGTACTACACGGGCCACCTGACCGACCGCGCCGGAAGGGAGTACGGGTTCCAGCTCACGTTCTTCCGCGTGCGCGACCTGCACCTCGCCCACTTCGCCTGGACCGACGTAGCGCGCGGGACGTTCGTCTACGACGAGAAGACGCACCTGGGCCTCCCGGGCATCGCCGGCGCGGCGGCCGGCGGCCTCGACGTCTCGAACGAGGACTGGTCGGCCCGCGAGGCGGGCGGCATCGTGCGGCTCGAGACGGGGACGAAGGCGCTCGGTCGGCTGTCGCTCGCGCTGACGCCCGCGAAGCCGCCGGTCCTGCAGGGCGAGGCCGGACTCTCGCGCAAGGGCGCGGGGGAAAACGAGTACTCGCACTACGTCTCGATCCCGCGCTTCACCGTCGAGGGGGCGCTGTCCCGCGGAGCGCAGGCGGCGCCGCTCACGGGCACCGCGTGGTTCGACCACGAGTGGGGTCCGGGCGCGCTCCCGGCGGGAGCGGCGGGCTGGGACTGGTTCGCCCTGAACCTGTCGGACGGGTCGGACCTGATGCTCTACCGGATGCGGCTCGCCTCGGGCGCCGCATCTCCGTTCTCGACCGGCATGTTCGTGCCGGCGCAGGGGCCGCCCCGGCCGATCGGGTGGGCCGACGTCGCGCTCGCCCCGCGCACGATCTGGACCTCGCCGCACTCCGGCGCCGTCTACCCCGCCGTCTGGTCGCTCGCCGTGCGATCGCTCGCGCTCGACGTGACGATCACGCCGCTGGTGGCGGACCAGGAGCTCTCGACCGAGAAGTCGACCGGCGTGCGGTACTGGGAGGGGGCGTGTCGTGTCGAGGGGACCCGCGGCGGCTCAGGCATCACCGGCCGCGCGTACGTCGAGATGACGGGATACGCGGGCCGGGACGTGCCGGGCGCCATTCAGGCGAGGTGAGCCCCCCTCACCCCGACGCCCCTCTCTGTATAGACCGGAGAGATGGTGGACAGGTGTTCGGAGACATAGTGGACGGTTTATTGGTCATGGTTGGGGGAGGGGCTGGGGGAGGGGGTTTAGGTTGATGTGGGCGATTTTCTGGTGAGCAAAGAAGATGTCGAAGTGGCCATCCTCAACGGAAGGCCTCACGGCGACTTGCTGACCCACGAAGCTGCAACCGACCTTGAAAGGCTTTCCTCTGAACCACAGTTCGCCACCGTTCTGAACCTTCCGCACGAGGTCGCCAGAGTCGTACTCGATCTGCGGCAGTGACTCAGGGAAGCTGCGAGGTGAGGGACGGTATCTGCTGACGGGGGTTTTCATGCCGAGTGACTCATGCGGTCTCTCGAGGTTGTAGATGTCGCGCCAGCGATCGAAGCGCTGCTGGACCTGAGTCAGATCGTGGAAGCTGTAGCGGCTGAGGACCTCGCGCTGGAGAGTTCGATGGAAGCGTTCGTCCTTGCCCTGGGTCTGGGGGTGGTAGGGACGAGAGTGAGAGACGGTCACTCCCAGACGGATGAGCCAGACGGAAAGAGCACTGAACTCACTGCGGCCGCCCCAAGGGGCTCCGTTATCCATGCTCATGCGGTCGGGCAGCCCATAGCGGCGGAAGATTGTTGAAAGCCTGTCCTGGACGGTCTTTCCCGTCTCGTCGGCACATGCCTGCAGCCCTACGGCAAAGCGAGAGTGATCGTCGAGAACGGTGAGCGGGTGACAGCGGCCTTTCTCCACGGCAAAGTGGCCCTTGAAGTCCATCTGCCAGAGCCGATTGGGAGCCTCGTGCTCGAAGCGCTGCCAGGCTTGGTGCCGCGATGACTCTGTCGGATCTATAAGCCCGCGACGCTGAAGGATGGCGTGCACCGTGCTGGTCGTCGGCACGCCCTCTTTGCCCAGGGTAAGCAGACGAAAACGAATTTTGCGAGCTCCCCAGGCCGGATGCTCAGATCGCAGGTCCACAACCGCCCTTTCGATCTCCTCTCCGCATCGGCGAGGACTTCGAATCGGTCGGCGAGATAGGTCCTTCAGCGCCTCACGACCTCCATACCCGTACCGCTCGAGCCACTTGTAGGCAGTCGTCGGGCTCACCCTTGCCCTCCTACAAGCCAGCCGGATGTTGCCCAGCCTGACCGCCAGCCGAACGAACTCCTCACGCTGATCCACGATGGACTGCCCTTTCCAAGGCATCGGATCTGGCCTCCTGAAGCCAAATCCTCGTCCCGGAATGTGTCCACCATGTCTCCGAACACCCGTCCACTATGTCCCCGGTCCATAGAGCTGGGCGCCTCCGGCATGATCGCGTCCGTCGACTTCCCGGAGTTCGTCGATGGCGCTTCGGCCACGAAGACCTGGACGCTCGACTACGAGGCGACGCCGGCGGCCCTCAGCCACCACTGCGGCAAGGACCCCAGCCTGCACATGACGACGATCGTCGCGAACGTGCCGCGGCTGAAGAGCCTGACGCTCCCCGCGGACGACTCCGGCAGTTCGCCCGCCTACCTCTTCTCCTCCTCATCGGAGCTGTCGCACGTCCTTCTCGACCAGATCACGCTGCCCACGGGAGGCTCGATCCAGTACTGCTACAACACCTACACGTTCTTTCACGGGCGCGGCGGCAAGCTCCAGCCCGGCTGCCCGGGCATGATTCCTCCCGCCGACGATCCGGACAACGTCGTGACGGAGTCGAGTGCCTGTTCCCTGGCCATCGACGAAGAGGCCGCTCCGGACATCCCCGGCGGCTGCACCAACACGAGCTCGGAACGCTGGATCGACACCCAGCCGGGCGTGGTCCGCCGGCGCGAGATCGTCGGTGCCGCCCAGAACGACACGACCTACCGGCAGTTCGCCTTCCCGTTCGGCGAGACGGGCAACGCCGCTTCGCCGGGGAACTCCCAGACGCTGACGATCGCGATTTTCCCGGGCACCGACGGCAACGGCGACGCCGGGCGGAGCCGCGCCAGGGCGGTCCTGTTCCGCAGCACGCGCGGTCCGAGCTCGCCGACCGGCGAGCTCGCGAGCCTGCCCGGCGACATCGTCGGGGCCGAGCTCGAGGATCGCATCTTCGAGACCGATCCCACCCTGGCCGCTCTCCAGGATCCTCCCTGCGGCGGAGCGGTCGAATCGGGGTTCTGCGGCAGCAAGGCGGTTCGCGTCGTCCAGAAGACCCATGCGACCGATTCGGGCGTCGAGGGGCTCGCGGGCACCAACCGGCGCCTGATCTCGGAGAAGACGATCTACGGCGGAAGCGCGTGCGGCGGCTGCCCGTATCACGAGGTCGACTTCGGGCCGACGACCGATCACGTCTGGGACGACAACGGCCGCCACTATCCCGTCGAGACCCACACGGGATCTCTCGGCAACGACGGCAGGACCGTCACCACGTACTGGGCACCCCTTCACTGGGACGCCGGTCCTCCGGCGGGCCAGCCCGTTCTCCCGAATCTCTTCACGCGCCGGACGACGACGATGGGCGGGTCGTCGAAGGACGAGTACTTCGAGTTCGACACGTCGACGCCCGGCAAGTACGGGTTCCTGAAGGGCACGTTCGTGTACGACCCCGCGACCTACGGCTCACCCGGAAACACGTTTTCCACGATCGTCTTCCTGACCTGCCGCTACGACGACGGCGCCGGCAACGTCGACAAGGAGTTCACGGCGACCTACCCCGGCGTGGGATCGGTCCCCAACAATCCGTGCTCGACGGTCTACCCGACGTTCCCCAATCCGCTTCCCGGAAACGGAGACGCGTTCGGCAAGGACTACACCTGGCAGCATGGCGAGCTCCTGAGCTCCCGCTGGATCAACGGCACCTCCGCGACGGCGACGTTCCACGCTCGGGACTACGCGCGGGATGCGACGACCGGCTGGATCACCGGATCGAAGGACACCTCGGGGCGGCAGACCTCGTACCAGTACGACGCGCTCGGGCGGGTTCACAGGATCACGCCGCCGTCGGCCTCCGAGCTCGCGACCTTCGTCTGCTACGAGGGCCCGGGCGCGACCACCGCCTACCGGGCCTCCGCGAAGCAGGCTTGCCCCGTCGCTTCGTCGAACGCCGGCCTTGCCACCTGGCAGCACTTCGAGTACGACGGACTCGCTCGCCTCGCCCGCGAGAAGCGGCTGCAGCCCGGGGCGGCCGTCGTCAAGCGATTCACCCTCTACGACGGGCCCGGCAACGCCTACTTCACCTCCGAGTGGGTGGCGGACGCGATCTCGCAGACGATCACGCGGGACCTCTCGACGACCTGCGTCTTCGGCGGCGGGACCTACACGGGCCGCGCCCGGCCCTCGGCGGCCCCGGGCACCTACCGCCTCTGCTACGACCCCTTCGGCCGGCCCCAGCAGATCGTCGGCCCGAAGATGTCGAGCCTCGTCGTCATCGACCGGACCGACGGCTCGGGCAACGTCTACAGCGACACGAAGGAGGCCGCGCTGACTTACTGCGTCAACGCAACCTTCTCCAACCTGACGACGCCCACCTGCTCGACCGGAGGCGTCAACGCGACGACCACGACGAAGAAGGACGCCTACGGCCGCATCGTCAGCGTCACCGAGCCCTCCGGTGACATCACGACGCATACGTACGACGTCAACGGCCGGCTGCTCACGGTGACGCAGGGAACTCAGCAGTCCCGCACGTTCGTCTACGACGACAACGGTTTCCTGCGGAAGGAGACGACGCCCGAGAGAGGCACCATCTACTACGACTCGATCGGGAGCCTCGGCGACGTCCTGAGCGAGAAGCAGCCGGACGGCCTCGTCATCAGCCGGACCTTCGACTTCGCCGGCCGCCTCGCGGAGGAAGACGCTCCCGCCGGCACCCGGTACGTCGTCAACTGCTACGACGGCGCCGCCACCTGCATCGACGGCAGCGCGGGCTTTGCGGGCGGTCCCTATCCCGGCGGCAAGCTGACCCGACGGTACGGGTATAACTGGATCCCCACGATCGGGCCTATCGTCGACGAGCAGTTCACGTACGGCGACGGCGGCGGCCGGCTCTCCCAGCTGACGACCGCGGTGGGCAACGGCGACCTGAGCTCCTCGACCTCGCAGTCGTGGACGTACAACGAGCTCGGGCTGGTCGGGACGCACAACCACCCGAGGGATTCCGGGTCTTTCCCCGTCGCCACGACCTACTCGAACGGACTGCCCACCGCCATTTCGGGCAACGCGGCCAGCCTCGTCACCGCCGCAACCTACAACCCGGCCGCCGGCCTCGCGTCCTGGACTTCCAACACGAGCCCCACCGCCGTCGTCACGACGATCACCCAGGACGCCTCGATGCTGCCTCGGCCGTCCCAGATCAAGACGACGAAGGGCTCCACGCCGCTCTTCAACACGGGCACGTACGCCTACGACGGCGCCGGGAACGTCCTGACGCAGAGCGATCCCAATGACGGCGGGAGCTTCACCTACGACAGCCGTTCGAGGATTCTCTCCTCCGCCTACAGCGTCGGCTCTCGCACGTTCGGCTACGACCGCTGGGGCAACCTCCTCCAGAACGGCTCGCTCGGCTACCCGGTGGACGGTTCGCACAACAAGCTGGTCGTCGGCGGCTCGACGACCGCCGTCTCCTACGACGGACGCGGCAACCTGACGATCCACAACGCGGACGCGATGTCCTACGATTCGCTCGACCGTCTGTACCGCAACCAGAGCGGCTCCACGGACTTCGTCTTCCTCCACAACGGAGCCGGCGAGCGGCTCGTGAAGTTCCCCGGCAACACGTCGCTCGCCCGGCGCGAGATGGCGCGCCTCGTCGGCGAGGCCAACAAGGCCGCGGGCAAGACGGGCTGGGCAACGGCCCCGGACGCCTGCCTCGGCACGTTCTCCGACGTTTCCTGCTCCGACGCCGACGCCGGCTGGATCCAGACGCTCTACGACCACGGGACCGCCGGCGGCTGCGGCGGTGGCGGCTTCTGCCCGGACGGCACCCTCAACCGCGCGCAGATGGCCACGTTCGTCGTCAAGGGATACCGGGCGGACGGCGCGAGCATGCCCGCCTGCACCGGCATCTTCGCCGACGTCCCCTGCTCGGGAAACTCGCCGTGGGTGCCGTTCGCGCCCTACATCGAGCAGCTCTCGCGGGACAACGTCACCGCCGGATGCGGCGGCACCAATTTCTGTCCCGGCAATCCCGTCACGCCCTGGCAGATCCTGGTCTGGATGTCGAAGACGCCGGCCGTCCCCGGCAGCGGCAAGACCTGGGCCTCCGTGTATCATCCCGTGCCCAGAGGCTCCATCTACACGCTGCGCGATGAGCAGAACCGCGTCGTCACCGAGATGACCGACGCGTCCTCGGGCTCGGCTTCGGCCACCCTGGGCGTCCAGCGGGACAACGTCTTCTTCGGCAATCTGCTCGTCGCCTCCAACTCGGCCGGGGCCTGGAACTTCGACGTGTCGGACCATCTCGGCAGCGTCCGCAGGATGTGGAGCACGGCCGGGACGGTCACCGAATCGCACAAGTACTGGCCGTACGGCGAGGACACCAACACAGGGCCGCCGAGTCAGCACCTCTCCTTCCAGACGATGGAGAGAAACGACGGCGTCGCCCAGCACTTCGACCATGCGCGGACGCAGCACTACAGCCTCGGGAGGTTTCTGAGCACGGATACCGCGAGCGGCGTCGCGTCCATTCCGCAGTCCTGGAATCGATACTCGTACGCAAGGAACAATCCCAACAGAATGATCGACCCGAATGGCCTATGGCCGACGGAGGTTCACAACCAGATCATCGACCTGGCTTTCCACGGGCTGAGCGAGCATCAGCGCCTCGTGCTCAAGGCGGCGAGCGTCTCGATGGACGCGTGCCCGGCATGCCAGATGAGGTCTCATAGTCACGATCACTTCATGAAGTCCCCGGGCGAAGACCCGCAGGCGGCCCGGCAGGCCGCCGAGAGCCTCATCAAGAAGGAGGAAGGCGCGGCACAGCGAATGCAGGGGCCCGTTTCCAGCACCGCAGACATCGGCGACGACTCTCTGAAACATTTTGGAATGGCCCTGCATACGGTCACCGATGGCACTTCGCCGAGCCACGTGGATGCCAGCGGCGCCCCGCGCGATTGGGACGGCCTGCCGATTTCGCCATCTCGAACGGAGGCCGCTCGAGAGCACGACCGAGAGGAGAACCATCCCACCGCGGATCAGCTGAGGGAGGCCGTTCGTGCGGCACAGCAGGCGTTCTGCGAGACCTACGGTGACGCCGCATGCCGACAAGCAATCCGAGCTCGGCAGATCGACTAGACGGGGGCAATCGAGATGAAGAGATCCGCGACCATCCGCATCCTGTTGAGCGCACTTCTCGCCGGACTGACTCTCGCGATCGCGTGGGGAGTCTCACGCCTTCCTTACAGCGTTCTTCGAGATCGCGTGAGTGATTTTCTGTCTTGGCCAGGAGGTCTCGTCGCTCTTGTTTTCTATCCCGCCGGTGTCCACACGGGCGCGGGAAGTCCTGAATGGGGCAGACTGGTGTTCTTGGCCAACGTCACGTTCTACGTCCTTTTCTGGTTTCTCGTCTTGACCGTCGTCGGTTGGCGCAGCCGTGCAGCTCGAGAGGATCGTCCCCTTCGCAGGTTCCAGGGTGGCGCGTGAGAGAACATAAGAACCGGCGAGCCGCGAGACGCCTCATCTCCCTCATGGCCTTCTGCGGCCTGTCCGTGGTCGCCACGGCCGCCGACAACAAGATCGTCACCATCTTCGAGGCCCGGCAGTTCTCGGTGCCGGTCCCCTGGGGATGGTCCTTCGACGAGGGCGAGGATCCGAACCTCGGCACGCCGACCGTGAAGCTCGGGGATCCGGAAAAGAAGGTCCTCCTGCAGATGACCTTCATTCCGGATCCCTCGGGCAAGCTCTCGTCGCGCGAGGCGGTCGAGACGGAGGCCAAGCGCATCCTCCAGCCGTACGTCGAGACCTCGGTCGAGAAGGAGATCCGGCTCACGTTCTTCGAACCCTCCGACGGCCTGGGCGCGTACGCCGCTTTCACCGACGCCAAGCTCGATCCGAAGCACATTCCCGAGGACGAGTGGCTCATCGGCGTCAGCGGCATCCGGACCTGGAAGGGCGGGTACACGCTCTTCACGCTGCTGACCAACAAGACGGACTCGTCGGCTTACCGCACGGCGCTCGAGATCGCGGTCTCCGGCACGCGGCAGGTGAAGGCGCCCGTCGCGTTCTGACTGGCGGCGCCTCTCTGGCGCACTCGTTGCATGACTACCGGGAGTAAACCGTCTTTCCTCCGACGACCGTCGCATCGACCTCGATCTTCTCGATTTCCCCGGGCGCGACGCGGAGGGGATCGGCGCTCAGGACGACGAAGTCCCCGAGCTTGCCGGGCGCGAGCGAGCCCTTGTCTTTCTCCTCGAAGGCGGCGTACGCGGCCGAGACCGTGTAGGCGCGGAGCGCCTCCTCGACCCCGATCCGCTGCGCCGGCACCCAGCCGCCGGGGTTCTTGCCGTCGATCGTGCGCCGGGTGACGGCCGCGGCGATGCCGAGGATCGGCGAGATCGGCGCGACGTCGTAATCCGAGCCGAACGCCAGGATCGCCTTCGCATCGAGGAGCGACCGCCATGCATAGCTCGTCTTCACGCGCTCGGGCCCGAGCCTCTTCTCGGCCCAGCGGCCGTCGTCGACCGCGTGGTAGGGCTGCATCGAGGCGATCACGCCGAGCGAGGCGAACCGCGGGATGTCGGCGGCCCGGAGGTGCTGAACGTGCTCGACGCGGAAGCGCCGGTCGCGCGGGCCGTTCGCCTTCTCGACGCGCTCGAAGATGTTCAGGATCTCGTGGTTCGCGCGATCGCCGATCGCGTGCACCTCGACCTGCAGCCCCGCGGCGTCGGCGGCGGAGATCCGCTCCTCCATCGACGACAAAGGAATGGCCTCGGCGGCGAAGACGCCCCGGTTTCCGGGCTCGTCCGTAAAGCCCTCGAACATCGCCGCGGTCCCCGATCCGAGCGAGCCATCCATGAAGGCCTTCACGCCGCCGATGCGCAGCCAGTGGTCGTTCTTCATGGAGGTCTGCAGCGCCCTGGCCTTCGGCCAGTCGACGAGAAGCGGCCGGTAGTTCACCCGCAGCGTCAGCTCCCCCCGATCGCGCAGCGCGGCCCACGCCGGGACGTCGCCGCGGCCGCCCGGGAGGTCCTGGACCGACGTCACGCCGTAGCGCGCCGCGTTCTTCATGGCCGTGCGGAGCGCGGCGGCCAGCTCGGCCTGCGTGCGCGGCGGCCGCACCTTCCAGACGAGGTCCGCCGCCGCGTCCTTGAGGACCCCCGTCGGCTCGCCGTTGCCGTCCTTCACGATCACGCCGCCCGGCGGGTCGGGCGTCGCCGCGGTGACGCCCGCGAGTCTCAGCGCGAGGCTGTTGCAGACGACCATGTGGCCGTCCTGGCGGGAGAGGCACGTCGGCCGGTCCCCGGTGGCGGGATCGAGGAGCGCCTTCGTCGGCAGGACGGGCGGAGTCCACTGCGTCTGGTCCCAGATTCCGTCCGTCAGCCAGGCCCCGGGCGGCTGCTTCGCCGCGTAGGCGGCGACCCGGCGCGTGAAATCGGCCGGGTCCTTCGTGTGCTGCAGGTCCACGGCGAGCAGGTCGAAACCGGCTCCGGACATGTGCGTGTGGCAGTCGATGAACCCGGGTACGACGCGCCGGCCCCTGCCGTCGACGACGACGGTCTTCGGACCCTTCAGCGCGCCGATCTCCGAGTCCGTGCCGACCGCGACGATGCGGTCGCCGCGCACGGCGAGCGCCTGCGCCTCCGGGCGCGCCGGATCGCCGGTCCAGATGCGGGCCGAGACGAGGACGAGATCGGCGGGCGGGGCGGCGGGAGCGGCGAGCAGCGCGGCCACGGCGAGGAGGCTCAGCATCGGGCCCTACGCGGTCGAGGACGCGCCGACGCTCTGCTCCGCGAGCGCCGCGCGCGCCGCCGCGAGGCGGGCAACGGGGACCCGGAACGGCGAGCACGACACGTAGTCGAGGCCGACGTGGTTGAAGAACTCGATCGAGCGGGGATCGCCGCCGTGCTCGCCGCAGATGCCGACCTTCAGCTTCGGCTTGACCTCGCGGCCGCGGCGGGTGCCGATCGCGACCAGCTCGCCGACGCCGTACTGGTCGAGGCTCGAGAACGGGTCCTCGGGCAGGATCCCCTCGGCGATGTAGACCGGGAGGAACGTCCCCATGTCGTCGCGCGAATAGCCGTAGGTCATCTGCGTCAGGTCGTTGGTGCCGAACGAGAAGAAGTCGCAGTTGAGCGCGATGCGGTTCGCGCGGAGGGCCGCGCGCGGGATCTCGATCATCGTGCCGACCTTGAACGGGACCGCCTGGCCGGTCTCGGCGGTCACCTTCTTCGCCGCCTCGTCGATGAGCACGCGCAGCCGCTCGAACTCGCCGCGCGCGCCGACGAGCGGGATCATGATCTCGGGATTCGGCCGGATGCCCTCCCGGACCGCCGCCGCCGCCGCCTCGAGAATCGCGCGGACCTGCATCTCGTAGATCTCGGGATTCGTGATGCCGAGACGGCAGCCCCGATGGCCGAGCATGGGGTTCGTCTCCTTCAGCGCGTGGGTCCGCTCCCGGACCTTCTCGACGGGGACGCCCAGGTCCTTCGCCGTCCTCTCGATCTGTTCGTCGTCGTGCGGCAGGAATTCGTGCAGCGGCGGATCGAGCAGGCGGACCGTCACCGGCCGCTCTCGCATCTCCCGGAAGATGCCGAGGAAGTCCTCGCGCTGCATCGGGAGGATCTTCTCGAGCGCGGCGCGACGCTGGTCGAGCGTCTCGGCGAGGATCATCTCGCGCACCGCCACGATGCGCTTCGCCTCGAAGAACATGTGCTCGGTGCGGCAGAGGCCGATTCCCTCCGCGCCGAACAGGCGGGCGATGCGAGCGTCGTTCGGCGTATCGGCGTTCGCGCGGACACCGAGGCGCCGGCGCTGATCCGCCCACTCGAGAATCCGGGTGAACGCTCGATAGACCGCCGAGTGTTCCGGCTTGATGGTTCCCTGCAGGACGACCTGGAGCACCTCGGACGGCTGCGTCGCGAGCTTTCCGAGCAGGACTTCGCCGGTCGTGCCGTCGATCGAGATCCAGTCGCCCTCCTTCGCCGAGAGTCCCCTCGCCCGGATCTGCCCGTGCGCGAGATCCACCGTGACCTCGCCCGCCCCGACGATGCAGGTCTTGCCCATGCCGCGGGCGACGACGGCCGCGTGGGACGTGGCCCCGCCGCGCGTCGTCAGGATCCCGGCCGCCGCGTGCATGCCGGCGATGTCCTCGGGGGAGGTTTCCTCCCGGACGAGGACGACGGTCTCGCCCTTCGCCACCATCGCGACGGCGTGCTCGGCCGTGAGCGCGATGCGCCCGCACGCGGCGCCGGGCCCGGCGGGAAGACCCTTGCCGAGGAGCCGTCCCTCCTTGACCGCCGCGTCCTTCTCCCGCGCCGCGAAGACGGGCGCGAGCAGCTGCACGAGCTGCTCGGGCTCGACGCGCGCGACGGCCTCCTCCGGCTGGATCAGACCCTCGTCGACCATGTCGGTCGCGATGCGCACGGCCGCGAATCCCGTCCGCTTGCCGTTGCGCGTCTGGAGCAGGTAGAGCTTGCCCTCCTCGATCGTGAACTCGAGGTCCTGCATGTCGCGGAAACGCGACTCGAGCCGCCCCCGGACGCGCTGCAGCTCGGCGTACGCCTGGGGCATCGTCTCCTCGAGCGACGCGCCCGAGCCGTCGGCGTTCAGGGGCCGCGGCGTCCGGATGCCCGCCACGACGTCCTCGCCCTGCGCGTTCGGCAGGAACTCGCCGTAGAACTTCTTCTCGCCGCTCGCGGGATCCCGGGTGAACGCGACGCCGGTCGCCGACGTGTCGCCCCGGTTGCCGAACACCATGGCCTGCACGTTGACCGCGGTGCCCCAGTCGTCGGGAATGTGGTGGAGCTTGCGGTACGTCTTCGCGCGCTCGTTGTCCCACGAGCGGAAGACCGCCGCGATCGCGCCCCAGAGCTGCTCGCGGGGGTCGTCCGGGAAGTCGTGGCCGGTCCGCTGGCGCACGATCTGCTCGCCGCGGCGGACGATCTCCCCGAGGTCGGCGGCGGAGAGCTCGGTGTCCGACCGGACGCCGCGCGCCTTCTTGACCTCCTGCATCGCCTTCTCGAACTCGTGGCGGGGGACGCGCAACACCACGTCGCTGTACATCTCGACGAAGCGCCGCCGGCAGTCGAGCGCGAACCGCTCGCCCGATCGGCCGGACAGGCCCTTCACCGTTCGGGACGTCAGGCCGAGGTTCAGGATCGTGTCCATCATGCCCGGCATCGACGAGCGGGCGCCCGATCGGACGGAGACCAGGAGCGGATCCTCCGGGTCGCCGAAGCGCTTGTCGGCGTCGTGCTCGAGGCGCACGAGCGCCGACTCGACCTCCGCGCGGATGCCGTCGAGCGAGGCGCCGCGCGAGACGTCGGCGCACACCGAGGTCTCGATGGTGAAGCCGGGGGGCACCGGGATCCCCAGCGCCGTCATCTCCGCGAGCCCCGCTCCCTTGCCGCCGAGCGTTTCCTTGCCGAGGCCCGCGCCCTCGGCGGCGCCGTTGCCGAACGAGAAGATGCGCTTCATTTCTCCACCACGATCTCCGAAAAGTCGGCCAGGCTCGTGAACTCCTTCTGGATGGACGCGAGCAGCGCCAGCCGGTTGCGCCTCAGTTCCTCCTCCGGACAGTTGACCAGCACCTCGACGAAGTAGCGGTCGAGCGACGGCGCGATCGACGCGATCGTCTCCATCGCCTCGCGGTAGTGGCGCTCGGCGACGAAGCCCGCGATCGCCTGCCTCGCCTGCAGGAAGTCGGCGGCGAGCGCCCGCTCGGCGTCCTCGCGGTACAGCTCGGGGCGCGGCTCCCCGGGCGAGTCGGAGCCCACGATGTTGCGGATGCGCTTGAACGCGAGAATGAGCGACTTGAAGTCCATGTGCCGGCGCGCCTCGGACAGCGCGCGAGCGCGGTCGGCGGCGTCCGCGAAGTCCCAGACGCCGACGTTCAAGACCGCCGAGATCTCGTCGTAGGCGTAGCCTCGCCGTTCGAGCAGGCTGCGCAGCCGGTCGGCGAAGAAGCGCCCGAGCTCGTCGATCACCTCGTCCGCGCCCGGACCCGGCAGGTCCGAGGGCAGGAGCGAGAGGGCCTTCCGCGCGATCGGCCGCCAGTCGGTGCGCCAGTTGCGGCCGATCGCGATCGCGACGGCGCCGAGCGCCGCGCGGCGCAGGCCGTACGGGTCCTTCGATCCGGTCGGAACGAGGCCGATGCGGAAGAGCGCGCCGAGCGAGTCGAAGCGGTCGGCGAGCGAGAGGATCGCGCCCGAGGCCTCGCGCGGCGGGTCGTCCGAGCCGGAGGCGGGACGGTACTGGTCGTAGATCGCCTTCCAGACGGCGTCGGGGTGGCGCTCGCGGCGGGCGTAGATGCCTCCCATCACGCCCTGGAGATCCGTGAACTCCTTGACGACCAGCGTCGTCAGGTCGGCCTTCGAGAGTCGGGCCGCCGTGCGCACCGTCTCGACGAGGTCCGTGCGCCCGACGAGCCTCGCGACGGATTCCGCGATCTCCTCGAGGCGCTCGGTCTTCTTCCGGTAGTCGCCGAGGCGCTCCTGGAAGGTCAGGTGCGACAGCGCCGGCAGCCGCGCCTCGAGCCCCTCCTGCACGTCGGTCTCGAAGAAGAACCGCGCGTCGGCGAGGCGAGCGTTCAGGACCCACTCGCTGCCCTTCGCGATGAAACCCTTCCGGTCCTCGGTGTTGTCCATGACCGCGATGAAGTGAGGCAGGAGGCCGCCCGGCCCGCGCACCGGCACGTACTTCTGGTGCGTCCGCATCGCGGTGACCGTGATCTCCT
Organism: Acidobacteriota bacterium; assembly: GCA_027307335.1. Classification (GTDB taxonomy): domain Bacteria; phylum Acidobacteriota; class Thermoanaerobaculia; order UBA5066; family Gp7-AA6; genus DAHUXD01. The sequence goes on from DAHUXD010000031.1 coordinate 50,080, forward strand.
CGGGCAGCTCCAGGAATTCCGGGGCGAAGGCGCCCCGCACGAGCCCGGGCCACTCCACCAGGTCGGAGAGCGTGTTCGCGAGGTCCGCGTGCGCCTCGATCTGGCCGCCGACCTCGGTGGCGAGCTTCCGCGCCTTGTCGAGGATCTGGATCCGGCGCGCCTCGCTGTCCGGCTCGACGAAGGCGCCGCGCAGCCGCGTCAGGTAGTCGTCCGGGCCCTCGATGCGGAGAGGACCGTTCGAGAGCATGCGGTGCCCGACCGTCTCGTCGCCCGCCGCGACGCCTAGGACCTCCATCGGCACGATCTGGCCGCCGAGCACGGCGACGACGCTGCGCACGGGGCGGACGAACGACCGCGCGCCGTCGCCCCAGCGCATCGTCTTCGGGAACGTCAGCCCGGAGACGACCCGCGGCACGACCTCGGCGAGCACCTCCCGGGTCGGGCGGCCGGGAATCGTCCGTCGGGCCGCGACGGTCCGGCCGCGCGGCGCGTCGACGACGACGAGATCGGCGACCTCCACCTTCTGCGCGCGGGCGAACCCCTCGGCCGCCTTCGTCGGCTTGCCCTCCGCGTCGAACGCGTTCGCCGCCGGCGGTCCGAGCACCTCCGATGAGCGGTCGGACTGTCGCTCGGGAAGGCCTCGCAGGGCGACCGCGATCCGGCGCGGCGTCGCGTAGGACTCCGTCGAGGCGGGCGCGAGCCCCTCCTCGGCGAGCGCGTCCGTCAAACGGCGGGAAAGCTCCAGGCGCGCCGGCAGCAGGGCCGGCGCCGGAATCTCCTCCGTCCGGATCTCGAAGATGAAGTCGTCGTTTTTCACGTCGAAGCGAATCCCACCGCGGGCGGAGATTATCGGGTTGGCGGCCCGCCGGAAACTCCCCTGCCGATCAGGACACCGCCGGTTCCGGCTCCGGGAGCGGAAGCCGCGAACCTTCCCTTCCCGACACGTATGCCCGCGCGCAGGCGCAGGCGAGCTCCCGGATGCGCCGCACGATGCCGACCCGGTCGGTCGCCGACACGGCGCCGCGCGCATCGAGGATGTTGAACTGATGGGAGCAGACGAGCGTCGCCTCGTACGCCGGCAGCACGAGGCCCGCCTCGAGACACCGCTTCGCCTCCTGCTCGTGGCGGTCGAGCATCATCGTCGCGAGCTCCACGTCCGCGACCTCGAAGTTGTACTTCGACATCTCGAATTCGTCGCGCCGGCGGATCTGACCGTACGTCCATGCGTCGTTCCAGCGCACGTCGAAGACGGAGTTCGCCTTCGCGAGGAACATCGCGATCCGCTCGAGGCCGTACGTGATCTCCGCGGTCACCGGCGAGAGGTCGATGCCGCCCGCCTGCTGGAAGTAGGTGAACTGCGTGATCTCCATGCCGTCCATCACGACCTGCCAGCCGACGCCCCACGCGCCGAGCGTCGGCGACTCCCAGTTGTCCTCCTCGAAGCGGACGTCGTGCTCGGCGAGAACGAGGCCCAGGCGCTCGAGGCTCCGCAGATAGGTCTCCTGGACGTCGTCGGGAGACGGCTTCAGGACGACCTGGAGCTGCATGTGCCGCCCGAGCCGCATCGGGTTCTCCCCGTACCGCCCGTCGGCGGGCCGCCGCGACGGCTGCACGTACGCGCAGCGCCAGGGATCCGGGCCGAGGACCTTCAGGAAGGTCGCCGGATGCATCGTGCCGGCGCCGACGGGAAGGTCGTAGGGCTGCTCGATGAGACAGCCCTCGCCCTCCCAGAACGCGGTCAGCTCCGAGATGAGCTTCTGAAGCGTGAAGCCGCGCTCTCCGCCCGACAGCGCCTCGACGAAGTGAGCGTCGTGCTGCATGTGGGCGTCGGCGGGAAGGCCGCGGCGATCAGGCACCGGAGGCCTTTTCAGCGTGCATTGTCCGCAGTTTACCGCACGCTATCCCAGGATCTCCGCGAGCACGCGCTGGCTCTTCAGCTCGTGCCCCAGGAAGTGGCGGCGCGAGAGGCGCGCCACCTGGGCGATCTCGGCGAGACCGGGAGGCTCCGCGGCAGGGTCGAGCGGACCCGAGAGAAACGCCGTCAGCGTCCCCCGCGCGTCCGGGGTCAGCCGCAGCACCTCGCCCTGGCGGCACTCCGCGCCGACGAAGCCCGGCCGCCGCGCGTCGAAGAGCAGCGGCTCGGAGGCCTCGAGCGGCCGGCCGCATCCGGCGCACTCGCGGGGCGCCGGAAAGAGACCGGAGAGCTTCAGGATCCAGACGTCGAAGTACGCCGCGACGGGCGCCGCCCTCGCTCCCGAGAAGAGCGCGTCCATCGCGTGGCGGGCGAGCCGGTAGAACGGCTCGGCCGGGTCGGACTCCGACACGAACGTCTCGAGACTCTCGGCGAGCGTCGAAAGCAGGAGCGCCTTGTCGAGTTCCTTCGAGAGCGCGAACGAGGGCCGGATCGGGTCGGCCGCGTTGATCGAGACGAGCTCGCGCCCCTCCTTCTCGTAGTAGACGACGCGCGCCTCGGTCATCGGCTCGAGCGCGCCGGAGAACGCGCTCTTCGGCCGCCGCGCGCCGCGCGCCACGCCGCGCTTCTTGCCGGTCTCCCGCGTCAGGAAGGAGACGATCCGGTCCGTCTCGCGGAGCGCGTGAGTGCCGAGCACGAACGAATCCGAGGCGTGGAGCCGCACGGCGCGATTATGATGAGAGGGCGGCCGGCGTGTGGTCTAATAAAATTAGAAGAATTTGTACTTTGTCCTAATAAATGATGCCTAGAACGCGACGACAGCCGCTTCCGAGAGGGGTCCTCGCGCTCGGCTTCGTGTCGTTCCTGTCGGACGTCGCGTCCGACATGATCTACCCCCTCCTCCCCGACTTCCTGACCCGGACGCTCCACGCCGGCCCGGCCGCGCTCGGTCTCATCGAAGGCGTCGCCGAGGCGACGGCCTCGCTCATGAAGGCGGTCTCCGGCTGGTGGTCCGACCGCGCGCGGCGGCGGAAGCCCCTCGTCGTCGCCGGCTACTCGGTCGCGACCTTCGCCCGGCCGCTCGTCGGCCTCGCGTCGAGCTGGGCCCAGGTCCTCGCGATCCGCTTCGCCGATCGCGTCGGCAAGGGAATCCGCACGTCGCCGCGCGACGCGCTCCTCGCCGACATCGTCCCCGCAGGCGAGCGCGGACGCGCGTACGGGCTGCAGCGCGCGATGGACAACGCGGGCGCGGTGGCAGGCCCGCTGCTCGCGGCCTTCCTGCTTCGATGGGTCTTTTCCGACGAGCGGGCGGTGTTCCTCCTGGCGGCGATCCCCGGCATCGCCGCGCTCTTCGTCCTGATCGCGCGCGTCCGGGAGGCGCCGCGCGCCGAAGCCGCCGCGCCGCGCGGACCACGCCCCCCGGCCGCCTCGCTGCCGCGCCGTCTCCGGGTCGCGATCGCCATCTTCACGCTGTTCGCCCTCGCGAGCTCGACCGACGCGTTCCTGCTCCTGAAGGCGGGCGACGCGGGCATCCCCCTCTGGCAGCTCCCGCTCCTCTGGGCATTCTTCAACGGCGTAAAGGCCGCGACCGGGGTCCCCGGCGGGATCCTCGCGGACCGCATGGGCCACGTGCGCACGATTCTCGCCGGGTGGTGCGTCTATGCCGCCGCGTACGTCGCCTTCGCGTTCGCGGCGACCGCCGTCCAGGTCTGGGCCGTCTTCGCTTTCTACGCGCTCTTCTACGCGCTCACGGAGGGCGCGGAGCGCGCGCTGGTGGCGGACCTCGCCCGGGGCGACGCGCGGGGCCGCGCCTTCGGCGCCTTCCACGCGTCGGTCGGGCTGGCGGCGCTGCCGGCCTCGCTCCTCTTCGGCGTCTGCTGGAAGGCGTTCGGCCCGCGCACCGCCTTTCTCATCGGCGCCGCCATCGCGCTCGTCGCCGCGGTCGCGTTGGTCCTCTGGAGCCATACGGGCAAGGGGACGGCCAGCACGACTTAGGCTTTCGGTTCTCGCCTGATACCATCGCGTCCGTGGGTCCGGTCTGGCGCGTCATGAAGGGGCGGAAGGACACCTGCGATCGCTGCGGTCGGCCGGTCGAGGACTATCCGGCCGTCGGCCGCGTCGTGAACTTCCAGTTCGAGCCGAACGAGAAGTACTGCTGGGAGTGCTACGCCTACATCACGCCTTTCGTCGACGACGTCGATCCCGCCTCGCCGTTCCAGCCCGTCACCAAGCCCGCGATCCCGTGAAGGAGATTCTGTCGACCTTCCGCGGATCGGACCTCGCGCCGATCGCCGAGAAGGTCCTCTCCGGGGGCCGGCTGTCGTTCGCCGACGGCGTGGCGCTCTTCGCGACGCGCGATTTCCTGGGCCTCGGCCGCCTCGCCAACCACGTCCGGGAGGCGCGTCACGGCAACGCGGCCTTCTACAACGTGAACCGGTACCTGAACCCGACGAACATCTGCTGGGTCGATTGCGCGCTGTGCGCCTGGGCGAAGAAGGTCAACGAGCCCGGCGGCTACGAGCTCGCGATCGACGAGTGCGTCGCGGAGGCCGGCAAGGGCTACAGCGAAGCCGTCACGGAGTTCCACGTCGTCGGCGGGCTTCACCCGACGTGGCCCTTCGACTACTACACCGGGCTCATGCGCGCGCTGAAGGAGAAGTTCCCCGGCGTCCACATCAAGGCCTGGACGATGGTCGAGCTCGACTGGATCGCGCAGATCGGCCGGATGCCGGTCGCCGACGTCATCCTCCGCCTGAAGGACGCCGGCATGGATTCGTGCCCCGGCGGCGGGGCCGAGATTTTCGCCCGCCGCGTGCGCGACGTCATCTGCAAGAACAAGATCTCCGGCGAGCGCTGGCTCGAGGTCGCGCGCGAATGCCACCGCCTCGGCGTCCGGACCAATGCGACGATGCTCTACGGCCACGTCGAGACGCCCGAGGAACGGGTCGACCACCTGCTGAGCCTGCGCGAGCTCCAGGACGAGACCGGCGGCATTCCGGGCGTCATTCCTCTCGCGTTCCATCCCGAGAACACGCCGCTTGCCCATCTGCCACCGTCCACCGGCCAGCTCGACCTGCGCGTCATCGCGGTCTCGCGCCTGCTGCTCGACAACGTGGACCACATCAAGGCGTACTGGATCCAGATCGGGACCAAGCTCGCCCAGATCGCCCTGTTCTTCGGCGCCGACGACCTCGTCGGCACGGTCGTCGACGAGACGATCACCCATGCCGCGGGAGCGACGACCGCCTCCGGCATGACGCGCACGGACTTCGAACGGATGATCCGCGAGTCGGGACGCGAGCCGTTCGAGCGCGACTCGGAGTACCGGCGCGTGGTGCGCTCGGGCGGCCGGCTGGAGCCCGTTCCCGCCTGATCCATCCAACCGGGTCGCGCCGCCATCGGCTTCGGTGGAGCCCGGCGACTCCGTGACGCGACCGGAGAATCGGAGGCGCCGCCTCGAGACGGAAGGCGCCACCACGCGCGCTCGCGCCGCCTTCGGACGGCGCGCGGGAATCGCGCTCGCGCTCGCCGCCGTCGCCGCCCTGCAGATCGCCGCGACCCGCGGCCGTCTCGACGGGCCGTTCCTCGACACGCGGCTCCACTACGCGCACGACAACGCGCTCTACGGATTTCAGATCCGCAGCGGCCTCCGCGACGCCGACCCGCGATCGCAGTTCGGCGTGACCGTCGCCGCGTACGACCGGTGGGGCGAGGCGACGGGCCGCCCCTCCTACTACACGGACCACCCGTTCCTGCTGAAGGCGCTCCTCCAGCTCTACGCCCGGTTCGCCGGCGTCTCGGAGTGGACGACGCGCTCGTTCTACCTGCTCGTCGCCGCGGCCACCGCCGCGGGCCTCTTCGCCGTTCTGCTCTCGACGACGGGCAGCGTCTTCGCGGCCGCGGCCGGCGCCGCGACGCTCGTGACGCTGCCGGTCTTCTCCGTCTACCAGCTCTCCGTGAAGTCCGAGGCCGACGGCATGCTCGTCGCCGTGTGGCTCTACGGGGCCTTCGTCGCGACTCTGCGGCGCGGCACGCGGCGTCCCCGCCTCGTTTACGCGACGCTCGCCGTCGCGGCGTTCCTGACTCACTGGACCGTGATCCTCTTCGTCGGCGTTCTGGCGGCGTACGAGCTGCTGCTCGCTCGCCGGCACCCGAGGGCCCGGCAGCTCCTCGCGACGACCGCGGCCGCTTCCGCGGTGGGCCTCGCCGCCCTCCTCGGCCTCATGAGCTGGCTCCAGCGCGGCTGGACGGGCGCGCGGGAGGCGCTGACGCGGTCGTTCCGGGTCCGCTCGCAGGCGATCGGGTTCGCGGAATGGGGCGCCCGACAGCTCCTCTACGTGCAGAAGAATTTCACGGTGACGGCCGCGCTCCTGAGCCTCGCCATGCTCGGGCTCCTCGTGGCCCGCGTCGTTCGGCGGGGCGCCGCCTCGCGGGCGGAGACCGAACCGTCGGAGGAGCCGTCCGGGCTCGCGCTCGTCGAGGGGTTCGTGCTCGTCACCGCCGCCGTCGCCGTTCTCTGGGTGGGCCTCTTTCCCCAGGGCAGCTTCGTCCACGTCTACTGGCAGTACTGGTTCTGCCTGCCGATCGCCGCCCTCGTGGCCGCGACCGTCGCGATGGCCGAGGGGACGCGCCTGCGGGCGCCCGCGCGCGTGGCGGCATGCGTGCTGGTCGCGGCGCTCTTCGTGGCGGCGCGGAAGGAGTACGCGGGCATCGTCGCCGATCAGCTCGGGACGCCGGAAGACGTCGCGTTCCTGCAGACCCTGAGGGACGACGCCTACGCGCGGCTCGTGTTCGTTCCGCTCACCGACACTCCCCTGACCGCGTGGTTTCAGGGCCCGCTGTTCCTCTACTACACCGACCGGCCGATTGCGATCGCGAGCCGGCCCGAGGAGCTCCACCCCGGCGACAAGCTCCTCGTGCTCCGCTACACGGACCGCGCGCTCGCGGTGAAGGGGCTCGAGGGCTGGTCGGGCCGCCGGCTTCTCCACGAGAAGTGCGGACTCCGGATCTGCGCCTACGACGTGGGGTCAGGTCTCTGAAAATGTGAGTTCGTCGGATCGCAGCGCTCGGCCTTACCGGTTGGAGCCCTTCGAGTGCGAGGGCCGCGGCGAGTCCTCGCGAAACTCGCGATTTCCGGCGAGGCGCGCGCGAGAAAGTCACACATTCAGAGACCTGACCCCATTACCGGCTCGTGTCCACCGATTCGTCCGTCGAGACGGAGAACTTCCGGTAGTTGCCGTACTGGAAGATCGCGTCGATGCGCGCGCCGAAGAGGAGCAGGAACTTCGCGGCGCCGGTGAACCGGGCCTCGGCGGGCAGCCAGATCTCGTCGTTGACCTTGCGCCGCACGAAGTAGGTCTGCGCCCCTTTCTGGAGCCGGGCGAGCCGCGCCGGGCCGACGCCCAGATTCTCGAGGAGCCGGGCCTCGATCCGGACGAGCTGACGGTCCTGCTCGTCGATCCAGGCGCGGCCCGCAAGCTTCTGGATCACCTTCGCGGCGCCGGTGACGGGCTTGTACCCCGGCCTCGGCGCAAACGACAGGACGACGGTCGAGCGCCCGTTCAGGTTCTCGCGCCCCTCGACGCGGATGTCGTCCATCCGGAAGACCTCGTCGACGACCTCCTGCTCCTCGCGCCGCTCCCGTGCCTCCTGCGTGGCGCGGCGGGCCCGCGCCGCATCGTCCTCGGTGGCGCGTCTCTCCTCGGAGAGCTCGGTCCGAGCCTGCTGCTTCCGGTCCTGGGCGGCGAGCTCGCTCGCCGAAACGGGGACGACGTCGCGCGCGACGAGGCGCCGGTACATCTTGCCCGGCTCGGCCGAGGGATAGACCTCGTAGGTCTCCGTCTTGATCTTCTTGACCCCGCCGCTCCCGTCGAGCCGCTTCTCGATGCGCTTTTCGGTGAACGTGTACTGCTCGAGAAGGGCGTCGTCGCTCCGGATGTTCTTGCGCACTTCGTCGAGGAATGCGCGGGGCTCGGGCAGGGGACGCGCGTCCCGATCGTCGGCCCGGAGATTCGAGGCCGCGCACGCGATGAGAGCCGAAAGCGCCGCGCGGAGGAGGAACCGGGGCATCAAAACCGAAAACCTGGGTGCACTCCGTGAGATTCCGAGTAATTCGTCCGCATCAGGGGGCTTCGGGACCCCTGCATATAATCCGGAACGGCCGGCCCTTCGGGCCGCCGGGAGGCAACGGGATGGACTCTGCGGGGGGATTCGCGCGGTCCTCGATCGGGCGCAAGGTCATCATGGCCTCGACCGGCGTGATCCTCGTCGTCTACGTCATCGGCCACATGATCGGGAACCTGCAGGTCTACGGCGGTCCGGAGGGAATCAACGCCTACGGCAAGTTCCTGCACACGTTCATCCACGGTCAGGCCATCTGGGTCGCGCGCATCGTTCTCCTGACGGCGGTCCTCCTGCACATCTGGTCGGCGACGTCGCTGACGCTCACGAGCCGGAAGGCGAGGGGCATCGGCTACCGGGAGCAGAAGTGGAAGGAGTCGACCTACGCGTCGCGGACGATGCGGTGGGGCGGCGTGATCATCCTGCTCTTCGTCATCTACCACATCCTGCACTTCACGACCGGTACCGTGCACCCCGACTTCGTTCCCGGCGACGTGTACCACAACTTCGTGGCGGGATTCCGCGTCGTCCCGGTCTCGATCGTCTACATCGTCGCCATGATCGCGCTCGGCCTGCACCTGCGCCACGGCGTCTGGAGCATGTTCCAGACGCTCGGCGTGTCGCATCCGCGCTACATCGGCGCGGCGCACGTCCTCGCGTGGGTCATCGCCATCGCGGTGACGGTCGGGAACATCTCGTTTCCCCTGGCGGTGCTCGCCGGGGTCGTGAAGTAGGCCGAGGAGGCGCACCGCCGTGGAGCTGAAGCCGAACATCCCCGACGGGCCGATCGAGAAGAAGTGGGACCGCCACCGCTTCGAGATGAAGCTCGTCAATCCCGCGAACAAGCGAAAGTACACGGTCATCATGGTCGGCTCCGGACTGGCGGGCGCGGGCGGCGCGGCGGCGATGGCCGAGCTCGGCTACAAGGTCAAGTGCTTCTGCTACCAGGACTCCCCGCGTCGGGCGCACTCGATCGCCGCGCAGGGCGGCATCAACGCGGCGAAGAACTACCACAACGACGGCGACAGCGTGTTCCGCCTCTTCTACGACACCGTCAAGGGCGGCGACTTCCGCGCCCGCGAGGCGAACGTCTACCGTCTCGCCCAGGTCTCCGTGAACATCATCGACCAGTGCGTGGCGCTCGGGGTCCCGTTCGCTCGCGAGTACGGCGGCCTCCTCGACAACCGCTCGTTCGGGGGCGCGCAGGTCTCGCGCACCTTCTACGCCCGCGGCCAGACCGGGCAGCAGCTCCTGCTGGGCGCCTACCAGGCGCTGGAGCGCCAGATCGGCCTCGGCCAGGTCGAGATGTTCCCGCGCCACGAGATGCAGGAGCTCGTCCTCGTCGACGGCAAGGCCCGCGGCATCGTCGTGCGCGACATGGTCACGGGCGAGGTCGAGACGCATCTCGCCGACGCGGTGTGCCTCGCCACCGGCGGCTACGGCAACGTCTTCTACCTCGCGACCTACGCGAAGGGGTGCAACACGACCGCGATCTGGCGCGCGTACAAGAAGGGCGCGCCCTTCGCGAACCCCTGCTTCACGCAGATCCACCCGACCTGCATCCCCGTCACCGGCGAGTACCAGTCGAAGCTGACGCTGATGAGCGAGTCGCTCCGCAACGACGGCCGCATCTGGGTGCCGAAGGCGAAGGGCGACAAGCGGGCCGCGAACGAGATCCCGAAGGAGGAGCGCGACTACTACCTCGAGCGCATGTACCCGAGCTTCGGCAACCTCGCGCCGCGCGACATCGCCTCCCGCGCCGCCAAGCGCGTCTGCGACGAGGGCCGCGGCGTCGGGCCGACGGGGTTCGGCGTCTACCTCGACTTCCACGACGCGATCGAGCGCCTCGGGCAGAAGAAGATCGAGGAAAAGTACGGCAACCTGTTCGAGATGTACGAGCGCATCACGGACGAGGACCCCTACAAGGTCCCGATGCGCATCTACCCGGCCAGCCACTACACGATGGGCGGCCTGTGGGTGGACTACAACCTGATGAGCACGATCCCCGGCCTCTTCGTGCTCGGCGAGGCGAACTTCTCGGACCACGGGGCGAACCGGCTGGGCGCGTCCGCGCTGATGCAGGGCCTCGGGGACGGCTACTTCATCATCCCGTACACCATCGGCAACTATCTCGCCCGCGAGAAGTTCCCGGCGGTCGCGGCCGATCACCCGGAGGTCCGCGCCGCGGAGAAGGCGGTCTCCGACCGCACCGAGCGGCTGCTGTCGATCCGTGGGAAGCGCACGGCGACGTCGTTCCACCGGGAGCTCGGCAAGATCATGTGGGAGCACTGCGGCATGGCCCGCGACAGGAAGGGCCTCGAGCACGCGCTCGGCAAGATCCCCGGCCTGCGCGAGGAGTTCTGGAAGAACGTGACCGTGCCGGGCTCGGGCCGCGAGCTCAACCAGTCGCTCGAGCTGGCCGGACGCGTCGCCGACTTCCTCGAGCTCGGCGAGCTGATGTGCCTCGACGCTCTCGAGCGCGACGAGTCCTGCGGCTCCCACTTCCGCCTGGAACACCAGATGGCCGACGGCGAGGCGAAGCGCAACGACGAGAAGTTCTGCCACGTCGCCGCGTGGCAATACACCGGCGAGGGCAGGAAGCCGGACCGGTTGGTCGAGCCGCTCGTGTACGAGAACGTCGAGCTCGCGGTGCGGAGCTACAAATGAAGCTGACGCTCAGGATCTGGCGCCAGAAGGACGCGAAGTCGAAGGGCGCCTTCGTGACCTACACGGCCGAGGCCGACGAGGAGATGTCCTTCCTCGAGATGCTCGACGTCGTCAACGAGGGGCTGATCCAGAGGGGCGAGGAGCCGATCGCATTCGACCATGACTGCCGCGAGGGCATCTGCGGCACCTGCGGATTCGTGATCAACGGGCGCGCCCACGGCCCTCGGGAGCGGACGACCGTGTGCCAGCTCCACATGCGTTCGTTCCAGGACGGCGACACGCTCACGCTCGAGCCCTGGCGCGCGGACGCCTTCCCGGTCCTGAAGGACCTCGTCGTCGACCGCGGCGCGTTCGACCGCATCATCGCGGCCGGCGGCTTCATCGCGTCGGCGATCGGCGGGGCGCCGGACGCCAACGCGATCCCGATCCGCAAGGAGAACGCCGACCTGTCGATGGACGCGGCCGCCTGCATCGGCTGCGGCGCGTGCGTCGCGGCCTGCCCGAACGCGGCGGCGATGCTGTTCGTCTCGGCCAAGATGGGCCACCTCGCGATGCTCCCGCAGGGCCAGCCCGAGCGGATGGACCGCGCGCGGGCGATGGTCGCGCAGATGGACGCGGAGGGCTTCGGGACCTGCACGAATCACGGCGAGTGCGAGGCCGCGTGCCCGAAGGCGATCCGGATGGAGTTCATCGGCCGCATGAACGCCGACTACGTCAAGGCGAGCCTGACGGGGGGCCGGCGCGCCGCGGGCTCCGAGGGCGGGAGCGGGTAGCCTTTCCTCGGCGGATTCGGATGCATCCCGAATCGAGATAACCTGAGCCGTCCACGTCGTCGCAAGATGAGCGTCTCCAGGCGGCCGCGGATCCTGGTCCTGCTGGCGGCGGCCGTGTGCCTGGGCGGCATCGCCTGGACGGCCTCGCTCTACAAGCGCCTCCTCCCGCCTCGAACGGTCGTCATGACGACCGGCCCGGAGGGCGGTGGCTACCGAGAGCTCGGCGAGAAGTACCGCCGGATCCTCGCCCGCTCCGGAGTGACCCTCGAGCTCCGAGCGTCCCGGGGAGACGTCGAGAACATCCAGCTCCTGGAAGAGGGGCAAACGGGCGTCTCCGTCGGTTTCGTCGGGGGCGGCCTGACGACGGAGTCGGCCTCGCCGCACCTCGCGTCCCTGGGGACGATCGCCTACTACCCGTTCTGGATCTTCTGCCGGGGGATCACCGCCCCCGACCGCCTCCGGCAACTGCGCGGAAAGCGGGTCGCCATCGGCGAGGAAGGCAGCGGGACGCACGCGCTCGCGCTCGAGCTGCTCCGCGCCAACGAGCTCGAGAACGCCGTCACGATCTCGTCGACCTCGTTTGCCGAGAGCGTCGAGGCCCTCCTCGACGGACGGATCGATTGCGCGTGCATGCTCACGACCGCGGAGGCCCCGGCCGTCCGGAAACTGCTCGCCGACAAGCGGGTCAATCTCCTCGAGTTCGAGAGGGCGGACGCGTACCTCGCGCTGTATCCCTACATGCGGAAGGTCGTCGTTCCCGAGGGAGTGGGAAGCCTTCCGGCCAATCTCCCTCCGCGCGACGTCACGCTCATCGCATCGACGCTGAGCCTCGTGGTTCGGGAGGACCTGCATCCGGCGATTCAATTCCTGCTGCTGCGGGCGGCCGACGAAATCCATTCGTCCCGCGGAGTGCTGCAGCGACCCGACCAGTTCCCCGCGCCGGAGGCCGTGGATCTGCCGCTGTCGGCCGAGGCCAAGTCGTTCTACAAGTCGGGCGGGAACTTCCTGCAGAAGAACCTTCCCTTCTGGCTCTGGGCTTTCGCCGCTCACTTCCTGCTGTACGTGATCCCCCTCGTCGTCATCCTCTATCCGCTGAGCAAGGCCATTCCGGCGATCGTCGCTCTCGTCGTGGACACCCGGCTGAACCGGATCTACGGGGAGCTGCGCGAGGTCGAGAACGGGATCGACGAAGGGAAGTCCCACGAGAAGCTCGCCGAGGCTTTCGCGGACATCGAGAAGAGGGTGACGCACCTGCGCGTTCCGACGAGTCACGCACGGTCGCTCTACACGCTGAGGCAGCACCTGTCCCTCGTCCGCGAGCGCCTGCGATCGGCGGCGCCGGCCGAGTCGCGAGACCCGGTCGCGACTTCCGACCCGGCTGGCGCCTAGGATCTCGATCTCCCTCATGCTCCGCTCGCTCGGCGCGTCGACCGACTCGGCGATCGCCGGGATTCCGCGTTTTCTCGCCGGTGACCATCCCGGGTGCTCCTGACGGGGCTCTCCCGGGTCACGGCCCGCTGACGCAGGCGCATCAGGAGACACCCTCCGGGCGCGGGATACGATTGTCCGCATGAGCACCATGACGGAGAAGAAGACCCGCACCGAGTCGGACACCATGGGCAAGATCGAGGTGCCCGCCGACAGGTACTGGGGCGCCCAGACGCAGCGCTCGATCGAGCACTTCCGGATCGGCGGCGAGCGGTTCCCGCGCGAGCTGATCCGTGCGCTCGGGATCCTCAAGAAGGCCTGCGCGATCGTCAACCGCGACCGTGGCGCCCTCGACCCGAAGAAGGCCGGCGCCATCGTCCAGGCCGCCGACGAGGTCATTGCGGGCCGGCTCGACGAGCACTTCCCGCTCGTCGTCTGGCAGACCGGCAGCGGCACGCAGACCAACATGAACGCGAACGAGGTCATCGCCAACCGCGCGATCGAGATCCTCGGCGGCGAGATGGGCTCGAAGAAGCCCGTCCACCCGAACGACGACGTCAACAAGAGCCAGTCCTCGAACGACACGTTCCCGACCGCGATGTCGATCGCCGCCGCGGAACAGATCCGGCACCGGCTCGTGCCGGCCGTGAAGAGGCTCCGCGACACGCTCGACCGCAAGGCGAAGGAGTTCGCGGGCATCGTCAAGATCGGCCGCACGCACCTCCAGGACGCGGTGCCGATCACGCTCGGCCAGGAGATCTCGGGATGGGTGGCGCAGCTCGACCAGTGCCTCGGGCACGTCGAGCAGGCGATGCCGCATCTCTACGAGCTCGCGCTCGGCGGGACGGCCGTCGGCACCGGGCTGAACGCGCCCGCGGACTTCGGCCACAAGGTCGCCCACGAGATCGCGAAGCTGACGGGACTGCCCTTCGTCACCGCGCCCAACAAGTTCGAGGCGCTCGCCGCCCACGATGCGCTCGTCAACGCGCACGGCGCCATCCGCACGCTCGCCGCCGCGCTGATGAAGATCGCCAACGACGTCCGGTGGCTCGCCTCCGGCCCCCGCTCGGGCCTCGGCGAGATCCGGATCCCGGAGAACGAGCCCGGATCGTCGATCATGCCGGGGAAGGTCAACCCGACGCAGTCCGAGGCGCTGACGATGGTCTGCGGCCAGGTGTTCGGCAACGACGTCGCCGTCACCTGGGGCGGCGCGTCCGGCAACTTCGAGCTGAATGTCTACAAGCCGCTCATCATCTCGAACTTCCTGCGCTCCGTCCGCCTCCTCGCCGACGCCTCCGAGTCCTTCGAGGAGCACTGCGCGCGCGGCATCGAGCCGGACCATGCGCGCATCCGCGAGCACCTCGGGCGCTCGCTCATGCTCGTCACCGCGCTCGCGCCGAAGCTCGGCTACGACAAGGCCGCCGCGATCGCGAAGAAGGCGCACCACGATGGGACGTCGCTCAAGGAGGCCGCGCTCGAGCTCGGGCACCTGACGGACGAGGAGTTCGACCGGGAGGTCAAGCCGGAGAAGATGGTCGGCCCCGGAGACTGAAGGCCGGCGGAGGAGAGAGTATGCCGGGTCAGCCGATCTTCCAGTGGCCGAGTCTCCAGGTCCTGCTGCTCTCCGTCTCGAGGCTCGGACTCGCCACCGTCCTGGGCGCCCTCCTCGGCTATCAGCGGGAGCGGGTGCACAGCACGGCCGGACTCCGGACGCACATCCTGGTGTGTCTCGGCTCGGCGTTCTTCGTCCTCGCGTCCGTGGAAGCCGGCCAGACGTCGGCCGACATCAGCCGCGTCATCCAGGGGATCGTGGCGGGCATCGGCTTCCTCGGCGCCGGAACGATCCTGAAGGTCAGTGACCGCCTGCAGGTCCACGGCCTGACGACGGCGGCGAGCATCTGGCTGACGGCCGCGATCGGGGCCGGAGCCGGCCTCGGGCACCTGTGGCTGCCGATCCTCGGCGCGGCGATCGGCTGGCTCATCCTCGGGCCGATCGCCAGGATCGAGAAGGAGCGACTCCCGAAAAGCTCGGGGAGCTGAACCTCCGGGCTCGGATCAGGCGACCGGCCCGTGCACGAAGGCGAGGAGCGCGTCGATCATGGCGCGCGCATGGCCGCTCGGGCTCTCGCGGCTTCCGTCGGCAGGCGTTCTCGCCGCGGATCAACGCCGATTCAGGACGATCGTCTTGCCGATCGGCGCGAGGGCGATCTCGGCGAGCTTCAGGTGCTGGATCCCGAACGGAATGCCGACGATCGTGACGAAGCAGACCACGGCGGACACCAGGTGGCCGATCGCGAGCCAGAGCCCGGCGAAGAGGAACCAGAGCACGTTGCCGACGACGCCGAGCGCGCCGGTGCCGACGTCGCTCTTTCCGGTGACGACGGCGCGGTTCGCGACCGAGCGGCCGAACGGAAGCAGGCAGAGTTTCCCGATCACGAAGCAGGCGCGGCCCCAGGGAATCCCGACGATCGAGGCGAAACAGAGAAGCCCCGCGAGCCACCATCCGCACGCCATCAGGAGGCCGCCGAAAACGAGCCAGAAGAGATTTCCGAGAGCGGTCATCGTTCCTCCGCCGATCGGCCGAGGCGGCTCGCGCAGAGCGCGATCGGGAGGCCGATCAGAAACATGTGGGCGGCGAGGGCCGTGAAGAGCGCCTTCGGCGCGAAGGACGGTCGGAAGGGAATCGCCGAAAGCGGCATGACCACACGGTACATGAAAGCATAGAGGAGGGCGCCGAAGACGAGACCCGCCGGTACGGGCCGCCGGCGGAGCACGGGGAACCATCGCGAGGCGGCCTGGAACACCGCCGCGGCGCCGATGGCGATCAGGTACTGGGTGAAGAACCCGAGGACCGCGGACGGACCGCCTCCGTCGAAGGCCCTCCTCCCGAGCCAGCCGCTCGCGATTGAATGCAGGACGTCCTCCTCGGTCCCGCCCCGCGCATACCCGTAGACGACGGCCGCGAAGAGCAGGTCGAGCGTCCCCGCCAGGGCGCCTCCGAGGACGATGGCGCGCCAGGCCGAGCCCCGCTGAAGCGCTCACGCGCATTTCTCCGCGATCCTCCGCACCGTCTTGATGTTGCGGAGGGTCGCCGGCTGGCCGAGGGCCTTCTCGAGCCCCCCGCCGTAGACCTTCGAGTCGGAGGTGCGCTCGCGGGCGAGCCAGTACACCTCGCGGCCCCGGAAGCGAAAGGCGTCGAGGTCCGAGGCGAGAGACTGCACGCGCCGGCGCGCCGCGGCGTCGGCCTCGCGGCCGGTGAAGCCCACGAAGAGCGCGTGCGCGGCCTCGATCTCGTCGCGCTCGAATGGCCGATGGGCCGCGATGCGCGCGAGCTCCTCCGGCGTCCGGAGGAACGTCGCCACGGGATAGCCGAGCCGCCTCTCGAGGTGCGCCGCGAGCCGGGTCTCGAGCGCGGCGGAACTCCTGGCCTCGGTCTCGAACACGACGTTGCCGCTCGCGACGACCGTCTCGACGGCGGAGCAGCCGGCCCCTTCGAAGTGCCTCCGCAGGACCGCCATGGGGACCGTGTGCCCGCCGACGTTGATGGCGCGGAGAAAGGCCACGTACCGGCTCATGCGACGCGCCGCTCTTCGCTCCCGAGCCGGTTGATGTCCCGGCTCTCGACGATCGGCCGAGGATATCCCTCGGCGGCCAGGCGGATCAGCGCGCGGCCGAGGGCGACGCTCGTCGTCGCCAGGCCCGGCAGGAGACGCGGGAGCACCGACGAGAGCGGCGCGAGCGCCGCGTAGAAGCCCCGGTACAGCGGCGTCTTCGAGCGCACGCCGCGGAGCGGCTGGATGAACGCCGGCCGCAGCATGTACGCCGCGCGGAACGGCAGCGCGAGAAGGTCGTTCTCCGTCCGGCCCTTCACCCGCGCCCACATCGAGCGGCCGCTCGCCGTCGAGTCGGTGCCGGCGCCGGAGACGTAGCAGAAGACGGGGCGCGCGCCGGCCGCGAGGAGGTCCCGCGCGACCGAGAGCGTCAGGTCGTGGGTGACCCGCGTGTACGCGGCCTCCGTCATGCCGACGGCCGACACGCCGAGGCAGAAGAAGCAGGCGTCGGCGTCCGACAGGGCCGGACGCGCGGCCTCGAGGTGGAAGAGATCGTCCGACAGCGCCTCCGCGAGCTTCGGGTGCCGCATGCCGCAGGGACGCCGCGAGATCGAGAGCACGCCGGTGACGCGATCGTCGTCGAGGCACTCGAGCAGGGCCGCGCCGCCGACCATGCCCGTCGCGCCGAGGAGGACGACCTTCACCGGGACGACGCGGTCCCGAGCGGCGCGAGCGGCACCGGTCCGCTCGAGCGCGCGTCTCCCGTCAGCGCGCGGCGGGCGGTCGAGGCCTGGCCCAGGTGATACGCCGCGTGGGCGGAGAGGTGCATCAGGAAGCGGTCGGTGCGGAGGCGCACGCCGTTGACGGGCTCCGGGTACTCGGCGGCGAGCCGATCGGCGGGCAGAGCCGGCAGAACGTCCGACACGACGCGGGCGGCGGCGCGGAGCTCCCGTTTCACGTCCTCGCGCGGCCCGTCGCGGCGGCCGAACTCGCGTTCGCGGTTGCGGACGTACCCGGTGCCGCCGAGGACCGTGCCGACGAAGTGCTGAAGGTTGCCCGCGACGTGGAGCGCGAGGTTGGCCGCGGAGTTGGACACGCCGGGCGCGCGGCCCCAGGCGCTCGCGTCGTCCGGGAACAGGTCGAGCTCGCGCTCGAAGGTCGCGAGCTCGCGCGCGAGCAGCAGCGCCAGGTTCTCGCCGAGCTCCGACATCCCTAGGACGCCGGTGAGACGCCGTATTTCTCGGCGAGCACTCCGAGGTGATGCCTCACGTGACCGGCGAGGATGTACGCGATCGCGCGCACGGACGTGGCGTGGCCGCTCGAGGTGCCGACGCGGCGGACGGCGGCCTCGTCCAGGTGCGAGATCATCGCGAGGTTCGTCCGGCGCACGGCGTCGAAGTCCTCGAGGAGCTCCGCGAGCGTCCAGCGGTCGTGGCCCGCGTTCGCCACGTAGGGGTCCTGCTCGAAGCCGGGCAGCGGCGCCGTCTCGCCGCGCGCGATGCAGAGGGCGCGGTAGGCGAAGATGCGCTCCGTGTCGGTCACGTGGCCGAGGAGCTCCCGGATGCTCCACTTCCCCGGCGCGTAGCGGTACCCGCCCTTGGCCTCGGGAATGCCTTCGAAGGCGGCGCGGACCTCCGCGCGCTGGCGCTCGAGGACCGGCAGCGCGTCCGCTTCCGGGACGCGCGCGACGTAGCGGTCGAAGTAGGGCGCGTACTCGCCGGCCGCCGGGCGGTCGATCCTCATGCGCGCCCCGGCGCCATCCGGGCGCCCCGCGCCTCGAGCAGATCGCGCAGCACCGAACGGTGGCAGTAGCGCGCGTCGAGGCAGTAGCACCCGACGGACAGGTCCGTGACGTGCGACAGGGCGGCGAGGAGGTCGAGGAGGTGAGCGGCTTCGGGACGCTTCATCTCGGACCGGTACTCGCGGACGAACGCCCGCCACTGGCGCTCGTCGCGGGCCTGCCTCGCCCGTTTCACGAGGCGCTCCGACGGAGAGAGCTCCGGCAGCCAGACGTCGTAGAAGCTCCGCCGGGCGAACTCGGCCTTCGGCACGCCGCGAGGCGGGCGGCGGACGGTCCCGATCCGCAGTCCCTCGCGCCGTCCCTTCGGGGTCCCCAGCCGCACGACCCGCAGCATCGCGCTACGGCCCCGCCGCCGAGTCCGGCGAAATCAGGCGGAGCGGCGCCGCCTGGCTCGGCGAACCCGCCGCAACGCTCACCGAGAGCGGCGCGAGAGCCTTGAACCCCTTGAAATACGTGACGATCTCGTACTGTCCCGCGGGCACGGTCGGAAACTCGTAGGAGCCGTCCGGATCCGTCACGACCGTGTCGACGACCTTGCCGGCCACGGTCTGGATCGTCACCGTGATCCCCGGCAACCCGTGCCCGGACGCGTCGTCCACGGCGACGCCGCGCACGGAACCCGTCGGCGCCGCGCTGTTCCCGCTCGCGCAAGCCGCCAGGAACGGCACGAAAGCGAGGAGAAGGAAACGGGCCGCGCCCTGGCGCACCTTCACCGCTGCCGTTTCCATGAGCCGTCTGCTCCCATCCGCCACCGCCGTCGTTCCATGTCGAGCCACTCGCCCGTCGCCTCGCCCTCGAGCGGCTCCGAGCCCATGCGCAGGACGTTGCCGTCCGGGTCCTCGACCTGCATCTCGAGCGCCCACCCGTAGTTCGTCGGCTCGTGCCGGATCTTCGCGCCGCGGCGCCGGTACTCCTCATGGAGCGCCGCCGCGTCGGAGACGCCGACCCAGACCCATGTGCCGAAGTGACCCTGGTCGCCCTGCGACAGGAAGAGGGTGCAGTCCCCGCGGGAGACCGACGCGAACCCCTTGTCCGCGCCCCCCCAGTCTTTCCGGAAGCCGAGCACCTCGAGGTAGTAACGCAGGCTCGCCGCCAGATGCCGCACGCGGAGAACCGGCGTGACGCCCTCGAAGGTCACCGGCCTCCGGCCGGTGCGGCGGGGTTTCTTCGCCGGCGCCCTCTTTCCCGCGGATCTTCTGGGACTCATCGTACGTACGATATCAGCCGGCGCCAAGGTGCCGGACATCAGCCCGCGCGTCCGAGGCGGCGCAGCGCCAGACCCGCGAGCGCGATCAGGGCGGCGGGCGCCCAGATCCAGGCGAGCTCGGATCGGAGGACGCGCGCGCCGCGCGCCGAGAGAAATGGCGTCACGCCGATCGGCGACACGGCGATGACGCGCCACGGCAGGAAGAAACGCGCGTTCGAGAAGGGGCTGTAGAACGCGACGCCCATGCCTCCCGTCGTCAGAGCGTCGAGCACCCCGTGGGAGGCGGTCGCGATGAACACGACGGCGAAGACGGTCGCGGGCGGCGCGCCGAGCCTCGCCGCCAGCAACGCGCCGCCGAGAGCGACCAGGGCCGCGAAGCAGAGCGAGTGCGTGAACCCGCGGTGCCCGAGCGGCGAGTCGTAGGGGACGCCGAGCCAGAAGGCGATCGCGTCGGCGTCGGGCAGGATGCTCGCGACGCACGCGACCGCGGTCAGCGCCGGCGGAACCGTCCTCGGGCCGGCGGCGATCCCGATCGCGAGCGGCACGGCGGGGTGCGAGAGGATCGAGGCCATACCGCCCGCGTCATGCCTCCGCCGCGTAGCGCAGGAAGACCTTGCCGTTGCGGAACGCCCGCGACTCCGTGAGCCGAAGCGGCATCGGCTCGTCGAGCCCGTCGAACATGGTCCGCCCCCTTCCGAGCACGACCGGATTCACGAGGAGCTGGTACTCGTCGATGAGCCCCTCCCGCGCGAGCGCGGCGACGACGCGGCCGCTCCCGAGAATCACCATGTGCGGCCCCGCCTCGGTCTTGAGCCGGCGCATGGCGGCGGCGGCATCTTCCCGGAGAAGCGTCGTGTTCGCCCACGAGGCGCTCGCGAGCGTGCGCGAGAAGACCACCTTCGGCAAAGCGTTCATCTGGCCCGCGACGACCGGGTCCATCTGCGCGGCCGCCGGCGTCGGCCACCAGCCCGCCATGAGCTCGTACGTGACGCGGCCGAGGACGAGCGCGCCGCCGCCCTTCGCGTTCTCGGCGACGAAGGCCTGATACTCGGGATCGTCGCTGCCCGCGTGCGCCCAGCGGAAGTCGCCGCCCGGACCCGAGAAGTAGCCGTCGAGCGTGACGTTGTTGAAGACGCTCAGGTGCCTCATGGGCGTTTTCCTGCGCGCTTCCCGCCACGACGCGGCGCGCGCTCGGCGAGACGCGTCGCGACCAGCCGGCGCACGAGCGCGGCGGGAAGCGGCTTTTTCGGGTCGAACCGTACGCTTCCCTTGCTCGTGGAATAGCCCGCGAGCTCCGCCGCGTGCTTCCGGACCGGCAGCGCGCCCGCATGGAGCGCGCAGTGGCGGGCGGCCGCGGCATAGGCGACGAGCATCCGGTCGCCGGCGTAGAGCGACGGGATGCCGTAACGGATACGCTCCTCCGCGCCGGGCGCGGCCGACCGGATCGTGCGCCGGAGCGCCTGGAGTGCCCGGCGCTCCCGGGCCGGCACGCGCCGCAGGTACTCCGCGACGGTCCGGGGTGGCGGCGCAGCCTTCTTCATGTCGTCTCCTCCTCTTCCCGGTAACGCTCGGGCGCGAAACGCGCCGCCAAGATACCCGTCGCCTCCGCCAGGTCGAGCTCCTCCACCAGAACGCCCTCGGCGCCATACGGAAGATGCGCCCGGCATTCGCCCGTCGGCGCGATCAGGCTCGTCGCCGACTCCGGGAACGGCAGCGCGTAGTTCACGCTCGCAAAATAAATGCCGTTCTCGATCGAGCGCATCGCCATCGCCTTCTCGTAATACGGCGCCTCCGGCTCGCCCCAGCGCTCCCGGCGCACGCCGTCGCGGTGCGTTCCCGTGTGCTGCGGATGGAACACGATCTTCGCGCCCCGCCGGGCGGCCCAGCGGACCGTCTCGGGGTAGCGCCACCCCTCGTGACAGATCGCTATGCCGAAGCGGACACCCCCCGCCTCGAAGACCCGGCGCGTCTGTCCGGGAACGTAGAAGCGGTCCTCGCTCGGATCGAGCTGGTTCTTGGTCTGCCATCCGAGCGTCCGGCCGTCGCGGTCGACAACGAGCGCCGCGACCTGCCGCCCTTCGGCAACGATGCGCTCCATGCCCGCGATCACGGCGATCCCGTGGCGGCGGGCCGCGGCGCGGACGGCCTCCTCGGCTCGCGCCTGCTCCGACGGTCCGTACGCCGGCACCTCGAAGTCCTGCCCTCGCAGTCCCGGCACGTAAGCCTCGGGGAAACAGACGATCGACGCGCCCCGCGAGGCGGCCTCGCCGATCAGGCGCTCCCCCTGCGCGATCCCCTCGTCGACGGTCGCCGCCACGCGCGGCGAGGCGAGCGCGATCCGAGGCTTCATGGCCCGAGGTAGAGATCCGTGCTCAGGGACTTCAGCCCCCGGTCCTTGACGCTGCCGGTCGGGTTCTCCCACTCCAGCTTGACGGCGATCTCGGAGCCGTTCGGAGGCTCGAGGGCCCGGAGCCGCACGAGCGAGGTGTTGCCGACGGCCCCCAGGACGTCGATCATCGGGTCGACCGACGCAGGACGAGCGTGATGCCCTCGCGCAGGAAAGCCGGCAGCGAGCGATACACGGCGTTCTTGATCGCCCCCACGACCGGCTGCTCCCGGAGGTCGGAGACGTCGTGGTGCGCGAAGCGCGCGTCGAAGTAGAAGCGGCGGCCGACCTCCAGCACTTCGAAACCGGTCTCCCCCGAATAGGCGAGGAGCTCCGCGAGCGTGTACTCGCGGAAGTGCCCGGGATTTCCGGCGTCGGGCCGGATCCGCTCGTAGGGATTCCGGCCCGCGAGCAGCTTCAGGCGCTTCGGGAGGGAGGCGGCGTTGGGAGTCTGCAGCACGAGGATGCCCTGCTCCACGAGCAGGCTCCGCACGAACCGGAGAACGTGCAAAGGCGACGTGTGGAGGTGCTCGATGACCTCGGCGAAGACGACCAGGTCGTAGGCGGGCATGCCCCCGGGTCTCGTGGCGGACGGGGCGTCGTTCAGGTCCAGGTGGTAGTGCCGCGCGCCCGCCCGCTCGGCGTTCGGCTCGAGCCCGAGAGTGTCCACGACGAGGCCGAGCGTCGCGGAGAGCAGCGGCCCGAGCGGAGACGGTCCGATCTCGAGGACCCGCGCCGTCCCCGGCGGGAGGAAGCGCGCGACGAGCTCGAGAACGTGCCGGTAGCGCGGCGCGTGGTACGCGAGATAACCCCGATCGCCCGCTCGGATTTCACGGGCGCTCGGAAGCGGGCGATCGGCCCCGGCGGAGCCTTCAGGCACCGGTTCGCCGTTGCGACGCCTCGCGCCAGGCCTTGAGCGCCCGTGCCTCCGCCTCGGGCGAGAGCTCGTCCGTCCACGACCAGACGACGGGGTCGAGCGAATCGAAGTACCAGAGGTACTCGAGCGCGGTCTCCTGGAATGGCCGCTGCGTCCAGCCGGCGTCGAACGCCTTCCGGCTGCTGATCTGGAACAAACCGCGCCGCTCCGGCTCGGGGTGCCAGGACGGAAACTTGCCGAGAAAGGATGGATCGGGATCGAGTCCCTGCGCGTGCAGGAACTCCTGCGGCACCCACACGAACTCGGCGTCCGAGCGCGTCACGGCGACGCACTGCCCGAGGTACTCGCGAAACGTCATGGGCACACCGGTCAGGTTGTAGGTGCCGTGGAGCGGGCGGTCGATCGCCAGGACGAGGAAGCGCGCCACGTCCTTGACGTCCACCTTCTGGACGTGGTCCTCGCCGCTGCCCGGGCCGATGTGCGCGCCGCCCGCCTGCGCGCGCCGCAGCCAGGCCAGGAGGTCGGGCGTCGTGTCCCGGTCGCCCTTGATCGGACCCGGTCGGACGACCGTGAGCCGGCCGTCGAGAAGGGCATTCAGGCGGCGCTCGCTCTCCGCCTTGCCGCGGTTGTACGCGCGAATGGAAGGGTCCCACGGGTTCAGCGGCGCGTCCTCGGTCAGGCCGGGCTTCGCCCAGTCCTTCGCGTCGTACGCGGCGATCGAGGAGACGTAGAGGTACTGCTTCGTGCGATCGCGCAGGCGACGTGCGGCGGTCTCGGCCAGCGCCGGATCGGACGGCCACACGTCGATCACCGCATCCCACCGCCGCTCGCCGAGCGCGGAGAAGTTCTCGTCGGTCGCCTCGGGACTCCGGAATCCCCGTAGCTTCTCGAGGTTCGGGAAGAGGCCCGGGTTCGTCACGCCGCGGTTGAAGAGGGTGACCGTGTGGCCCGCGACGACCGCGGCCTCGACGACGGCCGGCCCGAGGAAGCTCGTCCCGCCGAGGACGAGGACCTTCTTCGGGGCCGAGGCAAGAAGCGGTCGCACGAGCGGCGGCAGGGCGGCTGGGGCCGCCGCGGCGAGAAGGGATGCCTTGAGAAAGCGCCGTCGGTTCATCATCGTCCCGCGCCGGATGCTAGTGCATACGGGAGACGCCGGCATGAGTTCTCGACGTCCGACCCTCGCTTCGCTCGGCTCGGCCGTCGACGCGGCGTTTCCCCGCAACGGGAGCCATCGCGGCGTTTCCCCGCCGCGAGGGTTCTCAGCCGAGCGTCGCGACCAGGATCGCCTTGATCGTGTGCATCCGGTTCTCGGCCTGGTCGAAGACCACCGACGACGCCGACTCGAACACGTCCTCGGAAACCTCCAGGCCCTCGAGACCAAACTTCCGGAAGAGCTCCTCGCCCTTCGTCGTCTCGCGGTTGTGGAAGGCGGGCAGGCAGTGCATGAACTTCGCGCGCGGATTGCCGGTCGCCTTCATGAGGGCGGCCGTGACCCGGTACCGCTTGAGGAGCCGGATCCGCTCGCCCCACCTCTCCGCGGGCTCCCCCATCGAGACCCAGACGTCGGTGTGGACGAAGTCGCAGCCGCGCACGCCCTTCTTCGGGTCCTCGGTCAGCGTGATTTTCGCGCCGGACTCCTTCGCCAGGGTGCGGGCGAGCGCGACGACCGCGTCGGCCGGCCAGAGGCTCTTCGGCGCGGCGAGCCGCACGTCCATGCCCATCCGCGCGCCGACGAGGAGGAGCGAGTTGCCCATGTTGTTCCGCGCATCTCCGAGATAGCAATAGGCGACGCGGTGGAGCGGCTTGTCCGAGTGCTCCTCCATCGTCAGGAGGTCGGCGAGCATCTGGGTCGGGTGCGACTCGTCGGTCAGGCCGTTGTAGACCGGAACTCCGGCGTGGCGCGCGAGCTCCTCGACGACGGTTTGCGCGTAGCCGCGATACTCGATAGCGTCGTACATGCGCCCGAGGACCCGCGCCGTGTCCTTGATCGACTCCTTGTGGCCGATCTGCGAGCCGGACGGGTCGAGGTAGGTCACGCCCATCCCCTGGTCGTAGGCGGCGACCTCGAAGGCGCAGCGCGTGCGCGTCGACGTCTTCTCGAAGATCAGGCACAGATTCCGGCCGCGCAGGCGCGGCGCCTCCGTGCCGGCATACTTGGCGCGCTTCAGCTCCTTCGACAGATCGATCAGGAAGCGGATCTCCTCCCGGGTGAAGTCGGACATCTCGAGCACACTGCGGTTCTTCAGGTTGAAAGGCATGGGGCTATTCTGCCCCATCCTCGCCGGGGCGTTTCCACGGCGGCGGGGGGACGACGCCCATTTCCCGGTCGACCTCCATCGTGATCTCGTCCACGGCGGCGTCGATCTTCGCGAGCGCCTCGTCGTCGGGCATGTCGGGAGGGATCGGGAACGGCTCGCCGTATCCCACGACGCAGCGCGAGAAGGGCTTCGGCACGAGGTAGCGGTCCCACGACTTCAGGAACCAGGGCCGCGAGCTCGCGCCGGTGAACGGGAGGATCCACGCCCCGGTCTCGCGGGCGAGCTTGAGCACGCCAGGCTGCGTCCTGCGCGCCGGTCCCTTCGGGCCGTCCACCGTGAGCGCGGCGCGGTGGCCGGCGCGCACGAGGTCGATCATCTCGGCGAGCGCGGCCCGGCCGCCCTTGCGCGTCGAGCCGCGGACCGGGATGTAGCCGTTGCGGATCAGCCAGCGCGCGATGACCTCGCCGTCCTTCGAGCGCGACGCCATCGTGACGATCTCCTCGTGCAGGTGCGCCAGGATGCAGAGGACCATGCGGCCGTGCCACAGCGTGTAGACGTACGGCAGGCCCCGGTCCTTCAGTCCCTGCTCCCGCTCCGGATGGATTTCTCGGATGCGAAAGCTCGCGCGCAGTCCCAGGATCCCGGCGCCCACCACGGCGGCCGCGACACCCGCGCCGTCCACGGCCGTCGCCCTAGCGGGAAGGCGGCGTCGCGAAATGCGCCGCCACCATCTCGAAGACGCGCGGGATGATCCCGGGCACGTCCTTGACGCCCTTCGTGAACACCGCGACCACGATTTCGCGGCCGTCCGGCAGCGCCACGAGCCCGACGAGGTGGTGGTAGTCGTAGGCGTCCCCGGACTTCGCCCAGAGACGCGTTCCCTTCGGGAGGCCCTGGCCGGCGAGCCGCGCGTCCTCGAGCTCCAGGTCCTCGAGGGGCTTCCCGGCCGCGATGTCGCGCGCGAGGAGGCTCCGCATCTCGTCCGTGAGCTTCGGCCCGGCGACCTCGCCCCGCGCGATCTCCTTGAAGATGCGGGCCGCCTCCGCCGCCGACATCCGGTTGCGGTTCTTGCCGCCGTCGCGGAACGCCTGCTCGCGCCCGTACGCGTCCTCGCAGAAGGTCTTCTGGTTCGCGTTCAGGTTCGTGTAGCCGCGGGAGCGGTAGAAATCGTTGACGGCGTTGCGCCGGGTCTTCCACCGCTCCCATTCGGCGGCGTCCCCGATCTCGGGACCCGAGGTCGTCCCGGTGATCGAGTCGACCACGAGCCCGGTCGCGTCGTTCGAGGAGACCGTGATCATGTCGTGCACCGCGCGCACGAGCTCGGGCGAGTCCGTCAGGCGCCCGGCCTCCTTCTGCGCCTCGTAGAAGGAGAGGTAGCAGATCTTCACGACCGAGCACGGATACGAGCTCTCGTCGGCGCGGTAGCCGCCGGAGGCGTACGGCCCCGAACGGCCCCCGCCCGAGAGGTCGATGACCGCGATCGAGAGCCCCTCGGCGGTCAGCCCCTTCGACGCGAACTCCTCGATCGTCCGGTCCGCGACGCCGGCGAGAAAGGCATCCAGCTCCGCCGAAGGCTGGAGCTTCGAAAGCGGCGCCGCGGCGCCGAAGATCGAGGAGGCGAAGACCGGAAACGCGAAGCCGAGGAGCGCCGCGCGCGGCGTCAGGACCGGGCTCCGCCCGGGAACGGGAGCGGTGCGGGAGCCGGCGGCGGAGGCGGGAGGTTCCGCCGGGCGCGGCGGACCGCCACGATCAGGGCCCCGACCATCGTGAAGGGCGCCGCGACCATCAGGAGGATCGACCAGTACATCCCGCGCCAGACGTCGCTCTGCCCCGGCTTGTCGGCGTTGGAGGCGGCGTCCTTGCACAGGGGGCAGGCGGTCGCGATCGCGGGCAGCAGGATGGCGACCAGGAGGACGGCGGCGGCGATCCACAGGGCCCGCTTCATCGGGGTCACCTTACCCGAATCGGGCCGTGGGGGTAAAGGTGGTAGAGCATGGCGTAGATCACGACGCCCGTCACCGAGACGTAGAGCCAGAGGGGGAACGTCCACCGCGCGATCCGCCGGTGGCGGAGGTCCTGGCGGTTCAGACCCAGCCAGAGCGTCCGCAGCACCAGCGGCACGATCACGGCCGCGAGGATCGTGTGCGAGATCAGGATCGTGAAATAGACGGTGCGCGCGGCGCCCTGGCCGAGGAACCGGACGGAGCCGACCTGGGCGTGGTAGGTCAGATACGAGACGAGGAAGAGCAGCGACACGACCGCGGCGGAGAACATGAGCGCGCGGTGCCGCTCGATCTCCCGGCGACGGATGGCGCGGTAGGCCAGGACGAGCAGGACGGCGGACGCCGCGTTCAGCGTCGCGTTGAGGGCGGGAAGCTGCTCGATACCCACGGGCTTTCGGCGTAGGGGCGGCTCTCGCGGCCGCCCGGGCGGGGACGAGCCCCGCCCCTACGGCTAGATCAGGTACACGATCGCGAAGAGCAGGATCCAGACGAGGTCGACGAAGTGCCAGTAGAGGCCGAGCGTCTCGACCCCGAGGTGGTGCTGCGGCGTGTACTTGCCGAGGAACGCCTTCCCCGTGCAGAAGGCGATGCACACGACGCCGCAGAAGACGTGGAAGCCGTGGAACCCGGTCATCGTGTAGAAGGCCGAGCCGAAGAGCGACCCGTGCGGGTTGAAGCCTTCGTGCAGCAGGTGCCGGTACTCGACGATCTGGACCGAGAGGAAGATCGAACCGCCGAGCAGCGTCAGACACAGGAAGAGCTTCATCTTCCGCGTGTCGCCGCGCTGAATCCACTCGAGCGCCTTGACCATCGTGACCGAGGAGCAGATCAGGATGAACGTGTTCGCGGCCGTCAGCCAGATGTTCAACGTCTTCTTGGGGTCCGGCCAGGTCGAGCCGAAGCGCAGGACGATGTAGGACCCGATGAGCCCGGTGAAGAACATCACCTCGGAGCAGAGGAAGATCCACATCCCCATCTTGTCGTGGGGAATGCCGGTCGAGGTGCGGTCCTCCTCCGCGTGGGGATCGAACGTGATCGCTTCGGCGTGCTCCATGTTCCTCTCTTCTTATCCGGTCTACTGGACGCTCGGACCGTGGACGACGCCGTGCGCGTAACCGGGCCGCGGCAGAACGAGCTCGCCGATGCCGACGGACACCAGGATCATCCCGAGGATCAGCGTCGACGCGAACAGGATGCCCATCGTCCGCCGCTCGAACTTCAGGTGCATGAAATACATCGCGACGAGAACGGCCTTCACGATCGCGAGCGCCACGATCCCGCCGGCGAGGACGAGCTCGGAGTGGTGCGGCAGGACCGCCCAGCCGATCTCCGCGATCGTCAGGCCGAGCAGCCACCAGAAGATCGCCATGTAGTTCGGGATCGTGTGTCCGTCGGTCGTCATCAGCCCTCCGATCTCAGTGCGCCCGCGAAACGATGAACAGGATCGAGCCCGCGAACAGCAGCACGGCGAGGCCGAACAGGACCCACAGCGTTCGCCATTTCGCCGCCGCCCCGCTCATCGGTCGAACACCATGAGCCCGAGCACCAGCGGCAGGTAGAGCACCGAGGCGAAGAAGAGCCGCCGCGCCGCGGCGGCCGTGCGGCGCCACGCGAAGGCGGCCGCGCATCCGAGGAACGCGGCGCCGAGGAGCAGCGCGCCCCAGAGGTAGCCATTGCCGGCCGACGCGAGCAGGCCCGCGGCCAGGGTCACCGGCAGGAGCGCCGTCGCGTACAGGACCGACTGGCGCCCCGTCGAGGAGCCGTCGGGGTCGGTCACGGCCAGCATCGGAAAGCCCCCGCGGGCGTAGTCGTCGCGGTAGAGCCAGCCGATCGCCAGGAAGTGCGGCAGCTGCCAGAGGAAGAGGATCGCGAAGAGGCCGAGGCCCGCGGAGCCGATGCTCCCCCGCGCCGCGGCCCACCCCATCAGCGGAGGCAGCGCGCCCGGCACCGCCCCGACGACCGTCGAGAGGGACGTGAGGCGCTTCAGCGGCGTGTAGACCAGGACGTACGTCGAGAGGGACGCCGCGCCCAGCGCGAGCGTCAGCGGATTGACGAACACGAGAAACACGAGGCCGGCCGCCGAGAGCGCGAGGCCGAAGACCATCGCCTCCTCGGGGCGCAGCCGCCCCGCGGGCAGCGGCCGGCGCTGCGTCCGCAGCATGCGCGCGTCGGCGTCCCGCTCCGCGAACTGGTTCAGCGCGGACGCGCCCCCGCACAGGAGCGCGGTGCCCGTGATGAAGACGAGGAAGCGCAGGAACGAGAACGGCCCGACCGCGCCGACGGCGTAGCCGACCCCCGCGGTGACGAGCACGAGCGAGGTGATCCGCGGCTTCGTCAGCTCGGCGTAGTCGGCCGTCCGCGACGGGGCCGCCGCGAGCTCGGCGGCGCGCACTACTTCCATGCGGCGGCCCTCCCGGACAGCGACGGACGCATCGGGATCACGTTGCCCCGCCGCCGTTCCGCCGCCATCGCGCCGATGCCGAAGGAGAGCGCGGTGCCGAGGACGAGCGCGCCGCAGGCGACATGCGCCGTCGTCACGAGGACGTCCTTGCGCGAGAGCACCGTCGCGGCGCCGAGGCCGATCTGCACGAGGACGAGCGCCCCGAGAACGAGCGACAGCCGGGCGAGGCCGGGGCGCCGGGAGCGGATCGCCCGCGCGACGAGAACGCCGACGACCGCCGCGATCGCGACCGCGTTCACGCGGTGGACGAAGTGGATCGCCACCGGAAACGCGTCGAGCGGCGGCACGACGCGGCCGAGCGCGAGCGGGAAATCCGGGATCGCGAGACCGGCCTTCGTGTGCCGCATGATCGCCCCGACGAGCAGCTGCAGGTACACGAGCCCCGTCGCCCAGGCCGCGAGCCGGGCGAGCGGGTTCGCGCCGAACGTCGCGGAGAAGCTGCGGGGCGCCCGGTCGCGGAAGCGCGGCGACGTCACGACCGCGAGCGTCACGACGACGCAGAAGAACGTCTGCGCCAGGCAGGCGTGGGCGACCGACACCGCCGGCGGCAGGAACAGCAGCACCGTCAGCCCGCCCAGCAGGCCCTGTGCGATCACGATGGCCAGCGCGGCCCACCCGAGGCGCCGCACCCAGCGCCGGCCCTCGCGGCGCTGCAGCCAGACCGCCAGGACGATCGTCAGGAGGCCCACCATGGAGGCGATCAGGCGGTGCGAGTGCTCGAACCGGATGCCCCCGACCCACTTCGACAGCGGGAACGTGAACATGTTGTAGCCGTACGTCGTCGGCCAGTCGGGCACCGAGAGCCCCGACTCGGTCGACGTGACGAGCCCGCCGGCGAACACGAGCAGGAGGGTCGCCGCCGCCAGCAGG
Source organism: Acidobacteriota bacterium (assembly GCA_027307335.1). GTDB lineage: Bacteria > Acidobacteriota > Thermoanaerobaculia > UBA5066 > Gp7-AA6 > DAHUXD01. Next base: position 80,394 of record DAHUXD010000031.1, read on the forward strand.
ACGGCGAAGCGGTGCAGGCCGACGTTCGTCGCGCCCGTCCCGGCGGCGAAGCCCCGATCAGGCATGCGCCCTCGCGGGCGCCGGTCCGCCCGGCTCGTTCTGGGGCAGGAAGTCGGCTCCGTGGCCCGGCACGCTGTACTCGTAGGGCCCTCGGTAGACGGTCGGGATGCGGCCGGTGAAGTTCTCGTGGGGCGGCGGCGACGCGGTCTGCCACTCGAGCGTGTTGGCGTGCCACGGATTCGGTCCCGCCACGGCTCCCCGCCGCATCGAGAGGAAGAAGTTCAGGACCAGGATCAGCTGCGAGGCCCCCAGCACGAACAGCGAGATCGTCATCATCTGGTTCATGCCCTGCAGCCCGTGCAGGTGCTTGTACTGGGTGTAGTCGTAGATGCGCCGCGGCATCCCGCGCATCCCGAGGAAGTGCATCGGGAAGAAGACGAGGTTGAACGTCACGAACGTCAGGAACCAGTGGATCCTGCCCCAGCGCTCGTTCATCAGGCGGCCGAACATCTTCGGGTACCAGAAGTAGAGGCCGGCGAACGCGCCGAAGAGCGAGCCGCCGAAGAGCACGTAGTGAATGTGGCCGACGATGAAGTAGGTGTCGTGGATGAAGATGTCGACGGGCGTCGACGCCATGAACACGCCCGACAGTCCGCCGATGACGAACATCGCGACGAAGGTCAGCGCATGGAGCATCGGCGTCGCGAAATGGATGTCGCCGCCCCACAGCGTGCCGAGCCAGTTGAACGTCTTGATGGCGGACGGCACCGCGATGACCATCGTCGAGATCATGAACGTCGTGCCGAGGATCGGGTTCATGCCGCTCTGGAACATGTGGTGGCCCCAGACGATGAACCCGAGCCCGGCGATGCCGCACATCGAGTAGGCCATCGCGCGATACCCGAAGATCGGCTTGCGCGCGAAGACGGGCAGGATCTCCGAGGTGATGCCCATCGCGGGCAGGATCATGATGTAGACCTCGGGGTGCCCGAAGAACCAGAACAGATGCTGCCAGAGGAGCACCTGTCCGCCGCCCGCGTTCGTCCAGGGCTGGCCCGACACGATGAGACCCGCGGGCAGGAAGAACGTCGTGCCGAGCGTCCGGTCGAAGAGCAGCATGATGAGCGCGGCCGAGAGGACGGGCAGCGCGAGCAGGAGCAGGAGCGCCGTGATGAACAGCGCCCACGTCGTCAGCGGCATGCGGAAGAACGTCATGCCGGGGGCGCGCATGTTGATGATCGTCGTCAGGAAGTTGACGGCCGTCAGGAGCGACGAGAGGCCGAGGATCAGCAGCGAGATCAGCCAGAGCGTCTGTCCCCTCGGCTGGATGGCGGACAGCGGCGCGTAGGACGTCCAGCCCCCCGCCGCGGCGCCTCCGGTGACGAAGAACGACCAGATGATGACGACGGCCGCCGGCACGGCCACCCAGAAGGACATCATGTTGAGCTTCGGGAAGGCCATGTCCCGGGCGCCGATCTGGATGGGAACGACGAAGTTGCCGAACGCGCCGATCAGGATCGGCATGATCGCGAAGAAGATCATGATCGTCGCGTGCATCGTGAAGAGCGAGTTGTAGTACTCGGGCAGCATCACGCCCCCGGGCATCCCGTCCGGCGCGATCTTGCCCATGAAGGGCAGCGGCCGTCCGGGCCACGCCAGCTGGTAGCGGACGAGCGTCGCGAGGAGGCCGCCGATCACCAGCATGAACAGCGCGTAGAAGAGGTACTGCTTCCCGATCACCTTGTGGTCGAGCGAGAAGACGTACTTGCGGATGAAGGACGTCGGCGCGGCGTGCACGCCCGCGTGATGGGGCGCCTCGCGAGGAACGGCGACCGTGCTCAAGAGCTGCCTCCCTTTTCCGCTTCGGTTTTCCCGGGCGCGGCGACGGGTGCGGCGGCCGGCGGTGCCGGCGCCTCCGCGGCCTTAGGAGCGTCCGCGGCCTGCTGCGCGGCCTGGTCGGCGAGCCACTTCTCGTAGTCCGCCGGCGTGTCCACGGTGACGAAGCCCTTCATCCGGAAGTGGCCGAGGCCGCAGAGCTCGGCGCACGCGATCTCCCACTGCCCGACGCGATTGCCCTGGAACCAGATGCGGGTCTTCATGCCGGGCACCGCGTCCTGCTTGACGCGGAACTCCGGCAGGAAGAAGGAGTGGATGACGTCCTTCGACGTCAGCGTCACGATCACCGGCTTGCCGACCGGAAAGTGCAGCTGGTTGAGCGTCAGGATGTCGTCGGCGGTTTCGAACTTGCCGTCGGGGCCCGGGTAGCGGAAGTTCCACGCGAACTGCTCGCCGGTGACGTGGACCTCGACCGCGTCGTGCGGCATCTTCTCCTTGATCTGCTCCCAGATCCGCCGCGAGAGAAGCGCCAGCATCACGCAGATCAGCGCCGGCAGGATGGTCCAGATGACCTCGAGCCGGTTGTTCCCGTGCGTGTACGTCGCGACGCGCCCCTCGCGGTGCCGGTACTTCCAGAGGAAGAAGACGAGCAGCAGTTCGACGATGACGAAGATCACGCCCGTGATCCACATGATGAGGTGGAACATGTTGTCGATCTCGGGCGCGTAGGTCGACGCCTGCTCGGGCAGCCGCATCCACTCCGGCCACGCGAACGCGGAGGCCGGCGCGAGGGCGGCGGCCGAAAACAGAAGCGCCGCCCGGAGAGCCCGGGCGGCGTGGGGCAAACGCATCTTGTCTTTCACGGCCGGATAGATTACCCGAAACTATCCCTTGAAGCTGAAGTCCACCGTCTTCGCCTCGCTGCCGGTGATCGTGACGTTCTGGGTCTGCGTGCCGTACTTCTCGTGCCACGCCTCGATCACGTAGTTGCCCGGCGGGAGGTTCTTGATCTCGAAGGCGCCCTGGTCGTTGGTGACGGCGAAGAAAGGATGGTTGAACACGCCGCAGTAGGCGCCCATCCACTTGTGGACGTCGCACTTGAACCGCAGGCCGGTTTCCGGATTGTCGAACTTCTTGACCGTCTCCATGCCCTTGAAGGGCTGACCGATGTTGAACTCGGCGTTCTTCTTCGGGAGGGCGTGGATGTTGTGGAGGGTGCCGTCGCTGTTGACGACCTTCAGCGGCTGCCCCGTCTGGATGCCGAAGACGTGCGGGTGGTACTGGCAGCCCTGCTGGTTGAGCTCGACCGCCGCCGTGGGGGCCGGGTAGCTGCCGTTGACGCCTTCCTTGACGTAGACGAGCACCCACTGGAGGGTCTTGTTCGGATTGACGACGACCTCCTGCTCGTAGACGGGCGTCGCGTGCTGGGACTTGCAGTAGGCGTCGGCGTCCATCTTGATGGCCGGTTCGGTCGGGGCGGTTCCGTCGAAGGCCACCTTGCCGGTGACGGTCGCACCGCCGGTCGCGGGAGCGGCGGCGGGGGCCGCGGCGGAAGCGGCCGCCGGAGCGGCCGGGGCCGCGGCGGAGGTCGACGTCTTGGCCGTCTCCTCCTCCATCAACGCGTCCTCGTCCTTCTTGCCGCCGCAGGCAAGAAGCGCGAGAGACGTCAGTGTGCCGAAGATCAGAAAAACGACGCGCTGGCGCATGAAAACTCCTTACGAGAGACTTAAGGCCGCCGTCGTCCCGCGGCATGAGCGCGCGCGGACCGCCGGAGGCCGCGGCATCATACGCGGGCGGAATCCGCGTTTTCAAGCGCATCGCGGACGCGCGGCGGGCCGATGGTATCTTGCGCCGGACCGTGCCCACGACCATCGCCGCCGAGAGCCTGAGCAAGGCGTTCTCCGGCGCTCCGCTCTTCCGGGACCTCTCCTTCTCCGCCTCCTCGGGCCTCGTCGCCATCGCCGGCAGAAACGGCAGCGGAAAGACGACCCTCCTGAAGATCCTGGCGGGCCTCGCCCGGCCGACGTCCGGCCGCGTCCGGCTGGAGACGGACGGCGCGCGGCCCCTCTCGACCTCCGAGCAGCGGCTCGCGGTCGGCTGGGCGGGTCCCGACCTCGCGCTCTACGGCGAGTTCACGGCGATCGAGAACCTCGCCTTCTTCCGGCGGGCCGCGGGGCGGCCGGCCTCCGAGGCGGAGCTCGTCCGGCGCCTCGCCGACGTGGGCCTCGCCGAGGAGGCGATGCGCCGCCGCGTCGAGGAGTACTCGACCGGCATGAAGCAGCGCCTCCGCATCGCCTTCGCGACCCTCTTCGATCCCCCCGTCCTCATCCTGGACGAGCCCATGGTCGCGCTCGACCTCGACGGCCGGGAGACCGTGTACCGCGTCATCGAGACGGCCCGGAAGCGCGGCACCGTCCTGCTCGCGTCGAACGACGAGCGGGACTTCGCCGAGCCCGAGCAGCGGGTCGACCTCGCCGGCGCGCGAAGGCGCGAGGCGTGAGCGCCCTGGCGCGCGCCTGGGCCGTCTGCGCGAAGGACGCGACCCAGGAGCTCCGCAGGAAGGTCGCCATCGTCGCGGTCTTCTTCTTCGCGGCGACCGCGCTGGCGCTCGTCTCCTTCGGCATCGGGCCGTTCGGGCTGCGGGCCGAGGACCGCCCGCCGCTCCTCTCGGCGCTCCTCTGGATCATCCTCTTCTTCGCGGCGGCGACCGGCCTGCCGCGCGCGTTCGTCGCCGAGGAGGAGACGGGGACCGGCCTCGCCCTCCGCAAGACCATTCCGGCGGTCTACGTCCTCGCCGGCAAGACGCTCTTCAACTACATCCTCTTCCTCGCGATGACGGCGGTCACGATCCCGGGCTTCATGATCCTGCTCGAGTGGAGGATCGGCTCCTTCGGGGCGCTCGCCGCGATCATGGTCGCCGGCGGGTTCGGGCTCGCCGTCGTCTCGACGTTCCTCTCGGCGCTCGTGGCCCGCGCGGGGCAGCGCAACGTGCTCTTCGTGCTGATCGCTTTTCCCCTGGTCATGCCGCTGCTCGTGTCCGCGATCCAGGCTACCAACCAGGCGACCAACGGACAGTTCCCGCTCGACGGCATCCGGATCCTGATCGCCTACGACGGCGCGGCGTCGTGCGCCGCGTATATGCTGGCGGCAGTCGCCTGGGAGGACTGAGTCCGGATTCCAGGCGCCGGAGACAGGCAAGATGACCAAAGCGCTCAAACTGCTCCTTCTGCCTTATATGGGCGCGGTCATCGCGGCCGCGTTCCTGTGGCCCGAGCCGGCCAAGGGCTTCATCGGCGAGTCCTCGCGCATCGTGTTCTTCCACGTCCCGTGCGCGTGGGCGGCGACGCTCGCCTTCATCGTCGGCGCCGTTTACTCCGCCCTCTTCCTGTGGAAGAAGAACCCCTGGTACGACGACGTCGCCGTCGCCTCGATCCGCATCGGGCTCGTCTTCGGAGTCCTGACCCTCATCACCGGGTCGCTCTTCGCGAACATCATGTGGGGCACGTGGTGGAACTGGGACCCGCGCGAGTCCTCTTACCTGCTCCTCGTATTCCTCTACGGCGCCTACCTCTTCCTGCGCGCGGCCGTCGAGGACCCGGAGCGGCGGCCCCGCATCGCGGCCGCGTACGCGCTCTTCGCGGGCGTCCTGATGCCGTTCCTGACGATCGTCGCGCCGCGCGTGACGGCCTCGCTCCATCCCCAGACCGTCATCAACCCGCAGGGCAAGATCCTCATGGACACCCCGACGCGCGTGGTTTTCTTCAACGGCCTGGCCGCTTTCTCCGGCCTCTTTTTCTGGATGCTCTCGATCGCGGCGCGGGCCGAGCGCCTGGGCCGGCGACAGGTAAGCTGAACGCTGCGAGGCATTTCGCACCCTCGCTCGATCTGATGCATTTGCGTCACTCCGGAACCCGTCCCGTGGGCCAGAGTTGCATGGGACACGCAGGAGGGAGAGACTGAAAGCCATGACGAGCCTCGGGTACCTCGCCGCCGTCAACGTCGTGATCTGGATCGGGCTCTTCGTCTACCTCTGGCGGCTCGACCGCCGTGTCTCGGAAAAGGAGCGTTCCCGGTGAAGAAGGGTTACTGGATCGCCGCGGTCATGACTCTGGCGTTCGTGGGCTTCGGCCTGTCCGCCTTTCAGAAGACGCTGACGCCCTACCTCTCGTTCGACGACGCGAAGAAGACGAAGGGCGTCGTCCAGGTCATGGGGGCGCTCGACAAGGCGAGCGACCGCTACGACGACAAGACCGAGCAGCTCTCGTTCGAGCTCATCGACCCGAACGGCGGCCGCATGCCGGTCGTCTACCGGGGACTCCGCCCGGGCAACTTCAAGGACGCGATCTCGATCGTCGCCATCGGCCGGTACCAGGACGGCCGGATCGAGGCGGAGAAGCTCCTCGTCAAGTGCCCCTCGAAGTATCAGGGCGCGGAGGTCGAGAAGAGCTACGCCTCGAAGTCCGCCCAGGCCTCCTAGCCGATGTACGTCTGGCCTGGCGTCGCGGCGATCTGGAGCGCTCTCATCGCCGGCACGGCCGGTGCGGTCGTGTACCTCTTCGTCGATCGGGGCAGGAAGGAGCTCCTCCCGCTCGCGCGCACGCTCTACACCGCGTTCACGATCTCGGTGGTCGCCGCTTCGGCGATCCTGATGACGCTGCTCCTGCAGCACCGCTTCGACGTCTCGTACGTCAACTCGTACTCGGCCTCGGATCTCCCGCTCCACTTCCTGATCTCGACCTTCTGGGCCGGCCAGGAGGGCTCGTTCCTGCTGTGGTGCTTCTGGGGCTCGATCATCGGACTCTTCGTCTGGCGCACCGCCAAGGAGCAGGAGGCGCCGGTGATGGTCGTGTACATCTCGACCTTCCTCGGCATCATCGCGATCCTCTGCAAGCAGAGCCCCTTCAAGCTCCTGCCGCCGCCCGCGCCGGCCGACGGCGTCGGGCTCAACCCGCTGCTCCAGGACCCCTGGATGGTCATCCATCCACCGGTGATGTTCCTGGGATTCGCGTCTCTGTCGGTGCCGTTCGCGTTCGCGATCGCGGCGCTCTGGAAGAAGCGCTGGGACGGCTGGATCACGCGCGCGCTGCCGTGGGCGCTCCTGACGTTTCTGACGCTCGGGACCGCGATCCTCATGGGCGGCTACTGGGCGTACAAGACCCTCGGCTGGGGCGGCTACTGGGGCTGGGACCCCGTCGAGAACACGAGCCTCGTGCCGTGGCTCTTCACGACGGCGCTCGTCCACGGCATGTTTCTGCAGCGCTCCAAGAAGCAGCACCGCAAGATCAACCTCCTGCTCGCCTGCACCGCGTACGCGGCGATCCTCTACGGCACGTTCCTGACGCGCTCGGGAGTTCTCGCCGACTTCTCGGTGCACTCGTTCATCGACCTCGGGATCACGGGCTGGCTGGTCGGCATTCTCGTCGTCTTCATCGGCACCTCGGCGGCGCTGATCGCGTGGCGCTGGCGCGAGATCCCGAAGCCGACCCAGGAGGAGCCGCCGCTGCTGTCGCGGAGCGTCCTCTTCATCCTCGGCATCGCGGTCTTCTGCGTCCTCGCCACCGTGATCCTCCTCGGCACGTCCGCGCCGATCCTGACGCGTCTCGGACGGACTCCGTCGCAGGTGCAGACGGGCTTCTACGGCAAGACCACGACGCCCGCCGGCTTCCTCCTCGTGCTGCTGGCGGCGCTGGTGCCTTTCGTCGGCTGGAAGGGCGAGACGGGCGCCGCGCTCTTCAAGAACTCCCGCCGCTCTCTCGCCGTCGCCGCGATCCTCGCCGCGGCGGCCTTCGCCCTCGGCGCGCACAAGCCCGAGACCCTCGTCCTGATCTTCACGGCCCTCTTCGCGGCCGACATGAACCTGCGCGCGGTGCTCCGCAAGGCGTCGAACGGCAAGTTCGGAGGCGCGGGCGGCTACCTCGCCCACGTGGGCGTCGGGATCATGCTCGCCGGCATCGTCGTCTCGGGCGCGTACGCCGTCTCGAAGCGCGTCAACCTGCCGCTGAACGTCCCGAAGAAGGTCGGCGACACGACGCTGACCTTCCTCCGCGTCGTTCCGGGCACCACCGAGCGCAAGCAGGCGATGGAGATCCGGGTCGAGCCCAAGGACGGCAAGACGTTCTACGCGTACCCGAAGATGTACGAGAACTCGCGGACGGGCCAGCTGATGATCAACCCGTCGATCCGCAACTCGGCGACGATGGACCTCTACATCGCGCCGCAGCAGTACGACCCGGGCCAGCCCGAGATCGTCGGGCGCGACATCCGTCTGAGCAAGGGCACGACGACGCAGATCGACGGCGTCGGATACACGCTGAAGGACCTCAACGCCGATCGTGCGGCGATGATGCAGGGCGGCAAGGACCTTCTCGTTCTCGCGGACCTGACGCTGACGGCGGACGGCAAGAACCAGGACGCGGAGATCCGATACCTCTACCACCTCGACACGCAGACGGCGGACGCCCCCGAGGCGACACTGCCGGGCTACCCGAACGCCAGGGCGCGGATGCTCGCGGTCTCGCCGAACGACGGCGCGGTGATGCTGCGGCTGACCGGCGTCTCGAAGAATCCGAAGGACGAATTCCAGGCGGCGACGACGGAATCGCTGTCGGTCGACGTGACGCACAAGCCGCTGATCGCGCTCGTGTGGGGCGGCTTCTACGTGATGATGGCGGGCGGGCTGCTCGCCTTCTGGAAGCGCGCCGGAGAGGCCCGCCGCGCGGTGCTCGAGGCCTCGCCGCGGGAAGAGATCGCATCCGGCTCGCCCGTGGCCGCCACGGGGCCGGCGATCCCCGCGCACACGCGCTCGGCGCTCGACTAACGCGGCCCTCGCGGCCGCCGATCGGCTTTCAGTCCCGGCGCACCGTGCGCTGGCGGAACCAGATCGTCAGCGCCTCGACTCCCAGCTCTCCGCGGGCCACCTCCATCGTCAAGCGCTCATACTCGTCGTCCGGAACGGGAATCTCTGCGCCGTTGACCGCGAGAAACAACGCCGCGACGGCCCCCCGTCAAGGCCCGACCTCCATCTCGAGGCCGTCCTCGGCGACGGTGACGGCGCACCCCGGCGGATTCGCGGCGGCGAGCCTCTCCACCGCGTCCCGGAGCGCCTCGTCGCCCATCGCGATCGGTCCGCGACCGAAGTGCGAGAACGCCGCGCGGACGATGCCGTGGCGCGCCAGCCACCCGAGTTGCGCCCGCACGGTCGTGTGGCCGATCAGGACGCCGCTCGGGTGTCGGCGCACGAGCGAACCGGTCAGCGTCGAGCCGTCGCCGAGGTAGAAGTCGGCGCCGGCGAGCGCGGCGTCCGGGTCCTCGAACGCGACGATGTCGGCCGAGTAGACGAACGTGAAGTCGTCGAGCGCGATCCGCGCACCGACCGCGGGGCAGCGCACCGAGTGGATCGTCGGGTGCGCGGCGAGGCGGAAGGGCCCGATGGCGACCTCCTCCCGCGGCTCGACGACGACGCGGTTCAGGAGCGGCAGCTCCTTCAGGATCTCGTGGGTGACCGCGGAGGCGTAGACGGGCAGGTCGGTGCCCTCCCAGAGCCCCCAGCCGTGGTCCGGATGCGCGTGGGAGACGAAGATCGCGTCCGGGCGGATCTTCGCGAGGAGCCCCTTGCGGTTCTCGCCGAAGTCGCAGAGGAGGCGGAACCGGTTCGCTTCGAGGAGGATCGCCGAGTGCCCGGAGTGGGTTCGTGAGGATTCCTCGACGTAACCGCGCGTGCCGAAGAAGGTCAGGCGCACGGGGACAGTGTAGAGAAGGAACGCGGGTTTCGGGGGCGCCTCAGGGATTTCTGGCGGCAGCTCTCCCCTCACCCTACGCCCCTATCCCGGAGGGAGAGGGGGAGCGGTCCTTGCTAGGGTCCGACCGCTGCCGCGGCGACGAACACGCCCCAGCGCCGCGCCGGGGCCGCGTCCTTCTCGGACGGGCGCCGGTAGACGAGCTCGAGGAATGCGCCTCCCCCGCCGACGACCCGGAACTCGAACGTCTGCGTGCCGGCCGCGCCGGAGGCGCCCTTGCCCGGCGGGTCGTACTTCGGTTCCCCGACCGGTCGCAGCACCGACGACGAGTTCGAGACGACCGACCACGAGAAGCCGGTCGACGGCGTCGACGGCAGCTTCACCTGGAGGATTTCGCCCTGCGCGAGGAAGATGTCCGAGCCGCTGTCGGGCGCCTCGAGGAGGATGCCCCTCGGCAGCAGCGAATCCTTGACCACGATCTGCACCCGGAACAGACCCCCCGCCGGCGCCTGGGCGTCCGCCGGCGAGAGGCACGCGAGCCCGAGGCTGGTCGATCCCGCGGTGACGGCCCTGTAGCGGAAGGGCGGACCGGCCGGGGGCTCGCCCTCCGGCTTCAGCACCGCCGCGTCGCCGAACGCCGGCCTCCACGTGCATCCGCCGGGACCCGGCGCGAGCCGCACCTCGAGCGTGTCGCCCGGCGAGAGGTTGACCGTGCCGCCGTCGTAGAGGTCGCCGATCGTGACCGTCTGGATCGCGCCGCCGGCCGCCGCGACACCCGCCGCGAGCAGAGCGATCGCCAGCACGCCGCGCCGCGCGGCCACCCGGCCGTTTCCCGCCGCCTCCATCAGACCTCCCGCAGCGCCGTCGTGATCTTCAGCCGCGCCGCCCGGAACGCCGGGAAGAAGCCCCCGACGACGCCCATCGCGACGGCGAACGCGAGCCCCCCGGCGATCAGCGGGGGCGTCATCCGGAAGTTGAAGAGCACCTCCGAGAAGGTGCGGAAGTTCATCGTTCCCGTGGGCCTGGTCAGGAACAGGTTGAAGACGAGGAACGCGAAGAAAATGCCGAGGAGGCCGCCGGCGAGGCAGAGCATCAGGGCCTCGATGACGAACGAGACCAGGATCGAGCGCCGCGAGAAGCCGATCGCCCGCAGCGTGCCGATCTCGCGCGTGCGCGACGAGACCTGCGCGTACATCGTGTTCATCGCGCCGAACGAGGCTCCGATCGCGGTGAAAATCCCGACGAGGAACGCGAGCGCCTTGATCGGCGCCCCCGTGATCATCTGCTCGTCGTAGTACTTCCGCTCGGTCTTGCCCTCGAGCTTCAGGCGCTGGTCCCCCTTGATCGTCTCGATGTAGCGGTTCGCCGCCTCCGAGTCGGGCAGGCGCACGAACACCGAAGAGTACATGTCGCGCTTGTACTGCTGCTGCAGGTCCCGCACGTCGGTCCAGATCTCCGACTCGTAGGCGCTGCCCTGGGCGTCGAAGAGACCGACGACGACCCAGCGGAAGCTCCCCGTCTTCAGGGTTTCGCCGACGTTGAGGTTCGCGAAGCGTTTGGAGAGATTCTTCGAGACGATCGCCTCGTTGGTGCCGGGATTGAACATGCGCCCGTCGACGATCTTCACGGTCGGCCGGGCCTCGAAGCCGACGGGGGACATCCCCCGCACCTGCACGTTCGAGTACGTCTTGCCGTCCTCGCGCGGCACGTTGATGAGCGTGATCAGCTCGGGCGAGACGAGCGCGGCCCCGGCCGCCGTCCGCTCGGGGCCCGGCATCGACCGCATCTGATCGGCCTGGTCGCGCGTGATCACGCTCTGCATCTCCGCCTGGGAACCCACCCGCATCGCGATGACGTTGCGCGTCGAGGCCGTGACCGAGAGCGTGCGCGTGACGCCCTGCACCAGCGCGAGCACGCACAGGAAGACGGCGACGACGAGGCCGATGACGAACGCCGTCATGCCCGTCGACGCCTTGCGGGCGACGAGGTTCCGGAGGTTGTACTTCAGCGGAATCGCCATGTCAGACCACCTTGCGCAGGCCGTCGACGATCCGGAGACGCGACGACTGGATCGCCGGGAGGAAGCCCGCCAGGATGCCCACGCCGACCGACACCGCGAACGCGAGGGCCAGCGTGGAAAGGCTCACCTTGAAGTTGACGAGCCAGATCGAGATCGACGTCTTGCCGGCGCCGGCCACGAGCGCCGGGATGAAGAGGTACTTGGCGAGCAGGACGCCCAGGAATCCGCCGAGCAGGGACATGAGCACGGCCTCCGAGAGGATGAACCCCAGGATGTGCCCGCGCCCGAAGCCGAGAGTGCGCATCACGGCGATCTCGGTCACGCGCTCCCGCGCCGACATGGCCACCGTGTTCGCGACGATCAGCGTCACGGCGAAGAGGATGATCAGCGAGATGCCGTTGATGAGCAGCTTGACGTTGCCCATCATCTCCATGAACTGGAGCTGGAACTGCTTCTCGGTGAGCGTCTTCGTCGGCGCGTCGCTGTTCTCGAACATCTTGTCGATCGCCGCCGCGACGCGCGGGACGTCCTCGCCGTTGTCGACCTTCAGGTAGTAGAGCCCGGTCACCTTGTTGGCCAGCACCCAGTCGGACTGATTCAGGTACTCGTTGTGGAAGAAGATATTGCTCTCGTCCCCCGCGCTGTAGGGCCCGATGTAGACGAGGTCCGCGTTCAGCGGGATGTAGGTGCCCTTCAGGACGATGTGGTCGCCCTTCTTCCAGCCGTGCTTCTTCGCGATGCTCTCGCCCGCCACGAAGCCGTTGCGCGTCGCCTTCCACTCGGCGTTCACGGCCGGATCGATCTTCGCGTCGTCGAAGATCTTGTCGAAGTAGACGTCCGGGTTGGTCGACAGCTGGCCGATCCAGTTTTCCGGCTTGTCGTCCTTGTAGACGCCGCCGAACCAGAGCTCCGGCGTCACCGCCACGACCCCGGGGATCTGCTGGATCCGCTGAAGCTGGGACAGCGGCAGGAAGTTCCCCAGCCCGGTGGCGTGCTGGACGACGAGGCGGTTCGCCCCCCGGCCGCCCGAGGGGTCGGCCTGCATCGCCTCGAGGAGCGACGTCAGGATGACGATCAGCGTCAGCACGATGACGATCGAGCTCGCCGTCAGGCCCGTCCGCAGCTTCTTGCGGAAGACGTTCTTCCAGACGAGGTGGAAGTACTTCACGAGCGCCTCCCCGCCCCGGCCTCCGTGAGCTCGTCCGCGTGCAGGACGCCCTTGTCGAGGTGGATCATCCGGTGCGCCCGAGCCGCGGCCTTCGGATCGTGCGTCACCATGACGATGGTCTTGCCGAACTCCTCGTTCAGCCGCCGCAGCAGCTCGAGGATCTCGTCGCCCGACTTCGCGTCGAGGTCGCCCGTGGGCTCGTCGGCGACGAGGATCTTCGGGTCGGACACGACCGCGCGGGCGATCGCGACCCGCTGCTCCTGGCCGCCCGAGAGCTGCCGCGGGTAGTGGTCCATGCGGTCGGCGAGGCCGACGATCGAGAGGGCGGTCTCGACGTGCCTGCGCCGCTCGGATTTCTTCAGGTGCGTCAGGAGGAGCGGCAGCTCGACGTTCTCGTAGGCGGTCAGGACGGGCAGCAGGTTGTAGAGCTGGAAGATGAAGCCGACCGTGTGCGAGCGCCAGCGCGAGAGGTCGGACTGCCCGAGACTCGCGATGTCGCGCCCGTCGACGACGATGCGGCCGCGCGTGGGCGAGTCGATGCCCGCGATCAGGTTCAGGAGCGTCGTCTTCCCGGATCCGGACGGTCCCATGAGCGCCACGTACTCGCCCTCGGGAATGTCGAGGTCGACGCCGAGGAGGACCGGCACCTCGATCTGGTCGCGGCGGTAGATCTTCTCGACGTGCTCGATGCGGATCAGCGGCTCGGCCATTTCAGCTCTCCTGTCCTTCGGCGCGGACCTTGTCGCCGTTCTGAATCCGGACCCCTCCGGAGAGCGAGATCAGCCGCTCGCCCCCCGAGAGACCCTGCTTGATCTCCACCTGCCCCTGCACGTCCCCGCCGGTCGTCACCGGTGTGAACAATGCGCGGCCATCCACGATGCGGTAGACGCCGGTCTTCCCGTCGACCGTCGCGACCGCCGCCTTCGGCACGACGACGCGCGAGCGCGCCTCCTTGCCCTGAGTCGGCTCCGACGTGAAGCTGACGCGCGCCGACAGGTCCGGCAGAACGCGGTCGTCCGGGTCGAGAAACGCGACCTTCACGCGAACGGTCGCCTTCTGGCGGTCCGCCGCCGGCACGATCTGACGAAGCCGGCCGTGGTAGACCTTGTCGGGGACCGCGTCGAGCAGAATCTCGGCGGGCTGCTCCTGCTTCAGCCGGCTCAAGTTCGACTCGTTGACGTCCGCGCCGACGTAGAGCGACGAGAACTCGACGATGGTGGCGATGGCCCCGCCCGAGCCGCCGCCCGACGGCGAGGAACCGAACGGCGACACGGCTTCGCCGACGAACGCCCGCTTGGCGGTGATCACCCCCGTGAACGGCGCCCGGATGATCGTGTAGTCGAGCAGCGCCTCGGTGTAGTGCACGCGGGCGCGAGTCGCGGCCTCGGAGGCCACCGCCGCGTCGTAGGTCGACTTGGGCGACAGCCCCTGCTCGTAGAGATTCTTCTGGCGGATGCGCTCGTTCTCGGCATTGACCCAGTTGGCCTTGGCCTCGGCGAGCTGGGCGTCGAGGTCGGTCGAGTCGAGCTTCGCGATGATCTCGTCCTTGCGGACATGGGTCCCCTCGGTCACGTTCAGCTGCGTGATGCGCGACGTGATCTTCGGCGAGAGGTCGGCCTTGCGCTCGGCCTCGACGTAGCCGGTCGCGGTGAGGACCGTCGTCGCCTGGCCCTCGGTCACGACGGCGGCCGTGACGACCTCGACTTTCGTCGGCCGGAGGCCCCGGCCCGCCACCACGTAGGCGGCCGCGCCCACGGCCACCACGAGGATCGCGGCGAGCAGCAGCCAGCCCCGCGTCCCTCCCGGGCGGCGCTCGGGCTCGCGGCGGATCCGAAGGGCCGACAGGTCGGCCGGACGAGGTGATTCCTGCGACGTCATGGGGTTCGAAGTTCGAGGCGCCATTTTAATCTCGGCTCCAGGAAGACCGGGCGAGGCTATCTCCTTCATCCCGAGCAGGGTTCGGGTCGAGGCCCGGTCCTCCCGCTCCGGCGCGGAACGATCGCGTGGTACCCTTTTTTTCGAGGAGGTCGGTCATGAGGTATCGGTTTCTGGCCGCCGCCATCCTGATGGGCAGCGCCCTGGTGCTCCGCGGGGAACAGAAGTTTTATCAGATCACATTGATTCCAACCGGGACGGTCATCGCGACGGACCTTCCCGTCACGAAGGGTCAGATGGTGGTTTTCCACGGATACCCGAGCGGCAACCTGATGAGCATGCCGCGCCACACCGTCAAGGCCGTCGCCCAGATCACGGCGGTGGACGCCAAGACGACGAACGTGGACCGGGTCGTGCCGATCGGCAATCTCGCGATGCAGGGCGGCTCGTCGCAGGCGGGTCCGCAGAACTTGCGCACGATCGGTCAGGCCAGGGGCGCCGCGGCGAAGGAAAATCAGATCGGCGGGCCCGGGTTCTACAGCAACGTCATTCCCGGTCAGACCGAGGCGATGCCGAACTCGGCCAACGACTACCAGGTCGGCCGGACGTACGCCTACGCGCCCTCGAACGCGACGCAGTCTTCTCCGGGCGCGCCGCCGACGAACCCGTCGATGACGGACGGGCAAAACCCGCCGCAATGACGTCGGCGCCGGCAGGCGCCGACATCCATTGCGGAACTCGGACTCCGAGCGGACGCTGCGCGGCCGACCGGAGAGAGAGGGAGGGTCGCTCGCGCACACTCTCCCTGTAAGCCCGCTCGAGGCGGGAGGACCTGCGACCTGGCTCACATGCATTTGCATGGGCGTGTGCGAACATGGAGCAAACTCGAAGGAGTCTGCGATGCTGCACCTGGCCTTCGCCCTGCTTCTCGCCTCGCCGGCGCCCGTCGAGCCGGCATACTTCCGGCTGGATCTCGCGCCTGCGGGCAGCCAGGTGGCGATCGGCGAGCCGGTGGTCAAGGGAGGCATGCTCGTCTTTCATGCCTATCCCGATGGGAAGCTGATGAGCCTTCGCCGCGCCGACGTGAAGGCCACGACGCGGATCAGCGCGAAGGATGCCGCGGGTCCCGCCACGACGGATCCGAAGCCGATCGCCAATCTCGCGATGCAGGGCGGCAGCTCGAACATCCCCTCCTCGTCGGGCCGGCCGGCGACCGCCTCCAGCGGTCCGGCGCCGACGAGACCGATCGCCTCCGCGAACGCGGCGGCCGCGGCTTCGGGACCCCAGGTCGTCCCGGTCCCGGACGGCGTCGCGGTCACGACTTCGAACGGCAAGGGCTCCGGTCCCTCGCTCGTCCCCGTCGCCGAGGGCGTCGCCGTCGTGGTCCCGAACCCGAAGTAGGACCCTGATCGGACCCCAAGGGAGGCCGCGATGTGGCGCCTGCTCGTCGTCTTGTTCCTCGCTTCGCCGGCGCCGGAGCCCGGATACTTCCGGCTCGATCTCTCGCCGACCGGCAGCCAGGTTTCGATCGGGCAGCCGGTGGTCAAGGGCGGAATGGTCCTCTTCCATGCCTATCCCGACGGCAGGCTGATGAGCCTCCGCAAGACGGACATCAAGGCCACGACCCGGATCACGGCGAAGGAAGCCGCCGCCCCGCTGGCGACGAATCCCAAGCCGATCGCCAACCTCGCGATGCAGGGCGGCACCGCCACCGTGGTCGGCGCCTCGGGCCAGCCGGCGGGCGCCGCGGCCGGCGGCTCCAGCGGACCGGCGCTGACGCGGCCGATCCAGCAGGGCATGGCGGCGGCCCAGGCGGCCTCCACCGCGAACGCGCCCCACATCCCGGACTAATCAGCCGCTCTGAGGCGCACAGGGAGAGGGCCCGGCCGAGACTTTCCCTCCCATTCCCGTCGGTCGCGAAGCGACCGCTCAGAATCCGTGTCCCGCCTCAAATGTGAATCGCGTGCCCCTGGACCGCCTCCGCGGCCTCGTGGATCGCCTCGGAGAGGGTCGGGTGCGCGTGGATCGTGCGAACGAGCTCCTCGGAGGTCGTCTCGAGCTTCATGGCCGCAGCCGCCTCCGCGACCAGCTCCGTGGCCGCCGGGCCGATGATGTGGACGCCGAGGACCTCGTCGTATTTCTTCTCGGCCACGATCTTCACGAATCCCGCCGCCTGGTCCAGGATGCGCGCCTTCCCGATCGCAGAGAAGGGAAACTTCCCGACGACCACGTCGTAGCCGCGCTCGCGGGCCTTCGCCTCCGTCAGCCCGATCGAGCCGATCTCGGGGGAGCAGTACGTGCAGCCCGGAATCTGGTCGTAGTTGATCGGCGGCGGGTTCTTGCCCGCCATGTGCTCGACCGCGACGACGCCCTCCGCCGAGGCGAGGTGGGCGAGCGCCGGCGTCGCGAGCACGTCGCCGATCGCGTAGACGCCGGGGACGTTCGTGCGCATCATCGCGTCGACCTTCACGTAGCCCTTCTCGGTCGCGACGCCGAGCGCCTCGAGGCCGATGTTCTCCGTCAGCGGCCGGCGGCCGACGGCCATCAGTACCTTCTCCGCGCGGAACGTCTCGGTCTTGTCGCCCGGGGAGCGGGCGATCAGCTCGACGCCGGCGTCGCCCTTCGTCAGCCGCTCGACGCGGGTCTCGGGATACACCGAGATGCCCTGCCGCTTGAACGAGGCGGCGAGCTCGCGCGAGATCTCCTCGTCCTCGACGGGCACGATGCGGGGCAGCACCTCGACGATCGTGACCTTCGAGCCGAAGCGGGCGTACATCGAGGCGAACTCGACCCCGACGGCGCCGGACCCGATGACCACGAGCGACTTCGGGATCTCGGCGAGCTCCAGCATCGAGGTGGACGACAGGATCCACCGGTCGTCGATGTCCATTCCCGGCAGCGAGCGCGGCGTCGATCCGGTCGCGACGATGACGTTCTTCGCCGCGTAGGCCGTCTCGGCGCCATCGGCCCCCGCCACCACGACGCGTCCGGGCGCGGCGAGACGGCCGAAGCCGGCCGCGACGTCGACCCGGTTCTTCTTCATCAGGTAGGAAATGCCGTTGGTCGACTGGCGGACGATCTTTTCCTTGTGCTTCATGGCCGCCGGCATGTCGAGGCGCACCTCGCGCGCCGCCACGCCGACGTCGCCGCCGTGCCGCGCCTCCTCGAGGAGATCGGCCGTGTGGAGGAGGGCCTTGGTGGGAATGCAGCCCCACAGGGTGCAGACGCCGCCGAGGCGCGGCTCCTTCTCGACCATCAGCACGCTCAGGCCGAGCTGGGACGCCCGGATGGCGGCGACGTAGCCCCCCGGGCCGGATCCGATGATGCAGACGTCGTAGGTCTTCGTCGAACTCATGTGTTTTCCTGCACTTGCCTCTTTCGAGCGGGAAAGACTATCACCGCCGCGGGAGGACTCCGCGTCGGAACCGACGCGCCGTTCTCAATTACGAGTCGACGCCCTCGCCGGGTTCCGTGGGCTCGAGCGCGAACGCGTTGTTGAACCGGTTGAAGTAGGCGAAGAGACCGACGACGGCGGCGATCTCGACGATCTCGGCCTCCGTGTAGTGGTGGCGCAGCTCCTCGAGCGTCGCCTCGGGAACGCGGTTCGCGTCGCGCGTCATCTGAAGGCCGAAGCGGAGCGCCGCCTTCTCCTTCTCCGTGAACGGTCCGGCCTCGACGTCCCGCAGCGCGGAGAGCTGGGCCGGCGTGGCGCCGCAGCGCTCGGCCAGGATCGTGTGCGACGCCATGCAGTACCGGGTCGCGTTCTCCTGCGACGTCTGGAGCGCCAGCATCTCCTTCGTCTTCAGCGGGACCGTGCCGGAGCCCATGACGGCCGCGAAGTGCGCGTCCATCGTGGTGAGCAGCCAGGGCCGGTGGGCGAAGACCCGGTACATTTTCGGGATGTTGCCGCGCTCGGCGATCTTGCGTTCGAACGCCTCCCGGGCGGCGCCGGCCGCCGTCGACCGGCCCACGAGCGAGATTCTCGGCATGCTTCCTCCGCGCGCGATCCTATCGTGCGAGTCCCCGCGGCGGGGAACGCCGCGAGTAGAATCGGCCGCGCCCATGAAACGGCTCGCCCTGACCGCCCTCCTGACGGCCCTCCTCGCCGCCGCCTGCGGCGGGGAGAGGCACGCCGACTCCCCGCGCATCAAGGTCGGCTTCTTCGGCGCGCTGACCGGGCAGCAGGCGACGTTCGCGCTTTCGGGCCGCAACGGCGCGCTGATGGCGATCGAGGAGATCAACGCCGCCGGGGGCGTGCTCGGGCAACCGGTGTCGCTCGTCGCGGAGGACGACCGCGGCGAGGCGTCGGAGGCGGCGTCCGCGGTGTCGAAACTGATCACGCGCGATCACGTCGTGGCGCTCATCGGCGAGAACGCGTCCTCGCGCTCCCTCGCCGCGGCGCCGATCGCGCAGAGCTACGGCGTGCCGATGATCTCCCCGTCCTCGACGAACGTCGAGGTCACGAAGAAGGGCGACTACATCTTCCGGGTCTGCTACATCGACGCCTACCAGGGCAAGGTCCTCGCCGCGTTCGCCCGCCGGAATCTCAAGGCCCGGACGGCCGCGATTCTCACCGACTCCCGGAGCGATTACAGCGTCGGCCTCGCCGACGCGTTCCGCGCCGCGTTCACGGCCGCGGGCGGCCGGATCGTCGCCGACGCCCGGTACAGCGAGGGCGACGGCGACTTTTCGGCGCAGCTGACGGCGATCCGGCCCCTCTCCCCCGACGTGCTGTTCCTGCCGGGGTACTACACCGACGCGGGGCTGATCGCGCGTCAGGCGCGGGGCCTCGGGCTGAAGGCGACGCTTCTCGGCGCGGACGGATGGGACTCGCCGAAGCTCGTCGAGATCGGCGGCGAGGCCATGGAGGGCGCCTACCTGTCGAACCACTACTCGGTCGACGATCCCGCGCCTTCCGTGCGGCGGTTCGTCGACGCCTACAAGAAGAAGTACGGCGCCGAGCCCGACTCGATCGCCGCGACCTCCTACGACGCGATGCGCCTCCTCGCGGACGCGATCACGCGCGCCGGCTCGACCGAGGGCCGCCGGGTCCGCGACGCGCTCGCGAGCACGAAGGACTTTCCGGGCGTGACCGGGAAGATCACGATGGACGCCGACCGCAACCCGATCAAGCCGGCGGTGGTGCTGAAGGTCGAGGGCGGGCGGTTCCGCTTCGCGGACTCGGTGGGACCCGGGGGCTCGTAGCCGTCGAGGGTCTACGACTTCGGCTGAAACTCCAGCACGAATTCGTCGAACGAGGCCTCGCCCGGGCCCGCGGCGACGAGGCCGGTGCGGCCGCTCACGGGATGCGGATCGGTCGCCTCGAAGAGCTTCCGGTCGTCGAACGTGACCGTGAGCGACGCGCCGCGGGCGGCGACTCCGAACTTCTCCCAGTTCTTCGCGAACGCGCCGCGGCCGCGGCCGAGCTCCGACGCCTTGCCGTCGCGCCACGAGGAGAGCACCGCCTCCCCCGTCGACGTGTCGACGAGCAGCACGAGGAAGTTCCTCTCGTCGGCCATCCGGAGGAGGAGGCCGGCGAGACTGCCGCCCTGCCGCACGAAAGTCGTCACGCTGCCGTCCTCGAAGGAGTACGTGCGGCGCACGGCGGCGGCGAGCGAGTCGGCCGGCCGCTTCGCCTCGACCTGGGCGAGGCGGTTCGGCGCGGAGACGGGGTTCGGATCGGCGAGCACGAGCCAGCGCGCCGGGGCCGGGTTCGGGCCGAGCACCACCAGGTCGAAGAAGCCGGGCGCCCGCATCATCGAGTCGGTGTCGAAATGGTTGCGGATCGTCTCGGCCGTGCCGGGCGCGGCGCCGAGGAAAAATGCGAGGGCCGCCGCGAGGGAGGACCGGAGGAGGACCCGTCGAGCGAGATTCATCGTGGCCGCAAAACCCGCAGAATGCCCTAAAATTCCCGGATATGGAACCGAACTCCCAGAGAATCTATCGGGCGAGCCGGGATGGCTATGCGTTCGTCCTCGACCGCCCCAACGTCGAAAAGCTGAAGAAGCTGCCGGACTTCGAAGGACGCGAAGAGCCGGCGGTGGCGGAGGATTTCCTGCGCTCGCGCGCGGAGGCCTGGGCGGACGTGCTGACGTCCGCGGGCGCCGAGCCGGGCGAGATCGCCGTCGAGATCGATCCGCACCAGAAGAAGGCGCGTCTCGCGAAGGAGACGCGCATCGTGATCACCGCGGATATTTGACAGGCGTCTCGCACCAGGCGCCTGTCATCCCGAGGGCGTGAGCCCGAGGGATCCCTTTGCAAGCCGAGATTCGGATTCGAAAGGGATCCCTCGCTGCGCTCGGGATGACCGGTTCACCCTAGAAGCTCAGGATCCCGCGGATCTGGTTCTCGAGCGCGAGGAAGGCCTGCCTCGAGTACGGGTCGACCACCACTCGAACCTCGTTGGGCGACGGCACGTCGTCCACGATCGAGGCGGCGAGCCGGTCCGCCTGACCGTCGAAGAAGGCCTCGCCGATCTCGGTGTCGGTGCGGCCGCGGGACCCCGGCAGCTCGCGGAGCCGCGCGAGGTCGGGAGGGTCGAGCCGCAGCCGGTACCCGCGGCACTCGCGGTAGAGCGGCTCACGCCGGTCGGCCAGATCCGGCCGGCCCCGGGGCACGGCGCGGGAGGACTCGGGCGGCGCGTCCGTCATGGCCTCGGCGGCGGGAAGCGCGTCGTCGGCGTCATCGAGCTCGGCCTCGGACTCGTCCTCGGGAGCCGCCGACACGCTCGCGGCGATCGCCTCGCGCGGCGGCTCGGTGGCCTGAGGCACGGGCGCCGGCTCCGGCAGCCTCTCCGGAGCCTCGGGCTCCTCCTCCGCGGTCCCCTCCGGCGGGAGGCCGGTCTCGTCCGTCATCGTCAGTTCCCCGCCAGCACGTTCTTCGAGATCACGATGCGCTGAATCTCGCTCGTGCCCTCGTAGATCGTCGTCACCCGCGCGTCCCGATAGAAGCGCTCGACCGGATATTCCTTCGAGTAGCCGTAGCCGCCGAAGATCTGCACCGCGCGCGCGGCGATGGCGTTCGCGGCCTCGGTCGCGTAGACCTTCGCCATCGACGACTCCTTCGAGAACCGCACGCCCGGCTTCTCGGAGCGCAGCGCGGCGCGGTAGGTGAGCGCCCGGGCGGCGTCGAGCTGAACGCGCATGTCCGCGATCTGGAACGCGATCGCCTCGTGCTCGGCCAGCTTGCGGCCGAAGGACTCGCGCGTCTGCGCGTACTGCACCGACTCGTCGTAGGCCGCCTGCGCGATCCCGATGCCCTGCGCCGCGATCCCGATCCGCGAGTGGTCGAGGGTCGTCATCGCGATCCGGAAGCCCTGGCCCTCGTCGCCGAGGCGCCGCTCCTCCGGGACGCGCACGTCCTCGAGGAAGATGGCGGCCGTCTTCGAGGAGCGCAGGCCCATCTTTTCCTCGGGAGCGCCGACGCGCAGGCCCGCGTCCCCCGCCGAGACGAGAAAGGCCGTGATGCCGTGCGTGCCCGCGGCGGCGTCCGTCATCGCCATCACCACGTACCAGTCCGCCTCGCCGGCGTTCGTGATCCAGGCCTTGGCGCCGTTGACGACGTAGCCGCCGCCGTCCCGGACCGCCGTCGTCTTCTGGTTGGCGGCATCGGATCCCGACTGCGGCTCCGTCAGCGCGTACGCGCCGAGCGCGCGCCCCGACGCGAGCGGCGCCAGGATGTCCTTCTTCTGCTTCTCGGTCCCGAACTTCCAGATCGGATAGCAGACGACCGAGTTGTTCACCGACACGATCACCGCCGTCGAGGCGGAGACGCGGGCGAGCTCCTCGATCGCGAGGACGTACGAGATCGCGTCCGCGCCGGCGCCGCCGTATTCCTCCGGGACCATCATCCCCATGACGCCGAGCTCGCCCAGGCGCGCGACCGCCTCGCGGGGGAAGCGCTCCTCCTTCTCCCACTGCGCGACGCGGGGCGCGATTTCGGCGAGGGCGAACTCCCGGACGGCGTCGCGGATGCGCTTCTGGTCCTCGGTCGGCTCGAAGTTCACGGGCGGGGCCCCTGCGCCGGGGACGGACCGCCGGGCCCGCCCGGCGCGGCACCGCTCCCGGGTCCGCG
>DAHUXD010000056.1 GCA_027307335.1 Acidobacteriota bacterium
GCAACGACTACCGGATCACGTCCTACGGCCGCAACGGCACGGCGGACACGCTCAACTGCGGCACGACGACGAACTTCAACGACGACATCGTGTATGCCGACGGCACCTTCATCCAGTGGCCGGAAGGCACCCAGTACTGAGGAAATCCTCCCGATCATGACTCCGACGGCCCCGAGCAATCGGGGCCGTCTCATTTTGTGGCAGACCGGTTGACGAACCGTGTCGTTCCAGAATGGTTCGGATCGGTAAGACCCTTTCCATCAGCGTTTGGCGCGCGCCCATCGTGGTGCGGAACTTGCAACCGATTCATCCAGAATCACCCGAACCGACGGCCGAGCATGAGACGAAATCGCCCGAGCGGCTTCACGCTCATCGAGCTCCTGATCGTGATCGCGATCATCGGGATCCTCGCGGCCATCGCGATCCCGAATCTGCTGAACGCCGTGCAGCGCGGCAAGCAGAAGCGGACCATGGCCGACATGAAGGCCCTGGCGGTGGCGCTCGAGGCCTACCAGGTCGACAACTCCGTCTACCCGGCCGCCACCTGCAATCCCGGCAACTTCACGACTCCGGGAACGTTGCTCGGGACCGATTCCTTCACGAACCTGACGCCGACGTATCTCGCACACCCGCCGGTGACCGACGGCTGGGGGCACTTCCTGCGCTACAACCTCGACGCCGCGCAGGAGCACTACAACCTGCGCAGCCTCGGCCGCAACGGCGTCGCGAACGCGCTCGTCTGCGGGACGACGACCAATTTCAACGACGACATCGTGTTCTCCGACGGCGCCTTCCTGCAGTGGCCGGAGGGAACCCAGTACTGACGCCGCGCTAAAATCAGGCGTGCAGCTCGGCCGTCGGCTCGCCTCAGCGATCTCGGCCGCGGCCGCACTCGTCCCGGCGGTCCTCTGGCTCTGGCCGGGGCTCACCCGGGGGCTCGCGCCGACCTTCCGGGACCAGGCGGACTTCTTCTACCCCATGAAGCTCTACACGGCGGCGCGGCTGCGCGCGGGCGAGCTGCCGCTGTGGAACCCGCTGTCCGGAGCGGGGGAGCCCTGGCTCGCGAATGCCCAGTCGGGGGTCCTCTATCCGCCGACCCTCCTGTTCCTCCTGCCGTCGGCCGCGCTCGGGGGAACGCTCTTCCTGCTGCTCCACTACGCCCTGGGCGCCTTCGGCGCGAGGCGGTTCCTGAAGAACGAGAGCGTCTCGGACGGAGGCGCCGCGCTCGGCGCCGCGGCCTGGGCGGCATCGGGATTCGCGGCGTCGCTGTCGCCGTACTGGAATCACTTCGGCGCCTGGGCCTGGGTGCCGGCGATCGCGGCCGTCGCCCGGGGCGGCCTGCCGCGCCGCTCCGACCAGCTCGCCCTGGCTCTTCTCGTGGGGCTGCAGGCCATGGCGGGCAGCCCGGAGGTCACGCTCGCGACGCTCATCCTCGCGGCCGTCCTCGCCGAGCGTCCGCGCGCGGAGTTCCCGGAGCCGCCCGCGCCGCTCCCGACCGGCGTGCGGCGTCGCCGGCTCGCCGGCGGTCTCGCGCTCGGCCTCGCCCTCGCCGGCGGGGTGCTCGTGCCGCTCGGCGAGCTCGCGATCCACTCGGACCGCCGCCATCCGCTGCCCGCGGCCGAGCGCGAGCTCGGCGCCGTCGGCGGGCGCGACCTCGCCGCCGTCGCGGGCTACACGCCTCCGTCCTTCGGCGGCGCGTACCTCGCCACCGTCTTCCTGCCTCCGTTCGCCCTCGTCGCGGCCGCGGCCGCCTTCGCCGAAGCGGAGCGCCGGCCGCTCGCCCGCATCCTCGGTCTCTTCGCCGCCGCTGGCCTCGTGCTCGCCGCGGCCGGTCCGCCCGGGGTCTGGATCCGCGGGCTGCCGCCGCTCGACCGGTTCCGCTATCCCGCGAAGGCCCTGGTCTGGACGTCCTTCGCCGCCGCGATGCTGGCCGGCCTCGGTCTCGACGCGCTGCGGTTCGGCGCCGCCGCCGGCCGGGCGCGCGCGGGTTTCGGGCTCGCGTCGGTCGCCGCGCTCGCGCTCGCG
>DAHUXD010000009.1 GCA_027307335.1 Acidobacteriota bacterium
GGGTGGCACCGGCGGTCGCTGGTCGACGAGCTTCAGGGCCTTCAAGACCAACCGTGCGTCGGGACAGCCCCCGGTCACCCCCCGGCGCTCCGGTTGGCCCTCCAGGCGGAAGATCACCAGCCGCACGGTCGACAATGCCTCCATCGCCCGCGCCGGGGATAGATCGACTCCCGCCTCTTTGAGCCGTCGGCCCAGAAGTCTTTGGACCAGCAGCGCCAGCGCCGCGACGAAGATGTGAGCCTTGACCCGCGGCTCGATCTGGTGATAGATCGGCCGCATTGCCAGCACATCCTTGAGTTGCCGGAATCCGCTCTCCACGTCGGTCAGTTCCTTGTACAGCGCCACCGCGTCGAGGACGCTCAGTCCTTTCTCACTGGTCATGATCACATATCTTCCCTCGATCTTCTTTTCGCGCCCGAGGTGCGTTTCGCTCTCGGAGAGCTCCAGCGTCCCACCATTGAGTTTCCAGTCGAAATATCGATGGCCGTGATATTTTTGCATGATCCGCTCGACGGCAGCCCCGATCTTCTCGGGCCGCTTCAGGTCGCCCGCGGCGATACGCTCCTTGAGCTTCTCCAGTCTCTGGCGTGCCCGCTCCATCGCCTGTTCACGCTTCGCCTGCTCGTAGCCGCGGCGCTCGTCGGAGTCGATGACGATCACGCGCAGGTCGGGATCTCCGGAGGGAACTTCCTGGGCGCGGGTGCGCGGCGGGTCGGTCTTCCGTTCCCGGGTATTGATGCCGCCGGGACAGTCGATCCACTTCGTGTCGTCGACGGCATCGAGCCAGGCGTCGAGCTGGGCGTTGCGCCGCCGCTTGATCCCGACGAGGAATCCATGCTTATCTTTTGTGATTGAATCGATGTTCTTATCAGTGACCATGCCCAGGTCGCCGACGAAGATGAGCCGACCGAACTCGAAACGGTTGCACAAGTCACTGATGACTTCTTGAACTGTGGAATGGTCGATACGGTTGCCCGCCCAGACATGATGGGCGATCGGCCAGCCCGCGACCATCACCATGCCGATGATCACCTGCACGTTCTGCGACTTGCCGTCGCGGCTGTAGCCATGCTTGGCGAAATCCTGCGGACCCGCGCCCTCGAAGTAGGTACTGGTGATGTCGTAGAGCACCAGGTCGGGCTTGAGGCTGAAGAGGTCGCGGAGGCGGTGGTAGAGCGCCACTTCGATCTGGTCCTTGGCCGCGTGGAGCTGATCGAGGGTGCGGTACCAGGCGTCGAGCTGGCGGGGATGGATGCGGACCCGCCGGCGCTGGTGCCAGTGGGGGATGAAGCGTCGGCCCTTGCGGTCGCAGACGAAGTCGGTCTCGAGCCAGCCGGCGAGCCCGTGCTCACTGGCCGGGGCGATGAGCCGGTTGGCGACGAGCACAAAGGCGCGGTCGGCGAAGGGGACGCCTTTGGCCTGCCCGAGGTATCGGTCGAGGATGCCCCAGAGTCCCAACTGATCGAACAAGGCCCGAACGACGAGGACCGGCCCCCAGTCCGGGGCTTCGCCGAATTGGGGGTCCGCGG
Organism: Acidobacteriota bacterium; assembly: GCA_027307335.1. Classification (GTDB taxonomy): domain Bacteria; phylum Acidobacteriota; class Thermoanaerobaculia; order UBA5066; family Gp7-AA6; genus DAHUXD01. The sequence continues at coordinate 1,530 of DAHUXD010000009.1, forward strand.
GATCACGATCCTCGCCGGTGAGGAGCCGTCGGAGCTTGGGGAGCACCTCGAGGAGGAGGTCCTTTCGTCCGAGATCGGCGACGACGCGTTGCTTGACCTTACTGCCTTCGCGGTAGGCCTCGACGACACGGACGTATTCGTTGACGGTGCCGCTTTTGGAGCGGACTTTCACGGTTCTCGGGTACATGAGAACCATTATCACGACGGATTTCGGAGAATCAAGGGCATTTTTCGGTGAATTCTAGGCGATTTCGACTAACATTGTCACTACACCTTTAGGGCCGATGCGGTCGGGGTGGCCGAGAAAATAAGGACTTACGTCGCGCGAGCGGTCTGGCCACCCCAAACATAGGGTAGGCTACACCGACGAGCAGTTGCCTTCCGTGCAAACCATTGCCTCCAAGCTCAACGTCCTGGGTTTCCGGTTGCGCACGGTTGTCAAAAGCCGGCCCCAAAAAAACTGGTAGACGTTCACACCCCGAAAGCAAACGTTCAGTATACAACCTTAGACGGGAAACCCCCTGAAATCAGTCAGAAATCGCCATCAAACGAATACCATACTGAACACTTCACATGAGCCGAAGTCA
>DAHUXD010000019.1 GCA_027307335.1 Acidobacteriota bacterium
GCCGGCGCGCCGCGGACCGGGCCGCGCGTCGCCGTCGGCGCGGGCGAGGGCGTGAGCGTGGGCGCGGGCGACGGCGTCGCGGGCACGCCCGGCGACGGCGTCGGGGCCTCGGGCTCCGTGCCCGGGGGCTCGAGGACGCCTCGGATGTAAGACAGAGGACGAGTCAGATCCACGTGCCCTCCCAGGGTCTCGGCAGGCTCGCCGTTGACGAGGATTCTCACACGGGAGGTCTCCGCCACGTTCTGGAGCGTCGTGTCGACGAGCGACGCGACGATCGCGAGCTCGTCGTCCGAACCGAAGGCGAGGCCGGCGTCGACGGCGAGATCGAGCACGACCTGGCCGTCGGGCAGCAGGAAGACGTTGCGCAGGTGGATCCGGTCCGGGATCTCTGCGATGAGCCCCTCGCGATGCGGACCCTTCTGCAGCTCGTCGAAGAGCGCGCGGACGAAGGCGGCGCCCCCGGAGGGCTTCGGAATGTCGCGTTCCTCCGGGTGGAGAAGCTGACCCTCGGCGTCCGGGAAGAAGAGCGTGACGCGGATCGTCTCGGCGGCGGGGGCCGGTGTCGTGCCCGGCGGCGCGGTGCGGATCGGCGCGGGCGCGGGCGTGACGCGCAGGTACGGCCGCGGTCCGCGCCGGCCCAGCCGCGGCAGGCCGCCGCGATTGACGAAGAGCAGCGCCGCGACCGCCGCTCCGAGCGCGGCCAGCAGCAGCGCTGCCGCCCGGCGGCTCATGGGATCGGGGTGGCGGCCGGTGCGGGCCGGCCCGCGCCCGGCTGACGCCGCGCGAAGAAGCGGGCGACCGCGCGCGCGACGGCGTCGGCCACGGCCTGCTGGAACTCGGGGCTCAGGAGCTTCTTCTCCTCCTCCGGATTCGAGATGAACGCGGTCTCGACGAGCACCGCCGGCATCGTCGCGCCGACGAGCACGCGGAACGGGGCCTGCTTGATGCCGCGGTTCCCCGTGTTCGACACGGCGTTCAGCTCCGTCTGGATCGACTCGGCGAGCTCGCTCGACTCCTTCAGGTGCGCGCTCTGGGCGAGATCCCAGAGCACGAAGTCGAGCGCCGGATTCGCGGAGGTGCCGGCCGGGGTCGGCGCCGCCGCTGCTCCCGCCTCGTTTTCCTGCTTTGCGACCTCCTGGGCGATCTTGTCGGAAGCCTCGAGCGACAGGTAGTACGTCTCCGAGCCGTGCGCCGAGGCGGCGCGCGACGAGTTCGCGTGCACCGACAGGAAGAGGTCGGCCTTCTCGTGGTTCGCGATCGAGGTGCGGTCGTCGAGCGGGATCAGCACGTCGCTGTCGCGCGTGAGCACGATGCGGGAGGGGAGGACCTTCGGGAGCGCCGCCGCGATCTTCTTCCCGATGTCGAGCGTGGCCTCCTTCTCCTGGAGCCCGCCCGGCCCGATGGCGCCGGTCTCGGAGCCGCCGTGGCCGGGGTCGATGACGATCGTGAACGCCGGCGCCCCGGACGTGCCCGAGCCGGCGGGCTCGGCCGACGGCGAGCCCGGGGGCGGCGCGCCGCGGCGGGTGACCTCGACGACGATCCGGTCGGGCGCGGCCAGCGCGTAGGAGCGCGCGGCGAGGTTCGGCTCGCGCAGCTCCACGGTCGCGGTGTCGCCCGAGAACCGGACCGCCGACACGAGCGGGTCGTCGTACTTCTTCTCCGGAAACGGCGGGTCGATCCGCGTGTCGGCGAAACGCACCTGGTAGGTCTTCTCGGCGGAGGTCGTGGCGGTCTTCGCGGCGGCCGACAGGCGGAGGACGACCTGCGTCGCCGGCGGCACGTGCACGACCGCGACCTCGATCGAGAGCGGCGCCGGTCCCGCCGCGGTCAGCGTCCACGTGCGCCGCGCCGCGTCCCAGGCCCCGGCGGCGCCCGCGAGCGGAAACAGAATCTTCTCGAAAAAGTCGGCGGGTGCGTAGAGCGTGCCGCCGACGGCGCGTGCCGCCGAGGAGATCGGCACGACGCGCCGGTCGACGGGAACCTGCGCCGTGCCGGGACCGATCAGCACCTGGTGTCCCTGACCCGTGATCGTCAGGACGCTCGTGCCGGCGTCGGCCGCCACGGCGAATCCGAGGCCGCGGGCCGCGTCGGAGACCGAGAACTCCTTCCCGCCGAGAGTCGCGACCGGGTGCGACTCGCCCTTCCAGACGAGCGTCGCCCGCTCCTCCGCCCGCGCGCCGCGGGGAAGGAGGGAGAGGAGCAGGGCCAGGGCCACGGCGGCCCGGCGGCTCGTCAACCGGTGGCGGGGGTGTGTGGCGATGCGAGCGCTCTCGTTCGAAAGGGTAGCACGGCGCGCGCGCTCACTCCTCGGGACGGTTCTGGACGAACTGCCAGCCGAAGCGTCCCTTGATGCAGAGGTGGCCGCTCGTCACGTCGTGGTCGAGGGGCGAGGTGACGCGGACGATCGCGTTGTCCTGGACGCGGAGCTCGAGCGTGCAGCCGACGCCGCAGTAGGGGCAGATCGTGTCGGTGACGGTCTGGCGCGACTCGTCCCACTTCCCGGCGCCGCGCAGGTCGTGCTCGCTCTTGAACATCAGCGCGCCCGTCGGGCAGACGCCGATGCAGTTGCCGCAGTACACGCAGGCCGACTCGGGCAGCGGCGTCGCGAACTCCGTCGAGACGCGCGCGTCGAAGCCGCGGCCGGCGATCGCGATCGCGAACGTGTTCTGCGCCTCGACGCCGCAGGCCTGCACGCACTTGTAGCAGAGGATGCAGCGCGCGTAGTCGCGCACGTAGAGATCGTTGTCCACCTTGACGGGCTGGACGACGTTGGCCGCCGCTCCGGCCGAGGCGGCGTGGTGATGGCCGGGCCCGGCGTTGTCGCGTTCATTCGCCGCGCGCGGCGGCGCGGGCGGACCGTAGCGCGAGGGATCCGCGCCGTAGCGCTCCATCCAGCGCCGGACGTCGTCGGACGCGAGCGAGAGGTCGACCGAGGAGGCGAGGAACTCGAGGACCATCCTGCGCGACAGGCGCACGCGCTCGCTGTCGGTCCGGATTTTCATGTCCGCCTCGACCGGCCGCGAGCACGCCGGCACCAGCACGCGCGCGCCCTCGAGCTCGACCACGCAGACCCGGCACACGTTGACCGGCGCCAGGTTCTCGAGGAAGCAGAGCGTGGGCGTGTCGATGCCGCGCGAGCGGCACGCCTCGAGGATCGTCGAGCCCGCGGGAACCGTCACGCTCGCGCCGTCGATCGACAGCGTCACGGGCCGGGTCGCGTCGAGGCGGCGCGCGGTGCTCATGCGGAGAAGACTCCGAGCCTCCGGATCGCCGACTGGATCGCGCCGGAGGCGGTCTGGCCGAGACCGCAGATCGACGCGTCGCGCATCGCGCGCGCGATCTCGTCGAGCAAGGCGTCCTCCTCGGCCGTGCTGCGCAACGGGCGGCCCGCGTCGAGCCGCGCGACCAGTTCCTCCTGCCGCTCGGTCCCGACGCGGCACGGCACGCACTGGCCGCACGACTCGTCGCGGAAGAACGCCGCGATGCGGCGCACGGCGTCGCGCAGGTCGGCGCGGTCGTCGAAGACCATGACGACGCCGGACCCGAGCGCGGCGCCGATCGCGCGCGTGCCCTCGAACGTGAGCGGCACGTCGAGCTCGCCCGGCCCGACGAAGGAGCCGGCCGCGCCGCCGAGGAGGACCGCGCGCACGGCGCGGCCGCCCGGCACGCCGCCGGCGAGGCCGATCACCTCGCGCAGCGTCGGGCCGAACGGGACCTCGTAGACACCCGGCCGCTCGACGTTTCCCGAGACGCAGAAGAGCTTCGGGCCGGTGGACGCGCCGGTCCCGATCGCCGCGAACGCGTCGCCGCCCATCTCGACGACGAGGAGGACGTTGACGAGCGTCTCGACGTTGTTGATGACGGTGGGCTTGCCGAACAGGCCCTTCTCGACCGGGAACGGCGGTTTGTTGCGCGGCTCCCCGCGATAACCCTCGATCGAGTTGAAGAGGGCGGTCTCCTCGCCGCAGATGTAGGCGCCGGCGCCGCGGCGCACCTCGATGTCGAACGCGAAGCCGCTCCCGAGGACGTTCGGACCGAGGAGGCCCGCCTTGCGGGCGCCGGCGATCGCGGCGCGGACGCGCGCCTCCGCGAGCGGGTACTCGCCGCGCACGTAGACGAAGCCGTGCTCGCATCCCGTCGCGAACGCGACGATCGTCATCGCCTCGACGAGCGCGAACGGGTCCTCCTCCATCAGCACGCGGTCCTTGAAGGTGCCGGGCTCGGATTCGTCGGCGTTGCAGACGAGGTAGTGCGGCCGCGCCGGCTGCCGGGCGACCGCCTCCCACTTGCGGCCCGCGGGGAAGGCGGCGCCGCCGCGGCCCTGGAGCTTCGAAGCGATCGCCTCGCGGACGATCGCCTCGGGTCCCATCGCGATCGCCTTCGGAAGCGCCCGGTAGCCGCCGTGCGCGCGGTAGTCGTCGAGGCTCTCGGGGTCGACGCGGCCGACACGCGCGAGCAGCCGCAGAGTCTCGCGTCGTCCGTCCTCGGTCTGCGGGGCGGAGGGGGACCCCTGGCCGAGCCTGGCCGCGATGGACGTTCCCACGCCCTCGATCGGCCTCGTGCCCGAAGAGATCGGGGGCGGGGGCGGTGGAGGCGGTTTGGGCTCGTCTGCCGCCGTGCGCGCGGCCGGTGCGACGACGTAATCCTTCGCGCCCTCGCCCGCGCATTGAAAGAGGACCGCCGGGGCGCGTTCGCAGAGACCGAGGCAGGGAGAGGAACGCACCGATTCGGCGCCGCGTTCGCCCCGCATCGCGTCGAGGAGCGCCGGCGCACCCGCGAGCCGACAGGCGAGGTCGTCGCAGACGTGCACGATCGTCGTCGGCTGCGGCTTCACCGACAGCATCGCGTAGAAGGTCGCGACCCCGTACGCATCGGCCGGCGCGACGTCGAGACGCCGGCAGACGTAGTTGAGGGCGCCCGGCGTGATGAAGCCGACGCGCGACTGCACCGCCCAGAGCGCGGGCAGGAGCAGGTGGCGGCGGGCGCGCAAGGCATGGCCGCCGAACGCGACGTGGCCCTCCGCGTCGGGGCGGCGTTCGCCGGTCTCCCAGGCGCTGGCGGGCGGACCGACGGCGGCGTCGACCGCCGCGCGCTCCTCGGCCGACGGCTCCGCTCCGGGAATGAGATGCAGGTCCACGTGGCTAGTCTATGAAAACCGCGACCGCGGCGAGAGAACGCCGCGTCGAAACCGGGCCGAGGGAGAGGGAAGCGAGGGTCGGGCTTCGAAGAACTCCGACCTCGTTCCGGAGCCGCTCAACGCGCGACGAGCGCCGGAGCGGCGACCTTCTCGATCCGGATCGCGGCCGCCTTGAATTCCGCCGTCCCGGACTTCGGGTCCGTCGCGTCGATCGTCAGGAGGTTCGTCGCGACCTCGTCCTGGAAGTGGAGCGTCATGAAGGCGAGCCCGGGCCGCAGCGTTTCGTCGTAGCGCACGGGCACGTCGACGGCGCCGCGCCGCGAAACCGCGCGCACGACCTCGCCGTCCGCGATGCCGAGCCGCTCGCCGTCCTCCCGGGCGATGTCGAGCGTCTCGCCGCGCCGCAGGGGCGAGGAGTACCCTCCGGTCTGCACTCCGGTATTGAAAGAGTCGAGCCGCCGCCCCGTCGTGAGGCGGATCGGGAAGTCCTCCGTGAGACGCTCGACCGGCGGCTCGTGCTCCGTGGGGACGAAGATCGCCAGCGGGCCGCCGACCGGATCCGCCCACAGGCGCCCGTGGAGAAACGGGCTTCCGGGGTGCGACTCGTCGGGGCAGGGCCACTGCAGGCCGTTTTCCGCCTCCAGGCGCCGATAGCTCATCCCGCCGTGCCACGGAGAGAGGGAGCGCATCTCGTCCCAGAGGCGCTCCGCCACCGGGCTGCCGAGGTCCACGCCGAACCGCCGGCCTATCTCCACCAGAATCTCGAGGTCGGTCCGCGCCTGTCCCGGAGGCTCGAGCGCCTTGCGGACGCGCTGCACGCGCCGCTCGCTCGACGTGACCGTTCCCTCGTCCTCGCACCACGAGGCCGCCGCCGGGAAGACGACGTGGGCCAGCTCGCCCGTCCGCGTCAGGAACATGTCCTGGACGACGAGGTGCTCGAGGCCCTCGAGCAGGTTCATCGCGCGGGTCTGATCCGCCTCGGACTGCGCCGGGTTCTCGCCGACGACGTACAGCGCGCTGAGGTTGCCGTGCTCCATCTCCTCGAACATCCGCGACAGATGCCAGCCCCGCTTGTGCGGAATCGGGGCGCCCCACAGCCGTTCCCACTGTTCCCGCGAGGCCGGATTCTCCACGTCGTGGCCGGCGGGCAGCTTGTTCGGGAGCGCGCCCATGTCGCCGCCCCCCTGCACGTTGTTCTGCCCTCGCAGCGGGCAGACGCCGGAGCCCCAGCGTCCGACGTGGCCGGTCAGGAGAGCCAGGTTGATCAGCGCGAAGACGTTGTCGAGCGCGTTGTGGTGCTCGGTGATGCCGAGCGTCCAGCAGAGCTGTGCCTTCTCGGCCTTCGCGTATGCGTGGGCCACGTCGCGGATCGCCGAGGCCGGGACGCCGGTCTCCCGCTCGGCGTATTCGAGCGTGTACTTCTGGACCGCGTCGCGGTACGCGTCGAACTTGGCGGTCGCGTGTCCGATGAACTCGCGGTTTTCGAGACCCGCCGCGAGGATCTCGCGGCCCATCGCGTTCGCGAGGGCGACGTCCGAACCGACGTCGAGGCCGAGCCACGCGTCCGCCCACTGCGCCGACACCGTCCGGCGGGGATCGACGACGACCAGCCGCGCCCCGTTGCGGATTCCCCGGAGAACGTGGTGAAAGTAGATGGGGTGCGCCTCTCGCGCGTTCGATCCCCACAGGAGGATGATGTTCGCCTCCTCCGTCTCCCGGTAGGAGCTCGTCCCTCCGCCCGCCCCGAACACCGTCGTCAGACCGACGACGCTGGGGGCGTGTCAGGTTCGATTGCAGCTGTCGATGTGGTTCGTGCCGAGGACCGAGCGCGCGAACTTCTGGGCGAGGTAGTTGACCTCGTTGGTCGCCTTCGAGCAGGAGAAGAGGCCGATCGCGCCCGGCCCCTTCTCCGCCTTCACGCGCCGGAATCCTTCCGCCGCGCGGTCGAGCGCCTCGTCCCAGGACGCGGGGCGCAACCGCCCTCCCTCGCGCACCATGGGTTCCGTCAGCCGGACGTAGGGCTTCATGGATCGCTCCTCACGGGAAAAGCCTAGCAGAGAGCCATCGGTTGATTCGATCGCATCTCGCGCCCGGGACGGTTCGGGGGAAGCATGAGGCATGCGCACCGATAGCGAAATTCACGTGCCCGTGATCGTTCCCGCGGCCGGCGCGACGCTTCACGGCGACCTGGCGGTTCCCGAGGCGGCGCTCGGAATCGTCCTGTTCGCGCACGGCAGCGGCAGCAGCCGCCGGAGCCCGCGGAATCGCTACGTGGCCGAACACCTGCGCGCCTCGGGGCTCGCGACCCTGCTGCTCGATCTCCTGACCGAGGAGGAGGAGGCCGCCGATTTCGAGAGCGGGCACCTGCGCTTCGACGTTCCGTTCCTCGCGGGGCGGCTCCTGGCGGCGATGCGGTGGACGCTCGGCCGAAGCGAGACCGCGCGGCTGCCGCTCGGACTGTTCGGCGCCTCGACCGGCGCCGCGGCGGCGCTCGTGGCGGCGGCGCAGGCTCCCGAGGTCGTTCGCGCCGTCGTATCGCGAGGAGGCCGGCCCGATCTCGCCGGAGACGCGCTCGAGCGCGTCCACGCGCCCACGCTCCTGATCGTCGGCGACCGCGACGCCGACGTGCTCGCGCTGAATCGCGCGGCGAAGAAGCGGCTCGGCGGAGAGGTGCGGCTCTCCGTCGTCTCCGGCGCGTCCCACCTCTTCGAGGAACCGGGGACGCTCGCCGAGGTCGCGCGCCTGGCGGCGGCCTGGTTCCGGGGTCATTGCGGCGCGCTGTGGGCGCCGTCGGGCGCCGACCTGCTCGACGCCTCGGTCCGGGGAGAGTGAGCGTGTTCTACGTGGATCGCGCGCACGCGGGGCTCGCGCTCGCCGACGCGCTGCGTGAGTACGCGGGGCGGCCGGACGTGGTCGTCCTCGCCCTGCCGCGCGGCGGCGTCCCCGTCGCCTCCCGGGTGGCCGAGGCGCTCGACGCGCCGCTCGACGTCTTTCTCGTCCGCAAGCTCGGCTTTCCCGGTAACGAGGAGTTCGCGATGGGCGCGATCGCCTCGGGCGGCGTTCGGATCCTGAACGAGCCGGTGCTCGACCGCTACGGCGTTCCCGACGCGCTGGTCGAGGCGGTCGCCCGCCGGGAGGGACTCGAGCTCGCGCGGCGCGAGAAGTCCTATCGCGGCCATCTTCCGCCGCTCGAGGTGCGGGGCAAGACCGTGATCGTCGTCGACGACGGGCTCGCGACCGGGTTCTCGATGCGGGCGGCGGTGACCGCCCTGCGATCGCTCGGTCCGCGGCGGGTGGTCGTGGCCGTGCCCGTCGGCCCCCGCGAGACCGTCGAGACCCTGCGCCGCCTCGCCGACGAGGTGGTCTGCCCGGCGACGCCGGAGCCGTTCCTGGCGGTCGGCCACTTCTACGAGAACTTCGAGCAGACGTCGGACCATGACGTGGTCGATCTCCTGTCGCGGGCGCGTCGCCGCGAGCCCGCGAACGAGACCGCCGGGAGGGAAGCATGAAGACGACGGAAATACCGGCGAGCGATTGGACGGCATTCTTCGACTCGTTCAGCCGCATCCATCAGGGCTGGCTCGTCCGGCTTTCGGTGCTGGATTTCAGACTCGGAGCTCAGGTCGAAGCGGTGGAGCTGCCCCTCCAGGGGATCGTCGCCGATTCTCGCGGACGCGGCATCGCGATCCAGCTCGGCATTCGCCCCGACGACCTCGAGCACTCGGTCCGCCAGCCGCGACGCGTCTGGGTGGAATCCGCCGGCGACCGCGACGAGGCCGAGGAATCCCTCGAGATCGAGTCCGCGGACGGAACGAGGGTGATCCTCGAATTCCGATGCGCCGCCCTGCCCGAGACCGTCGATGGCCTTGCCGCGACGGGGACGGGCGCTCAGTAACGGAGGGCCGGTCCGAACGGGCCTCCCGGCTTCGCTGGCGGGGCGAGACGCTGCCGCTCGCAGATCGCCTGGTACGTTCCGACGAGGTCGGCCCACGATGGCCCGTCCTCGCCGCCCGGCGTCGCCTTGAGCGCGAGGTCATCGAGCGTCACGATCCCCCGAAGGTTCCCGTCGACGGCGAGCACTGGGAGCCGGCGCACGCGCCAGCGCCGCATCAGCTGCAGCGCGCGGGAATGCGTGTCCTCCTCCTTGAGGTAATGGACGTCTCGAGTCATCGCGCGATCGACCCGGACCTCGGAGGGCTTCTCGTTTGCGCGGGCGAGCGCGAGGCAGATGTCGCGGTCGGTGAGCATTCCGACGATCCGGCTCCCTTCGACGACCGGAAGGACGCCGCAGCGCGTCTCGCCCATCGCGAGGGCGGCATCGGCGAGCGTGGTCCCGGGCGTGCAGGTCCGGGGCGTGCGCGTCATCAGGTCCCTGGCTTTCACGGACACACCTCGAGCGTCGATCATCCCGCTCCGAGATCTCCCGGGGTTGATCCGCTTGAATCATTCGTCGCACGGCGCGGAGGGATGGAATCGGACGGGAGGTGTTCGAATGAGACTTCAGGACATCATGAAGGAGTCGGTCGAGACGGTCGCTCCCGGCGACGCGGCCGACGTCGCGTTCGAGCGGATGCGCCAGAAGCGGATCCGGCACCTCGTCGTCATGGAAGGCCGCGTGGTGACGGGAATCCTCTCGCAGCGCGACATCGCGACAGCGGAGGAGCGGCGGGGACGCGCTGTCGCGGACCTGATGAGCACGCCGGCCGTGACGGCCGAGCCGCGGACCACGGTTCGACAGGCGGCGAACCTTCTGCGCGGACGCACCCTGGGGTGCCTGCCGGTCGTCGCGGAGGGAAAGCTCCTCGGAATCGTGACGACCACGGACCTTCTCGAGCTCCTCGGCCATGGAGCCGACCATCCGGTGCGGCGTTCCGGACGCCGTCTCGAGCGCGGGAGTCTCCGCCGCTTGCGAGCGCAGTGAGGAGACACGGAAACGGTCGGCGCCTTTTGATGAATCCGCATCATACGGGTCGGCGCCTGAGGGGATAGGTTTTCCTCACCGGTTGAACGGCGGCCCGACCCGATCGGAATCGCCGCAACGGCAGGAGGCGGAAACCCGCCTCCTATTATTTTGGGGCGAAGACGACGCTCACTTCGCCTCTCTTTCGGAAGAGGGTCTCGCCCGGCCTATCCGCGTCCAAAGCGCGGCGTGGGCCAGCGGTCGGCCGCGGCGCAATCGAGGCAGCGGAAGAAGAGGGTGGGCTGCTCGACCATGTCGCGCGACGCGGCGCCGCAGGCGCGGCACGAAAAGGCGCGAAGGCGCACCGCCTGCGCCTTCAGGCGGACGACGCGCGGCTCCTCGACCGGGACCACCCGGCCGTGCGGGTCGCACGTGCAGCCGTCGCCCGGAGAGTGCACAGCGTCCGCGTCGTCGCGGCACCACCTCTGCCGGCACCAGGCTCCCGGGAAGACCGCCTCGCCCATGAGATGAGGATGCGCTGCCCGGGTGGACACATGATGTCCGGCCGAAGGTTGGTATCGTCCTTGCGGGAGGCTCGGGCATGCGAACGATCGGCATCATTCTCCTGGTGGCCGGGCTCGTCGGGTTCGTGGTGACGTCCAGCCGCCGGAGCGGCTACGACTCGGTCGAGGGGACTCTCAAGTCCACGTTTTCGTCGAGCGAGCGGTCGAAGAAGGAGGGCCTCGAGACCGGCCGCTGGGTGTCGGCGGGCGTGGCGGTCGTCGGCCTGGTGCTCGTGTTCGTGCCGGGGAAGAAGGCCTAGACGGGCTTCGGGAGGCCCGCCGCTTCCGCCTTCAGATACGCGTCGATCGCGCCCGCCGCCTTGCGGCCGTGGCCCATCGCGAGGATGACCGTCGAGGCGCCCGCGACGATGTCGCCGCCCGCGAAGACGCCCTTGCGCGTCGTCATCATCGTCGCCTCCTCCACGACGAGCGTGCCGTGGCGCGTCGTCGTCAGTCCCCGCGTCGTCTTCGGGATCAGGGGATTCGGGCCGTTCCCGATCGCCTCGATGACGATCTGGACCGGCAGCTCCTCGTAGGCGCCCTCGATCGGCATCGGGCGGCGGCGCCCCTTCTCGTCCGGCTCGCCGAGCTCGCACCGCTGGACCCTCAGCGCGCGCACCCAGCCGTCCGAGCCGGTGAGGATCTCGACCGGCGCCGAGAGCATGCGGAACTCGACGCCCTCCTCCTCGGCGTGATGGACCTCCTCGAGGCGCGCCGGCATCTCCTCGCGGGAGCGGCGGTAGACGAGGTAGACGCGCTTCGCGCCGAGGCGGAGCGCGGTGCGCGCCGCGTCCATGGCCACGTTGCCGCCGCCGAGGACGGCGACGTCGTCGCGACGGAGCACCGGCGTGTCCTCCTCGGGGAAACGGTACGCCCCCATCAGGTTCGCGCGCGTCAGGTACTCGTTGGCGGAGTAGACGCCGTTGGCGTCCTCGCCCGGGATGTTCACGAAGTAGGGGAGGCCCGCCCCCGTCGCGACGTAGACCGCGTCGAAGCCCTCCTCGAAGAGCTCGTCGAGCGTGAAGGTCTGGCCGACGATCGTGTCGAACTCGAACCGCACGCCCATCCTCTCGAGGTTGTCCACCTCGGCCTGGACGATGTCCTTCGGCAGGCGGAACTCCGGAATGCCGTAGACGAGGACGCCGCCGGCCTTGTGGAACGCCTCGAACACGACCGCCTCGTGCCCGAAGCGGCGCAGGTCGCCGGCGCACGCGAGCCCGGACGGGCCGGCGCCGATGACCGCGACGCGCCGGCCCGTCTCCGCGCCGACCGGCGGCAGCTCCACGCCGCCCTCCTCGCGCTCCCAGTCGGCGAGGAACGCCTCGATCTTGCCGACCGAGACCGCGAAGCCGAGGTCCTTGTGGACCTTCGCGACCATGCAGTTTTCCTGGCACTGGCTCTCCTGCGGGCAGACGCGCCCACAGATCGCCGGCAGGAGGTTCGTCTCCTTGATGCGGCGGATCGCGCCGCGGAAGTCGCCGTCGGCGACGAGCTTCAGGAACGCGGGCACGTCGACGCCGACCGGGCAGCCCGAGACGCACGGCTCGTTCTTGCACGAGAGGCAGCGCACCGCCTCGGCGCGCGCCTGCATCGGCGTGTAGGCGAACGGGACCTCGCGGATGTTGCCGACGCGCTCGCCCGGCTCCTGCTCGGCCCAGAAGATCTTGGGGAGCTGGCCGCGCTCCTTGTTCTTGAACTCCCCGCGGCGCTCGACCCGCGCGGCGAGTTCCTCGGCCGAAGGATTGACGCGGGTATTCGACATCAGGACGTCCTCTCCGCTGCGGCGGATGGCACCTCGAGGCGGCACGTGTGGTTCTTCTCGCGGTAGCGCGCGAGGCTCGCCGCCTCCTCGGGCTTGTACATCGCCTGACGGCGCATCATGCCGTCGAAGTCGACCTGGTGCCCGTCGAACTCCGGACCGTCGACGCAGACGTAGCGCGCGGCGCCGCCGACCATCACGCGGCAGCCGCCGCACATTCCGGTGCCGTCCACCATGATCGTGTTGAGGCTCACGAGCGTCGGCACGCGATAGGGCTCGGTGGTCTTCGAGCAGAACTTCATCATCAGCGGCGGACCGATCGCGATCGCCACGTCCACGTCTCCGCCCGCGGCGCGCCGCCGCTCGATCAGCCCGCGGAGGACGTCCGTGACGAAGCCCTTCTGGCCGTAGGAACCGTCGTCCGTGCAGACGAGCAGCTCGCTCGAGACCGAGCCGAGGCGGTCCTCGAAGACGATGAGGTCCTTCCGGCGGGCGCCGAGAACCGTGACGACCTCGTGGCCGGCGTCGCGGAACGCCCGCGCGATCGGGAGCATGGGCGCCGCGCCGATGCCGCCGGCGACGCACGCGACGACGCCGCGGAAGTCGTCGGGCTTGCCGGGGACGCCGATGTGCGTCGGGTTGCCGAGGGGGCCGGCGACGTTGGAGAATTCGTCGCCTTCCTCGAACTCCCCGGTCATCTCGATGGTGGTCTTTCCCACCGCCTGGACGACGAGGGTGATCGTGCCCCGCTCTTTGTCCACGTCCGCGATCGTCAGCGGGATGCGCTCGGAGGCCGTGTGGGGCCGGACCATGACGAACTGTCCGGCGCGATGCCGTCGAGCGACGCGGGGGGCCTCGACCTCGAAAAGAGTGACGTTTTCGCCGAGGGTCTCTTTCAGAATGATTGGAAACACGCGCGAATGGTCGCAGGCGAGCCCCCCTCGCCGGCAGATGCGTTTGCATCAGATCCGGCGAAAGTGCGGCAGCCGCCTCCCCTCTCTCACCGGGGGGTGAGGGGAGAACTACTGGCGTGTGTGTTACTTCGCCGGAGTCGGCGCCGCCGGGGGCTTTCCCTCGGTCCCCGAGTAGTAGGCCGCGAGGCCGGCGATCTCCGCGTCCGTCAGGTGTTTGCAGACGTCGCGCATGACCCGGTAGACGTCGTTGGCGCGTTCGCCCGACCGGAAGGTCGTCAGCTGTGTGGCCATGTCGTCGAATTTCTGCCCGGAGAGCTTCGGCATCCCGTAGGAGCCCGAATCCCCGGCGCCCCGCGCCCCGTGGCAGGCGTCGCAGGCGGGCATCAGTCGCGCGCCGTCGCCGAGGCGCGCGAGCGGCACGACCGCGCTCGCCTGCGCCGGAACGGCGGCGGGCGCCCTGGCCGAGGGCAGGGACGCGTAGAAGGCCGCGAGGTCCGCCATGTCCTTCTCGGAGAGCGGTTTGGCCGCCTCGCCCATGATCGGGCTTCCCCGCGTGCCCTCCTTGTAGTCGGACAGCTGCTTGAACGTGTAGAGGGCGTCCTGGCCGGCGAGGTTCGGGACGTCCGGCGTGTCGATGACGCCGGCGTCTCCGTGGCAGCCGGCGCAGTCCTCGTGGAGCTTCTTGCCGTGCGCGGCGTCGCCCGAACGCACGAGCCTGACCGTCTCGACCGTCCAGGCGACCTTCGAGGACGGTCCGCTGACGGCGACGGAGGCCGCGAGCGCGCCGGCGGCGGCCGCGAGCGCGGCCCCGCGCTTCAACGGAACCCCCACGCCAGCGCCTTGTGCACGGTCATCGAGAAGAACTGCCCGATCGGGTACGCCCACGACGCCGCCATCAGCACGACGAGGAGCCAGTTCCAGACGGCGAAGCCGTTCAAGGGCGCGGGCACGTGGACCACGGGCTCGACGGTCTCGGAGAGGTGAAGCGCCGGATCCGTCTCCCGTTCGGGGTTGCCGTGCGTGCGGAAGAGCACCCAGACGAAGAGGAGCGACGAGAGGCCCATCAGCGCGCCGCCGACGATCATCGGCGGGTTCCATTTCGTCCAGCGATCCACGATCGCGGGGTCGTAGGGCATGTACGCCACGCGGCGCGGCATGCCGAGGAGGCCCTGCCAGTGCCAGGGGACCGTCAGCACGAGAAGGCCCACGAACCACATCCAGAGCTGCGCGTTGGCGAGGCCGCGCGAGGAGAGACGCCGCCCGGTGAGCTTCGGCCACAGCGCGTACGCGCCGGCAAAGTACGCGGTGACGACGGTGCCGCCGAGGATCAGGTGGAAGTGCGCCGTGATCCAGGCGGTGTTGTGGACCATGACGTCCATCGCGTAGGACGCGTTGACGAGGCCGCCGAAGCCGCCGGGCAGCAGGGCGACGAGCGCGAGGATGCCGCCGAGGGCGACCGGCTCGTTCCACGGGAGCCGGCCGATCCAGCCGAAGAGTCCCTTTCCGCCGCGCAGGCGTCCCGCGGTCTCGAGCGAGGCGGCGATCGTGAAGCCGGTCAGGAGCGTGGGGAGCGCGACCATGAAGGTGCCGAGCGCGTGCATGAGCTTCCAGCCGGCCGCCTGCTCCGGATCCACGAACACGTGGTGCAGGCCGATCGGCAGGCTGATGACGAGGAGCATCACGAACGCGATGCGCCCGACCTCGTCGGAGAAGAGGTATCCGCCCGCCGCGCGCGGCACGATCGAGTAGAGCACGACGTAGGCGGGAATCAGCCAGAAGTAGACGATCGGGTGGAGCGTCCAGGAGAAGAGCGCCCGCGCGAGGCCGACGTCGATCGTCGGCGTCAGGCCGAGGGAGAGCGGCAGGAGCTGGAAGACGACCTCGACGACGACCCCGACGAGCGTCCACGCCCAGAGGATGGCGTTGGCCGTCATCCCGAACTGGGCGAGCGGCACCGGCCGTCCCGGGTTCTCGCGCTTCCAGGAAACCGTCTCCGCGATCGTGATCGCCGTCCACGCCAGCGATCCGACGAGGAGCAGCGCGGCGCCGACGTAGAAGGTCCAGTGCGCCACCATCGGCGGGTAGAAGGTGTAGAGGACGGTCGCCTTGCCCGCGGCGATCGAGACCGCCGCGACGAGCGAGCCGACGAGCATCGTCCAGAACCCGAGCCACGCGAGCCCCTTGCGCCGGATCGGACGCCGAAGGCTCGCGGCGGTGATCGCGTAGCCGAAGCCGGCGATGAAGAAGGTGGTCAGCACGAACGCCTGCACGACGCCGTGCAGGGTGGTGGACTGGTAGTAGAGCTCGGCGGAGATCCTGACGACGTGATCGCGCTCGAAGAGCTGGTAAACGCCGAGGAGGCTCGCGACCGCGAAGAGCGCGAAGCCGACCCACATGTGCGCGAGCGCTAGGCCGCGCACTCCGGAGAGGCCATCGCGGGGGGCGGCGGTGTCGCTCACGGCTTCGTCACCCGCACGCGGCCCCACATCGACTGGTGGCCGAGGCCGCAGTACTCGTTGCAGAAGAGCGGCACGGTCACGCTGCCGTCGGGGTTCGCGGTGCCGATCGCGGCGACGCGGTCGAAGCGGATCGTCGTCCGCACCTCCGAGACGTAGCCCGGCACGACCTGCGTGCCGATGTTCGTTCCCGCGACGTGCAGCCCGTGCAGGACGTCGGCGCTCGCCGCGCGGATGACGATGGGCGTGTCGGCCGGCAGCGTGATCTCCTGCGGGTGGACCATGTAGCGCGCCATCACGATGCGGGCGACGACGGTGCCGTCCTTCGTCCGCTCGACGCCGAGGTGGTCCTCGGCGAACTCCGGCGTCAGGTGCAGCCGCGTCGAGTCGATCGCCTCGACGTTCGAGGGCGGATGGATCCCCGCTGCCCACGCGGTATAGAGGACGAAGAGCCCCATGACCAGGACGAGGAGGATCGATACGACGAACCAGCGGCGCTCGAGCGGGTGAATCGCCACCTGCCGCCTTACCGGACCGGCCCGTTGCCGAGGAAGCGCCCGAAGTAGAGGAGCGCCCAGCCGACGAAGAGAAGCGCCGCGACGACGAGCATCAGCGCGTACGCGCCTCGCGGCGTCGACGCCATCTTCTCGAGCTCTTCCCGACTCGGTGCCATGGAGCCTCCGGCGAGTTTCCGTGGGGTGGCTGTCCGAAGCCTATCCGCGCGAGGCTCCGGATGGCAAGATTCGGGCGTGACGGCGCTCCTCGCCACCGCGTTCGTGGTCGGGCTCCTCGGCGGCGTGCACTGCATGGTGATGTGCGGCGGCGTCGTGGCCGCGCTGGGAATGCGGGCGCCGGACGGCGGACCGGCGGGGCGGCGCGGCGTGCTCCGGCAACTCGGCTACAACGCGGGACGAATGGCGACGTACGCGGGGCTCGGCGCGGCGGCGGGGGCTCTCGGCGCGCTCGGGCTGACGACGCCGGAAGCGCGGCCGGTGCAGATCGCCCTCCTCGCGGCGGCGAACGGGATCGTGGTGCTGCTGGGTCTTTCGATCGCGGGCTTCGCCGGCGCGGCGCGCTTTCTCGAGAAGGCCGGAAACCTCGTCTGGCGCCTCGTGCGGCGGCTCGGCGGCCGCATCACGCCCGCCCACTCGATGGCGGGAGCCGTCGCCGCGGGCCTCGTCTGGGGATTTCTCCCCTGCGGGCTCGTCTACGGCGTGCTCGCGACCGCCGTGGCGGCCGGAAGCGCGGCGCGCGGCGCGCTGGTGATGGCCGCGTTCGGAGCGGGGACGCTGCCGAACCTGATCGCCGCCGGTCTCGCGGCCGAGACGCTGCGGCGCTTCGTGCGCGGTCCGCGCGTGCGCCTCGCCGCCGGCGCCGCGATCGTCTCGATCGGCTTGATCGGGCTGGCGCGCGTCCCGCACCTCGCCGAGCACCTGGAGCACGGGCTACGCGCGGCGGCGATCCGCTAACCGCAGCGCGTTGACGACCACCAGCAGCGAGCTCGCCGACATCCCGAGCGCGGCGGCCCACGGCGGCACGCGGCCCGCGGCCGCGAGCGGCACGGCCAGGACGTTGTAGGCGAGCGCCCAGATCAGATTCTGGACGAGCACGTGCTTCGCCCGTCGGGCGATCCCGCGCGCCCGGGCGAGCGCGTCGAGTCCGCGGCCGAGCAGCAGGAAGTCGCTCGAGGCGCGGGGCGCGCGGGGCGCCTCGGCGAGCGAGACCGAAACGGAGGCGCCTGCGAGCGCCGGCGCGTCGTTCCAGCCGTCGCCGACGAAGAGGACCCGGTCGCCCGCCCGAGCGCGCTCGCCGACCCAGGTGAGCTTGTCCGCGGCGGACATTCCGCCGAGGGCTTCGTCGAACCCCAGCGCGCGGCCGATGCGCGCGGCGCGTTCGGGAGTGTCGCCGGAGAGGAGCGCGACGCGGCGCAGGCCCTCCGCCCGCAGCGCCGCCGCGATCCCGCCGGCGTCGTCGCGCCAGCGCTCCGCGAGGGCGAAGACGGCGCCGCGGCCGTGCGCGTCCTCGAGCACGACCGGCAGCAGTCCGTCGTCGCGCGCGCGATCGATCGCCGCGATCGCGTCCGCCGGAAGCTCCGCGCCGGCGGAAGCGAATTCGGGCGTGCCGATTCGCCACCGCTCGCCGTCGACATCTCCGGCGATTCCTTCTCCCGCGGTTTCCGCGGCGCGGACCGCCGTGGCCGGCGCTCCCGAGTGAGCGGCCGCGATCGCCCGCGCGGCCGGATGCGTCGAGACCGTCTCGAGCGCCGCCGCGATGCGGAGGGCCTCCGCCTTCGTGAGGCCGCCGAACGCGTCGACGCGTTCGAGGGACGACGTTCCCGCGGTGAGCGTGCCCGTCTTGTCGAAGACCGCGACGTCCGCGGCCGCGAGGCGCTCGAGCGCGTCGCCGCGCGTTGAGAGGACCCCGATCGCGGTCAGCCGACCCGCCGTGATCGCGAGCGCCACGGGCGCGGCGAGCGCGAGCGCGCAGGGGCACGTCACGATCAGCACCGCGATGGTCGCGGGCAGCGCGCTCGCCGGCGTCAGGATGAGGCGTCCGGCGAGCGTGGCGGCCGCGGCCACGAGCACGGTCACGACGAGGACGGCGGCGGCGCGGTCGGCCAGGAGGACGTAGGGAGGCCGGTTCGCGAGGCCTCGCTCGACCAGCCGGCGGATCTGTGCGAGCGCCGAGTCTCCGGCCGCGGCCGTCACGCGGAGGACTACGGGCGCTCCGCGCGCGACGCTCCCCGCGGCGACCGTCTCTCCCGCCGCCCGCCGCCGGGGCCAGGGCTCCCCGGTCAGGACCGCCTCGTCGAGCTCCGCGACGGCGAGGAGGACGCCGTCCGCCGGCACGGTCTCGCCCGGAGGGACGCGGATGCGGTCGCCCGGCGCGAGCGCCGACGCGGGGACCCGCGCCTCGCGTTCTCCCGCGTCGAGGCGTCTGGCGAACGATGCCGACACCGCCGCGTACCGATCGAGGCCCGCCGCGGCGCGCGTGCGCGCGCGGGTCTCGAACGCGCGCGCGAGGAGCACGGCCGGTACGAGCATCCCGATGGCGTCGAAATACACCGGTCCCGAACCGCCCACGGTCGCGACGGCGCTCGCGGAAAACGCCGCGGCGAGGCCGATCGCGATCGGCACGTCCATGCCGGCGCGGCGGTTCCGCAGATCGCGCGCGGCGCCCGAGAAGAACTCCCGACCGGGATAGAGAAGGAGCGCGAGGGCGGCCGCGAGGCAGCTCCAGCGGGCGTACGTCTCCCAGAGCGGCAGGCGTCCCGCGGCGTCGGGGCCGCCGACGAGGTACGCCGCGAGCGCGAGGTTCATGACCATCATGCCGACGAAGCCGGCGAAGATCAGCCGGGCTCCGTCATGGCGACGCGCCTCCGCGTCGAGGCCTTGGCGGTGGCCCGGGTCGACGGGGCGCGCGCGGTAGCCGATCCGCCGCACGGCGGCGAGGATCTGTGCGAGCGCGACCCGTTCCGGGTCCCAGCGCACCCGAACCGTCTGCGCGGTCCAGTTCGCCTCGGCCGAGGCGACGCCGTCGAGCGCGCGCAGGCGCGACTCGTTCAGCCACAGGCACGCGGGGCAGCGCGCGCCGTCGAGGTAGAGGCTCGCCTCACGCAGCGCCCCGTGCCACGCCGGCGCGAGCGCCTCGTCCGCGAGCGCGTCGCCCTCGGTATCGTCATCGCCAACGACCGGCGGCGGAGCCGGGTCGGTGCGCAGACGGTAATAGTCGTCGAGACCCTCGGTGGCGATCGTCTCGGCGATCGCCCGGCAGCCGGCGCAGCAGAAGTCGCGCGGCGCGCCGAGGACGACGGCGCGCCAGAGGGCGCGTTCGGGCACCGGAAGACCGCAGTGATAGCAGTCGGCCGCCGCGCTCTCGGGAGCCGGTACCGCCGCGCTCATGCTCCCGAGCATACCGGCCGCGCCCGCTGCCTGATCGCCGGCCGGAAATCAGGGAGCCGACGGGAAGGTCTTGACGATGAGCGCCGCGGCCTGGCCGCGCGTGACCGGGTTTTCCGGACAGAAGTTGCCGCCCCCGCAGCCTCCGGTGATGCCCTCCTGGGCGGCCGCCTCGATGTAGTCGGCCGCGAAGGAGTCGGCGGGCACGTCCCCGAAGACGGTACCCGTCGCCGGCGGCGGCAGGTACCCCGGTCCGTGCTCGGCGCGCAGCAGGAAGACCATCATCTGGGCGCGGGTCACCGGCGAGAGCGGACAGTAGTCCGGATACCCGCAGCCGGCGGTGATCTGGTCGAGGAGGAACTGCTGAATGTACGGACCGAAGCCCGAGCAGCGATCGACGTCGGCCATGGGAAGCGTCTGGTTCGGGCCGCCGAAGACCGGATCGAAGGGGTAGCCCGCGCCGCGCATCGCCTTCTCGACCTGCACCGCGGCCTGACCGCGGTTGAGCGGCGTGCCCGGGCAGAAGTTCCCGCCGCCGCAGCCGCCGGTGACGGCGCGCTGCGTGAGCGCGACGACGCTCTCGTGGAACGGAGACGCCGGCGGAACGTCGGCGAAGTCGAAGACGAACGCGCGCAGGGAGTCCTGCTGCGGCTCGCCCGTCACGACCTTCACCGCGACGGCGCCGGCGGCGCCGGCGGGCGTGATCGCGGCGATGTGCGTGTCGTCCACCACCGCGAAGTCGGCGGCGGCGGTCTGCCCGAAGAAGAGGCCGACGACGGACGCGAAGCCGGTGCCGGAGACGATGACGAGGGAGTCCCCGGAGGCCGGGCCGGAGGGCGGCGCCACGCCGGCGATCGACGGCGGCGGCGTGGCGGACCGGTGGATGTGAAAGACGCTGCCGAATCCGGCGAGGTGCAGGAGGCTGCCGTCGCTCGCGATGGCGAGGCTCGAGCCGTTGTCGTTGTCGACGGTCGGAAGCCCGCGGTCGTACGGGCTCCACGTGAGTCCCGCGTCGGTGCTGACGTACACCGCCCGGCCGTCCGGCGAGAGCGGCAGATTCGTGGCGGCGTAGGCAGTCGAGGGATTCGCGGGGTCGAAGACGATCGAAAGGATGCCGTTCGTCTGCGGCATCCCGGAAAACGAGGGCTGCCAGCTCGCGCCGCGATCGGCGCTGCGGTATAGGGGAGCGATCATCGTGACCGGGTTCCCGCCCCCGCCGCCGAGCATCAGGTTCGGGTCGGTGGGACTCTGGGCGAAGGCGGTCAGCTGCGCCCCCCCGAGACCCGTGTCCGACGGACTCCAGGTCGCGCCGTGGTCGGTGCTCACCTGATTCAGCCCGTCCACGAGGCCGTAGAGGCGCCCGTCGACCGTCGCGTCCGCCATCATCCAGTCGACGAAGTACGTGCCCGAGCTCGCGGGTGCCCAGGAGTCACCGCCGTCGTCGGAGAAGTAGAGATGGTTGGCGAGCACGTAGACGCGCCCGGCATCGGTCGGGGGCACGACGAACTCGGTGGCGTCGATGGCCGCACCCGCCGGAAGCGCTCCGGTGGCCGTCCAGCTCGCGCCCGCGTCGGTGCTGCGGTAGATGCCGCCGCGGTCCATGAGGCAGACGTAGACGGTCTCGGGCGACCCGGGCTGCACGGTCATTGCGGTGATCCGGCCGGTCGGCAGGTCGGTGGAGACGTTCGCCCAGGTCGCCCCGGCGTCGAGGCTCCGGAAGACGCCGGCGCCGCCTCCCCAGGGATTCGCATACCAGAGCGTCGCGTCCGCGGCCGGATCGACGACGACCCATCCGAAGAGCAGACCGGCGAACGCCTCGCCGGGGCCGGTCCAGGTGGCGCCGCCGTCCGTCGTCCGGAAGACGCCGTTGCCGGCGGAGCCCGCGAACCAGAGGCCCGCAGCGGCTCCCGGCACGAGCGCGCTCGGTGCGATCGACGGCAGTCCGACGTTGACCGGCGACCAGGTGGCGCCAGAATCCGTGCTCACGCGGACCCCTCCGGTCATGCTCAAGACGTAGACCCCGGGGCCGAACGGATCGATCGCGACGCCGATGTACGCCTCGCTCGGAAGGGTCGCGACGGCATCCCAGGTCACGCCACCGTCGGCGCTGCGGAAGACGGCGCCGCTCGATTCCCCGGTGATCTCGTTGAAGGAGTTGGCCGCTGCCCAGGCGACGAGCGGGTCGGCGGGGTTGACCGCCACCTGGGACACGTTCTGCGCGAGCGGCGCGAACAGGACCGATGTCCACTGATCGCCCCCGTCGACGCTGCGAAAGAGGCCGTGGCCCTGCATGTTGGCGAAGAGAATCCGGCCGTCAGCGGGCGAGACGCCGAGGGAAGTGATGCCGAACTGACCCGGCGGAAGGCCCTCGTTGGCGGCCGCGTTCCACGAACAGCCGCCGTCGTCGGTTCTCCAGACGCCGGCGAGCGTGGCGGCGTAGACGGTCGACGGGGCCTGCGGATCGACCACGATCGCGTACGCTTCCTCGTAGGCGCTCGTCGGATTGACGATGTCCTGAGAGACCCAGTGATCCCCTCGATCCGTCGACTTTGCGACGAAGGAGCTGTACGTCGAGGCGTACAGCGTCGAGGGCGACGTCGGGTCGATCGCGAGTCCCGTGATCCACCGCGCCGGCAACCCCGTGTCGATCGTCGTCCACGTCTGGCCGCCGTCCGTCGAGCGGAAGACGCCCGCGTACTGCGCGGCCGCGTAAACGACTTGCGGGTTCGTCGGGTCGGCCACGAGCGCCGGCACGGCGCCGGCCCAGGGCCCGGTCGTCGTCCATTCGTTGACGCCGCCGCGCGCCGTCACGGCGGCGGCGAGACAGACGGCGAAGCCCGCGAACGCCCGGAGCCCCGGGGCCCGAACCGCCCGAATTGTGCGAATCATGCGCGAAATCGTATCAGTAACGGCCGCCCACGGGCGCCGGCAGGGCGTCGAGCTCGGCCCGCTCCTCGGGCGTCAGCGCGATCCCGCCGGCGGCGACGTTCTGCTCGAGGTACCGGCGCCGCTGCGTGCCCGGGATCGCGTGCACGTGCTCGCCCTGCGCGAGCACCCAGGCGAGGGCGATCTGGGCGGCCGTCGCGCCGCGGCGCTCGGCGATCGCGCGCACGCTCTCGACGAGCCGCTGGTTGGCGGCGACGGCTTCGGGCCGGAAGCGCGGCAGCCTCGAGCGGAAGTCCTCGGAGCCGAACCGCGCCTCCGCGCCGATCGAGCCCGTGAGAAACCCGCGCCCGAGCGGCGAGAAGGCGACGAACGCCGCGCCGTGCGCCGCGCACCACGGCACGACGTCCGCGAGGTGGTCGCGCGTCCACAGCGAGAGCTCCGACTGCACGGCGCTCACCGGATGGATGCGCGACACCCGCTCGAGCTCGTCGACGGTCGGCTCGGAGATGCCGAGCCTCCGCACCTTGCCCGCTTCGACCAGCGCGGCCATCGCGCGCCACGTCTCCTCGACGGGCGTCTGCGGGTCCACGCGGTGGAGGTAGTAGAGGTCGATGACGTCGGCGCCGAGCCGGCGCAGCGAGCCGTCGCATGCCGTGCGCACGTGCTCGGGCCGTCCGCTCCGTCCGTAACGGTACGTCGCCCGGTCCTCGAGGACGAGGCCGCACTTGGTCGCGAGCACGACCCGCTCGCGCCGTCCCGCGAGCGCGCGGCCGACCAGCGACTCGTTGGTGAACGGCCCGTAGACGTCGGCGGTGTCGAGGTGCTGGACGCCGAGATCGATCGCCTCGTGGATGAGGCGGACGCCCGCGGCCTCGTCGACCGCGGGATCGCGATAGGCCCAGGACAGCCCCATGCAGCCGAGGCCCACGGGGAAGACCGGACGGCCCGCCCCGCCGAGGCGCCGCCGAAGCATTGGCGCAACATACACCGCCGCCGCGTTTTCGAACGGCTAAGATGGCTTCTCCATGGCGGAGACCCGCGTCGCGCTCGTCACCGGCGGCACCCGAGGCATCGGCGCGGCGATCGTGCGGCGCCTCGCCGCCGACGGCTTCGCGGTGTTCCTCTCCGGCCGCACCGACGAATCGGTCCGGACCGCGCTCGCGCGCTTCGCGAAGGAGGGCCTCTCGGTCCGCGGCTTTCCCGCGGACGCGCGGCGCGAGGAGGACCAGCGGCGCCTCGTCGAGTCGGCGGCGCGCGAGGGCGGGCGTCTCGACGTGCTCGTCAACAACGCCGGCATCGGCCACTTCGCGCCCGTCGACCAGATGGAGCCGGAGCGCTTCCGCGAGGTGCTCGAGACGAACCTGTTCGGCCCGTTCTACGCGGTGCGCCACGCGGCGCCGATCATGAAGAAGGGCGGCGGCGGCTTCATCGTCAACATCGCCTCCCTCGCGGGCGTCAACGCGTTCGCGGGGGGAGCGGCCTACAACGCCTCGAAATTCGCGCTCCTCGGATTCTCGGAGGCGGCGATGCTCGACCTCCGCCACGCCGGCGTCCGGATGGCCACCGTCCTGCCGGGCTCCGTCGCCACCGACTGGAACCACTCGCACGGCAACCAGGACGCCTCGTGGATGCTCGCGCCCGAGGACGTGGCCGAGGCCGTGGCGGACCTGGTGCGGTTCCCGGACCGCGCGATCGCCTCGCGCATCGACCTGCGGCCGTCGCGGCCCCCGAAGAAGTAGGGGCTCAGGACCCGGCGTTCACGCGCGCCGGAACGCGGCGCGGACCTCGGGCCGACGCATCGCCCGGATCGCCGCGACGAGGAGAAGGCCCGCGACGAGAAGCCCGGCCAGGACCGGCGCGAAATTCCCGGAGCGGGGCAGGCGCGCCCAGACCCACGCGAATCCGGTCCCGAGCGCGACGGTCACCGCGAGCGCCAGCCACGCGACCAGCTCGAGCGCGCGTCGCGCCCACGGGCGAAGCCTCAGGAACTGGATCGAGATCCCGGCGACGCACGCGGCGATCGTTCCCTGCACGGCGACGACCGTCGGGAAGTGTCCCATGACCCAATCGACGGGAACGAAGCCATGGTCGCCGCGCGGCAGGAAGAACGCGACCACCGGTCCGGCGTTTCCGAGCTTCCAGACCACCCAGCCGATGAGGTCGAGCAGGAAACGGATCGAGGACAGAGCGAGGAACGCGCCGCCCACGACGTTGACGGACCGGGGCCGCTCCCCAGCGGACTCGGGCGCGATGCTCGCCGGCCCCATGCGCGAATCATAGGGCCCCCGGGTACGCTCAGGTCGCCTTGCCGGCGCCCTCCTTCAGGACCTTCGCGTACCACTGCTTCGCGAAGAGCGGCCGGATCTTCGTTCCCGTCGGTCCGATCTCGACACCCACGATCAGGATGCCCTGCTCGAACAGGAAGGCGCCGTCGTTCGTCTTCCCGTCGTGGTCGTACTGGCCCTGCACC
Source organism: Acidobacteriota bacterium (assembly GCA_027307335.1). Taxonomy (GTDB): domain Bacteria; phylum Acidobacteriota; class Thermoanaerobaculia; order UBA5066; family Gp7-AA6; genus DAHUXD01. Next base: position 24,985 of record DAHUXD010000019.1, read on the forward strand.
CGGAACTTGCCGCCGGTCGCCTCGAGCTCGCGCACCCGGATCTCTCCCGGCGCGGCGGTGACCGCGGCCCCGGCGCTGAGGTCGTCGAGGCTCACGAGTCCCTTCGTCCACGCGGGCAGGTCGACGTTCAGGAGCGCGAGCAGGGGACGCGCGTCCCGGCAGTGCGCCTCGATGCGGCCGGACGCGGCGCGGCCGATCTTCGCCTGGGGCGCCTCGAACGTGCCCCACCACTCCCGCGCGTCGGCCGCGCCGCTCCCGTGGACGTGGGCGAGCGCGACGCGCATGCCGGAAGCATCGAAGGACAGGGGTCCGGTGACGTCCCAGCGGCGGATCGGGACGCTCGCGTCGAGGTCGCCCGTCAGACGATAGGTTCGCGTGCGGGCGGCGCCGCCGCGCACCGTGAGCGTCACCTTCCCGTTCGCGACGCCCTCCTCCGATGCGATCGACACGGTTGCCTTCGGACCGTTGCCCTCGAGGCGCACGCCTTCCGGGAAGCGCACGTACTCCTCGATCGCGTGGAGGGCGTCGGTCGCGAGGTCGATGTCGAGCTGGACGCGGAACTCCCGCAGCGCCCGGGGCATGGGGGCGTTGATGGGCTCGAACGCTCGCGAGGACGTCGCGAGCTTCCCGGAGAGGGCGACGCGGTCGGGCGAGCGCCCGACGGTCAGCGCCCCGCCGTCCCACTGGAGCACCGCGTCCTCGATCTGCGCGAGGCGCGTCGGCCAGAGATAGAAGCCGCCAGAGACGCGCGCGGGGCCCCGGTAGTGGAGCTGGTTGACCCAGAGGCTCTCGGCGCGATCGATCGAGACGCCCCGCACGTCGATGTGAAACGGGTTCGACTCGACGCGGAACTCCTGGCCCGGCTCCTTCAGCGGCGGGTCGGAGAAGCCCGGGATCGGAGGCAGGAGAGGCACGTCCGCCGTCTTGACCTGGCCGGGCTCGAGCTTCGAGCGCAGCGCGAACGAGAGGCCGGAGCCGACGAGCCGCGTGCAGCGGAACGTGCGGTGGAGCAGCGCCACGATCGAGTAGTCGAGCTCGGCCTGCTCGAGATCGATCGCCCACTGCACGTTGGGATCGCTGCCCCGAAGCGAGAGATTGCGCAGCCGCACGTGGCCGGGCCGCGTCGACACGGCCTCGCCCCAGTCGATGCGGAAGCTCTGGGGATGCGCGTTGATGATCGCGCGCAGCTTCGGTCCCGAAAGGAGCCAGCGCGTCAGCGGGAAGTACGCGGCGTAGAACGCGACCGGCAGGAGGAGGACGAGACCGAGGAGCCACGCGACGAGCCGTCGGCGTCGGCCCCTCACGAGGACGTTTTCCGGGGATCCAGGGCGCCGAGGCGGCGGTGCGTTTCAACGGGCACGCACGGATCTTAGGCAAGGGACGGGCCAAGACCCGGCGTCTCGACCGGAAAACTCGAAAAAGGCTGCCTAACGAAGGCCGCGCGCTTCGAGCTTCGAGCTTCGGATTTCTCTCTGGGCGACGGCGTCCACCCGGCGAGCGGTCCACACCAGCCGGTACGGCGCCGGGCCGAGGAAGTGAAAGGGATAGCAGGTGACGAGCGTCAGCCGATCTCCCGGGAGCGGGGAAATCGCGCCGAGGTCGTCGGGCTTCACGACTCGTCGGCTCTCGAGGCGGTAGGTGGCGGCGAGGCCGCCGCCGTGCAGCGTCACGACGTCGCCGGCCCGCGCTCCCTCGAGCCGGCGGAAGAACGTGTCCCGGTGCGCGGAGATGACGCACGACGACGGCGCGCCGTCGCCGGGCCAGCCGGTTCCACGGAGGTGGCCCGGGCCCTTGCGGAGGGTCTCGTCGGACGTGCCCTCGAAAACGACGGCGTCGAGCCCCACGCGGGAGAGCGTCAGTCGTCCGAGCGGCTCGCCTTCGCGCCGGGCCGCGCGGGTCGCCGGAGGGGCGTCGGTTTTCGCGACGAGTGCGGCCGCGCCGTGCTCCTGGGCGCGCGCAGCGATCCACCAGTGCATCGCGGGCGGGACGAGCAAGAGAGCGCCCGCGAGGATCAGCAGGTCGCCGAGAGAGCGGAGATACCAGGCGCGCATCGGATCACCGCGCTTCCGGAGCAGCGGCCGACCCGGGAAGGGCCGGCCGCGAGCCCGGAAACCGCCTCAGAAGAAGCGGCGAGCGAGGAGCCCGCCGGCGATGAGGGCCAGACCGGCGGCCGCGTAGAGCGGGTCGGCGGTGGCCGTCTTCGGCATCTCGACGGGAGCCGGCGCGGGCGGAGCCGGCGGCGGAACCGCGGCCGGAACATGGGCCGGCGGCGGAACCGGACGGGGCTTGTACACCGTCACGTTCGGGGGCTGCGCCGGAGGCGCCACGGCCACGAAGCTGATCTCCTTGCGATCGAACACTTCTCCCGCGCGGTTGATGGCGAGGAAGGTGAGCTTGTGCGGTCCGGGCGTCACGTTCTCGAGCGTGACGATGTTGTTCTCGTCCCGCATCCGTCCCTGGCGCGAGTCATCGAGGAACACCTGGACGTCCGGACGCGGCATGGTGTTGACGTCGCGACGCACGTCGTTGTCGCCCGGGATCTCGGTGTTCACGATGACCTGCACGGTCGGGCCAGTCACCGTTGCGCCTTCGACCGGCTGCATGATCTTGAGGCGGTAGTCGTTGTGCGTTGGACCGCCCCCATAGACGTTGGCGTTCTGGGCCCAGACGAACGCTGCGGCCGCCAGCCCCAGAACCGCGGCGGCGATCGTTTTGAGGTGTCTCATCGGAACCTCCTCCTGACGTGCCGGCCCACCTGCCGGCCACGATGGAAATTGGATCAGTTCGCGACCCCTCCCCGAATCTTCCAGACGCATCAATTCCCTTGGCCGGCTGGCGGCGATGGCGACGCCAAGTCGCGGCAGCGGCGGTACTTGCAATCCCATGGTGCGGATACATCAGGCGCGGGCGCGGCGCGCATGCGAGTCTTCTCCCGCAGACAGGAGGGTGCTCTTCATGGCAATGGTGATTCGCGAGGACTGCATCAACTGCGGCAGCTGCGAGCCGAGCTGCCCGAACACGGCGATCTCGGCGGGCGAGAACATCTACCTCGTCGACCGCGAGCGTTGCACCGAGTGCGTCGGCGCGTTCGACGAGCCGCAGTGCGTGGGCGCGTGCCCGATCGAGGGATGCATCACGCAGGACACGGAGAACCCCGAGTCCCGCGAGGCGCTCCTCGCGCGGTACCAGCAGCTCCACCCGAACTAGACGACGGCTCGCGCGCCTCGGCGCCGCGTCAGAATCCCGGCGGACGCTCCCCGGCCACGCCGAAAGCGCGCTCCAACGCGATCCCGGCGGTCCCGATCGTCCCCTCGTCGAACATCCGGCCGATCAGGCACACGCCGTGCGGCACGCGGCGCGGCTTCGCGAAGGTCGGCATCGGGTTCTTCGGGTCCGGCGCCCAGTCGCTCCGCGCCTGCGTGACGCCGATGAAGCCGGCGCGCACGACGAGCGCGGGGTGCCCGGTGAAATTGGTGATCGTGAGGATCTCGTCGCGGAGCGACGGCACGAGCATCACGTCCACCTTGTCGAAGATGCGCTGCATCTCGATCGCGACCTTGCGGCGGAGCCGGTCCGCCTGGACGTAGTCGACTGCCGAGAGGAAGCGCGACTGGCGGAACGTGTTCGGCCACGCGTCGGGGACCTGCGCCTTCAGCTGATTCAGCCCTCCGGAGAGCGTCAGCTCCTCGAACGCGGCCGCGGCCTCGGCGAAGAGCACCGTGTTGAGCGACCCGTAGGGCCAGTCGGGGAGCGACACCTCGACCGTCTGCATGCCGAGCCGGCGCACCGTCTCGAGCGCGGCGCGGTCGACCTCGGTCGCCGGATCCTCCTGCATCCACCCGGGGATGAAGCCGACCCTCAGTCCCCTCACCGACCCCGAGGCGTCGAAGTCGAGGTGCGACGGCAGGCTCGACAGGTCGCCGGGGTCCGGGCCCGTGATCGCGGCGAGCACGAGCATCGTGTCCTCGACGCCGCGCGTCATCGGACCGAGCTTGTCGAGCGACCAGCAGAGCGTCATCGCGCCGGTGCGCGCGACGCGGCCGAAGGTGGGCCGCAGCCCGGCGAGGCCGCAGCGCATCGCCGGATCGACGATCGAGCCGCCGGTCTCGCTGCCGATCGAGAACGAGACGAGGGCGGCGGCGGTCGACGCTCCCGGTCCCGCGCTGGAGCCGCCGGAGCCTTCCTCCGGCAGCCACGGGTTCATCGTCTGTCCGCCGAACCAGATGTCGTTGAGCGCGAGCGCGCCGAGCGACAGCTTCGCGAGGAGCACGGCGCCGGCGTCGTACAGCCGCTGGACCGCGACGGCGTTCGCGTCGGGGACGCGGTTGCGGTAGGGCTCGGCGCCGTACGTCGTGAGGATGCCCTTCGTGTCGAGGAGGTCCTTCACGCCGAACGGAATCCCGTGCAGCGGCCCGCGGTGCCTGCCGGCCGCGATCTCCGCGTCGGCGCGGCGGGCCTGCTCGAGCGCGAGATCCGGCGTGCGCGTGATGATGGCGCGCAGCCTCGGATCGAGGCGGTCCATGCGGGCGAGATAGATCTTCGTGAGCCGCTCGGAGGAGAGCGCCCGCGACTCGATCCAGCGCGACTGCTCGGCGACGGTGGCGTACGCGATGTCCTCGTCCTTCGAGGGCAGCGGCCGGACGGGACCGGGGGAGCGCACGAAGCGGTTCTTCGAGGGCCCCGGCGAGACGCCCGGGATCAGAGGGTCCCAGCGCGAGGCGGGCGCGAGCGTCGTGTCGAAGCTAACCTTGCGGGGCCCCGTCCGCCGCTCCATCGTCGCCGCCATCGACTGCCGCCAGTTCGAGGCGATCTGTTCCTTCTCGGGTGGCGTGAACTCGATGCGGACGAGCTTCTCGGCCTCCGAGATCGTGGCGACGCCGATCTCCGGGCCGACCGGAGGCGCCGTGCCGAAGGCCGGCGGCGTTCCGGCGGCGGTGGACGGCGTCGGCTGAGGAGAGGGCTGCTGCTCTCCGATGACCTTGCCGGCGGCCGCGGCGCCGACGAGTCCGGCGGCGGTCCGCGCGAGGAAATCCCGGCGGGATTCCGACATGGAGGGCCTCCTTGGGGGCGGATCGTATCCGAGCCCTCTGCCGTGGGAGGCCGGGGACCTGTCAGAAGCTCTGCCGCGCCGCTCAGCGCCGCGGTGTCGGCGCACCTCGCCCAGGCGCTCCCCGATCCGGTCGAACGGCGCGAGGTCGCGGAAATCTGACTTCCAGGAATTTGAAACTCACACATTCAGAGACCTGACCCCATTGGAAAATCGCATCTGGCGGGGCCGAACGGCTTCGTGGCAGTCTTTCTTCGATGGCGCGGCACGACGTGATCGTGGTGGGCGGGGGCGTGAGCGGGACGGCGTTCGCCTTCCACGCCGCGCGCGGGGGGCGGAGCGTGCTCCTGCTCGAGCGCGAGGAGCGGTTCGGCGGCTGCCTCCACACGGAGCGCGGACCGGGCGACTTCTGGTTCGAGCTCGGCGCGCACACCTGCTACAACTCGTACGGAGCGCTCATCGAGATGCTCGAGGGCTGCGGCCTCATGGGCTCGCTCCAGCCACGCGCGAAGCCGGTGCTCCGCTTCCTCGACGGCGACCGCGTGCTGCCGGGACAGAACCTCGGGCTGCTGGTGCGCCTGATGGACAAGTTCGAGCTCGCGCGATCGCTGCCGCACGCCTTCGGCGCGCGCCAGGACGGCCGGACCGTGCGCGCGTACTACGCGTCGATCGTGGGTCCGAAGAACTACGAGCGCGTCCTCGGACCGATGCTGTCGGCCGTTCCGTCGCAGAAGGCCGACGACCTGCCGGCCGAGATGCTCTTCAAGAAGCGGCCTCGACGAAAGGACGTGATCCGGAGCTTCACCCTGCGGGGAGGACTTCAGCGCGTCTGCGAGGCGGCGGCGGCGACGCCCGGAGTGACGTCGCGCCGCGGCGCGGCGGTGGACGCCGTCGAGAAGACCGTGGCGGGCTTCGCGGTGACGCTCGGCGACGGCACGCGCGAGGAGGCGGGCATCGTCGCGATCGCGACCCCTCCCCGCGCGGCGGCCGCACTCCTGCGCGAAGGCCTGCCGGAGCTCGCGGGGCGACTCGCCCGGGTCCGCGAAACCTCGGTCGACACGCTCGCGATCGTCCTGCGGGCGGCGAAGGCGGGACGCGTGCCGCCGTCGACGTTCCTCATTCCCCGGTCGGATGCGTTCTTCTCGGTCGTCACGCGCGACGTCGTTCCCGACGCGACCTTCCGCGCCTTCACGTTTCACTTCCGGCCCGGCCAGTCCGCCGAGGACCGGATGCGGCGGGCGACGCGGCTCCTCGGCGTGGAGCCGCGGGACCTCGACGCCGCGGTCGAGCGCCGGACGGTCCTGCCGTCGCCCGTCGTCGGGCACCGGGAGATCGTCGCCGAGCTCGATCGCCTTCTCGCGGGCTCCGACCTCGCGCTGACCGGGAACTGGTTCGGGGGACTCTCGATCGAGGACTGCATCCTGCGCTCGCGCGCAGAGTGGGAGCGGATCTCTGGGGTCAGGTCTCTGAAAATGTGACTTCCAATAATTTGGAACTCACACATTCAGAGACCTGACCCCTAGTGTCCTTTTCCGTACGCCTCGACGTCCGCGAGCATGCGGTCGAGGTCGGCGCGCGAGAGATAGCGGCCGTTCGCGACGACGCCGGCGATCCGGCGCGTGCGGCTCACGTCCTCGAGCGGATTCGCGTCGAGGAGGACGAGGTCGGCGATCTTCCCCTTCTCGACGGCGCCGAAGTCGGCGGTGCGCCCGAGGAAGCGCGCCGGATCGAGTGTCGCCGTCCGCAGCGCCTCGAGCGGCGTGAAGCCCGCCGCGACGAAACGTTCGAGCTCGTGATGGAGGCTCGGTCCCGGAATCACGTCGACGCCCGCGGGCGTGTCGGTTCCGGCGAGGAAGGGCACGCCGGCGCGCTGGAGCCGCGCCACGATCTCGAGCTCGTGCGCGACGAACTTCTCGCGCACCGGCAGCGGATCGGTGTCCATCGTCTTCGCGATGTCCGCGGCGAACCTCGGCCAGGTCTTCTCGCGCCACGAGGCGGGCGCCCAGCGCAGGTCGGGGTCCCTGGAGATTTCGATCGCGTCGACGAGCCACTGGCCGCGCTCCCAGAAGAGCGTCGGACACTGCCAGGTGCGATTCCTGGCGAGGCGCGCGATCAGCCCGGCTTCGAGGGAAGGATCGTAAGTCTCGAGAAAGCGCCCCGGCCCCTTGGGATCACCCTTCACGAAAGCGTCCTCCGACGGCGAGCTGCCCTCGAAGACGCCGATCAGGTGCTCGAAGCTCGCCTGGCCCGCGTCGGAGGCGTCGGCGGCCCGGACGGCGTCCGGCACGTGGCCTTCGAACGGAATCTTCCGGCGCCGGCACTCTTCGGCGACGGCGAAGTACACGTCGCGCGGCACGTACGACTGGATCTTGATGAAGTCGACGCCGCGCTCCTGGAGCATCGCGACGGCGCGGCGCCCGTCGTCCGGCGTCGCGAGCTTGATGGAGGCGGGGAACGGCGACTTCGGTCCGTCGAGCATCGGCCCGGAGACGACGAGCCGCGGACCGGCCAGCCGCCCCGCCGCGATGTCGGCCCGCGCGGCGAGGATCGGATCGAGATCGCTGCCCATGTCGCGGGCTCCCGTCACGCCGTGCGCGAGCAGCAGCGACAGCGTGACCTCGCGGCCGCCCGGCACCCAGTCGCCGAAGAAGGAGTGGATGTGCATGTCCCAGAGGCCGGGCATGACGAAGCGGAAGGAGGCGTCGACGAGGCGCGCGCCCGGCGGGATCACCGCGGACGCGGCGGGCGAGACGTCCACGATGCGCTCGCCTCGGATCACGACGGTCCGGTCCGGGAGCACGGCGCCGGTCGCCATGTCGATGACCGAGACGTGCGTCAGCGCGAGCGCGGACGGCGCCGTCGCCGGGGCCGCCGCCTGGGTCAGCGCGAGGAGGAGCGCGAGCGGCGTCGGAAACATCGCTATACCGGGATCGCCGCGCCGCGGATCAGGCGCGCGTCGTCGCCGCACAGAAAGAGGATGACGCCCGCGATCTCCTCCGGCTTGGGCCACTTCGAGAAGTCCGCCTTCGGCATCGCGCGGCGGTTCGCCTCGGTGTCGATGATCGACGGCAGGACCGAGTTTGCGCGCACGTTCGTGCCCGCCAGGTCCGCCGCGAGCGAGTCGACGAGCGCGACCGCGGCCGCCTTGGAGACCGCGTACGCGGCGAGCCCGGCGCCGTGGTCGACGGCCGCGCGGGACGCGACGTTGACGATCGCGCCGCCCCCCCGCGCCAGCATCGCCGGCACGGCGGCGCGGCAGAGCACGAGGCCCGAGCGGAGGTTCAGGTCGAGCATCCGGTCGAACGTCTTCGCGTCCGTCTCCCAGAGCTTCGTGCCGCCCGCGAAGCCGCCCACGCAGTTGACGAGCGCGTCGAGGCGGCCGAGCTCGTTCACGAGGCGCCGCACCGCGGACTCGTCGGTGACATCGACGGCGTGGCCCGACAGGCGCCCGCGCGCCGCATCGCCGGCGGCGGCTTCGAGGGCGGCGTATTCGTCGGGGTTCCGGTACGTGACGGCGACCCGGGCGCCGGCCTCGAGGAAGGCGAGCGCCACCGCCTTTCCGAGCCCTCCGGTGCCGCCCGCGACGAGGACGACCTCGCCGGCTCGCGTCATTTCAGCCCGCATCGTACAGCGGCTCCGGCGGTAGAGTGGCCTCCCACGCTCACGAGGAGGCCGTCATGTCCGCCACGACTCCGACCGCGACCCGAACCGTTCCAAGTTTCCGGCAGCACCTGCTCGACACGGTCGAGCGCGAGGGCGTGAAGACCATGCGCGTCCTGCGCGCCTATCCGAGCGACCAGTGGGAGCTCCGGCCGCACGCGAAGTCCAAGACCGCGCGCGAGCTCGCCTTCGCGTTCGTGATGGAGCAGAAGGCGATGCAGACGATCATGACGACCGGCTTCGACTTCTCGAAGCCGCTGTCGTGGCCGGCCGCTCCGGACTCGGGCGACGCGGTGGTCGCCGCGCTCGAGGAGGCGCAGGCGAAGACCGCGGGGCTGCTGCGCGGCCTGAGCGACGAGGACCTCGCGAAGGGCACGCCGTTCATGGCCGGCCCGGGCAGGATCGGCGAGCTGCCCGTCTACGAGATCCTCTGGAGCATGACCTTCGACCAGATCCACCACCGCGGGCAGTTTTCGATCTACCTGCGCATGGCCGGAGGAAAAGTGCCGTCGATCTACGGTCCGTCGGCCGACGAGCCCTGGCGGTAGGCGTCCTCGGCGGCGAGCCGCCCCATCATCCCCGCCGCTCTCCCGGTGGGAGAGGGGAAATCAGTGCGGGGGGCGCGTCGGCGTGGGCGCCGGCGCGCGCAGGAGCTGCTGGAGCATGTCGATGGCGCCGGAGGTCTTGCCGCCGCCGAGCGCGTCGCCGAGCGCCTTTCCCGCCGTCCCGCCGACCCGGTCGGCCGCCTCGCGGGCGAGGAGGCGCCGCCCGAGCTCGAGCACCAGGCTCTCGTCGACCGAGACGCTCGGGGAGGTCACGGGCCCGGTCGCGCGAAAAGGAATCGCGAGCGTCCCGGACGCGTCGGCGAGATAACGCCCGGCGTTTCCGAGGCTCTTCAGCACGGGCGCGCCGAGCACGACGCGCCCCTCGTAGGAAATCGTCCGGTCGAGACCGATCGAGCCCTGCGCGGAGCCGGAGACGTCGGGTCCGCTCATCGTCACGTCCGGCGTCGCGAGCCGGCCGTCCGCGAGCTTCAACGACGTCTCGAGCTTCGTGAAGTGCGTGCGCTCGAGGCTTTCGGGGACCTGGAATCCCGCGACTCGGCCCACGGCGCCGAGCGCCCGCGAGACGGCCGGCATGAGCTCCACCGTCCGCAGCTCGGCGTCGGTGACCGCGAGGTGTCCGTCGCCGCGCCCCGTCTTCGAGATCGCGTCCCAGCCGAGGCCGCGGCTGACCAGCGCGAAGTTTCCGTTCAGCGTTCCCGAGAGGACGTTGCGCACCGCCGTCGTCGACTCGACGAGCGGCTGCGCCCGGATCCCGTGCAGCTCGAACGCGACGCGGGACTCGGCGCCGGGTTTTCCGAAGTCGCTCCGAAGATGCGCGTCGAGCGTGCCGCCGGAGACGCCGGCGGAGGACGCGAGCGTGAGAACTCCCTTGTCCCAGGTCCAGTCGGCGCGCAGATTTTCGAAGGGCAGCTGCCGGAGGCGTCCCGCCCCGGCGGAGATGCGCCCCGACAGAGGCGCCGCGCCCTTCGACTCGACCGTGGCGTGAACCGCCGGCGCCTCCAGCAGCGCCTGCCCCTCGCGGGTCACGCGGAGGGACGCCGCGTCCGCCGATCCGCTCACGTCGAGATCCGAGGCGGTGCCCTGGATCCGCGCCTCGAGGCGGACGCTGCCGGCGAGCTTCGTGCCCTCGGGGAAGCGGCCGGCGATGCCCGGCAGGCCCGTCACGTGGTCGAGCGGGACGTCGCCGGGCGTGCCGACCCGCAGGTCGACCTCGGGCGTCTCGTGAAAGCGATCGACGCGTCCCTCGATCTGGATCGGCAGCTCGGCGACGTCGAAGAGCGAGCGGCCGATCGCGAGCGTTCCCTTCGCCGCGTCGAGCGTGAGCGTGACCGTCCCGTCCGCCGCGGGCATCCGCGCGCCCGACGCGCCCGAGGGATCGAGCGCGACCTTCCCCGCGATCGCGAGCGCGCCGAGGAGCTTGCCCTGGACGTTCCCCTCCAACGACAGGACGCCGGGGTCGTTCTCGCGGAACGCGGCCACCCACGGTGCGAGGCGCCCGAGCGCGACGGCCTTCGCCGAGAAGCGTGCATCGAGAGGCGCCTCGCCGACGGGCCCCGCGCCCGGCGGCGGACCGAGGGTTCCCTGCAGCGTCACGTTGCGCCCCTCGTCCGCGAGGAAGCGAGCGGCGACGTCGAAGCGCGCCGGCGTGCGCGCGCCGATGTCCCGCAGGTGCGCGGTGAGGTCGTCGAGAGAGAGCGTGTCGGCGCGGCCGGCCCGGTGGTCCACGAAGACCGCGCGGCCGCCTTCGAGATCGATGCGAGAGACCAGCAGGACGGCGGCCGCCGTCTGCGATGCCGGCGGGCTCTCGCGCTGCCCCGCGGACACGAAGTCGCTCACGCTCAGCTTGCCGTCGGCGCCTCGCTCGACGGTCACGGTGACGCCGCGAAGCTCGAGGCGCCGCACCTCGACGCGCCGGGAGAGCAGCGGCCAGAACGCGACCTTGATCGAGGCGCGGTCCGCCGTCAGGAGCGGGGGCCCGGAAGGGTCGCGGCGGTCGTGCACCACGAGACGCTCGACGCCCGCGCCGAGGCCCGAGAGGATCTGGAGACGCATCGCGCCGATCTCGACCTTGCGGTGCAGCGAGGACTCCGCGGCGGCGACGACGCGCCCGCGCACGGAGTCGAGCGACACGAGATAGGGAAGCGCGAGGAGAACCAGGAGGACGAGCGCCGCGATCGAGGCGGCGGCGATGGCGACGCGGCGGCCGGTGCGGGACATGGTGGTCCGGGAGGCTGCAGGATCCGAGCCAGCCGGGGACCGCTCGTCAGTCATCGGAGCTCACGCCCTTACGGGACGCCTTCACGCGTCCGCGGCGCGTCTTGGATTCGAGGCGGCGCTCCCGCGCGGCGGTCGTGGGTCTCGTCTTCCGGCGCGGCCGCGGAACCACCGCCGCCCGGCGGACGAGCTCGGCGAGCCGCTCCCGCGCGGCCGCGCGGTTCTGCGCCTGCGTGCGGTGCGAGCGGCTGTCGATCAGAAGAACGCCCTGCTCGCTCACGCGCCGGCCGGCGAGACGCGCGAGTCGCCGCTTGACGTCCTCGGGCAGCGTCGACGCCCGGAGATCGAGGCGCAGCTCGACGGCCGTGGCGACCTTGTTGACGTTCTGGCCGCCCGGTCCCGACGCGCGCACGAAGCGCTCCTCGAGCTCCGCCTCCGGAATCGCGAGCGCGGGCGAGACGGTCAGCATGCCGTGACGCCGACGAGCGCGAGCTTCCGGGCGGGCTCGGCCGCCCGGACGTCCGCGGCGGACGCGCCGGGAGCGAGGGCGAGAGCGGCGACTCGCATGCAGCGCATCCTATCGGGCTGTAGAGTCCGAAGGAATCATGCCCGAAGGCAACACCATTCACTGGCTGGCGCGCGTGCACACGCGCGACTTCGCGGCACGCCGGGTGCGCGCCGACTCGCCGCAGGGCCGCTTCGCCCGCGAGGCGCGGCGGCTCGACGGCCGTCTCTTCGAATCCGCGGAGGCCTACGGCAAGCACCTCTTCCACCACTGGAGCGGCGGACTCGTGGTCCACGTGCACCTCGGGATGGCAGGTTGGTTCTACCGGCACCCCGCCCCGGCGCCGCCGCCGCGGCCGACCGTCCGCCTGCGCCTGGCGACTCGAGACGTCGCGACGGACCTGATCGGGCCGCCGACGTGCGAGCTGATCCCGGAGTTCGCGCGCCGGAAGCTTCTCGCGCGTCTCGGCCCCGATCCGCTGCGTCGGGACTTCGACCCGGATCGCGCGCTCGCCGAGCTCGTCCGGCGGCCGCGCCGCACGATCGGCGACGCCCTCCTCGATCAGCGCGTCCTCGCCGGTGTCGGCAACATCTATCGCGCCGAGGCGCTGTTCCTGACCGGCATCCACCCGAAGCGGGCGTCCGGGAACGTCTCGGCGGAGGAGTGGGAACGCCTCTGGAAGACGGTGCGCGCGCTCATGCGGCGCGGCGCCGTGCGCGGCCGCATCCGGACGATCGAACCGGACGAGCCTCCGGCGCATCCGCTCGCGGGGCGCGCACCCGCGGATGCCTTTTACGTTTACCAGCAGGCGATCTGTCGGCGCTGTGCCTCGCCGCTCGAGGAGTTCCCGATGTCCGCGCGCCGGATGTTCGCGTGTCCCCGCTGCCAGCCCGAGCCGCGTCGCGGCTCGAAGCGCCGCGCGAAAGAGAAAAACGGCCGCGATCGGAAACGCCGCGCCGCCGCTCCCTGACGCCGTTCTCCTTCGGGAGCGGTGAACGCCGGAAACGACAAAAACGGTGCGCGGCACGTCGTCGCCGTCGCGGCCAGGGAGCTCGAATCGTCGCAACCGGCATGCCACCAGGGACGACGGTGGGTGGCGCGCGCGTTCGCTCGTGACGTTGTGCGGCGCGGGTCGATCCGGGTCGTCACGCCGGCGAGGGATACGAAATGAGAGACGACGCGCCGACCCGCCACCGAGAGCCTCCGAAGAGAAGCGAAACGGCTGCGGCCCCGCGGTGTCCGGGGGGCCGCATCCGTTGCGCTCGAAGTCACGCCCTGCGGCGGATCAGGTAAGAACCGAGGAGCAGCGCTCCGCCCGCGAGGAGCAGAGCACCGTCGTTGGAGGCGGTCGCGGGCATTCTCGGCCGCGTGCGATTCTCCGCGGTCGACAAGCTGCTCGGGGTCGACGGGGAGGTATTGCGATCGGAGGAGGCCTGCGGCGAGGAATACGTGCTGCCGGAGCTCGAGCTCGTCGGACCCGCGATCGAGCTGTCGCTTCCCGTCGTCTTCGCCATGCTCGACGAGGTCCCGTAGCTCGAGGCATTGCCGTTCGAGTCGTTCGTCTGCGTGTAGGCGCTGGACTGAGGCGGCGTCGTGCCGCCCGAGTTCGCGCCCTCGACCACCGAACCCGAGCTCGTGAAGTTGAGCTCCTTCTTGTCGATGATCTCGTTCGACTTGTTCTTGGCGACGAGCGCGAGCTTGTGCGGCCCCGCCGAAACGTTGTCGATCTCGATGACGTTCTCCGCATCCTTCATCGTGCCGCGGCGCGTGCCGTCGAGCCAAACGTCGACCAGAGGGCGGGGCATCTTGTTCGGCCCCAGCGTCTGGCCGCCGACCTGCTCGGGGACCGTCGTGTCGACGACCACGCGGACGGTCGAACCGGTGATCGCCGCGCCGTCGCTCGGTTCGATCACCTTCAGCCGATAGTCGTTCTTGGTCGGACCCGCGGTGTTCTCGTCCGCGTTCTGGCCGAGAGCGACAGCCGCGAAGGTACTGACGGCCAGCACCGCGATGGCGAGTCTGGTTCGAGTCATAAATTCCCTCCTCGGGTAAGGTCGTTCGGCCCTGTTGCCGAACATATCGATGACGTTGCAAGGAAGGTGCCGCGAAAATGCTCTCTGCGCTCTTTGTGCGCGCGCGGCACGCTTCCTGCAAAGGCGCGGCATCGGGCAATAGAGCCCGCCCAGCCGATTCCACAAAGGAGAAGCCCGATGGAGAACATCGAGGATCGGACCGAGGAGTTGCCGACCCGTCCCGGCTCGAGCGAGCCGACGACCGACGATGACGATCCGACCGTCCCGGGCGCGCGCACCGAGCCGCGACGCGGCGGCCAGGAGCCGGTGCAGGAATATCCCGGCGAGGGCGTGCGGTCGCACTATCCGACCGATCCCGTGACGGGCCGCGATGGAGAGGCGTCGGGCCGACTCGGCTCGGACGAGTCCGCCGGCGACGAGGGAGTCTGAGGCTTTTTCTTTTCCAGGAGGAACCCTGATGAGGTCGATCCGTAGGCTGATCTCGTTGATCGCTTTCCTGCTTCTCGCGGTCGCGCTGGCGAGCGGATGCCAGAAGCGGGAGACGACCACGACCGAAACGACGACCACGACGTCCATGTCGACGACGCCGGCCGGGGGCGCGTTGGACACGACGCCCTCGATGGCGACGACGCCATCCGAGAGCATGTCGACGTCGACCTCTTCGTTGCCCGAGACCACGCCGACCCGCGTTCCCTGACGCACCGCCGCCGGCCGATCGGCGGCGGCCGCCGGCCGGGTCCTGCGCCTCATAGGATGGAGGCGTGAGCCGGGATCCGCTCCAGAGCTTCCATGAGGCCGTCCGCGAGTGGTTCGCGGAGACCTTCGCCGCGGCGACGCTCGCGCAGGCGAAGGGCTGGCCCCCGATCCGCCGCGGGGAGTCGACGCTCCTCCTCGCTCCCACCGGCTCCGGCAAGACGCTGGCGGCATTTCTGGCCGCGATCGACCGCCTCATGTTCACGCCTGAGCCCGAGCGCGCGGCGCGCTGCCGCGTCGTCTACGTCTCGCCGCTCAAGGCGCTCGCCGTCGACGTCGAGCGGAATCTCCGCGGCCCGATCGCGGGCATCGCGGCCGTCGCGGCGCGCCGCGGGCTGCCGCATCGGGTGCCGTCCGTCGCGATGCGCACGGGCGATACGCCCGCCTCCGAGCGCGCGCGCCTGGTCCGCGTGCCGCCGGACATCCTGATCACGACTCCGGAGTCGCTGTATCTCCTCCTGACGTCCCGCGCCCGGACGACGCTCGCCGGAGTCGAGACGGTGATCGTCGACGAGATCCACTCGGTCGCCGGCAGCAAGCGCGGCGCCCACCTCTTCCTCTCGCTCGAGCGCCTCGAGGAGGCGCGGCGCGCCGACGGTCCGGGCCCGCTGCAGCGCATCGGCCTCTCCGCGACGCAGCGCCCCCTCGAGGAGATCGCGCGCCTGCTCGGCGGGGGCCGCGTCGTGGGGCGCCGCGGCGCGTGGAAGCCGCGTCCGGTCACGATCGTCGACACGCGCGTCCGCAAGGCCTTCGATCTGCGCGTCGAGGTGCCGGTCGAGGACATGGCCCGGCCGGGCGGCGCGGGCGAGCCGGCGTCCGGCGAGAGGCCCTCGCCGGAGTCGATCTGGCCGTCGATCTATCCGCGCCTCGTGGAGCTCGTGCGCGCGCACCGCTCGACCATGATTTTCGCGAACAGCCGGCGCCTCGCGGAGCGGCTCGCCGCCGCGATCAACGAGACGGCGGGCGAAGAGCTCGCGCTCGCGCACCACGGCTCGGTCGCGCGCGAGCAGCGGCAGGAGATCGAGGAGCGGCTGAAGCGCGGCACGCTGCCGGCGATCGTCGCCACCTCCTCGCTCGAGCTCGGCATCGACATGGGCGCCGTCGATCTCGTCGTGCAGATCGAGGCGCCGCCGTCCGTCGCATCGGGGGTGCAGCGGATCGGTCGCGCGGGACACTCGGTCGGCGAGGTGTCGCGCGGCATCGTGTTCCCCAAGTACCGCGGCGACCTCGTGGCGGCGGCCGCCGCGACCGCCCGCATGAAAGAGGGACTCGTCGAGGAGACGTTCTATCCGCGCCACCCGCTCGACGTTCTCGCGCAGCAGATCGTTGCGATCGCGTCGGAGGGCGAGCGGGACGTCGAGTCGCTCTACCATCTCGTGCGCGGAGCGGCGCCCTACGCGGACCTGCCGCGGAACGCCTTCGAGGGCGTCCTCGACATGCTGTCCGGCCGCTATCCCTCCGACGAGTTCGCGGAGCTCCGGCCCCGCGTGACGTGGGACCGCGCCTCCGGACGGATCCGCGCGCGGGAGGGCGCGCAGCGGATCGCCCTCGTCAACGCCGGCACGATTCCCGACCGCGGCCTCTACGGCGTGTTCCTCGCCGCCGAGGAGGGCCGCCGCAGCCGACGCGTGGGCGAGCTCGACGAGGAGATGGTCTTCGAGTCCTCGCCGGGCGACGTGTTCGTGCTCGGCGCGTCGTCGTGGCGCATCGACGAGATCTCGCACGACCGCGTGCTCGTCTCTCCGGCGCCGGGCGTGCCCGGCAAGACGCCGTTCTGGCACGGGGACCGGCCGGGCCGCCCGACCGAGTTCGGGCGCGCGATCGGAGCGCTGACGCGGCGACTCGCCGCGGCGCCCGCGCCCGAGGCGATGCGCCGCCTGCGCGAGGAGCACGGCCTCGACGAGCGGGCGGCGGCCAACTTGGTCGCGTACCTGGCCGAGCAGGTGCGCGCGACGGGCGAGGTGCCGAGCGACCGCACCCTCGTCGTCGAGCGGTACATGGACGAGATCGGCGACTGGCGCGTCTGCCTCCTCTCGCCCTGGGGGGCGCGCGTGCACGCGCCGTGGGCGACCGCGATCCTCGCCCGGCTGCGCGAGCGCACCGGCGCGGACGTCGAGGCGCTCTGGTCCGACGACGGCATGGTCTTCCGCCTGCCGGAGTCGAGCGAGCCGCCCGAGGTCTCGCTCTTCCTGCCCGCGGGCGCGGAGATCGAAGACCTCGTCGTGCGGAGCCTCGGCGAGACGTCCCTCTTCGCCGCGCGCTTCCGTGAGAACGCGGCCCGCGCGCTGCTGCTGCCGCGGCGCCACCCCGGGCGGCGCAGTCCGCTCTGGGCCCAGCGCAAGCGCGCCGCCGATCTCCTCGCCGTGGCGTCGCGATACGGGTCGTTCCCGATCCTGCTCGAGACCTACCGCGAGTGCCTGCGCGACGTGTTCGACCTGCCGGCCGCCGTCGACGTCCTGAGGCGGATCGCCGCGAAGGAGATCCGGGTCCTGACGGTCGACGCCGCCCGGCCGTCCCCGTTCGCGGCCTCGCTCCTCTTCTCCTACGTCGCGAACTTCATCTACGACGGCGACGCCCCGCTCGCGGAGCGGCGCGCGCAGGCGCTGTCCGTGGACCAGGCGCAGCTGCGCGAGCTCCTCGGCGAGGAGGAGCTGCGCGAGCTCCTCGACCCCGACGCAATCGCCTCGCTCGAGCGCTCCCTGCAGCGGCTCGAGGGGCGCCGCGTGCGCCACGCCGACGGCGTCCACGACCTGCTCCTCGCGCTGGGAGATCTGACGGCTGCCGAAGTCGCGGAGCGCAGCGATCCGCCGGAGGCGGCCGCCGGCTGGCTCGAGGGGCTGCGGACGGAGCGCCGCGTCTTCGCGGCCGAGATCGGCGGCTCGACGCGCTTCGCCGCGGCCGAGGACGCGGGCCGGCTGCGCGAGGCGCTCGGCGTGTCGCCGCCGTCCGACCTTCCGGCGGCGTTTCTCGCGCCCGTCGACGACCCGCTCGGCGACGTGCTCTCGCGCTACGCGCGCACGCACGGGCCGTTCCGGACGGAGGACGCCGCGCGGCGCTTCGGGCTGCCGGAGACCGCGGTGCGGCGGACGCTCGCGGAGCTCGCCGCGCGCGGACGGGTCGTCGAGGGAGACTTCCTGCCCGGCGGGCGGACGCGCGAGTGGTGCGAGGCCGGCGTGCTGCGGTCGATCAAGCGGCGGTCGCTCGCGCGGCTGCGCCGCGAGGTCGAGCCGGTCGAGCCCGCGGTCTTCGCGCGCTTCCTGCTCGACTGGCACGGCGTCCTCCGGCCGGCCGTCGGGGGCGATGCGCTGCGGATCGCCGCCGAGGGACTCCACGGCGCGGCCATGCCGGCGTCGGCGCTCGAAGCCGACGTCCTGCCGGCGCGCGTCATGGGCTATCTCCCCGGCGGCCTCGATCCTCTCCTCGCGGCCGGCGACCTCACCTGGCGCGGCGTCGAGCCGCTCGGGAAGGCCGACGGGCGGATCGCGATCTATGCCGCGGGCCGCGCGCCCGCGCGTCCGGGACCGGTCGACGACAGCGAAGCGGACGACGCGCCGGCGGCGGCGGTCCGGGACGCGCTCGCGCGGCGCGGCGCGCTCTTCTTTCCCGACCTGAGGACGGAGACCGGCGTCTTCGCCGGCGACCTCCTCGCCGCGCTCTGGCGGCTGGTCTGGCGCGGCGAGGTTACCAACGACACGCTCGCGCCGCTGCGCTCCCGGCTCGCCGCGGCCGCCGAGCCGCCGCGCGGCCGCCGCGGAGCGCCGAAGCGGGGAGGACCTCCGGGCGGCGAGGGCCGCTGGTGGCTCGTGCCGCCGGCGGAGCGCGGCGGCTCGAGCGACACGGCGCGGCTCGCGGAGCTCGCGAACGACCTGCTCGCCCGTCACGGCGTCGTGACGCGTGAAGCCGTCGCCGCCGAGGGAATCCCGGGCGGCTTCGGCTCGCTCTATCCCGTCTTCCGCGCGATGGAGGAGGGGGGCCGCGTGCGCCGGGGCTACTTCGTCGCCGGGCTCGGCGCCGCGCAGTTCGCGCTGCCGGGAGCGGCCGACCGGCTCCGGGCGGTGCGCGCGGAGCATGAGGAAACAACGACGGTCGTCCTCGCGGCGACCGATCCCGCGAATCCCTACGGGGCGGCTCTCCCGTGGCCGCCGGGCGGTCCCGCCCGCCCCCAGCGCGCGGCCGGTGCGCACGTGGTGATTCGCGACGGCGAGCTGGTCGCCTGGCTCGGCCGGGCCGAGACGAACCTTCTGACGTTCCTTCCCGCCGAGGAGCCGGGGCGCGCGGCGGCGGCGGCCGATCTCGCTCGCGCGCTCGCGGGTCTCGTGGAGTCGGGACGCAGGCGGGTCGTGCTCGTCGCGCGCGTGGACGGCGGCGACCCGGACGCCACGCCGCTCGCCGGGCGGCTCGTGGAGGCGGGATTCGTGCGCGGGAGCCGCGGCTACATGAAGCGCCGCGCCGCGCCGCCGGCCGGTTTGCCGCCCGCGGCCGCCCGAGCCTCGCGGGCTCCGGCGGGGCGGCGGATCCTCCGGCCGATGGGTTGAGTCCGGGTTAGGGGTTGATCTGGACGGTCGTCGACGCGGTGGCGTCGCCGGGGTTGATGCCGTTGCCCGTCAGCTGTGCCTGGATCGCGACGCTCTGCGCGTTCGATCCCGCCGGCAGAGTTCCCATCAGGTTGACGTGCAGCGTGGACTGGCTGTTCGAGTCGAGCGTCCCGAGAATCCAGGTGACGGTGTTTCCGGAGACCGTCGCGCTCGTGCCGCTCGACGCATTGGTCGAGAGGATCGTCAGCGGCGCGGGAACCGCGACCGTGACCATGCCGTTCTGGACGTTGTTGATGCCGACGGCCGTGGCGGCGACGTCGACGTCGAAGTTCTGACCCGACGCGACCGAGTTCGGGCCCGTCACCGTCACGTTGGCGAGCGATCCCGGCGCCGTCGTCGTGTCGCTGTGATGACAGGCGGCGAGGGAACCGACAAACGCGCCCGCGAGGACAATGCGAGAAGTACCGGCGAGTGTCATGAAACCTCCTTGAAAGCGGGCGCATGCCGCGCCCCTCGGTGCGAGGAGCAAGGCGGGTGCCATACGGGCACCGCTCTTGCTAGTCAGGTCCTCGGGAGGTTTGAAGTCATGATCAAGTGGGCGTTGACGTTTCTCGTGGTCGGTCTGATCGCCGCCCTGCTCGGGTTCACCGGAATTGCGGGGGCCTCTTTCGCGATCGCGAAGGTGCTGGCCCTGATCTTCGCCGCACTCTTCCTCGTGTTCCTGCTGCTCGGTCTGGCGGGCGCGAGCCGCATCGCGACGTAGCGGGTATTTTTCGAGGATCGAAACGGCCCTCCGGCGAAAGCCGGGGGGCCGTTTTCTTTCCTGATGGCGAGGCAGAAGGGCGAAGCGAAGCGATCCGTTCGCGACCCTCGACGTCGCCGTTGCGGCGGCGCGGTTCCGAGGTCGAATCGGCCGCTCGGAGTCCGAGGCAAAAAAAAGAAGGGGTGCCGCCATGTCCGGGGTAGCAGACGCTGGCGGCACCGTGAAAGAGGGGATTTGGTGGTGCCCGCCGGAATGGAGAAGCAAACGGTCTGCCAAAGTGAGGCCACTCGGGCAGCCCTTTCGGCGTCAGACCCGTGGCGCGATTCTTGCTCCAAAGTGGGAACAAGGTTCTGTGGAAGACTCGAACCGTTCTCACCAACTGGCCCCACCCCAATCCGGACCCGCCCCTTCGGGGGCGGTAGTCCCTTTTCTGTAGCGCGAATCGCCCTCCGGCAGGACAGTCCCGCGGACGCGGTCCGCCTCCGGGACTCTCGAGCCCGTTTCGCCTCTGTGGCACGGACGATGCAATTTCGCAGTGGGACGACCCGCGCCGTGCTCGGCCCGTTCGCTCGGAGCCGCCCTGAAAGCGAGGAAAGACGATGACGGTCGCGCGATGAGCGCCGAATCGAGAGTCCGCGCGGATAGCGAGGACGCCCGGCCCGAGGTTCGCGCGCCTTCTTCCTGGCGGCTGGTCGCTCTGTCGACGAGCGCCCAGATCCTCCTCGCCCTCACGCTCCTCTTCGCGGGGCTGTGGATCCTCCACAAGATCGCGACCGTCCTGCTGCTGCTCGCGCTCGCGATCCTGTTCTCCTACATGGTCGCCCCGCTCGTCGCCTTATTCCGGCGGCCGATCGGGTGGTTCGGCGGACGCTCGCTCGGACTCCTGCCGGCGATCTGGGCCGCGTACTTGAGCCTCACCGCGGTCGCGGCGCTCGCGATCTGGCTCGTGTGGCCCGCGCTCAATGCCCAGTTCGGCGAGCTTCGCGCCCAGCTTCCCGACTATGTCGTTCGCATCCAGACGAGCTGGAAGACCTGGAAAGCGGGTCAGACGCGGATGATGCCGCGCGGCGCGCGGGCGATGATCGAGGACCTCGTCGACCAGGCGTCGAGCGGCGCGATCGGCTACATCCACAAAGACCTGCTGCCGCGCGTCGCGGGCTGGCTGCTCGCGTTGCCGTGGCTGATCCTCGTTCCGATCTTCGCGTTCTTCTTCCTGAAGGACGCGGAGCTCTTTCGCCAGAGGGCGCTGAAGCTCCTGCTCGAACGCCGGCTCCGCTGGCGCGGCGATCTCTTCTTCGAGGAGGTCAGCCGCACCCTGGCGGCCTACATTCGGGCACTCGTTGCCGGCTGCCTCGTGGTCGCGACCCTCAGCACGGTCGGATTCCTCGCGATCGGAATTCCCTACCCGATGCTCTTCGGCGTGGCCGCGGGGCTCTTCGAGTTTCTGCCGCTCGTCGGACCGCTCGTGATCGCCCTGATCGTCGTCGCGGTCGCCGGGATGCAGGCGCTCTCGAAGGCCATCCTCGTCGCGGGCTTTCTGCTGCTCCTGCGGATCGCCGAGGATTACGTGATCTATCCGCGCCTCGTCGGGCGCGAGCTGCCTCTGCATCCCATGGCGGTGATCCTCGCGATCCTCTGCGGCGCGGAGCTCGGCGGCGTTGCGGGCGTCTTTCTCGCGGTGCCGACGCTCGCGATTCTCACGGTCGCGTTCCGGCACTGGCGCGCGCACCAGAACGCGGCGCCGCCGCCGAGACCCTCCGCGGCGTGAGGCCGGGACGGGTCACTGGCATGTCACTTGCTGCGACAGCGCCCCGGAGGAAAACATGAACAGCCACGGTTCTCGCATGTTTCGATGCTTTGGAATTCTCTTTGCCGCGGCGGCGACGGCCGTGCTCGCGCAGAGCGATTCGTCGATGACGGATCGCAGCTCTGCCTCCACCTCGAGCAAGAGCATGACGACCTCGAAGACGAAGGGCGGCTCCGATCAGGCCTTCGTGCAGGAAGCCGGCGTCGGCGGGCTGGCCGAGGTGGAGATGGGACAGTTGGCGGTCCAGAAGGCCAAGGACGATCGCGTCCGCCAGTTCGGCCAGAAGATGATCGACGACCACTCCAGGGCGAACGAGCAGCTGAAGCAGGCCGCGTCGGAGGAGGGCCTCAACGTGCCGGCCACGCTCGACGAGAAGCACAAGCAGACGATGAATCGCCTGGAGAAGCTCTCGGGCGACGAGTTCGACGATGCGTACTCCAAGCTGATGGTCAAGGACCACAAGGAGGACGTGAGTCTCTTCGAAAAGCATTCGAACGAGGGTGGCTCCGCGGTCCAGAAGTTCGCGGCGGAGACCGTGCCCACGCTGAAGAACCACCTGCAGATGGCCGAGCAGCTCCCCTCGGGATCCCATTCGGGGAACTCCGTTCACTGACCTTCGTTCGGGTCGTCTTGCGCCGGGACGGGTCGCCGCCGACGCCTCCGGACGCATCCGGGAAGAGAGGGGAGGAGAGTTCCATGGGCAGGAAGAAGGCGTTCTATTGCCCCCGCTGCCGCCACCGCGACGAGGAGACGGTGCCTTCCCGTCTGCGATGCCCCAAGTGCGGCTCGGCGATTCCGCAGCCCGACGACGGGCAGATCCTTGATCTCGGCGGACGCCGGCCGGCGCCGCACTTCTGAGATTCCCGGCCTCGAAGAATCAGAGGGCCGCGGCGATCGCCGCGGCCCTCGTCGTGAGCGGACATCGAAAAGGCGGCCGTCTCACTCCGGCCGCGGGGTCGGACGCGGAGTCGGACGGCGCCCGCGGTTCGGCGATGGCTGCGGGGGGTGCGCCTGGGCGCCGCGCGCTGGCGGGGCCTCCCGCACCTCTCCCCGATTCGGCGTGGGCGGCACCCTTCCGGGAGGGGCCGACTCGCGCTCGGCGGCGGACCGCGGCGGCGCGGCCTCGCGCGCCTCGGGGTTCTCTCGTGCCGGCGGAGCGGCCTCCCGTTGCGGATGGACGCGCGACGGCGGCGTGGGCATCGGACTCCGCGGCGCGGCGTTCTCTCTCTGTCCCGCCGCGGGCGGACGGTCGTCGGGATGCAGATACGCCGGCGTCGGGCGCAACCCGCGCGGCGGCGCCTCGGCCGTCTCACGCTGCGGCTGCGGAGGGACCGCGGCCGGAGGCGCGCTCTCGCGATCGCGCCAGTTCGCGGGCGGCGTCGCTCTCGTGAAGGAGGGCGTCGGACGCAGGTCCTCGCGAGGCACCGCGAGCGCCGGCTCGTCCGGACGACGCCCCTCGAGAGCGGGCGCGGTCGGGCGGCCGAGCGGCGCGGACTGCGGACGCGCTTCGGCGCCCGTGTTCGGCCGCGTCTCCGCGCCGGGCTGAGGCCGCGCCGGCGCGGGCGTGGGACGGAGCGGCTGTGTCTCGCGCGCCGCGGCGGCGGGGGGTGCGCCCCGGCTCGCCGTCACCGGCTGGACCTGTTTCTGCCGCGCGGCGTTCGGCTGCGCCGGGGAGAGGCGAACGTTGCCGGCCTCGGCCGCGACGGAACGAACCGGGACGACCGACGCGGCCGCGTTCGGCACGAGACGTGCCGCGGCCGCCGGGGCGACGGGCGCCTTGTTCTCGCGGATCGTCGCGAGCTTCTGATCGAATCGCGGCGGCGCGGGCGGCGGCGCGGAGCGCGTCACGACGGAGCGCGACACGACCGCGGCGGGAGGTCGCGGCGCCGGAGCGGAACCGGGGCGCGCGGCCAGGCGCACCGACGACGCCGTCGGCAGAACCGGGACGCGTCCCGCGACGACCGGGGCGGCGGAGACCTGCCGCACGATCGCCGTCTCGCGAACGACGGCGGGCGCGACGAGATTCCCGGAGACGAAGGTGTTCTGGTTGACGACCGTCACGTACGTGCGATTGACGTACGTCACGTTGGTGACCTGCGTGACGTTGACCTGCGCGCGGCGCGGTCCCCACCACGGGACGAGCGGGTCGGCCGGCGCGAGCGGAAACCATCCGACGTAGGACGGCGCGGCCGTGACCGCGACGCCCACGCCGCCGAGGGGCCCGCCGACGAACGCGACGAGAGCCGGCGCGTAGGCGACGGTCGTGACCGCCGGCGCCACCGGCACCCAGTACCAGCGCGACGAGTAGGTCACCCACCGGCCGTAGTGATAGGGCGCCCAACCCCAGGGTTCGGTCGAGACCCACGTCCATCCCCACGGGTCCTGCCAGGTCCAGCGCCCGTCGCGATACGGCGCCCAGCCGGCCTCGACCGACGCCGGCGTCCACACGTGTCCGTATCCGGGGACGTCGTCCCAGCGCCCGTAGGCGTCGAGGTCGGCCGCGCCGACGATGCCGGGGCTCACGTAGCGCACCGACGCCGCTCGGAGCTCGCGATCCTGGCGCGTGTCCGCCCAGCCGTCCCAGCGGTCGGGCGGGGGAGTCGCCACGACCTCGTAGCGCGGCGCGTCGGTGCCCTCGATCATGATCGCCTCGCCGTCGCCGAGGGCCAGCTGACCCCCGCCCGCCGCCACCGTCGCGTCGCCGCGGCGGACGACGACGCGCGTCTGGCCCGACTCGTCGACGTCGACGCGGTAGCGTCCCGGCCGGTCGAACGTGACCGCCGCGTTCGGCGTGTCCACCTCGAAGATCTCGCCGGGCGCGAGCCGCGGCACCGCGAAGGAGGCGATGCCCGACTTGACGGCGAACTGCGATACCTGCTCGGTCAGGTTCAGCGTCGCGAGGTCGGTGCGCGCGCCGAGATCCACGAGCGCGCCGTGTTCGAGCTGGAGCTCGAGGCTGCCTTCGCCCGTGTAGACGCGATCGCCGATCGTCATCGGGACGTTGACGTCCGCGTCCTGCCACTCATCCGGGTCGTCGCCCCGCGCGAACGAGACGTTCCCGTTCAGGTACGAGATGCGCGCGACCGACTGGGAGATCCCGGAGTCGGCGGCGTCGTACGCGCCGGGCTGCTCGAGGGGATAGCCCTGCTGGGGCGGGTAGCCGGACTGCTGGGCGCCGAGCGGCAGCGCGAATCCTCCGAGCAGCCCGAGCAGGGTGCGGCGCCAGCGCCGCCAACGCCTTCCTCCGTTCATCGCGACCTCCCGGAGAGCGCGGGACCGCCGCCGGTGCGGACCGGGCCGGTGCGGTCGCCGCGGATCGTAATGTCGGTGTCGCCGCGGCGGCGCGCGAGGCGCGTCACGACGATCAGCACCGCGATGATGAAGCCCAGGACGAGGAGCCAGATCGACCGGGAAGCCGTGTGCGCATTCGCCGTCGCGGCATCGTTCACCACGACGGGGCGCTGTTCGGAAACGGGCTCCGGGGGAACCGCGGACTGGGCCGCCGCGGTGGACGTGCTCTGCGTCGTCGCGGGTTCGCCGGTCGTGCCGGGTCCCGACGTCGGCGGCTGCTGGTCGGCCGAGGTCGATCCGGCGGCGGCCGCCGCGGCCGCGCCCTGATC
This sequence comes from Acidobacteriota bacterium, assembly GCA_027307335.1. Taxonomy (GTDB): domain Bacteria; phylum Acidobacteriota; class Thermoanaerobaculia; order UBA5066; family Gp7-AA6; genus DAHUXD01. The sequence goes on from DAHUXD010000019.1 coordinate 50,488, forward strand.
GGACTTGTCCGCGTCGGCCGATGGAGGCGCCGCCTTCGGCGTCTTCGCGCTGCGGCGGGCGCGGCGCGAAGCCGCGCTCTTGTCGGAGGAAGACGAGCGCGACGTCGAGGGCGCGGCCTCGGCCGGCGGATTCGCGTTCACCGGAGGCGCGGGAGCCACGCCGCTGTCCGGCGGGACCGGGACCGGCGCGGCGCTCGTGTCCGACGACGGGTTCGCCGCCGACGGATTCGGCGCCGGCGCCGGCGCGGCGGACGAAGTGGGCTGGCCGGTGACGCCGGGCGTCACCGGCGGCGGCGCGTTCTGATCCTGCGCCGCGGCATAACCCGCGAACGCCAGGGCGCTCGCGATGATCAGCGCTCGAGAGACAGTCTTCACGGTAAGCCTCCTTGTTCGTTGGTCGTCAGCGGCGCGAGAGCCGCGCACCCGACGAACATGAAAGGAGCATGTTCCGTGCCATTTTCGGAGACTCGCCGTTTCGCGACGGCACAAGGACTTGCAGATGCCGCGCGCGCTTCCGACTCGGCGTCTTCTCGACACGCGTCCTCGCGAAGCGACGCGCCGGCCTCGAGAAAGAACGACGGTTTCGACTAGGAGGGCTTCCGGACTCCCGCCCGGGAGGAGCTTCCGGTGCCGTTCGGCGCCGCGTTCGGCGGCGGCTCGACGCGCACCGTCTGGCCGCGCTCACTGCAGGTTGAATGTCTTCGTGATGAACACCGCCATCTGGCCGCGCGTGTTCGGGTTGCCCGGGCAGTAATTGCCGCCGCCGCACCCGCCCGTGATGCTCTCCGTCGCGAGCTGCTCGATCCAGTTGGCGAAGGTCGACGGACAGGCCACGTCCATGAATGCGCCGACGCATTCGGGAGGCACGTAGGCGGATCCGTGCTCGGCCTTCAGGAGGAACACGGCCATCTGATCGCGGCGGACCAGATTCTGAGGGCAGAAGTTGCCGCCGCCGCAGCCGCCGGTGATGCCCTCGTTGGCCATGGCCTCGATCCAGTTGGCGAAGGTCGAGGGGCAGGGGACGTCGCCGAACATGCCGCTGCAGGGCGGCGGCGTGTAACAGAGCCCGTGCTTGGCCTTGAGGATGAAGACCGCCATCTGCTGGCGCAGCGTGTCGTCGGCCACGCCGTACAGCCCGCCCCCGATGCCCGCGGTGATGCCGTTCGAGACGAGCTTCGTGACGTAGGAGTAGAACTGGTTGGCGTTGGGGACGTCGGTGAAGTCCGCGACGAACGCCTTGACCAGGGTGCCCTTCGAGCCGTCCGTGTTGGAAACGACGAGGTCGTTGGCGGTTCCCGGGGCGAGCGCGGGCGTCGTGGCATTCATGTCGTTGTAATCCGTGACGCTGACTCCGGTCGCCGAGATGCCCCCGATCGTGACGGTCGCGCCCGCCAGGAAGTTGGTTCCATGGATGGTCAGGGCCGTGCCGCCGGACGGCGGCCCCGACTGAGCGCTGATCGAGAAGGGCAGGCGCTGGGAGAACTCGGAGGTGTTGCCGTTGGGATCGGTCGCGGTGACGGAAATGCGATCTCCGCTCACCGTCGCGCCCAGCCCCGAGACGTTGAAGGTGACGTTGCCCGAGCCGTCGGTCGTGGCAGGGCCGGAGCCGAGGTAGGCCGCGCCCTGGACGTATTCGCGCGGGAAGTTCGAGCAGCCCGGGCTCGAGTAGAAGTCGAGCTGGAAGGTCGTGTTCGCGGTCGAGTTGAGAACGCCGGCGACGGTCGTGCTGGCCCCGTAGGTCACCGAAGAGACGACCGGAAAGTTCTGAAGGTTGTTCGGTCCCGTGTCCGCGTCGCCGAAGTCATTCGCCGTTGCGCCGTCGTCGTTGAGGTCGATGCCGGTCCCTGCGTTGTCGTGAATCGAGTTGCCGCGGATCGCGGTGCCGGCAACCGGTCCGGTGACTACCACGCCGGTCCCGGCGTTGAAGGCGATCAGGTTCCCGGCGCCCGGATCGGTGCCGCCGACGGTTACGTTGTCGGCCTGGAGCAGGACGCCCGGACCCTGGTTGCCGAGAGCGATCGTCCCGGTCACGTCCGTGCCGATGAAATTACCCTCGATCGTCGAGCCCTCCGCGTAAGTCATCGAGATTCCGGAGGTGGTGTTTCCCGAGATGACGTTCCCCGCGCCGGCGGCTGAGCCGCCGATCGTGTTGTTCCAGCCGCCGGAGGCGATGCCCGAGCTCGCGTTGCCGAGGGGCAAGGTGCCGGTGACGTCGGTGCCGATGAAGTTGCCCTGGATCACGTTGTTCGTGACCGTGTTGTCGTTCAGGCTGTTGCTGAGGGAGATGCCCCCGAGGTTCCCGGAGATGACGTTGCGCTCGGCCGGTGTCGTGCCGCCGATGTGGACGCCGGAGGTGACGTGACCGAGCACGATCCCCGGATAGACCCCCGGCAACGCGCCCGTGCCCAGTGCGTTGGTGCCGATGAGGTTGCCCTGGATGACGTGGTTCGTGCCGCCGTTCGTCTCGATCCCCACGAAGTTGCCGGAGATGAGGTTGCGCGCCGCCGGCGTCGTGCCGCCGACGAGGACGTTGGTGATGGCGCCGTCGATCGCGATGCCATAGCCGAGGTTACCCTCGGCCGTCATTCCAGAGGGATCGACGCCGATGAAGTTGCCCTCGATCACCATGTTCGACACGTCGACCTGGATCCCGGCGCTCCTGCCGCGGTTGAACACGAGCCCGCGGACGATGCTGCCCTGGCTCGTCCCGGTGAAGAGGAATATTCCGAAGCCAAACGATGGGGTCAGGTTGACCCCGTCGAGCTCGATGAGCAGGACGGCGTTCGTTGCCTCCGTCGGCCCGTTCGTGTTCGCGCTCGTGCCCGGCTGCGTGTAGCCGTCGATCGTGACGGGGACCAGGATGTTGGGATAGTCCGCGGCCGGTGTGATCGTGTGGACGCCGGTCCCGGAAATGTTGAACGCGATGGTCGAGCCGGAGTTCGCGTTCGCGAACGTGATCGCGTCGCGCAGCGTGCAGGTTCCCGTTCCGGTCGTCGCGCAGGCGCCCATGGAATCGCCCGTATCGGTGACCGTCACGGTCGCGGCGTTCGCGGCGCATGCGAGGAGAAGCAGGAGCGTGCCGGAGAGCCACACCGCGACGCGGGGATATCCGACCCGGGACTCCGGAGTCGAAGCACTCATTTTGCCTCCACGTTTGCGAGGCGCAATCTATCCCACGCGCGAGAAGGGCCGCCGGCGGCGCGGAGAAGCTGGTGGAGGCGTTCGCAGGGCGGCGGCGGGACGTGAACCGCGTCCGGGCGCCGGCTCTATCGGTAAGCGTCCTTTCGATGGTCGGCGGCCGTCAGGAACACGACACGCTTGTCGTCGTCGATCTCGTAGAAGATCCGCCAGGCGCCGATCCGGATTCTCCATGTCGGAGGGTCCCACTCCTTGAGGCGCGCCGCGGACGGCACCTCGCGAGGCGCGGCCCTGAGGACCGGGTAAACGCGTTCCGTCAGAGTGTTCTGGATTCGCCGGGCCGCCTCCGCTCCGAGGCCGTCGAGGTCGCGCCGGAAGCCCGAGGTCTCGAAGAGCCGATACTCAGACAAACCGGCCCTTGCGGGAAGCCGCTTCGCGATGACCTCTCTTCAGGCGTTTCCGAAGAGCGGAATCCGAACGAATCCCGGCCATCTCGGAATCGGAGACGAAAATCTCCGAGGCGGCGCGTTGCAGGGCGGCCGTCTCGATGAAGTTCGAAACCGAGCGGTTCTGGGCGGCGGCCGCTTCCGCGATGAGGCGGTATGCCGCGTCGTCGATGCGGACGGTCAACGATTTGGGCATTGCATCACTCCGATGTCATTTTAACATCACAGTGATGCACTCGGTCAGGACGGAAAATTGGCGGAGGCAGCGGGAGTGGAACCCATGGAATTCTTGCCAATTCCTGAGTGATTTCGAGCTACCCCCCCGAATTATCCGTCTCTTTGTCCGCGTTTCCCGGCCGCATCTGGGTTGCTGGCCACTTTGGGGGATTTCCTTCCATACTCCGAGTCGGAGGCACCATGTCGCAAGATCAAGCAGTCGCTCCCGGACTCGAAGGCGTCGTATTCGCCTCGGCTCTCGTTACCTGCCAGCCCGGAACCGTGGTCAGCCGTACGCTCGTACGGAAGCCGGCCGGCACGGTGACGGCCTTCGCGTTTGATGCCGGTGAGGGCTTGAGCGAGCACACGGCGCCGTTCGATGCCTTGGCCCTGGACCTCGAAGGCGAAGCCGAGATTTCCATTGCCGGCACGCCCCACCGTCTCAGCGCAGGTCAACTTCTAAGGCTCCCTGCTCAACAGCCGCACGCCGTGAAGGCAATCACCCCGTTCAAGATGTTGCTCGTCATGATCAAAGCATGAGACTCCTCCTCGAACGAGGGAGTGAAGCCATGGAGCTCTCGCCGGCAGAGCATTCTCAATGACCGAAACCAGCCGCTGGGACGAGGCCGGGACCGTCGGGAGCTTCTCCACAGCCGCCGCCAACAGGGTCCTCCTGGAGTTCGTTCGCACCGAAATGGCTCGTTGCCCGAGGCTGCGCATCCTGGACCTCGGTTGCGGTGCGGCCCGCAACGCCGCACCCATGGCGGCACAGGGGGGCACCGTGGTCGGCACGGACGTGTCCTGGCCGATGCTGGTCGCCGCACGCCGGCGGGTCGCAAGAGAAGGCGTGGCCGGACGGGTCGCACTCGTGCGGGGGTCCATGGATTACCTGCCACTGCGCGACGCGAACGTCGACCTCGTGATCGCGCACGGGATCTGGAACCTCGCGCGCTCGGCCGCCGAGTTTCGCCGCGCGGTCGCCGAGGCGGCCCGCGTCGCTCGGCCGGGCGCGGGTCTCTTCTTGTTCACCTTCTCCCGCACCACGCTCCCCCCCGAGGACCGGCCCATCCCGGGCGAGCCCTTCGTGTTCACCCGGTTCGCCGGCGAACCGCAGTGTTTCCTGACCGAGGCGCAGGTGAAGGAGGAGCTGCTCCGGGCCGGATGGGAGAAGGACCCGCCCGGGCCTCTCATCGAGTACAACCGACCCGTCGCCGGGAGCGCCATCCCACAGGGCGGTCCCGTGATCTACGAGGGGACTTTCCGCCGGCTGGGTCGTTAGTCGGCCGCGCTTCGCGCGGCGACCCTGGCAACCCAGCAACGGGCCGAGAAGCCCAGCCCTCACTTCGATGAATTTGAATTGGTGGAGGCGTTCGCAAAGGATTAGAGCCGCGAGAGACTCTTTGGAGGCAGCCTCGTTCGACGCCAGAATCCCGCCCCACCAACGCATCGCGGCTGACGCCGCCCGCGGCGTGCCCTCGAGCCGGTCGCCCCCGCGCGCCCCAAGCGCGGGGTGCCTGATGCCTCTACATCTCGTGGGGAGGACCTTCCCCGGCTAGTGTCGGGCTTCGGAGGCCACCATGCTCGCGTGCAGGTCCTTCATTTGCGCGTTCGCTCTTCTCGCTCCGCTCGTCCCCGGGACCAACGGGGCGCTCGGACAGGCCTTGCCTCCCGAAAGCGCCAGGGTGCGGCTGGGCGAGAAGCTCTTCTTCGACACGTCGCTCTCCCGGCCGCCCGGCCAGTCCTGCGCCGACTGTCATGGGCCCGCCGTCGGCTTCACCGGTCCCGACGAGAAGATCAATCGGGGCGGGGCCGTCTACGAGGGCGCCTTCCACGGGCGCTTCGGCAACCGCAAGCCGCCGAGTATCGCCTACGCCGACGCGCCGGCCTTCGGCATGCGGAAGGAAGACGGCGAAGCCGTGTTCTACGGGGGAAGCTTCTGGGACGGCCGCGCCACGGGATCGCGGCTCGGCAGCGCGCTCGCCGAGCAGGCCCTCGGACCGTTCCTCAACCCTCTCGAGCAGAACCTCGCCGACGGCGCCGCCGTCGTCGCGAGGGTCTGCGCGGGCAACTACGTATCTCTGCTCAACGAGGTCGCCCAAAAGGAGAAGGGTATCCAGGATGCCTGCGCGCCCGGAAACGCCGCGGTCGTCTACGACGTCATCGGCCTCTCGATCGCCGCGTACGAGACGTCTCGGAAAGTGCAGCCCTTCTCATCCCGATACGACTCCTTTCTCGCCGGCAAGGCTGAGCTCAACGAGCAGGAGAAACTGGGGCTCGCCCTCTTCGCCGGCAAAGGCCGTTGCAGCCGGTGTCATCCGCACGAGCGCGGTCCGAAGGGAGAGCCTCCCCTCTTCACCGACTTCACTTACGACAACATCGGCCTGCCGCCCAACCCGGCCAATCCCTTCTACAGGATGGGTCCCGAGCACAACCCGGCCGGCGCGGCGTGGAAGGACCCGGGACTGGCCGGCTTCCTGAAAGAGGATCCGCGCTATGCCCGGTTCGCGGACGAGAACGTCGGCAAGTTCAAGGTTCCCACGCTGCGCAACGTCGACCGGCGGCCGTCGCCCGGGTTTGTCAAGGCGTACGGCCACAACGGCTTCTTCAAGAGCCTCGAGGAGCTCGTCCACTTCTACAACACGCGCGACGTCTTTCCCGCCTGCGGCGCGACGAGCGAACCGAAACCGGGGCGCAACTGCTGGCCGGCTCCGGAAGAGCCGCGCCAAGTCGAGCACGAGAACACCGGGAAGCTCGGCCTGACGGCGAGCGAAGAGGCCGCGATCGTCGTGTTCCTGAAGACGCTCGACGACCAGCCGTCGCCGCCGGCTCGCTAACCGGGGCCGACCGCCGGGAAGCCGCGACAGCGCGGCCGCGTCCCAAGCCGCTCGTGGAGGGCCCTGGCTATGTTGGCTCGTCGCGAGATGACGAGGTTGAACCTCGAGAAGGAACCTGAACGGCCGGTGGCTCCAGGGTCCAGGAAGTCCTGGAGCGACGTACCGAGCTGCTCCTGAGAGCGCTCCTCGGGAAGATCCTGCTGAAAGCGGCCACGCGGGAGAACGGGAGGTCCTACTCCCGAGCGGTGTCGAAGCTGCAGGTCCTGGCGCTGCTCGACGTCCCATCGACGCCAGACAGTGCGGAGCCCGGTTCTACGTCATTGAAATGGTGGAGGCGGCGGGAGTTGAACCCGCGTCCGGAAGCGCGACGGGAGAGGCCACTCCATGCTCAGCCTCTTCTTGGTTCTCGCCCCGCCGCCTCGAGAAGAGGCAAAACGGCGGAAGGGCAACCCCGGATTCGTTTCGCACGAGCGGCCGGGGGACCGCGCGCGCTACACCCGAATTTCGCGACGTCGGCCGGAGCGCGTCGGGTGCGCTCACCGTCCAACGAGGCTACTTAATTAAGCAGCCAGAGCGAAGTTGCTGTTGTTCGCAGCTACTATTTTTCACCCTGCTTTTACGAGGAGGGGTGAGACCTCGGCATGCAACCTCTCGCGCCGACGTCCCCGTCGAAGCCGTTTCGCCCCCACGGTGATCTGCGCGAGACTCAAAGATCGGACTGGTAATTTTACCATCCCCTTCATGAATTCTTGACTTGGTCCTCCCGCGAGCATGGAATGCGACGCCTATGGCCAAGTCCGAAGAGCTCATCGTCGTCGTCACGTCGGTCGGCACCGAGGAGCAGGCGCTCGACGTCGCGCACGCGCTCGTGCGCGGCCGCCGCGCCGCCTGCGTCAACATCGTGCCGAACATCCACTCGGTCTACCGCTGGAAAGGCCGCGTCTGCGACGACGGCGAGATGCTCCTCATCATCAAGACCCGCGCGTCCCAGTTCGAGGGCGTGCGCGACACGATCCAGCGCGTCAACACTTACGAGCTCCCCGAGGTCCTCGGGTACCGCGTCGACAAGGCCTCTCCCGGGTTCGCGCAGTGGATCGAGAAGATGACCGCGGCGCCCAGGGCCGCCGCGAAGCCCAAGCCGCGCCGTCGCGCGGTGAAGCCTCGCAAGAAGAAATAGGACCGATGCGACCGGAAGGGTTCCGGTCCGGCCCTACCGCACCGCCGCGAGCGCCTGGTCGAGGTCCGCGATCAGGTCTTCGAGGTCCTCGATCCCGACGGAGATCCGCACGAGCCCCGGCGTGACGCCGAGCCGGTTGCGCTCCTCCTCGGGAATCGACGCGTGGGTCATCGTGGCCGGGTGCGAGATCAACGTCTCGACGCCGCCGAGGCTCTCGCCGAGCGAGCAGAGCCGCACCTTCGCGAGGAAGGACTTCGCGTTGTCGAACGAGCCGAGGTCGAAGGAGATCATCGCGCCGAAGCCGGACATCTGCTTTTTCGCGAGCGCGTGCTGCGGGTGGGTGGGGAGTCCCGGGTAGTTCACCTTCTTCACCTTCGGGTGCCGCGCGAGGTGCTCGGCGATCGCCCGCCCGTTCTTCTCGTGTCGTTCCATGCGCACGACGAGCGTCTTGATGCCCCGGAGCACGAGCCACGAGTCCATGGGCGAGAGGATCGCCCCCGAGCTGTTCTGCACGAAGCCGAGCCACTCGACGTGCTCCTTCGACTTCGCGATCGCCGCGCCGCCGACCGTGTCCGAGTGGCCGCCGAGGAACTTGGTCGTCGAGTGCATGACGATGTCGGCCCCGAGCGCGAGCGGCTTCTGCAGGTAGGGGGAGCAGAAGGTGTTGTCGACGACCACGACGGCGCCGTTGCGGTGGGCGAGCTCGGACAGGAGCGCGATGTCGCAGAGCTGCATCGTCGGGTTGGTCGGCGACTCGAGGTGGAGGAGGCGCGTCTCGGGACGGATCGCTCGCTCGACGTCTTCCGGCCGCGCCGTGTCCACGAAGGAGAACGCGACGCCGTAGTTCGCCAGGATCTTCGTGAAGTACCGGTACGTCCCGCCGTACGTCATGTTCGAGCAGACGACGTGGTCGCCCTGCTTCACGAGCGTCGAGATCGCGGTGATCGCGGCCATGCCGGATGCGAACGCCCGCGCGCCGGCGCCGCCCTCGAGCACCGCGAGGTTCTTCTCGAGGGCCGAGCGCGTCGGGTTCTGCGTGCGCGCGTACTCCCAGCCCTTGTTCTGGCCGAGTCCCTCCTGCACGTACGTCGAGGTCTGGTAGATCGGGACGGCCACCGCGCCCGTCGAGGGATCGGGCTCGTTGCCGGCGTGGATGCAGTCGGTGGAGAAGCCCATGCTGTCCTCTTTTCTCATCCCTTTGGGCGCGATGCCGCGAAGAGGCCCTGGTCCGGATAGCGCTCGGCGCCGTCCGGAAAGAGCGTGACGACCGTCCTGCCCGGACCGAGCCGCTCGGCGATGCGCAGCGCCGCCGCCGCCGCCGCTCCCGAGGAGCCGCCGACGCAGAGGCCCTCCTCGCGCGCGAGCGTGCGGCACGTGTCGAACGCCTCCTTGTCGCGGATCTCGAGGACCTCGTCGATCACGGAGCGGTCGAGGATCGGCCAGAGCTTCGACAGCCCGATGCCCTCGACCTCGTGGGGACCCGGAGGTCCTCCCCGCAGGATCGAACCCTGCGGCTCGACCGCGACGCGCAGGACGCCCGGCCGCGCCTCTGTGAGCGCGCGCGCCACGCCGACGAAGGTCCCGGTCGTGCCGACGCCCGCGACCCACGCGTCGATCGGTCCGTCGATCGCGGCGGCGATCTCCGGCCCGGTCGTCTCGAAGTGCGTGAGGGGGTTGACGGGATTGTGGAACTGGTCGGGGACGTAGGCGCCGGGCGTCGCCGCGGCGATCTCGCGCGCGCGATCGACCGCTCCCGTCATCATGGCATCGGCCGGCGTCCGGACCACCTCGGCGCCGAGCGCCTGCATGAGCTTCGCCTTGACGTGACCGTATCCCTCGGGCATCACGATGACGCAGTGGTAGTCCTTGACGGCCGCGACCATGGCCAGCGCGACGCCGGTGTTGCCCGACGTGGCCTCGACGATCGTCCCGCCGGGGACGAGAAGGCCGCGGGCCTCCGCGTCCTCGACCATCGCCTTCGCGATCCGGTCTTTGACCGAGCCCCCGGGATTGAACTGTTCGAGCTTCGCGAACACGCGGCCCGCGCCGCGGGAGAACCGCGGCAGCTCCACTAAGGGCGTCCGACCGATGCGCTCGAGCAGCCGCGAGGCGGCCCCTCGCGTGTCGGCCGTCGAGGACACGTTCGTTGTCACGCGATGCCCGACATTAACAAAAAAAGCCCCGGCTGCGAGGCCGGGGCTCGAGTCGACGAAGAGCGGCTCAGTAGGACTGCTGGGAGCGGCGCGCCGAGTAGCACTCGCGGCAGTAGACCGGCTTGCCGTTGGTCGGATTGAAAGGAACCTGCGTCTGCTTGCCGCAGCCGTCGCAGGTCACGTCGTAGAAAGTGCGCTCGCGGCCCTCGCCCGACGCCATCTTCCGCTTGTCGCGACAGGGCTTGCAGCGCTTGGGCTCGTTGGTGAAGCCCTTGCGCGCGTAAAACTCCTGGTCGTCGGCCGAGAAGAGGAACGTGCCGCCACAGTCCACGCAGGTGAGGTTCTTGTCCGTGTATTGCTGCATCATGGAATTTACAGATCTCCTGGGTTTCATCCCTGGGCCGGAAGTCGGCGATGCCGCTCCCGGCGAAAAAAATGACGAATCGTTGTTTACGCAAACCGAAAGAAACCCGGCGCCGAGAAGCGCCGGGACCAAGCTCTCTCTAGGACCGACCCCCTTTCGAGCGCGCGTACGCCGGCCCGCGATGGCGGACGGATGGGGGAAGGAAAAACATAAAGAAGCGGCTCTTGGGATGTGCGGGTCTTAATTAAAAGCTGGCGCAACGTAGCACGCGGCTTGTAATCGTTGCAAGGGAAATTACTGACCGGAAGGACAGGGGCCGGGGGGCGCCGTCGCGGCGGGCATCGGCGACCTGACTAACCCCTTTGTCGGCGCGGGTTAGCTCGACCCGATGACGCCCTGGACGGGCGAGGAGGCCGTGGCGTAACGCTTCCGCGGAATGCGCCCGGCGAGGTGCGCGTCGCGGCCCGAACGCACGGCGTCGCGCATCGCGCGCGCCATGCGGACCGGATCGGTCGCGCCGGCGATGCCGGTGTTCATCAGCACGCCGGCGGCGCCGAGCTCCATCGCGACGCACGCGTCGGAGGCCGTGCCCACACCGGCGTCGACGATCACCGGGACCTTCGCCCGCTCGAGGATGATCGAGATCGAGTTCGGGTTCTGGATGCCGAGGCCCGAGCCGATCGGCGCCCCGAGCGGCATCACCGCCGCGGCGCCCGCTTCCTCGAGGCGGCGGCACACGATCGGATCGTCCGACGTGTACGGAAAGACCACGAAGCCTTCCTGCACGAGCGTCCGCGTGGCCGAAAGCAATGCCTCGTTGTCCGGCCAGAGCGTCTGCTCGTCGCCGAGCACTTCGAGCTTCACCCAGTTCGAGAGGCCGACCTCGCGCCCGAGCCTCGCGGCGCGAATCGCGTCGTCCGCGTTGTAGCAGCCGGCCGTGTTCGGCAGGAGCGTCATGCCCTTGGGGATGAAGTCGAGCAGCGACTCCTTCGAGCGGTCCGTCAGATTCACCCGGCGCACCGCGACCGTCACGATCTCGGCGCCGGACTCCTCGAGGGCCCGCTTCATCAACGGGAACGTCGCGTACTTGCCGGTGCCGACGATCAGGCGCGAACGGAACGACCGGCCGCCCAGGACGAGCTCGTCCATCTGGCCCGCGGACGGCGCCGCGGTGGGCGCCTCGAGGGTCTCGGGACCGTTCATCGTCCCGATCCTATGCCTTCGCCGGGTCGAGGAGGTACACGTTGTCGATCAGGCGCGTGCCGCCGAGGCGCACGGCCGCGGCCAGGCAGACGCCGGGACGCGCCTCGGGGGAACGGCGCATCGTGAGCGAATCGACCGCTTCGAGGTAATCGATCTGAAAGCGCGCGGCCTCGAGCTGGCGCAGCGCGTCCTCCTCGAGCCGGCGCGCGTCGCGGGCGCCATGGATCGCGCGGGCCCGCGCCGCCAGGAGTGTCCGCGCGAGGTCCGGGGCGCGGCGCCGCTCCTCGGGAGAGAGGTACGCGTTGCGCGAGGACATCGCGAGCCCGTCGGTCTCGCGCACGACCTCCCCGACCACGAGCCGGATCGGCAGGTCGAGGTCGCGGATCATCCGCCGCACGACGGCGACCTGCTGGAGATCCTTGCGGCCGAACACGGCGGCGTCGGGCAGGACGCGCAGGAACAGCTTGAGGACCACGGTCGCGACGCCGCGGAAATGCCCGGGACGGACGGCGCCCTCGCCGCCCTCGGTCACGCCCGCGACGTCGACGATCGTCGAGAAGTCGGGGGGATACAGGCTCGCCTCGGTCGGCATGTAGAGAACGTCGACGCCCTCGCGCTCGAGGAGGGCGGCGTCCTCCTTCTCCCGGCGCGGATAGCGCGCGAGGTCTTCGCCGGGCGCGAACTGCAGCGGGTTGACGAAGATCGAGACGACGGTCAGTCCGCCCTCGCGCCGCGCGAGACGCACGAGCGAGAGGTGTCCCTCGTGCAGCGCGCCCATCGTCGGCACGAACGCGACGGGGCGCGCGGCCCTCCGGGCCTGCGCGACCAGGTCGCGCAACGTGGGGACGTCGCGGACGGTTCTCATGGGTGGGAGCCTCTCATGGAGATAGCCCTGATTTCCTTTTCCAGCGGGAGATGTGGAGTGCGTGGCGTCGTTGACGCCCCTCACCCCTACGCCCCTCTCCCGCAGGGAGAGGGGGACTTCGAATGTACGCGGCGGAGCGGCGGCTTCGTCCCGGAAAAGCTCTCTTCGCGCGACGGGTACGCGCCGCTCTTGACGTCGTGGGTGAAGGCGCGCGCGGCCTGCTCGATGACGGTCGCGAGATCGGCGTAGCGGCGCACGAACTTCGGCCGGTGCCCGCGCGTGAAGCCCATCACGTCGTGGAACACGAGCACCTGCCCGTCGCACGCGGCGCCGGCGCCGATGCCGATCGTGGGGATCGGCACCTCGCGCGTGATCTCGGCCGCGAGCGAGTCCGGCACGCACTCGAGGACGAGCGCGAAGCAGCCGGCCTCGGCAAGCGCCTTCGCGTCGTCGGCGATCGCGCGGGCCGACTCGGCCTCGCGGCCCTGCACCTTGAATCCGCCGAACTTCCGGTAGGACTGGGGCGTCAGCCCCACGTGGCCCATGACCGGGATGTCCGCCGCGAGGATCGCCTCGACGGCGGGCAGGATCCGGCGCCCTCCTTCGACCTTGACGGCCGCGGCGCCGCCCTCGGCCAGGAAGCGCCCCGCGTTCTCGACGGCCTTCTCGACGCCGGCCTGGTAGGAGAGGAAGGGCATGTCGCCGACGACGACGGCGCGCCGCGTCGCGCGCGACACGGCCCTCGTGTGCCGCACCATCGCGTCCATCGTGGCCGTCAGCGTGTTCGGCTCGCCATAGACGGTCATCTCGGCGGAGTCTCCGACGAGGAGCACGTCGATCCCGGCCGCGTCGAGCAGCGCCGCCGAGGGCGCGTCGTAGGCCGTCATCATCGCGATGCGCTCCTGACCCTTCGCGGCGAGAAGCAGGGGAATCGAGAGGGGTTCGTCTTCCGGCAGGACGGCCACGACTTCGCTCCTTGCCTTTCGGTCGACGTCCCCGACCATCCGGGAATCGCCGCCGATCAGGGCGACCCGGGAATTATATGGGGTCAGGTCTCTGAATGTGTGACTTTCAAATTTCTGAAGATCACGCTTTCAGAGACCTGACCCCCTTCATTTCGGCGTGCTCGTGGCCGGAACGTAGTACTGGACGCCCTTCTTCACCTTCTGGATCTGGGCGACCAGGTCGTCGAAATCGCCGGGCCGGTTCACGAAGTCGATCTCGTTCGTGTCGACCACGAGAAGCGGCGTCTCGTCGTAGTGGTAGAAGTAATAGTTGTAAGCCTCGATCAGCTGCGCCAGGTACTCCGGCGTGACGCTCTTCTCGAGGTTCCCCTTCTTCTTCTTGATCCGTTTGAGGCACGTCTCGAGCGAGCCCTGCAGGTAGATCACGGCGTCGGGCTTGCGCACCGACTCCGCGAGCAGCGTGTACAGCCGGTCGTAAATCAGGAGCTCCGAATCGTCGAGATTCAGGCACGCGAAGATCTTGTCTTTCGGGAAGTGGTAGTCGGCGACGACGAGCGTCGAGAAGAGGTCGATCTGCGCGATCTCCTGCTGCTGCTGGTAGCGCGACAGCAGGAAGAAGAGCTGCGTCTGAAAGGCCGATCCCTTCTTCTTCTTGTAGAAGTCGGGGAGGAACGGGTTGTCGACGTCCTCGAGGATCTTCGTGCCGTGGAAGCGTCGGGAGAGCATCTCGACGAGCGAGGTTTTTCCGACTCCGATCGGCCCGTCGATCGCGAGATGTCGGAGTTTGACGTCCCCTTCGCTCGGGATGGGCATTCCGGGGGCCGATTCTAATCCGACCCCGTCACGGCGCCGCCCGGCGGGCCAGGACGTCGGCGATGCCGCAGAGGGCGAGCGTCACCGAAACGAAGCCGTTCGCCGTGAAGAAGGCGGCATTGACGCGCGAGAGGTCGCCGGGCCGCACGATCGCGTGCTGATAGACGAGCGCCGCCGCCGTCGCGCCGATGCCCGCAAGGAGGATGCCCCCGCTCCCCGAGAGCCTCCAGACGCCCAGGAGCAGCACCAGCATGAGGACGTGGAAGAGGGCGGATCCGGCGAGCGCGCGCCGCGCGCCGAATCGAGCGGGAATCGAGCGCAGGCCGGCCCGGCGGTCGTGCTCCTCGTCCTGCAGCGCATAGATCACGTCGAACCCGGCCGTCCAGAAGAGGACGGCCAGGCCGAGCAGGATCGGGAGCGCGCCGATCGACCCGCGCACGGCGATCCACGCGCCGACCGGAGCGAGCCCGAGGCAGAGGCCGAGGACGAGATGCGACAGGACCGTGAACCGCTTCGTGTACGAATAGAGGAGGAGCAGCGCGAGCGCCAGGGGGGAGAGCGCGAGCGTCAGCCGGTTCAGGCTCGCCGCCGCGGCGAGGAAGAGCACGATCGAGGCGCCGAGAAACGCGCGCACGAAGCCGACCGAGAGGGCGCCGGCGGGCAGCGCGCGCCCGGCCGTGCGCGGATTCGCGGCGTCGAGCGCGCGGTCGGCGAGACGATTGTGCGCCATCGCGGTGCTGCGGGCTCCGACCATCGCGAGCAGGATCTTCCCGAGCGTCGCCGGGGTCGGCCAGCCGTCCGCCGCGAGAAACGCCGCATAGATCGCGAACGGCAGCGCGAACAGCGTGTGGCTGAACTTGATCATCTCGAGCGTCGTTCGCAGCGAATGAACGACGCCCGTTCGGGCGCTCACCGCCGGCGCGGGCGCCCCGGCTTCGGACGGGCGCCCTCCCAGCGGAACCCCTCCTCGCGCGGAGCGAGGCCGAGCAGCCGGCACGTCCGGACGCAATACGCGTCGAGGAACCGGTCGACCGACGGCGCATCCACGTAGAAGGCCGGTGTCGGGGGCGCCACGATCGCGCCCGCGCGCGTGACGCGCCGCATGTTCTCGATGTGCACGAGCGAATACGGAGATTCGCGGAGCGCCAGCACCAGCGGACGCCTCTCCTTCAGGCAGACGTCGGCGGCGCGCTGCAGCAGGTCGCGCGCGATCCCGTTCGCGATCGCGCCGAGCGTCCCGCCGCTGCAGGGGACGACCGCCATGCCGGCCGTCGGGTAGCTGCCCGAAGCGATCGAGGCGCCGACGTCGGCGTTCTCGTGGATCACGAGCCGCCGCCGCAGGACCGCCGGCGCGTCGAGCGCGGCCGCCCAGTCCGACGCGGTCGCGATCGCGGGAGAGATCTCGGTGCGGGCCACCATCAGCGCGGGCTCCGAGATCACCAGATGGAGGCGGGCGAGGTTCCTCGAGGCGAGCGCGATCTGGACGAATCGCCGGCCGAGACGGGCACCGGAGCCGCCGGAGACGCCGACGGCGATCTCGAGGGAAGCCACGCCGGCAGTCTATACGGCCGCTGACAAGAACCTGGACACCCGACAGGAGCGCTTGCCGCCGCCGCAAAGTCCGTGCGTGGCGGTCGCTTGCGTCGTCTCGGACCACGCGCGGCGACCGGAACCACGACATCCGTCCGCGCCGCCGCGCAATCTCCGTTTTCGCTCAACTCGCGCGGCCGCCGTGACTTCGGAGAGAACCCGGCGCGCGGCACGGCTTTCGCGATTCGTCCCCACCCGAAACGAAAGGAGGTGCCGATGGAGAACGCCTGATCGACATCGACCCGATGAGGACAAGTCCGTCGCACAGACCCCGAGAAACCGATCGATTCGAAATCGACAAGGAGATTTTCGATGAACCCATCCCGAATTCGCGCCGCCGCTCTCGCCGCGCTGATCTGTGTCGGCACGGGCGCGCTGCTCTTCGGCGAGAGCATGGAGTCCGGCGCCACGCCGAAGGTCAACATCAACACCGCCACGGCCGTCGAGCTCGCCTACCTGCCGCGCCTCGGATCCAAGGTCGCCGCCCGCATCGTCGAGCATCGCAAGGAGAAGCCGTTCGCGCGGCCCGAGGACCTCATGGAGGTCAAGGGCATCGGCGAGAAGCTCTTCACGAAGCTCAAGCCCTACCTCGCCGTCAGCGGCCCGACGACGCTGTCGGCCAAGGTGCGCTCCGGCTCCTCGACCTCCCGCCGTTCCTCCCCCGCGGCGGCGTCGAAGGAGAAACCCGCCACCACCGTTCCCGTGGGCAAGGGACGGTGACCACCTCGCCCGCCCGGGGCCCTCAGGGCCCCGGGCCTCTTCGCCCGAACGCCGGCCTGTCGATCTTCGAGCTGCTGCTCGGCATGACCACGCTCGCGGGAATGCTCGCGATCGCGACGCCGGGTGTGATGCGCCTGAGGGAGGAAGTCTCGCTGCGGTCGGCGGTGCACGAGGCGAGCGTCGCCTTCTACCTGGCCAGGTCCTACGCGATTTCACGAAACCGCAACGTCGGCCTGAAGTTCCGCCGCAACGGCGACCGGTACGAGTGGGCGCTCTACGCCGACGGCAACGGCAACGGTGTCCGGACCGCGGAGATCGCGAGCGGGGTCGACCGCTTCCTCGGCGTCACGTACCCGTGGACGCGCAACGACGTGAGGCCCGGAATCATGACGGGGACGCGCGTGCCGGACCCGGGCAGTCCGGGCCACTACCTCGATCATCCCGAGGATCCGATTCGCTTCAATGCCTCCGACATCTGCTCGTTCTCGGCGATGGGCGAGTCCACGCCGGGGTCCGTCTATCTCTGGAACGCGCACGACGGCATGGCCGTCCTCCGCGTGTTCGGCCAGACCGCGAAGCTGCGAAGCCTTTACTACCGCCGCGGCGACAGGGAGTGGAAACCATGAGAATCGTCATCGAGCCCGGAAAGATCGAGAGCGACGGCCTCGCCGGAACGGTCGGCAGCCCAGAGAAGGGCTTTTTCATAGTGGGCGCCCGCCGGGATGCGGCCGCGAGCCGCGAGGCAATTCTCGAGGCGCGCGCCCGCGCCCACGGACGTTCCCGCCCAGACGGCGGTGCGCCGAAGGACGGCTCCGTGGCCGATCGCGGCTCCGTCCGCGACGACGCTGTCGATCGCATCGACGTCGCCGCGGCCGCCGAGCACGCGCCGTCTCGCGTCGAAGAGTCCCGCGCCGGCGGGGAAGGGCCCTCCGCGAGCGAGCGCTTCGAGCGACGCGCGGAGGAAATCGCCCGGGCGGCCGAGGTCGGCGAACGGACCGTCGTGAAGGACGAAGCCGATCTCCTCCCGACCCTCGGCGAGCAGGGGCTGCCAGAGATCGGCGACCAGAGCGGTCTCGCCGGCCGGTATGCGGTCGAGCAGCCTCGGGGCGAGCACACAGACGCCGGTGTAGAGGAGCGGCCGGTCCCGATTGGTCCCGAATCCCGCGATGCGGTCCCCTTCGGGTTGAAGCGGCGTGTACCGATCGGGATGGCGGTTTTCGGTGACCAGGAGCGTGGCCGCGCGGCGCGATGCGCGGTGCCGCGCCACGAGTCCGGCGAAGTCCGGAGCGATCGCCGCATCGGAGTTCACGACGAGAAAGTCACCGCCGCCCAGGAACAATGCCGCATTGCGCAGCGCGCCCGCGGTGCCCAGGATCTCGGGCTCGAGGAAAAACGCGAGCTCTGGCGCGCGCGGCGCCTCCTCGCGCAGCACGCGCTCGACCTCCTCGGGCAGGTGATGGAGATTTACCGCCACCTGAGCGACGCCGGCCTGATCCAGCCGCCGCAGGTGCTGCGCCGCCATCGGGACGTTCAGGAAGGGTAGGAGCGGCTTGGGAATGCGGTCCGTGACCGGGCGGAAGCGGGTGCCCCTGCCCGCGCAGAGAAGGATCGCCCTCACGGGAGCGAGGGGCGCGGGAGGCTCAGCGTTCCCTCGGCACGAACACCATGTCCGCGGGCAGAGAGGGATCTTCCTTGCGCCGCCGCAGATAGAGCTCCGGATAGGAGTAGGGAACCGCCTCGCTCGCATCGAGCCCGAGCGCCGCGACCACCCTCCGGATCGCGCCGGGATCGCCCTCGATCTCGACGAAATCCCCGATCGGCGTCTCGTCCAGAGCGACGACGCAGCCCTCGGAGGCCCACTCCTCGCGGCGCTTCTCGTATCGGAAGGTCTTCGTCAGGCCGAGTCCCGCGAGGATCGCGTCGGCCTCGCCCGCGTCCGAGACGTCGACCTCGCGTTCCTCGCGCACGCGCGTGCCGCTATCGAAACGGGACACCCCCTTGTAGGTCAGCACGGCACGCCCGGCGGCGCGGCGGAGGCGCACCGTCCGTCCGCTTGCGGAGAGCCTTCGCTCGGGGTCGTCGTAGAGATCGTTCGACTCGTCGTGCCGCGGAGCGTGGAGCCGGGCGCCGGTCCTGGAGAGGCGGTCCCGGACGGGGGCCAGTTCAGCGACCGGAAGCTTGATCTCGATCTCTTCGCGGCGGCCGGCCTCGCCGGCGCTCACGGCAGGAGGCGTCGCGCGATCGCCTGCGCCTGCTTCCCGTCGACGCGGCCCTTGTGGCGGGCCATCAGCTCCTTCATCGCGAGCCCCACGTCCTTCGAGGAGGAGAGGCCCTTCTCGGCGATCACATCGCGCAGAGCGGCCTCGATCTCGGCGTCGGCCAGTCCCTTCGGAAGGTAGGCCTCGAGGATGCCGAGCTCCTCCGTCTCCGCGTCCACCAGATCCTGGCGGTTGCCCTTCGCGTACTGCTCGATCGAATCCTTGCGCTGCTTGACGGCGCGGCGGAGGACCGCCTCGACGTCCTCGGAGGTCAGCTCCCGCTGCGCCTGGATGCGCTCGTTCTTCAGGTTGGCGAGTAGCAGGCGCAGCGTCGCGACCCGCCGCTTATCGCCCGCCTTCATGGCCGTCTTGAGGTCCTCTTCGATGCGGGACTGCATGGCGCGAGGCTATCAAAGCCCGCTTCCCGTTTGCCGCGGCGCGCCGGCGAAGCGACATATTCTGTCGGCGTGAAGCGATTCCTCGTCGGCACGGCCGGGCACATCGATCACGGAAAGACCGCGCTCATCAAGGCGCTCACCGGAATCGACGCGGACCGCCTGCCCGAGGAGAAGCGCCGGGGCATCACCATCGACCTCGGTTTCGCGCACGCGGAGTGGGAGGGCGTGCGCATTTCGTTCGTGGACGTTCCCGGACACGAGCGGTTCGTGCGCCACATGCTCGCGGGCGCGGGCGGGATCGACGCGGTGCTCCTCGTCGTGGCCGCCGACGAGTCGGTGATGCCTCAGACCCGCGAGCATTTCGACATCGTGCGGCTGCTCGGGCTTCCCGCGGGCGTCGTCGCCGTGACGAAGGTAGACCGCGCCGGCCGCGAGCTCGCCGAGGTGACGGCGAGCGACGTGCGCGACCTCGTGCGCGGATCCTTCCTCGAGGAGGCTCCGATCATCCCGGTGTCCGCCGTGACCGGCGAGGGGCTGCGCGAGCTTCGGTCCGCGCTCGTCGCCGTGGCGGCGCGCGCGCACGCGGAAGAGCGCGAGCCCCGCGCCATTCGCCTGCCGATCGACCGCGCGTTCCTGATCCCCGGGTTCGGTCCGGTCGTCACCGGCAGCCTCGTGTCCGGGACGGTCACGCGCGACCAGAAGCTGGAGCTGCTGCCGGAGCGCCGGCCCGTCCGCGTGCGCCGCGTCGAGGTCCACGGGCGCGAGGAAGAGACGGCCCGCGCGGGGGAACGCGTCAGCGCGAACCTGGTCGGCGTCGAGCTGTCGGACCTTCATCGCGGCATGGTCCTCTCCGCCCCGGACGCGCTTCCGGTGTCGTCGCGCCTCCTCGTTCGGCTGGAGCTCCTTCCCGGGTCGAAGCCCCTCGAGAGCGGCAGCCGGGTCTCGTTTCATCACTTCGCGAGCGAAGCGCGCGCGAGCGTGCGCCTCCTCGAGGCGCGATCCGTTCCCCCCGGGGGCACCGCGCTCGCGCAGCTCCGGCTGTCCGCTCCCGTCGCGGCGGCGCCGGGCGACCGCTTCGTGGTCCGGCGCCTGTCGCCGGTCGAGACGATCGGCGGCGGCACGGTGCTCGATCCGCTGCCCGCTCCGTGGCGACGCCGCTCGGGACCGGACGCGCTCGCGGCGCTCGCCGCGCTCGAGTCGGGATCTCTCGCCGATCGCCTCGTGCTCTGGGTCGAGCAGGCGCGCGACCGGGGCGCGGGGGAGGAGGAGCTCGCCCGCCGCGCCGGCGTCCGGCCGGAGGCGGTGCGGGCCGCCCTCGCGGCGGCGATCGCCGCTCGGAAGATCCACGCCCTCCGGCGCTCGCCGGAGCGCTATATCGCCGAGTCCGCGCTGGCCCGGCTCGCCACCCGCGCCGGCCGCGAGCTCGAGACGCTCCTTCGCGCCTCGGGAGCGGGCGTCGGCATTTCGCGCAGCACCCTCCTCCAGCGCATCCTGCCGGGGGCCGAACCGCGGTGGACCGAGGCCGTCGAGTCCGCCCTGGTCGCGCGCGGCGTCGTCGCGATCGCCGGCGACGAGGCCCGTCTGCCCGGAAGGAACGACCTCGTCGGCGCGGACCGCGAGCTTTCGGACCGCATCGCGAGCGTTTTTCGCGAGCGCGGTCTCGACCCGCCGTCGCCGGCGGAGGTCGCGCAGGCCGTGAACCACCATCCGAAGGTCGTCGAGGGCCTGATCGCCTACCTGGTCAAGCGGGGCGACCTCGTCCGGCTTCCCGGAGGATGGTTCGTCGCGAAGGCCGCCGTCGAAGACGTCGTGGCACGGCTCCGCGCGTCGGACCGCACGGCGCTCGAGGTCCCCCAGTTCAAGGAGATGTTCGGCCTCACGCGCCGCCTCGCGATTCCCCTGCTCGAGTACCTCGACGGCGCGAAGGTGACGCGCCGCGTGGGGGACCGCAGAGAAATCGTCAGGTAGGACGGAAGCGATCGATGGGAGAGGGTCCGGGCGGCGACGTTCCCTCTCTCGTCCGTCGGGCCGCGGAGCGGCCCGCTCAGGTTTCGAGTCTCAGGGACCGATGTCTTTACGGAGCGCGACGATCTGCTTGATGTCGTCCGAGTAGGAAATCGTTCCCCCGAGCGTCAGCTCGTTCCAGGTCTCCACGGCCGCGCCTCCCGCCTGCGCGGGGCGAAGCGCCCACGCCGACATGGACCGGCGGACGTAGGCGAGAAGGACGGGATCGCTGACTTCGATCGGAATCGAACGCGTGATCTTTCCGGAGCCGTCCACCTTGACCCAGAGCTTGACCGAGAACGGCCCCTTGTAGGAGTCCGCCGACCAGGGCGTCTTCTGCGGGATCGGCGCCGTGTCGACCTGATCGATGGCCACGCTGCCGTCGGTCGGGCCGGGCACGTGTCGCGCCTCGAGCCATTCGGAGTCCGCCGGCCACTCGAAGGGTTTCGGAATCGGCGTGGACGCTTCGATCGGGGTGAGGGTCATCTGAGTGAGCTTGGGCGATCGCAGCTCGACCGAGAGCTCGATGCGGTACGGCGCCCACGTCTCCACCGCCTGGCCGCCGCGGCGCGCCGGCGCGAACGTCCATCGCGAAATCGACTTGAGCGACTCGGCCGCGAGGGAGGGGATCGGGTCGTGGTCGCGGCGGATGCTCAGCGGGTGCCCGGTGGGATCCAGATGCACCGTCACGAAGAAGGAGGCCGACAGCGTGGCGTCGTTGAACACGAGCTTCTGCGGCAGCCCGGCGGGCGCGTCCACGGTCTTCCCGAACGGGTTGTCGGCCGGCAGCCGCTCGACCGCGATCGAGGGGACGTCGCGGATCTTCAGTGCGTCCGGCGCGATCGGGGTCGGCGTGGGCAGCGTGATCTCGGTCGGGCTCGGGGCCGGCGCGCCTCCGGGCGTCGCGGCGAGTGGCGGCGGGGGAGCCGCGGGGGCGGCGGCGGCCGGAGGCGCCGCGGGCGTCGGCGTCGGAGCAGGCGGTGTTTGAGCGCCCGCGTACACGGCCATTCCGGCGGCCCACAGCGCCGCAATGGGCAAGGCTCGACTCAGCCGTCGCATTTGAGCCCGGAAAGTATATCGGAGGGATGACCGTGCCGGCGTACGGCAGCGCGATCACTTCGCCTCGAGCCAGTTGACTCCCGATCCGACCTCGACGGCGAGTCGGACCTTCAGTTGGGCCGCGCCCTCCATGATCTCGGCGACGAGGCCTTCGACGCGCTCGAGCTCCGCGTCGGGCGTCTCGAGCACCAGCTCGTCGTGGACCTGCAGGACGAGCCGCGCCGAAAGCTCGCGCTGCCGGAGCGCCTCGTCGAGCCGGATCATCGCGATCTTGATGATGTCGGCCGCGGTGCCCTGGAAGGGCGCGTTCAGGGCCATGCGCTCCGCGTTCGCGCGCACGGCGCCGTTCGACGCCGCGATGTCGGGGATCGGGCGCACGCGTCCGAACAGCGTCTTCACCTCGCGAGTCCGACGCGCCTCCTCGAGGATCCCGTCGAGCGTCGCGCGGACGCTCGGAAACTGATTGAAGTAGGAGTCCACGTAGCTCTTCGCCTCGGAAGTCGAGACGCCGAGCTCCTTGCCGAGCGTGAACGCCGCCATGCCGTAGAGGAGCGCGAAATTGATGCGCTTCGCCGCGAAGCGCATCTCGTGGCTGACGAGATCGGGCGCGACGTTGAAGATTTTCGCCGCGGTCGCGCGGTGAATGTCCTGCCCCTCCTCGAACGCGCGGATCAGCGCCGCGTCTCCCGAGAGGTGCGCGAGGATCCGCAGCTCGATCTGCGAGTAGTCCGCGACGACGAGCTTCGACCCGGCCGGGGCGACGAACGCCTTGCGGATCTCGCGGCCCGTCGCGGTCCGGATCGGGATGTTTTGCAGGTTGGGGTCCGACGAGGAGAGGCGGCCGGTCGCCGCAACGTTTTGCCGGAACGACGAGTGCACGCGCCCCGCTTCGTCGGCGATCGCCGGCAGCGCGTCCACGTACGTGCCCTTCAGCTTCGAGATCTCGCGGTACTCGAGGACGCGCTTCGGCAGCGTGAGCCCCTGCTCCGCGAGCTCGGTCAGGACTTCGACGCCTGTGGACGACGTGCGTGTCTTCGCTGTCTTCTTCGAGGAGGGGTACTTCAGCTTCTCGAAGAGGATCTGGCCGAGCTTGACCGGCGAGTTGACGTTGAACTCCTCGCCCGCCTCGTCCCAGATCGTCCGCTCGAGCGCGCGCAGCTCGCCCTCCATGCGCTTCGAGATCTCCGCGAGGAGCGGACGGTCGATCGCGACGCCGGCAAGCTCCATCCGCGCGAGCACGGGGGTGAGCGGCCGCTCGACGTCGCGGTAGAGACGATCGAGCTCCGGCCGCGCCGCGAGCTCGGCGGAGAGGACGGGCGCGAGCGCGGCGGCGGCCGACGCTCGTTCGGCGAGCCAGCGGTCCGCGTTCGCGATCTCGTACGGCCCCGGGAGCGCGCAGGCCGAGACGCCGGCCTCCTTGTCGGCCATGAGGCGCTGACCGAGCCGCTGGAAGGCCATCGGCTCCAGCTCGGCGCTCGCGACGCCGGGCGCGAGCACGTACTGCGCGAGACAGACGTCGAAGAGGTCCGCGCGGACGCCGTCGCCGGATCGGGCGAGCAGCGTCTCGAGGGGCTTCGCGTCGCCCATGGCGAACGCGGTGCCGGCGTGCTCGAGCGTCCGGAAGCGCTCGACGATCGCGGCGGTCTCCGCCTCGGCGATGCGCGTCTTCCCCGCCTCGCTCACGGCGAGGAGCGCCTGCGCGCCGCGCGTGAGGAGCGCCACGCCGACGCGGCCCGACGCCGCGGGGAACGGCTCGCCCGCGCGGAGACGCTCGACGGCGACCTCGGGCGCGACGGCCGCCTCGCCCTGGATCTCGGCCGCGAGCGAATGGAACTCGAGCCGGACGAACAGCTCCTTCAACCGGCCGAAGTCGGGATCGGAGCGCCGCAGCGCGTTCGCGTCGAAGTCGACCGGCAGGTCGACCGGAATGTCGACGAGGCGCCGCGAGAGCAGGGCGTCTTCCCGATGCTCGCGGAGGCTCTCGCCGACCTTCCCCTTGATCTCGTCCGCGTGCTCGAGGAGACCCGCGAGGCTGCCGTACTGCGAGATCCACTTCTTCGCCGTCACGGCGCCGACTCCCGGAACCCCCGGCACGTTGTCGACGCTGTCGCCCATCAGCGCGAGGACGTCCGCGACCTGCGCCGGCGGCACGCCGAAGAAGGCGGCCACGCCCGCGTCGTCGAGGAAGATCTCCTTGCCGGTATGGAACACGCGGATCCGCTCGTCCGAGACGAGCTGGAGCATGTCCTTGTCGGCGGTCACGATCACGACGTCGTACCCGGCGGCCTCCGCCTTCTTGGCGAGCGTGCCGATCACGTCGTCGGCCTCGTAGCCGGGCAGCTCGAGGACCGGAATGCGGTAGGCGGCGAGCGCCTCGCGGATCTCCGGGAGCTGGACGGAGAGATCGTCCGCCATGGCGGGGCGGTTCGCCTTGTAGTCGGCGAACGCCTCGTGGCGCTGCGTCCGCTGCGGGCCGTCCCACGCGGCCGCGAGCAGATCCGGCTGGTGCTCGCGCAGCATCTTCCGCAGCATCGTGACGAAGCCGTAGACCGCGTTGGTGGGGCGGCCGGCCGAAGTCGAGAGCCGCTGAATCGCGTGGTACGCCCGGTGGATGTTCGACATGGAGTCGACCAGGTAGAGGGTCGGGCGCTTTCCGGGCATCGGGCTCGGATTCTATGCGGCGGCTTCGCGAGGAGCCGGAGGAGGACAAAAGGGGCGATTGGCGCGCCCTTCGTCGGAGCGACACGGCGGCGGAGCGCCGCTTTCCGCTCGCGCGGCGAGCGGAAGCCCTGAGCACTCAGGGAATTCGGCGGAAGGAGGGAAGGCGGAAAACAAAATCGCGCGACCCGTTTCCGGTGTCGCGCGATTCAATAGAGACAGAATAACGAAATGACAGGTCCGCGTCAAGAGAATTCGTCGGCGTCGCGTCGCGAAGGAGAAGACTCTCTCCTGCAGTGAATTAACAGCGTCGGGAGAGCGCGTTCAGAAGCGCTTGCGGACGACGGCGAGGACCTGGGACCGGAGGCGCTGCGATTCTTCCTGGAGCACCGCGGTCTCCTTCTGGAGCTCGGAGACGATTGAGGCGTCCTCGACGCCGCCGAGGTTGATGCCGACGTTCAAGAGCGCGCCCTCGACGCAGGCGTCGAGCAGCAGCGCGGCCGCTCCCACGTCCGAGACCGCGTTGGGGTTTCCCTTCTCGGCCAGCTCGGGCAGGGCGGCGAGCAGCCGCGCGGCGGCGCGCGCGGTGCGCATCGGAACCTCCGCGGCGCGGCGATTGGCCGCGGCGATGCGCCGGGCGCGCTCGGCCTTCTGCTCTTCGCTGTCCTTCGGCAGCCGCCGTGCGCCGACGACCTCGTCGTAGGCCTCAGAGTCCTCGCGCGCGAGCGTCAGGAACTCGGCGCGGGCGAGCGGCGCGGCCACGGCGATCGGCCGGACCGCGTCGTGAGAGGCGGCGTACTTCTCCTTCGACAGGGTCAGGCCCGCGACCATCTCCGCCAGTGCCGCTCCCATGGCTCCGGCGACGGCGGCGGCGGTGCCACCCCCGGGGGTCGGTGTCTGGGCGGCCACGGCGGCCAGGAAGTCGTCGAGGGTGAGCCGGGAAAAATCCGTCATGACGGGCGGCTCCATGCGATGCGGCCGTCGCGCACGACGGTCGCGGCGAGGTTGACCCCCCAATGATAGACGAGGTGACGGTCGTCGGGCGCGTCGAGCACCACGAGGTCCGCGCGCTTGCCCGGCTCGAGCGAGCCGACCTCCGCGGCGAGCCCGAGCGAGGCGGCGGCGTTCAGCGTCATGCCGGTCAAGGTCTCCTCGACCGAAAGGCCCGAGTCGAGGCACGCGTGCGCCGCCACGGAGGGCAGCGACTCGGTGAAGCAGGTGCCGGGATTCGCGTCCGACGCGATCGCCACCGGCACGCCGGCGGCGACGAGGTCGCGCGCCGGTGCGCGCCGCGACCGCATCCACCACGCCGTTCCGGGCAGCACCACGGCGACCGTTCCCGCCGCCGCGAGCGCGGCGATCTCACCGGCGCCGATGAAGAGGAGGTGGTCGGCCGACGCGGCTCGGAGCTCGGCGGCGAGCCGCGCGCCGCCGGAGAGGGCGAGCTCGTCCGCGTGCACGCGGAGGCCGAGGCCGGCCTGCCGGGCGCTCTCGAGGATCGTCCGCGATTCCTCGACCGTGAAGACGCCCTGCTCACAGAAGACGTCGGCGAAACGGGCGAGATTCTCGCGGGCGGCGCGCGGCACGATCTCCTCCGCCACGAGACGCACCCATTCACCCCGGTCGTGCTGGAACTCGGGCGGGATCTCGTGCGCCGCGAGCACCGTCGGCACGAGACGCGGCAGGTCCGGATCCCCGCCGAGCGAGCGGAGGAGCTCCAGCGCGCGGATCTCGTCGCGCACGGTCAGGCCGTAGCCGGATTTCGCCTCGGCGGTCGTCGTGCCGTGCGCGAGCATCGCGCGGAGCCGCCCCCGCACGGTCGAGGAGAGGGCCGCGTCCGAGCCGGCCCGGGTCGCGCGCACCGTGGCGTTGATGCCGCCGCCCTCGGCCGCGATCGTCGCATAGGTCTCGCCGGCGAGCCGCCGTCCGATCTCGGCGCCGCGATCGCCGAGCCACACCGGATGCGTGTGCGCGTCGACGAGCCCGGGGATGACGGCGCGCCCGGCGGCGTCGATCGAGATCTCGGCGGCCTTTCCGGCGTGCTCGCGCGCGTAGTCGGCGTCGCCGCCCACGAACACGAAGCGCCCGTTCTCCGCACGGACCGCCGCGTTGGCGATCCGTCGGATCTCGCCCTGCTCCTTCCCGCGCCGCGCGGTGGTTCCCACCGGCGTGGCGAGGCACCCGATGTTGCGGACCTCGAGGGAGCTCAAGGCAGCCCGCAAGTCCCGCGGCGCTTCGAGTCGCTTACGGAAAGCGCCAGCCCGCAAGTCTGGCCTGCGCGCTTCGATGGGGTCAGGTCTTCGGTTTTCGGAGCTCTTTCTCCAGCGCGGCCACACGAATCTCGCGTCGTCGCTCCGAAAACGCGAGAGACCTGACCCCGAGTACGGCATCCGTACAACAGCGGGGTGGGCAGGCGCGAGTGGGTTCGCATCGCATGCTACCCGGCCGTCTCTTCCTTGTTCGCCTTGCGCGTCAGGTACGACAGCGGCCGCTCCTTGTCGTCTTCCTCGCGGTCGAACTCGAGGACCTGCTGGAAGAGCTCGATCATCTTCTGGAGCTGGAGCCGGAAGTTCGTGCGCTGGAGCTTCAGCTCGTGGATCGACTTCTCGATCTCCGCCGCGCGCTGCAGCGCGCTGTGCGTGAGCTTCTCCCCCGAGTCCTGGGCCTCGCGCACGACGAGGTCGGCCTCCCGGCGGGCGGCCTCCCGGATGTCCTCGGAGGCCGCCTGCGCCGACAGCAGCGTCTGCTTGAGGATCCGCTCGCGCTCGCGGTGCTCTTCGTTCTCCTGCTCGAGACTCCGCAGGCGCCCGTCGAGCTCCGCGTTCTCGCGGGCGAGCAATTCCATGTCCTCGGCGGCGTCGGTGAGGAACTGCTGCACCTCCATAGGGTCGTAGCCCTTCCACTTGCGCGTGAAATCGCGTTTCTGAATCTCGAGCGGGGTCATCCGTGGACGCATGGAAACCTCCGTGAATCAGACGCCGATGGCGAGGCGCCTCAGAAAGCTCATCAGCAGGTAGATGATTCCGAGCACGAAGAGCGGTGAAATGTCGATGCCGCCCATCCGCGACGGCGGGACGAGGCGGCGGAAAGGACGGAAGAGCGGCTCGGTCACTCCCCAGAGGAATCGGACGATCGGATTGCGCGGGTCGGGGTTCACCCACGAGATGAGCGCCGAGATGATCACGATCCACCAGAGCCCCTGGAGGACCCAGAGGATGACATCCAAAAACGCGCCCGCCGCGGAGCCGCCGACGTTCACGGCGCCGTCCTCGGGCCGAAGAGCGCCGTGCCGATGCGGACCTCGGTCGAACCCTCCTCGACCGCGACGGCGAAGTCGTGGGACATGCCCATCGAGAGCTCGGGCAGAGGCCGGCCGGAGTCGGCGGCGAGCCGGTCGCGCAGGACCGCGAGGCGCCGGAAATAGGGCCGAGACCTCTCGGGATCCTCGTCGTACGGCGGCACCGCCATCAGGCCTCGGACCTCGAGGTGCGGGCAGGCGAGCGCCGCCTCGAGGAGGCGGGGGGCATCCTCGGGCGGGACGCCGGACTTCGACGCCTCGCCGCCGACGTTGACCTCGAGCAGGACGGGCAGCGTCCGGCTCGGCCACGCCTCGGCGAGGATCCCCTCCAGCCGGGTCGCAAGTCTTTCCCTGTCCAGAGTTTCCAAGGCTGAGAACCATTGTAGCGCCGACTTCGCCTTGTTGGTCTGCAGAGGCCCGATCAGGCGCCATGAAATCGCCGGAAACTCGCCCCCGAGCGCCTCGATCTTGGCCGTCCCCTCCTGGACCCGGTTCTCCCCGAAGAGGACGATGCCGGCGCGGACGGCGTTCCGGACCGTGTCCGCGCTCTGCGTCTTCGTCACGGCCATGAGCGCCACGTCCGCGGCGCGGCGCCCCGCCCGACCGGCCGCCCGGGCGATCGTCTCGAGAGCGCGGTCCCGCCGCGCGGCGATGTCCTCCGCGGGGACCGCGGCGTTCATCCCTCGCGGCCGAAGCGCTCGCCGGCGAGCTGCCGCTCGCTCGCGTCGGCGCCGAGATTGGCGAGGCGGTCCGCCTTCTTGTTCTCCTCGCGGCGCACGTGCTGGATCGCGAAGCGTCGAAACCGCTTCGCCCGCGCGAGCGCCTCGGCGAAGAGGGGCTGGAGGTGCGGCGCCTTCACGCGGTAGCGGCCCCGCATCTGCTCGACGAGCAGCAGGCTGTCCGACGCGATCGACACCTCGGTCGCGCCGCGCTCCTCGGCCCGCCGCAGCGCGAGCAGCAGGGCCCGGTACTCGGCGACGTTGTTGGTCGCGTGGCCGAGCGCCTCGAAGTGCTCCTCCGCGGCCCGCTCGCCCTCCGGCGCGACGTAGACACCGGCGCCCGCCGGTCCGGGGTTTCCGCGGGCGGCGCCGTCGACGTGAGCGTGGAACTTCATGGGCGGAATCCGGGAGCCGGAAGCCGGGAGCCGATTCCGGCTAACGGCTCACGACGACTGCAGCTCGTAGTACAGGATCCGCTTGCAGCTGTCGCAGTACACGATCTCGCGGCCCTGCTTGAGGATCTGCATCGCGGCCGGACGGACCTTGACGTGGCACGCGGAGCAGGAGCCGCCGATCACCACGGCGACCGCGAGGCCGTGCTTCTTGTCGATCAGCCGGCGGAACTCGGCCCGGTCGCGCGGCGGAATCTCGGCCTCGAGGCGCGCGATCTCCTCGCGCGCCCCCGCGAGCTGCTCGTTGATGTCGCGCTGCTCGGCGCGCCAGTCCTTCATCCGCTCCTCGTGCTGCTCGGTCTCGGCCGGAAGCGTCTCCTCGCGCTCGGAGAGCTCGCCGGAGGCCTTCTCGATCTCCTCTTCGAGCTCGAGGAAGCGGTCCTCGGTGCCGCGGATCAGCTTCTCGACGCCGTCGATCTCGTTCAGCGCCGCCGAGTATTCGCGCGAGGACTGCACGCTGCGGAGCTGCGTCTGGTACTTCTTGAGCTTCTCCTTCAGGTCCGCGAGCTCGGACTCCGCCTTGCGCTTCTCGACGGCCGCCTCGGCGAGCCGCGCCTTGAGCGCCGCGACCGCCTGGACCTTTTCCTGGAACTCCCGGTCCACCTCGACGAGGTCCTCGGGGACCGTGTCGCGCCGCCGCTCGCTCTCCTGGACGAAACGGATGCGGGTCTGGAGCCGGTAGAGCTGATCGAGCAGATCCGTCATCGCGCCGCCCCGGGCATAAAAAAGGGTGTTCCGGTTGGGGAACACCCTCTTGAAGTCGGCCTGTTGTCGTCTCGGTCTCGGGTCAGTATCCTCAAATTTTCTTCCTCGCCTGGTGGGTCCACCCGGATTCGAACCGGGGTCTGACCGGTTATGAGCCGGTGGCTCTGGACCGCTGAGCTATGGACCCCGATGAATATAACAAACGGGGTCCAAAGCCAAGCCAGTCGAGCAGCCGAACGGGCTCTTCCCGGATGTCGAACTCGGGGTCAGGTCCCTCGCGCTTTCGGAGCGATGACGCGATCTTGACTCCGCCACACCCGCGAAGAGCTCCGAAAACCGAAGACCTGACCCCATCGAAGCGCGCAGGCCCGACTTGCGGGCCGCCTCTTTCTGTCTGCGACTCGAAGCGCCGCGGGACTTGCGGGCCGGTCCTCCGGCCCCCGTCGTCGCTCCGAAAACGCGAGAGACCTGACCCCGAGCGCGGCATCCGGGATGCCGCAGCTCGGCTCTACCGGATCGTTTCCAGGAACGGCTTCAGCTTCTTCGCCCGCGAGGGGTGCCTCAGTTTCCGGAGCGCCTTGGACTCGATCTGGCGGATCCGCTCGCGCGTGACGTTGAACGACCGCCCGACCTCCTCGAGCGTGTGCTCCGAGCCGTCGCCGACGCCGAAACGCATCTTCAACACCTGCTCCTCGCGCGGCGTGAGCGACTTGAGCACCCGCCGTGTCTGCTCCTGCAGGTTCGAGACGAGCACCGCGTCGATCGGGGAGAGTACGCCGCGGTCCTCGATGAAGTCGCCCAGATGCGAATCCTCCTCCTCGCCGATCGGCGTCTCGAGGGAGATGGGCTCCTGCGCGATCTTCATGATCTTGCGGACCTTCGATACCGGCATGTCCATGCGCTTCGCGATCTCTTCCGCGTTCGGCTCGCGGCCGAGCTCCTGGACGAGCGAGCGCGAGGTGCGCGTCAGCTTGTTGATCGTCTCGATCATGTGGACCGGGATGCGGATCGTGCGCGCCTGGTCGGCAATCGCGCGCGTGATCGCCTGGCGGATCCACCACGTCGCGTACGTCGAGAACTTGTAGCCGCGCCGGTGCTCGAACTTCTCGACGGCCTTCATCAGGCCGATGTTCCCCTCCTGGATCAGGTCGAGGAACTGGAGACCGCGGTTCGTGTACTTCTTCGCGATCGAGACGACGAGCCGCAGGTTGGCGACGATCAGCTCGTGCTTGGCCTGGTCGGCCTCCGCCTCGCCCTCGCGCACCATGCGCAGCGTCTTCTTGACGTCCTCGTGCGAGACGCCGAACTTCTGCTCGAGCTCGCGGAGCGACTTCTTGTACTTGGCGATCCGGCGCTTGTAGAAGTCGATCCGCGTCGGGTTCTTCTCCTTCTTGAGGACGTTCGTGTCCTGGCGGATCGTCAGCTCTGGAGCCCCCATCTGCCGGTCGATGTCGCGCAGGATCCCGATGGCGCGGTTCAGGACGGCCGGCGTGAAGTCGGCGGCGCGGATGAGCTTGGCCATCTCGGCGATCTTCCGGTCGATCGACGATTCGATGCGCGCGAGGGTCTTGGTGCCCTTCTTGATCGTGCGCGCCTTGAACTTCATCCGCTTGATGTCGCCGTCCAGCGCGCCGATCTTCTTGAACGTGTTGAGAATCCCCTCGATGCGGCGCGCGGCGCGGTCGTCGAGGTTCTCGGCCGGCGTCTCGTCGTCCTCGTCGTCCTCGTCCACCTCGTTGACGAGCTCCTGGACGATGCGCGAGTCGCGGCCCGCGTTCTCGAGGAGCTTCAGGATCTCTTCGAGGACCACCGGGTTGTTGGCGAGCGCCTGGTAGATCTTCGCCTCGCCCTGCTCGATGCGCTTCGCGATGCGGACCTCGCCCTCGCGGTCGAGCAGCTTGACCGTCCCCATCTCGCGCAGGTACATGCGAACGGGGTCGTTGGTCTTCTCGACGGCCTCGCGCGCCTCGTCGGCGGCTTCGCTCTCGAGCGCGGCGCGGCGGCGCGCGGCCCGGTCCGGGTCCGTGACGATCTCGATGCCGAGCCCGGCGAGCCTTTCGTAGACCTGCTCGAGGTCGCTCGGGTCCGCCGTGGCCTCGTCCGAGAGGACGGTGTGGATCTCCTCGTAGAGGAGATAGCCCTTCTCCCGTCCGCCCTTGACGAGCAGCTGGACTTCCGGAAACTTATCGTCGATCGCGATGGCCAAGTTCGTCATCCTTTCCTTTTGAGGTCGGCGATCCGCCGGCGGACGCGTTCCTTCCGTTGCACGAGATCCTGAATGTCCGACCCTTCGCTCTCGGCACGGCTGATCGCTTGCTGGAGCCCGGAGCTCTCACTCTCCAAATGATTTATTTCGAGGGCCTTGAGGAGCTGGTCGACGCCCTTCTCGGTCGGCTCGAGAGATTCGTCCAGCGCGATGCCAGAGAGGAACGTCCGCTCGTCATCCGTAAGGTGTGCGATTTGCCGTTGGAAATCAATAGTTTCCGAGGCCGAATCGGCCTCCCGCAGCGCCGCCACCACCTTCTTGACCCTCGGATCGGTCAGGAAATCGTCTTTCAAAGTGCTCAGAATCAGCGACTTATGGTCGCCGCCGCCGACCAGGAGGCGGACCAGACGTTTCTCGACCGCGGGCGCCTCCAGCGCCGATAACGCGGCCGAATTCCCCGGAGTTCCCACACTCTTAGAACGCGTAATTCCCGGGGAAAGGTTCGCCTTCTCGCCCTCCCAGAGGACCTCGAGCGGGACGGCGACGCCGCGGGCGAGCTTGCGGTACTCCTCGTAGCGGAGGACCCGGTCCGGGATGGCGCCGAGGATCTCCTGGATCGACGCGATCCGCTCCCGTTTCTCGGCCGAGGAGAGCGTCGGATCTCCCGGGTTCCTGTCCTCGAGGAGCCACGACAGGTAGTCCGGCGCCTCGTCGATCCGGGCGGCGAGGGACTCGGGGCCTTCGCGCCCGAGGACGTCGTCGGGATCCTCGCCCTCCGGCAGCCTCGCGACGCGAGCCTGGAACCCCTGGGCGAGGAGCAGCTGCAGCGCGCCCCGCGTCGCGTTCTTCCCCGCCGAGTCGCCGTCGTAGCAGACGACCGCGTGGGGGCAGAGGCGGCGGAGCTTCTCGGCCTGCTCGGGGGTCAGGGCGGTCCCCATCGACGCGACGGTCTCCGCGATGCCCGCCCTCACGAGCGCCAGGTGGTCGAAGTAGCCCTCGACCAGCACGACGCGGTCCTTGCGGCGGATCGTCTCGCGCGCCTCGAACAGGCCGTAGAGGATCCGCTTCTTCGAGAACACCGGCGACTCGGGCGAGTTGAGGTACTTCGGCTCGCCCTGCGGCGAGAGCGTCCGCCCGCCGAAGCCGACGGGCCGACCGCGGTCGTCCTTGATCACGAAGAGGAGCCGGTCGCGGAACCGATCATAGGCGCCGGTGCCCTTCCCTTCCGCGCGGGGCTGGAGGAGGCCGGCCTCGACGAGGAGGTCCTCGGGATACGCGCCGCCGAGCGCCTGGCGCAGAGAATCCCAGGCGTCGGGCGCGTGGCCGAGGCCGAGCTTCTTCCAGAGCTCCGGCGGCACCCCGCGCTCCTGGAGGTACTTCGCGGCCGCGCTGCCCGGCCGCGTCAGGCGCTCCGCGTAGAAGCGGTGGGCGGCGGCGACGGCCTCGAGGATCCTGTCGCGGCGGTCCTCGCGCGGGCCGCGCCGCTCGCGTCGCGGAATGGTGACGCCGAACCGGCCCGCGAGCGCCTCGACCGCCTCGGGAAAGTCGAGCCGGTCGATCTCGCGGACGAACCGGATGACGTCGCCGCCGGCGCCGCACCCGAAGCAGTGGTAGAGGCCCTTGTCGCGGTCCACGGTGAACGACGGCGTGCGCTCGTTGTGGAACGGGCAGAGGCCCTTCCAGGAACGCCCGGCCTTCTTCAGCGTCGTGTGGTCGTTGATGACCGCGACGATGTCGGCGGCGCTGCGCAGTTCGGCGAGGACGCTGTCGTTGATGTCGAGATCGGGCATAGGTCGTGAGCCGTGAACCGAAATCCGTGAGCCAGAGTTCTACCTCAGTTCGAGAATCGTCGCGCCGTTGCCCCCTTCGTTCTTGCCGCCGGCGCGCATCGAAGCGATCGAAGCGTGTCCCCGGAAGTGCTCGCGCAGGCCGTCGCGCAGCCGCCCCGTGCCATGGCCGTGGACGACCCGAAGTCGGGAAGCGCCCGAGACGAGCGCCTGATCGACGGCCTTTTCGACCGTGTCGATCGCCTCGTCCACGCGCTGGCCGATGACGTGGACTTCGGGCGTCGGGCCTCCGAGATCCTCGGCCGGGGAATCCGCGGACCGCTTCCTGCCTCCCGCCTCCTGCCGCTTCTTCGTTTCCGCCGCCGGCCGGCCGCGATCCGCCGTCTTCGTCCGTGCCGGTTCCAGCTCGCTCCGCCGCACGCGCAGGCGCTTGCCGCCGACTTCCATGCGGGCCCAGTCGCCCTCGAACGCGAGCACCACGCCCTCGGCGCCGAGACCGCGGACGCGGGCGCGGCCGCCGGGCTCGACCGAACGGGCGATCTCCTCCTCGGCCTCGAGCGCCTGCGCCACGACGGGCTCGGCGTGGGCGGCCCGCGCCGCCTCCTCGATCACGCGCGACGCGGACACCTGCGCGAGGCGTGTCGTCTCGACCCGGGCAGCCTCGAGCTCCCGCTCGACCCGCCGCGCGAGCTCCGCCTCGGCGCGCTCGAACCCGGCGAGCCCCTCCGCGAGCATCCGCGCGCGCTCCTCGGCCGCCTTCGTCCGCTCCGCCTCGAGACGCTCGCGCTCGCGCCGCGCGGACTCGCGCTCCCGCTCGAGCTCGCGCTCGGCGTCCCGCAGCCGTTCCAGCGCCTGCTCCGCCTCCGTCTCGGCGCGGTCCCGCCGCTTCCACGCGTCGCCGAGCAGGACCGTCGCCCGCTCGAGCACCGATTCCGGCAGCCCGCGCTCGCGCGCGACCGAGAGCGCGTGGCTCCTTCCCGCGAGCCCCGCGTGCAGGCGGTACGTCGGGCGCCCCGTCTTCTCGTCGAACTCCATGGCGGCGGTCAGCGCGTCGGCGCGCGAGGCCGCGAAGGTCTTCACGGCGGAGAGGTGGGTCGTCACGAGGGCGCGCCCGCCCCGCGCGATCAGCGCCTCGAGATACGCGCGCGCGATCGCGCTGCCCTCCTCCGGATCGGTCGCGCCGCCGACCTCGTCGACGAGCGCGAGCGTGTCCGGTCCGGCGTCCGCCAGGATCTCCGCCAGGCGCTCCATCGAGGAGGAGAACGTGGAGCGGTCCGCGAGGATCGCCTGCGCGTCGCCGATCTCGGTCCGGATCGCGCGGAAGACCGGCATCCTGGTGCCCGGGCCGGCGGGCACCGGAATCCCCGACTGGACGAGCATCGCGAAGAGGCCGGCGGTCTTGAGCACGACCGTCTTGCCGCCCGCGTTCGGTCCCGAGACGACGAGGAGGCGGCGATCGGCGGGCAGATCGAGATCGAGCGGGATGGCGTCCGAGCCCTCGCGGCCGGGGCCGAGCACGCGCTGCCGGAGCTTCCCGAACTTCGCGTCGAGCAGTGGGTGCCGCGCGCCCCGCAGGACGAAGGCGCCGTCGTCGGCGATCTCGGGAATGCGCCCCGCGCCGACCTCCCCGAAGGCGACCCGCGCCTCCAGCGCGTCGAGGGCCGCGAGCTCGCCGACCGCGGCCTCGATCGCCTCGCGCTCGGCGAGGAGCGCGCGGCCGAACTCGGCGAGGAGACGCTCGGCCTCGCGCCGCTCCTCCGCGGCGAGCAGCGCGAGGTCGTTGTTCGCCTCGACCACCTCCAGCGGCTCGACGAAGACCGTCTGCCCGGATCCGGATCGGTCGTGGACGATCCCGGGCACGCGGCCGCGCGCCGAGGCGAGGACCGGGAGGCAGTAGCGGTCGTTGCGGAGCACCACGATCGTGTCGCCGAGCGCCTCGTGCCGTTCGCCGACGATGCGCTCGAGCTGCCGCGCCACTTCGTCGCGGCGGCGCCGCAGACGGGAGCGGGCGGCGGCGAGCGCGGGCGAGGCGTCGTCCTTGAGCAGTCCGTCGGCGCCGAAGAGACGCGCGGCGTGCGCGAGCAGCGGGAGGAACGACGGCATGCGATCCCGCCGCGCCCCGAGCAGCGGCCCGTCCGCCTTCGCGAGAGCGCGGCGCACCGCCTCGGCGGCGCGGGCGGCCCGGACGATCGAGCGGAAGTCCTCGGGGCCGCCGGCGCCGCCCGACTCCTCGAGCGCGTCGAAGAGCGGCGCGACGTCCTCGACGCCACCGAGCGGGAGACTGCCGTGCCGGAGGCGGAACGCCCCCGCCTCCTCGGTCTCGGCGAGGCGGAGGCGGACGGCGGACTCCTCGGTGGCGGGCGCCAGAGACAGAATCGCCGCCCTTCCGGGCGGCGTTCGGGTCAACGATG
Source organism: Acidobacteriota bacterium (assembly GCA_027307335.1). Classification (GTDB taxonomy): domain Bacteria; phylum Acidobacteriota; class Thermoanaerobaculia; order UBA5066; family Gp7-AA6; genus DAHUXD01. The sequence goes on from DAHUXD010000019.1 coordinate 86,927, forward strand.
CGACGAGGCGGAGGACGACGTCGAACTCGAGGGCTTCCCGATCCGCGCCGTCCGCGCCCCGCGGGTTTACGGAGTGGCTCGCTTCTCCTCCGAGAGTTTGCGAAGCATCTTCTTGCGTGCCTGGATCATCTTGCGCTTGCGCTTGGCGCTCGGCTTCTCGTAGTGCTGCCGCTTCTTCAGCTCGGAAAGGATTCCGGACTTCTCGCACTTGCGCTTGAAACGCCGCATGGCGTTCTCGAACGACTCATCTTCCTTGACGTGGACCAGAGGCAAAGACACTCACCCCCTTACCCGCACGATCCGTGAACGGCTAATACTAGGGAGGCCCATCGGAACTGTCAACGGGAACGGGGCAAAGTCTTGTATTTACAGCAACTTGGGTGCGCTCGCGACGCCCTCGCTTTACCTTCCTTCGAGGTGCCCGCATAATGCCGGGAGAAGTGTCGCCGATCGATCCCGAAGAGCGCCTCAAGCTGCTCGAGACCGAAATCGAACGCCGCCTCTCCGAGCGCTTTGCCGCGCTGAAGGAGGAGTTCGATCGCCTGCGTCTCGAAGCCGACCGGCGCTGGTTCGGATTCCTCGAGCGCTTCGACCAGGACCTGAAGGGCGTCGTCCCCGCGGAGCTCATTTCGGGAGAGAGCGCGCGCGTCATCGAGCGCAAGGGAATGGTCACGGCGGACGCCGCGCGCGCCCTCGACCAGGCGACCACGCAGGTCGACGTGCTCCACCGGTATCTCGACGAGTGCCGCCGGTACTGTTCGCGCGCCGCCCTTCTCGTCGCGCGCGGCGGATCCGTCGCGGTTTGGAAGGCGGTCGGTTTCTCCGCGCACGGTCTCGAAGACGAGGCCGTCCGGCAGATCTCGATGCCGCTCGCCGAGGGCGGCCTCGTCGCGCGCGTCATGTCGGGCGTGGGGCTGCGCCTCCACAGCTCGAACGAGATGTCCTCGCTCCTGCGCGCGGCGCGCGTCTCCGACGGCGTCGCGATTCCGATGGTCGTGCGCGAGAAGATTTCCGGTGCGCTGTACGCCGACGCCGTCGCCGGCGAAGAGGAGCGCTTCGACCCGGACGCGCTCGGGATGCTGACGTTTCTCGCGGGCCTCCTCGTCGACCGGCTCGCGTCGCGCAAGCTGAAGCCGGCGCCGGCGCTGCGGCCGCTCGAGACCGCGAAGAAGTCGGAGCCCGCCGGCATGTGGATGGAGCCGGAGTCGGTCGGAGCGCCGGCCAGCGAGGCCGCGGCGCCGCCGCCCCCGCCGCCTCTGGCCATGCCCCCGCCGCCGGCCGAGGAGCGCCCCGCTGCCGAGCCCTCGTTCGTGGCGCCGGAGACGGGAGCGCGTCCGACGCCGGAGCCCGCGCGCCAGCTCTCGGGACCGCTCGCCGAGATGACGCCGGGCGACGAGCGCAAGGAGGAGGCGCGGCGGTTTGCCCGCCTGCTCGTTTCGGAGATCAAGCTCTACAACGAACGCGCGGTCCTCGAGGGCCGGGAGCACGGGAACCTCTACGAGCGCCTGCGCGACGACATCGACCGCAGCCGTCAGATGTACGAGGAGCGCATTCCGGGCGACGTCCGCGCCGACAGCAACTACTTTTACGAAGAACTGGTCGAAATCCTCGCGGATGGCCGGCCCGACGCCCTCGGACTCTGAGCGCCCCCGCTCCGCCCCGTCCGTCCTCCCGCTCCGCCGTTTCGTGACGCGCGCGGTCGCGGCCGTCCTCGCGCTGCTGCTCGTCGCCGGGCCCGCGTTCGCGGACATCGGCGCGGCCGAGACGACGGCCGAGGAGGACGCGGAGTTCGCGAAGGCCGCCGATCTCCTCGAGGCGGGGCAGCGCTCGGTGGCGGAGAGCGCGCTGCAGGCGCTCCGCTCCCGGGCGAATCGTCCGGCCTGGGACGCGCGCGTCGCGCTGCTCCTCGCCGCCGACGACGTGCGCCGGCGGGACTACGCGGCCGCGGCGCTGCGCCTCGAGACCTCCGCGTCGCCGATCGGCCTCGAGCCCTACCGCGAACTCTTCCGCACGCAGGCGCTCGAGCTCGGCGGCGATGCGGAGGCGGCGATCGCCGCGGCGAAGCGGGCGGCGGCGTTCCCGGGCCCCTTCGCGTACCGTGTCGAGGCCGCGACGCTCTTGGCGCGGCTGCTCGAGGAGGCGAAGCGGCCGCGCGAGGCCGCCGAGGCGCTGGCGGCCGTCGCCGGTTCGGCCGCGCCCGCGGACGCGGCGCCGATCGCGATCGCGCGCATCCGGCTCGGCCTCGCGCTCCACGATCCGGCGAGCGTGCGCGAGGCGGCGCGCGCGCTGCTCCTCGAGGCGCCGACCGCGGATGCGGCGCGCTCGACGCCGCCGTGGGCGCGGAGCGCGGCCGCCGAGGCGGAGCGGTCGCTCACGCCCGCGGAGCGAGGACGGCGCGGCCGCGCGCTCGTCGCGGCGAACGATCCGCGGCGGGGCGTGCGCCTTCTCCTCTCGGACCGGCCCGCCGCCTGGCCGGACGACGAGCGGAGCCGGAATCTCCTGGCGCTCGCGCGCGGCGAGCTCGCGTTGAAGCGGCCGAAGGAGGCGGAGGAGGCGGCGTCCCGCATTCCGGACGACGGCTCGCTCGAGTCGGCGGAGGGCCGGCTCCTGCGGTGCGACGCCGTGCTGGCGCGGCTTCGGAAGAAGGGAGCCCCGCCGGCGCCTCGCGATCCGCGCTTGGCGCCGACGGTGCGCGCGCTCGAGTCGCTCGAGGATCCGGCGGCGCCGGCGAGCGTCCGGGCGGCCGCCGCCGGACGGCTCGTGCGCCTGCTCGCCGAGGAAGAGGACTTCGACGGCGCCGCATCGCATGCACGCATCCTGGTGGAGGCGGCGCCGGGCACGATCGACGGATTCGAGCCGCTGTGGCTCTCGGCCTGGAAGCTCTACCTCGCGGGCGATTACGCGGGCGCGCTCGCGCGGTTCGAGACCCTCGGGGCGCTGTACGACGACTTCTCGCGCGGCCGGCGCGTCGCCTACTGGCGTGCGCGGTGCCTGGCGACCGAGGGACGCCGCGAGGAGGCGACGGCGCTCTTCGGCGAGCTCGTCGCTGCCCACCCGCCGGACATCTACGCGCGCTTCGCGCGGGCGAAGGTCGGCGCGGCGGCCGCGGCGGCCGAACCGCTGCCTCCGCTCGGCGATCCGTCGACGCAGACGGCGGCGTTCGCGTGCGTCGACGAGCTCGTGCGCCTGCGGCGCTTCGAGGAGGCTGCGGCGGAAGCGAGGCGCCTCCCGCCGTCCCGGGGCCGGGACCTCCGCCTCGCGCAGACCGACTTCGCGCTGGGACGCTTCTCGATCGCCGCGATCGAGATCAAGCGGGCGATTCCGGAGCTCGGCACGGCGCAGGAGGGCCGGGTGCCGGAGGCGTGGCGGCGCATCTATTACCCGATCGAGGAGGGCGGCTTCCTCGCCACCCGGGCACGCGAGTTCGACGTCGATCCCGCGGTGCTGCGCGGACTCGTCCGGCAGGAGAGCGTCTTCGACGCGCACGTGAAGTCGCACGCCGGCGCCGTCGGCCTCATGCAGCTGATGCCGTCGACCGCGAAGGGCCTCGCCCGCGCGGTGCTGCACACGCGCTATCGCGGCGGCGCCTTCCTCTACGACCCGGGCGTCAACGCGGCCCTCGGCGCCGCGTACTTCAAGCGTCTCCTCGCCGAGTTCGACGGCTCCACGATCCTCGCGCTCGCGGCGTACAACGGCGGCCCCGGGCGCGTCGCACGCATCGCGCGCGAGAATCCGCGGCTCGCGGAGGACGAGCTCTTCGAGTCCATTCCCGTGTACGAGACGCGGGACTACGTGCGGCGCGTGCTCCTGTATTCCGAGTCCTACCGGGAGCTGTATCCGTAGGGGCCCCTACCAGGACCCGTGCGGCACGACCAGGACCGAGCAGCCCGCCTGCCGCAGCACCTGACGCGTGATGCGCTCGCCTCCGGCCGAGGCGCCGACGACGACGAGGTCGTGCGGCGTCTCGCGGAGAAGGCCGAGGATGCCTTCGACGGGGCTCTCGGCCGCGCGCATGCAGTGCGTTCCCGAAACGCCGAGCTCCCGCAGCGTCGCGACGCCCCGCTCGAGGTGCAGCGGCACCATCGGCAGCGGCGTTTGTCCGGGCCGGACCACGTGGAGCAGCGTGACGGCGGCGCCGAGGCGCCGCGCGAGCCAGCCGCCCGCGCGGATGTCCGACTTGCCGGGCTCCCCGACGGCCGTGCAGATGAGGATCCTCTCGATGCGCCGCGGACGGCCGCGGGCGAGGAGCAGCGGCGTCCGGATCCGCCCCGCGAGGATTTCGCCGAACCGCGGGGGCTCCCGCCGGCCGCGCCGGGACTCGACCTCGCCCGCGCCGATCACGACGAAGTCGTACGGTCCCTCGCGCTGCTCGGACACGATCTCCGTCACGAGATCGCCGCGGCGCACGCGCACCGACGGCGTCTCGAGTCCGGCGGCGGCGGCGCGCTCGGCGAGCGCCGCGCGCATCGCGTCGATCCGGCGCGCGTCGGAGGTGACGCCGAGGACGGTGGCGACGGCGTCGAGCGACGCGACGAGCGGCCGCGCGAGCTCGAGCGCGGGCGCGATGCCTTCGCCCTCGTCGCACACGAGGAGCCTCGGCGTCGGCTGGCGCAGGATGTGCCACGACTCGAGCACGACCCAGGGCTGCCGCGGCGGCTCCGCGAGGTGCGCCGGCATCGACGCCTCGAGCGTCACGCCTTCCTCGCCGAACGCCGGCGCGGGCACGAGCTGACGCACCCCCGGAAGCGGCGGCACCCGGACGCGCAGGCGGCGGACGGCGCCGGAGAAGTTGTTCTCCAGGATCTCGCCCCGGCCGAGGCTCGCCGCCTGCGGCGCCGGCTCCGCTCCCTCCAGCGAAACCTGCTCCGGCCGGATGAGGACCCGCACGCGATCGCCCTCCTCGTGCGGCACGTCGGCGGGGATGGGCAGCGTCAGCGTTCCGAGGCGCACCTGGTCCCGCGTGCACTGGCCGACGAGCACCGTGCCGCCGCCGAGGAACTGCGCGGCGTAGAGCGAGCGGGGCCGCGCATACAGGTCGCTCGGTGTGCCGACCTCGAGCAGCCGTCCGCGATCCATCACCCCGATCCGCATGCCGAGCTCGAACGCCTCCTCCTGGTCGTGCGTCACGAGAATCGTCGTGACGCCGAGCGATCGCTGGATGTCCTTCAGGCTCTGGCGCAGCTGCGCGCGGATCTTGACGTCGAGCGCGCCGAACGGCTCGTCGAGGAGCAGCACGTTCGGCCGGTACGCGAGGGCGCGCGCGAGCGCGACGCGCTGGAGCTGGCCGCCCGACATCTGGTTCTCGTAGCGGCCGCCGAGGCCGCCGAGGCCCACGAGGTCGAGGAGCTCGTCGCGGCGCTCGGCCCTCGCGCTCCGCTTCACGCCGCGGATGCGGAGGCCGAACTCGATGTTCTCGCCGACCGTCATGTGCCGGAAGATCGAGTAGTTCTGGAAGACGAACCCGACGCCGCGCTCCTGCGCCGGCACCGGCGTCAGGTCCTTTCCCTCGAGGCGGATCACGCCGTCGTCGGGAGCGATCAGGCCGGCGATCAGCCGCAGGATCGTGCTCTTGCCGCTGCCCGAGGCGCCGAGGAGCACGAAGAGCTCGCCCTTCTGAACCTCGAGCGTGACGCCGTCGACCGTGGCCTGGCCAGCGTACCTCTTGGTGACGTTCTCTAGCTCGATGGACATGGTGAGCGGGCTAGCGCCCCCGCCGCTCCGTGTACCGGAGCAGGAAGAAGAAGATGACGAACGACAGCGTCGCGAGCACCGCGGCGACGGCGTTCGCGGCGGCGACGTTGCCCGCCTCGAACTGCGCGAAGATGTAGAGGGGAGCCGTCTGCGTGCGCAGCCGCAGGTTGCCCGAGACGAGCACCGTGGCGCCGAACTCGCCGAGCGAGTGCGCGAACGTCAGAAGCGCGCCGGAGAAGAGGCCGCCCTTCAGCGCCGGCAGGATGACCCAGCGGAACGCCTGCCATCGGCTCGCGCCGATCGTGTAGGCGGCCTCCTCGTAGGTGCCCTCGATCTCGTCGAGCACCGGCTTGACCGCGCCGAGCATGTAGGGAAACGTCACGAACAGGTGCGCCAGCAGCACGCCCGCCGGCGCGAACATCGGCTGAATGCCGAGCGGCGCGAGCAGCCGGCCGAGCAGGCCGATCGGCCCCCACAGGAGGAGCAGCGACGTGCCGACGACGACGGTCGGGATCGCGACCGGCAGGTTGACGACGATGCCGAGCGGCTGCTTGCCGCGGAAGCGGTAGCGCGAGAGGACGTAGGCCGTGTACGTCCCGAAGACGGCGTTGATGGCCGCGGTCGCGAACGCGATCAGGAGGGAGAAGCGCAGCGCGAACTGGGCGTCGCGCGACGTGAGCACGCGCAGGAAGTCGTCCGCGCCGCCCCGGAACGCGAAGATGAAGATCGCCGAGAGCGGCATCAGGATGAGCGGGAGCAGCACGAGCAGGACGATCCCGACCGGGACCGCCGCCCGCGGCGCCGACGGGGCGCTCGGCGACGTCATCGGTTCGGCGTGGCCTTCATGACGCGGTCCTTCCAGACGCCCTCGACGATCTCGCGGCGCGCCCGCTTCCAGCCGCCGAAGTCCGCGATGCGAAACGGGTCGGCGATGCTCCCGAACCCGGGGTTCGCGGCGTCGAGCTCCGGCCGCACGCTGCGGAATCCGAAGCGCACGAACACCTTCTGCGCCTCCTCGCTCCAGAGGAAGCGCACGAAGCGGTCGACGAGCGCCCGCTCGCGCGGACGGATGTTGCGGTCGACCACGATGAGCGTGTGCTCCGAGAGGATCGTCCGCGGCGGATACGCGACGTCCGCGCGCAGCCTCCCGCGGCTCTTGTCGAAGAGCGCGTCCTGCTCGTAGGTGACCAGCGCGTCGCCGAACCCGTTCTCGAACTGGGTGCGCGCGGCGCGCGCGGACGCCGCCTGCGCGACGACGTTCTTCCAGACGCCGGCGAGCACCGCCACTCCCGCCGCGGGTCCGCCGGGGGAGCCGCGGAAGCCGGAGCCGTACTCGGCGACGACGGCCCAGTTGGCGCCGCCGGAGGTCATCGGGTCGGGGTGGACGACGCGGACGCCGGGCTTCCCGAGGTCCTCGAAGCCGCGGATGCCGAGCGGGTTGCCGGGACGGACGAGAATGACGAACGGCGTCAGGTTCAGCACGCCCGCGTTCGGCAGGCGCTTCCAGGAGTCGCGCGGGATCACGCCGGCGTCGGCGAGGCGGTCGGCGTCGCTCTCGAGAGAGAGGAGCGCGACCTGCGCGGGAACTCCCATCACGATCTGGTTCGTGACGGTGCCGGAGCCGCCGAAGGAGGACGCGAACTCGACGCGGCCGCCGCCCTCCGCGGCCCATACCTTCTGAAAGGCCGGGAAGATTCCGTCGTGGAAGGCGTCGGCGAGGATCGAGAACCCGTAGAAGACGATCGTCGGCGGATTGCGCTCCGCGCGGGCGAAGGGCAGCCACGGCCACGCCGCATAGACGAACAGGGCCGCGAGCAGGACCGCGGGGAGGACCCCGCGCCAACGCGAAGACGTGCCTTCCATGAGCTCCTTCTGCCGGGCGGGGAGTTTCGACGCGGCGTTCTCCCGCGACGCGCTTTCTCGCGGCGTTCTCCCGCCGCGCGAGGATATCGCCTTAGACTCGAGCGATGCGGAGCGCGTCGGAGTTCCGGGTGAAGACGTCGCGGAAGATCGAGCGGCGCGACGTCACGAAGGAGGTCGCGCGCGCGTGCGACGCGCTCGGGCGACCCGCGGCCGTGCTCGTGTCCGTGCCGCACACGACCGCCGCGGTGACGGTGGGCGAAGCCTGGGACCCGGACGTGACGGGCGACATCGAGCGCGCGCTGGCCGCCTGGGTGCCGGACGTGCGGTTCGATCACGGCGAGGGGAACTCCGCCGCGCACTTCCTCTCCGAGGCGATCGGCGTCTCCTGCCTTCTGCCGTGCGACGGCGGGAAGCCGGCCCTCGGCCGCTGGCAGGGCATCTTCTTCATCGAGCTGGACGGGCCTCGCGAGCGGACCGTGCGGGTGACCGCGATCGGTCAGCAAACCACTGATGAGGGGTGATTTGTCGGCAGCGGAAACTTTCCCATTCCGGATGCCGTATATTTAGATCGAAGGCTAAATATCAAATGCTTCGCTCGGAAGTCTTTCGCGCTCTCGCCGATCCGAACCGCCGGCGCATCCTCGCGCTCTTGAAGGGCGGCTCGCGCAGCGCCGGCGAGATCGCCGAGGAGTTCCCGATCTCGATGGCGTCGCTCTCGCACCACTACGGCGTGCTCAAGGCGGCGGACCTGATCCGCTCCGAGCGCCGCGGCCAGCGCATCGTGTACTCGCTCAATACGAGCGTGTTCGAAGACGTCGCGTCGAGCCTCGCCGATCTCTTCCGCGTCGAGAAGTCCGATGGAGGTGTCTCGTGAAGCGCATGTCCGACGTCCTGGGATTCCTGCTCGTCGCCGCGGCGTTCTTCGCCGTGACGGTCCAGTACGCGAGCCTGCCCGATCCGATGCCGACGCACTGGAACGCCGCCGGGCAAGTCAACGGCTGGATGCCGAAGTTCTGGGGCGCGTACCTCCTGCCGCTGCTGATGGCGGGGATGTGGCTTCTCTTCCTCGTGCTGCCGAAGATCTCGCCGCGCGGCTTCGAGATGGAGCCGTTCCTGCGGGCCTGGGGAATCCTGAAGGTCACGATCCTCGCCCTGATGGCGACCATCGGCGCGCTCGTGCTGCGCGCCGCTCAACACGGCGGCGAGATGTCCCAGACACCCATCTTCGTCGCGCTCGGGATCCTCTTCGCCGTCATCGGGAACCTGCTCGGCAAGGTGACGCGCAACTTCTTCGTCGGCATCCGCACGCCGTGGACCCTCGCGAGCGAGGAGGTCTGGCTCCGCACGCATCGGCTGGCGGGAAAGCTCTTCGTCGCGGCCGGACTCCTGATGGCGGCCTCGGCGTTCGTCGGCCTCCCGCTCTGGTCCACCATCGGGGTGCTCGTCGTCGCGAGCCTGGTTCCGGTCGTCTACTCCTACGTGATCTACCGGCGGATCGAGGGACTCCCGGGCCGCGCCGCCTAGCGGCCGGAGAAGAGCTCGCGCTCCTCGCGCGCCGTGTGCGCGTCCCAGCGGCGCGCGAGATTGCCCGCGAGCCGGAGCGCGCCGGCGACGTCGCCGCGCCCGTCGAGGAGCCTGCGGATCATCGCGGACAGCTCCCGCACCTGGACGTGCTCGAGCCGCAGCTCGCGGCGGAGCCGCTCGCCGGGCGTCTCGTTCTCGGCGGCCGCGAGCTTTCCGGGGACCGGCGCGAGCAGCTTCTCCTCCTCGAGCGCGGTGTGGCGCCGGAGCGCGTCGTCGAAGCCGCCGATGGCCCGGCCCGCCGCCGCCGCATCGCCGTTCGTGGCCGCCGCGAGGAACCGGCCGAAGAGCTCGTCGAGCGACCGGTGCTCGTCCGCGAGCGCCTGCAACTCCGGAGTCACGTCGGGCATCCTACCGAAGAGACAATGGGGCCATGAGGCACACGATCCGGATCACCGCGGCTCTCTCGCTCCTCTCGCTCGCCTGCGGCACGCCGAAGGACCCGGTGCGCGCGACGCTCGACGCGCTCGTGAAGGGCGCCGATGCGCGCGACGCCGGCGCGCTGTTCGACCGCATCGCGCCCGGATTCTCGGCCGCGGACGGGTCGAGCCGCGACGAGGCGCGCGCCCTCGTCGAGCGGTACTTCGCGGCGTACGAGATTCTCGACGTCCGGCTCGAGGACGTCCGGATCGAGCGCGGCGGACCGGAGGCCGCGCGGGCGCGATTCCGGGCGAGGCTGTCCGGCCAGCCTCGGAGGATCGGGGGCCTCGACGGTCTCGTGCCTTCCTCGGCCGTCTACGACTTCGACCTGCGCCTGACGAACGAGGGCGGCGCGTGGAAGGTCGCATGGGCTCAGTGGAATCCGGCGGGGGGCTGAGGGACGTACTGAACGGGAGCGCTCCCGCGGGAATGGGCTTCTGTTACGCCGGGTGAGAGTTCGGGGAGGTCGTTCATGAAGTGGATCGTCCGGATCGGCATCGTCGCGCTGGCCGCGGTGCTCGCGTCCCACTGCGTCCTGGGACAGACGCCGGCGCCCGCGCGGACCGCGTCGACCAAGCCCGCCCTCGCGCCGGTCGCGAAGGCCGCGTTCGCCGGCGGCTGCTTCTGGTGCATGCAGGGGGAGTTCGAGGAGCTGCCCGGCGTGAAGTCCGTGATCGCGGGCTACACGGGCGGCACCACGCCGCATCCCACCTACGAGCAGGTCTCGTCCGGCGCGACGGGGCACTTCGAGTCGATCGAGATCACGTACGACCCGAGGAAGATCTCGTACGAGAAGATCCTCGACACCTACTGGCACAACGTCGACCCGTTCACGCCGTACGGCCAGTTCTGCGACAACGGCCCGCAGTACCGCACCGCGATCTTCGTGCACGACGACGCGCAGCGCGCCGCGGCGGAGGCCTCGAAGGAAAAGATCGAACAGACGGCGAAGAAGAAGGTGGTCACGCAGATCCTTCCGGCCTCGACGTTCTGGCCGGCGGAGGAGTACCACCAGGACTACGCGAAGAAGAATCCGTTCCGGTACGGGCTGTACCGGAAGGGCTGCGGCCGCGACGAGCTCCTGGAGCAGATCTGGGGGACGCCGCCGAAGGAGAAGCCATGATCGCGATCGTGCTCGCCGCGCTGATCGCCGGAGCGCCGGGCGCGCCGACGCCCGCGCCGGCGGCGAAGGCGTGGAACGCGTCGACGTTCGTCAAGCCGTCCGACGCCGAGCTGCAGAAGAGGCTGACACCGCTCCAGTACCAGGTGACGCAGCACTCCGGCACCGAGCCCGCGTTCTCGAACGCGATGGCGCACACGACGGCCGCCGGCATCTACGTCGACATCGTCTCGGGCGAGCCGCTCTTCTCCTCGCTCGAGAAGTACGACTCGGGCACCGGGTGGCCGAGCTTCTGGAAGCCGCTCGACAACGTCAAGCAGGCGGACAAGGGGAGCGTCTTCTTCGGCATCGAGGTGCGCTCGGCGCACGCCGACTCCCACCTCGGCCACGTCTTCACCGACGGCCCGCCGCCGACGGGGCTGCGCTACTGCATCAACGCGGCCGCGCTGCGGTTCGTGCCGGTCGACCGTCTCGAGGTCGAGGGCTACGGCAAGTACCTCGTCCTCTTCGAGACGAAGAGCGCGGCGGCGAAGAAGTAGTCGCTGGGATCGAGCGCGCGGCGGAGGCGCGGTTGACTCCCCGGATGGAGTCCGCTACTCTCCCCGATCCGCTCTTTTCCTCAGTAGCTCAATGGCAGAGCATCCGGCTGTTAACCGGAGGGTTGTAGGTTCAAATCCTACCTGAGGAGCCACTGCTTCTTTTTTCCGCGAACGACCATAGGCTGCGGGGAGCTCTGGTCCTCCAGCGTCATTTCGTTTTCGAAGTAGGAAAAGGTCGGTTCCGCGGGCAACTCTCAGAAAACGCCTCAGGAGACCCTGCCGTTGACTCAGCAGATCGTCACGGTAGAACGAAGGTGTTCACCAGGAACGCAGCGGCCTGCCCGCGATTGAGCGAGTCGTTCGGGCAGTAGAGAAGCGGGCTCGCCTGACACCCGCCGGTGATTCCTTCCGCGTAAAGCTCTTCGATCCAGTTCGCGAAAGTGCTCGGGCACGGCACGTCCACGAAGAGGCCCGAACAAACAGGCGGCACGTACCCGGAGCCATGCCTCGCCTTGAGAAGGAAGACGGCGACCTCAGCACGCGTCGCGGGGTCCGAGGGACAGAAGTTGTCGCCGCCGCAGCCGCCGGTAATTCCCTCGGCCGAAAATGCCTCGATCCAATCGGCGAACGGGGAGGGGCAGGGAACGTCGAGGAATTGGCCGGTGCAAGACGGGGGAATGTAGGTCGGACCGTGTTCCGCTTTCAGCAGAAAGACGGCAATCTGGTCGCGGAGCAACGGGTAGTCGCGACAGTAGTAGCCCCCCGTACACCCGGCGGTGATCCCGTCGCGGAAGATCCGTTCGACAGCATCGTGAAACACGTCAGACTGGGGAACGTCGAGAAAGTCGGCGAAGAATCCTCCGGTCAAAGTCACCGAAGGTCCCGGAGAGCCCGGATTCGTAATCGTGACGTCGTTGAGGGTCCCTGGCCCGAGTGCGGGGCGAAAATTCCCGCTAATAATGTTCGGGTCCAGGACGGCGCCGAGGGGGACCGGCGCGCCGTCGGTCGTCACGCTCGCGCCGGGAACGAAGCCGCCACCCAGGATGTACACACTCGTAAAGTCCGCGTATGGCCCCGAGCTCGGAACAATAGAGTTGATCGCGAGGGTCGTCGAGGTCAGGCGGAACACGGCGTCTTGGCCGAAGAAGTTGGAGCTCAGAAGACCCCACAAGTCACCATCGGCCGTCTGGACCAGGCCCCCGGGATAGGCGACGTTGGCGTCGAAGAAATCGAAGAGTGTCGAGAGGTTTCCCGACGCATCGACGCGGAAGATCTCCCCGAGTCCATTGGCTCCGCCGTTCGTCGTCCATCCGTAGAGATTGCCGTCGGCCGACTGCAGGACTCCCTTGTTACCCACGAAGGCGGGACCGAACGGACGTTGAGTCGTGATATTCCCGGCCAGGTCCATCGAAAACACCGTTCCCCCCTCGGTCGGACCGCAAGCCAGGGTCGTGCCATGGAGATTGCCGTCGCTGGATTGGACGAGCGAGTCCGGAACGTTGCCATCCGTGTCGCAGTCGAAGGCGTGAACCGTCGTGTAGTTGCCGGAGGCATCCATCCGAAAGATCTCCCCGAAACCGCCGCCCGTCGAGTTCAACGCTCCGTAGAAGTTGTCGTCCAGGCCCTGAAGGAGATTGGTGACGGCGGTCTCAGGCCCGAGCGTGATCAGTGTCGTCAAGTTGTACTGAGCGTCGAGTCTGTAGATCGTTCCACCTCCGGATTGAGTGCAGTGGCAGTGAGGAAAGGGCGGAGGCGTACACGTGACCTGCGTGCAGTGAGTGGGTGTCACCCCATAGAAGTTGCCGTCGCTGGCCTGGATCAGGTCGGTGGTCGAGACTCCGGAGGGGTACTGATAAAGGAGCTGGACGTTTCCGGCGAGGTCCATGCGGAAGAAATTCGTCGGCTCGAGGTAAGGGGTCATCGTGCCGTAGAGGTTTCCGTCGAGGCCCTGAAGCAGCGTGTCGATGGAGCCCGGGTTTTGCCAGTGGAAGTCGTGGATGTTCTCGGCCGCGCAGGATGGGCTGATTCGAAAAACGGACCCCTCCACGGTCGGAAGGTAGAGGTTCCCGTCGGAGCCGACGAGAATGTTCCGGAAGCCGTCGAAAACGGTCGAAAAGCCGTCGACGAGCTGGAACTGCGATGGCTGCGCGCCACTCGGGACGGCGATGGCGAGGGCGGTCGCCATGAAAGCACTCAATCGCAAGGCGCTTCCGACAACGCACCTCGAGGAGACGAACCCGCTCATCATCCACTCACCTTCTTGGGAGGTACCGCAGATCGCATGCCCCCCCTTTCCCTTAAAGACGAAAACGACGGGAAGAACCGGACAGGCCGCCTTCAGTTGAAGAGTGGTTGAGAAGGGGAGAACGTGACAGCGATGGTTGGCCCCCAAGCGGCCAGGTCGCGTACTTCCTCTCGCCCGGCTGGCTGAAGATCGACCCCACCTCAAGCACTCTCAGAAAAAAGGGCCGCCGACTCAGAAAGAACCGCCGAAATCCTCAGGTTTTCGGAGAAAGCGGAAGTTTCAAATCCTACCTGAGGAGCCACTAGTCTCCGAGCCTCGGACCCGAGAGGCGCGGTGTAGTCTTTCGGCAGTTCGATGACACTCTCAGCCGGGACTCGTCTCGGCCCCTACGAGATCCTCGCGCCGCTCGGAGCGGGCGGAATGGGCGAGGTGTATCGGGCGAGCGACGCCAAGCTCAAGCGCGAGGTGGCGATCAAGGTTCTGCCAGAGTCCGTGGCGAGAGATCGCGAGCGGCTGGCGCGGTTCGAGCGCGAGGCGCAGGTGCTGGCCTCGCTCAACCATCCCAACATCGCGACCATTCACGGCGTCGAGGAATCGGGTGGCGCGTTGGCTCTGGTCATGGAGCTGGTCGAAGGGCCGACGCTCGAGGATCGGATTGCGGAGGGGCCGGTTCCTGTCGCGGAGGCTCTTCCGATCGCTCGCGAGATCGCGGAGGGGCTCGACTACGCGCACGAGCGAGGAATCATCCATCGAGACCTGAAGCCCGCCAACGTCAAGCTGACCGGGGACGGGAAGGTCAAGATCCTCGACTTCGGCCTGGCGAAGGCGCTCGATCCTGTCTCGGGAGCCTCGTCGCCGGATGTGACGCGTTCGCCGACGATCACGGCGGCGGCAACTCAGGCAGGGGTGATCCTGGGGACGGCGGCGTACATGTCGCCGGAGCAGGCGCGTGGAAGGCCGGCCGACAAGCGCTCCGACATCTGGGCGTTTGGCTGCGTCCTGTGGGAGATGCTCACGGGCAAGCGCCTCTTCCACGGTGAAACGGTATCCGACACGCTGGCGGCGGTTCTCCGAGCGGACATCGACTGGGCAACCTTGCCTGCCGGAACGCCCCCGGCGATCCGGCGGCTGCTCGAACGCTGTCTCGAACGGGACCCGAAGCGGCGGCTGCGCGACGTCGGGGAAGCCCGCATCGCGATCGAAGAGGGTCCAGCGAGTCTCATCGCCGCCCACTCGGAGGTTGCCCCGGGACTGATTTCGAGGCGTGCCGGGCGGGGGCGGATGGTGGCGGCGGCGCTGGCGGGGGTGGCGGTCGGTGCCGGGCTCGTCGCGGGAGTCGCCGCGATGCGTCACGGGCGATCGGCGAGGGACTCCACGGTTCGGCTCAACGTCACCCTCCCGCGGGGGCAGGCGATGGTGGTGCAAGACCTGCCGAACTTCGCGTTGTCGCGCGACGGAGCGGAGATGGCTTACGTCGCCAGGAAGGAGTCCGGGAAGAGCGCGCTCTACTTGCGGTCCCTAGGCTCTTTCGAGCCCAGGGAGCTCCCCGATACCGAAGGCGCGTTGGCGCCCTTCTTCTCTCCCGATGGTCAGTGGGTGGCATACCTCGTCGGAGGAAAGCTCCAGAAGATGGCCGTGTCGGGAGGGCCTGCCCAACCGGTTTGCGACTCGCCGGTTTCAGACCTCGGAGTCGGTGCGTGGGCCGACGACGGAAGCATCCTCGTTCCGTCGACGAACGGGAGTCTGACGCGCGCCGCCCCGTCGGGCGGAAAGTGCGTCGAGATCGTCAAGCCCGATGCATCGCGCGGCGGAATTCTGCAACCCGAATCGCTTCCGGGCGGAGAGGGGATTCTCTTTGCGGGCGTGGGAGGTTTTCAAGCGAGCCAGGCCCACATCGCGGTGCTCGACCTCAAGACGGGCAAGTCGGAGGTGATCATTTCCCAGGGCACGAACCCCCGCTATGTGGAGCCCGGGTTCGTCGTGTTCGGCCGCTCCGGCGCCATCCTGGCCGCGCCGTTCGATCCGCATGGCCTGAAACTGCTGGGCCAGCCTTTCCCGGTCGTCGAGGGAGTCATGCCCGACTCCGCGTCCGGAATGGAGCAGTTTGCCGTTTCGAGGAGCGGCGTGCTCGCCTACGTCGCCGGAGCGCGCACGGCCGTCAAGAGACGGATCGTGATGGCGGACCGGAAGGGCGTTTCCACGGTGGTCACCGCGGACGCGAATTCCTACGAAGATCTTTCTCTTTCGCCGGACGGGCGCGAGATCGCCATGACCGTCGAGGGCGCAACCTGGAACATCTGGGTCCACCAACTCGATCGCGGAACTCTGACGCGGCTGACGTTCGAAAACGACAACCGCGACCCACTCTGGACGCCCGACGGGAAGCGGGTCGTCTACACGTCGCTGCGAAACGGCCTGTGGGGCCTCTACTGGACGCCCGTAGACGGGAGCGGTCCGGAAGAGCTGCTGCTGGCTCGCAAGAACTGGCTATTCGCCACCTCGTGGTCTGCTGACGGCCGCTTTCTGGCTTTCGGCGAACAGGATCCGAAGACCGGGGTCGACATCTGGATTCTTCCCATGGGGGGAGACCGCAAGCCCTATCCCTTCGTGCGCTCCTCGTTTCGGGAATGGTTCGGAGAGTTCTCGCCAGACGGCCGCTGGATCGCCTACGAATCGAACGAATCCGGCCGGAGCGAGGTCTACCTGCGTCCCTTTCCGGGCCCCGGCGGCAAATGGCAGGTCTCGACGGAAGGGGGCGCCCGGCCGGAGTGGTCTCGAGACGGACGAGAGCTCTTCTATTTCGAAAACGACAGGATCATGCGCGTCACGGTGGACGGCGGCCAGGCTCTCGCGGTCGGTCGGCCGGAGCTCCTGTTCCCGTGCAATTGCTTCGATTCCGGCCGCTACTACGAGGTGACTCCGGACGCCAAACACTTCCTGCTCATCCAGAACGCGCAGCCGGTCAGCCCCGTCGCCGAGCTCAACGTCGTGCTCGGCTGGGGACGCGAGCTCGAACGGCGGATGCACGAGAAGCCGGCCCAGTGACGCTGCCGCCGCTAGTCGCCTGAGACTTCAGAATCGTCGCCCTGATCGGTAGTCCAGCCTCGAGCCGGGGGGCGAAGGCTTCCAATCTCCCGTAGCCAGCCCCCGAAAAGGTTCCAACTGAGAACTATGTGGGGAGCCGCTACCCCCCCCGAACAATTACTCTCGTAACCACGGTGTAGAGTTTTCTGCCAAGTTCGATGGCTCTTTCCGCGGGTACCCGCCTCGGCCCCTACGAAATCCTGTCGCCGCTCGGCGCCGGGGGGATGGGCGAGGTCTATCGGGCGCGCGATACGCGCCTCGGCCGCGAGGTCGCGATCAAGGTGCTGCCGGCTGAGCTCGCCGAGAACCAGGAACGGCTGAGGCGCTTCGAGAAGGAGGCCCGCTCGGCCTCGGCGCTCAACCACCACAACATCGTCACGGTCTTCGACATCGGGGCGACGGACGGCGTCCCCTGGATCGCGATGGAACGCGTCGAAGGGGAGACGCTGCGCGGGCTCCTCGCCGCTGGAGCGCTGCCGCTGAAGAAGCTTCTCGGAATCGGGTCCCAGATCGCGGACGGTCTCTCCCGAGCCCACGCCACCGGGATCGTCCACCGCGACCTGAAGCCCGAGAACGTGATGGTCACGCGTGACGGGATCGTCAAGATCCTCGACTTCGGCCTCGCCAAGCTGACCTCTCCGGCGGCCGAGAGCGGCGAGCTGACCGAGTCGCCCACCGTATCGGCCGCGACGGAGGCCGGCGTCGTGCTCGGCACCGTCGGCTACATGTCGCCCGAGCAGGCGCTCGGTGGAGCGCTCGACTTCCGCTCGGACCAGTTCTCTCTCGGCGCGATCCTCTACGAGATGGCTGCCGGCAGTCGAGCCTTTGCGCGGCCGAGCGCTCCGGAGACCATGACCGCGATCATTCGCGAGGAGCCCGAGCCGCTCTCCTCCGCGGCGCCCGCAGCCCCTCTGGCGCTTCGCTGGATCGTGGAACGGTGCCTCGCCAAGGATCCGGAGGAGCGCTACGCCTCGACGAAGGATCTCGCCCGCGATCTGTTGCGGCTCAGGGACGGCCTCTCCGAGGCGAGCCTGTCGGGTGCCGCGGCTGCCGCCGTCGCCGCCCCGGTTCCGCGCCGGAGCCTCCGCAGCGTCGTCGCCCTGGTGGCGGCGGTGGCCCTCGTCTTGGGCGCGATCGCCGGCGTCGTCGCGACACGAAAGCCCCCGCCGGGACCGCCGGTCTACCGCCCCCTGACTTTCCGCCGCGGGTATCTCTTCAACGCCCGCTTCGCGCCCGACGGAAGAACCGTCCTCTACTCGGCGGCCTGGGGACAGGGGAGTCAGGCGGTGCGGATGTATTCGACTCGTCTCGACAGCACGGAATCCACCGCGCTCCCGCTCCCGAACGACTCCGGCATCCTCTCGATCTCGGGCTCCGGCAAGCTCGCGCTTCTGCTCGACGGAGATCCCTACGTGATCGCCGAGGCGTCGCTGGCGGGCGGGGCGCCGCGTCAGCTCGTCGAGGCCCGGCATCCGGACGAAGTCGCTGCGGACTGGGAGCCGGGCGGAGATCGTCTCGCCGTCGTTCGCGAGGGCCGGCTCGAGTTTCCGGTCGGAAAGGTCCTCGTGCCGGCGTCGGCCGAAGGCCGGGTCCACGCCCTCCGATTTTCGCCCGACGGTCGGCGGATCGCGTTCCTCGAGAGGCGGGGACATTTCGTCGATGCCGTGGGTGTCGTGGATTTGACCGGCAAGAAGACGATCCTCTCGGAGGGATGGAACACCGGGATGTCCCTCGCGTGGCACCCGACGACGGGCGAGATCTGGTTTTCGGCCCGGGAGGGCGGCGGCAGTCTGGGGGTCATCGAGCTCTACGCCGTCTCTCTGTCCGGTGTACGGCGCACGGTGGCCCAGACCCCGCAGCTGCTGATCGTGAGGGACATCGCCCGCGACGGGCGAGTGCTCGTGCAAAGCGACGACTGGCCGATGACGATGATGTGCCTGCCGCCGGGAGCGTCGCGCGAGGTCGATGTGACCTGGCTCGATTTTTCGGACGGCCAGGCGCTCTCTGACGATGGGCAGGATCTTCTCTTCACCGAGGGGGGTGCCGGCGCCGGAGCGAAGGGCGCAACCTACATGCGCAAGACCGACGGGTCCGCGCCTGCCGTGCGGCTCGGGGACGGCGAGATGGCCCGGGACCTCTCTCCCGACAAGAAGTGGGCCTTGCAGGTCTGGCCGGACCGGCTCGTTCTGCTTCCGGTGGGACCGGGCGAGTCGAAGACGATCCAGGACAAGAGCCTCGACTACAAAAACGCGAGGTGGTTTCCGGATGGGAGAAGGCTGATCATCGAGGCGGCAGCCCCGGGGCGCCCGTCTCGGGTGTACGTGCGCGACCTGGATGGCGGCCCGCCCCGGCCAGTCACACCCGAAGGAACCGCGGGAGGGCGAATTTCCCCCGACGGCAAGCTCGTCGCCGCCCTGGAGACGAAAAGCGGCCAATGGGCTCTCTACCCGATCGACGGCGGCGAGCCCCGTCCCATCCCGGGCATACAGGCGGGCGAATACGTCATCCGCTTCGATGCGAGCGGGACGAGCCTGTTCCTGGCTTCGGGGAGCCTGCCTCTTCGCATCGACCGGCTCGACCTCGCGTCCGGCAAGCGCTTCGCCTGGAAGCAGATCGTGCTGGCCGATCAGACAGGCGCGGATTCGATCGGCAGCGTCCAACTCACGCCCGACGGCAGGTGCTACTGCTACAGCTTCATGCGCAGCCTCTCCCGGCTCTACGTCGTCGACGGGTTGCGCTGACCGCGGGAGACGCCGCAGGCGAAAGAAGCGATCGATGCCTGCCCGATCGACCCGGGTGGCCGACTTCATCCCGTGTCGATTCGGGCCTGCCTCGCCCGACGTGGTAACAGAGCGAGGGTCGGCCCGGGCGAAGGCCGTCCGGGAAAGGCCGTCGATCGAAAGGAGTAGCGAAATGCGCGTGATGGTGCTGGTGAAGGCGACGAAGGAGTCGGAGGCGGGTGCGCTGCCGGATCCGAAGGCCGTCGCGGAGATGGGCAAGTTCAACGAGCAGCTGTTGAAGGCCGGGGTCATCCTGGCGATGGACGGACTCCGGGCGAGCTCCAAGGGCAAGCGGGTCCGCTTTTCGGGGGGAAAGAAGACGGTCATCGACGGGCCGTTCGCCGAGACGAAGGAGCTCGTCGCGGGCTTCTGGCTGTGGCAGGTCAAGTCGATGGAAGAAGCCGTCGAGTGGCTGAAGCGGGCTCCCTTCGAGGACGGGGAGGTCGAGATCCGGCCGGTGTTCGAGGCCGAGGACTTCGGCGACAGCATGACGCCCGAGCACCGCGAGAGATTCGAGAAGTTCCGCCGGGACAGGGGGATGACGTCGTAGCGGCGGCCTCGCGTCGCCGCCGCCCCCGCGCGGGTCGATTCCTTCACTGGGCTCGTCGATTTCGGGCCGGCTGGTTCGACGTCTCAGTGGAGGAGGACTCGGCCGATGAACTTCCTGATGATGTGGCGCCACGCCGACCCGGTGCGCCATCTTCTCGATCTCGCGATGACGGGGTCGGTCGCGACGCTGTGGTGGATCGCGCCGCCCCTGATCCTCTGCGCGGCGGTGTGGCGCGCGCCGGCCGCGGCCCCGCGGGGCTCCAGAAATAGCGTGCTGTAATCGGGGGCCTTGGAAGCCCCCGATGCCGACCCGGACGTCCACCGCGTCATCGACGCCGTCTGGCGGATCGAGTCGCCCCGGCTGATCGCCGGCCTCGCGCGAATCGTGCGCGACGTCGGCGCCGCGGAGGATCTCGCGCAGGACGCGCTCGTCGCGGCGCTCGAGAAGTGGCCGCGGGACGGCATTCCCGAGAAACCCGGCGCCTGGCTGATGGCGGCGGCGAAGCACCGGGCGATCGACATCCTCCGGCATCGCGCCGTCGCGGACCGCAAGCACGGGGACCTCGGCCGGGAGATCGACGCGCGACGAGAGGCGGCGGTGAAAGACCTCGAGGACGCGATCGACGACGACATCGGAGACGACCTGCTGCGGTTGATGTTCACCGCGTGCCATCCCGTCCTCTCGACCGAGGCGCGCGTCGCTCTGACGCTGCGCCTGCTCGGAGGGCTCTCGACCGACGAGATCGCGCGGGCCTTCCTCGTCCCGGAGGCGACCGTCGCCCAGCGCATCGTGCGCGCCAAGAAGACGCTGGCGGAGAAGGAGGTCCCGTTCGAGGTGCCGCGAGGGACCGAGCGAGCCTCGCGCCTGGAATCGGTCCTCGAGGTCCTCTACCTGATCTTCAACGAGGGCTACCTGGCGACCGGCGGCGAAGACCTCACACGCCCCGGGCTCTGCGAGGACGCCCTGCGCCTGGGTCGCGTCCTCTCCGAGCTCGCGCCCGCCGAGCCGGAGGTGCACGGGCTCGTCGCGTTGATGGAGATCCAGGCCTCCCGGCTCCGCGCGCGCGTCGGCCCCTCGGGCGACCCGGTCCTGCTCGCGGATCAGGATCGCGGGCTGTGGGACCAACTGCTCATCGGCCGCGGCCTGGCGGCGCTCGAGCGCGCCGCCCGGCTGCCGAACGGACGCGGCCCGTACGTCCTGCAGGCGGAGATCGCCGCATGTCACGCGAGGGCGTCAACCGTCGCAGCCACGGACTGGCCGCGGATCGCATCCCTCTACGGCGAGCTCGCCCGCGTCGCTCCCTCTCCGGTCGTCGAGCTCAACCGCGCGGTCGCCGTCGGGATGGCGTTCGGCCCGGCGGAAGGGCTCGCCGTCGTCGAACCGCTCGCGGCCGAGCCCTCGCTGGCCGCCTATCACCTGCTTCCCGCCGTGCGCGGCGACCTTCTCGCGAAGCTCGGCCGCAGGAGCGAGGCGCGGGCCGAGTTCGAGCGGGCAGCGGCGCTGACGAAGAACGCCCGCGAGCGGAGCCTCCTCCTCGAGCGCGCCGCGGCGGCGGCGCCCCCGCGACACTAGGGGACCGGGACAACTCCGGCCCCGCTCAGTCCTTTTCGGGGGCCGGCACGAAGAAAATCTCCCGCACCTCGCTCGGCATGCCGGACGCTTTCGCGCCCTTCCGCGCCCACGCCAGCGCCTCGTCCAGATTGGCGGTTTCCACGATCGAAAGGCCGGCGATGTGCTCCTTGGCCTCCATGTACGGCCCGTCGGTGACGATGACCTCACCGTTTGGCTGGACCCTCAGCGACTTCGTCTGGCCCAGGCCGCAGGCGAACTTCCGGACGCCGGCAGCGATCATTTCCTTGTTGAGCGCATGGATGTCGCGGACCATCGCTTCGGTCATCCTGGATGGGTCGAAGTTGTCGGGAAGGTAACCGGAAATCAGATATTGCGGCATGTCCTCTCCTTCGGTTGTCTCTCAGGCGGGCTGATTGCCGGCCTTCACCACCACCACGAACGGCCGGGCCGGAATTCGACGCGTCGTCCCGGAAATTGATATCACCGTTGGAAACCTGCCCGAGTAGCCACGTTCCGGGGGGCTCCTCCTCGAGTGGCTCGCCGTCCGGTGCGCGGGTGAGTCCGGACGCTCGGGTAAGAAGGTGACGAGCCGGAAGCAGGCGATCGCGATCGGGCTCTCGGAAGCGAGGCGCGAGGGAGACGAGGTCCCGAGCCGGGGCCGTTCGCGCAAGAGCAGCGGTCGGAGCCGCAGCAGTTCGCGCAGCCATCGCGGCAGCTCCCGAGGCCGAAGCCGCTCGCACCGCACGTCCGCAGCCGCTGATCCGGGCAGCGTGACGGCCCCCTCGGGCCTTCGCCTCAGTGCGCGGTGACGGCGACCGGCCCGCCCCGTCCTCTCTTGAAGAGGAGGAGGAGGGGAATGCACGCGAGGAAGAAGATCCCCACGATTCGAAACGCGTCCATGTAGGTCAGAAGAAACGTCTGCTGGACGACCGTCCCCTCCATCGCGGCCAGCGCCTGCTGGCGGGCCTGGGCGAGGGTCGATCCGTGGGCCATCATGCCGCGCGTCATGGCGTCGAGACGCGCCCGCACGGCGGGGTCGTACTCGGAGACGTACCGCAGCAGGTTCGAGCGGTGCGTCCAGGAGCGCTTCGTCACGTACGTCGTGATCAGCGCGACGCCGAAGGATCCGCCGAGCTGCCGCATCATGTTGGTCAGACCGGCGCCCTGCGCGATCGCGGGCCCGCGGAGACCCGAGAGCGCCAGGGTGGTCAGCGGCACGAAGAGAAGCCCGAGACCGACGCCGCGGAAGATGAGCGGCCAGAAGAAGTCGGGCCGTCCCGACTCGAGAGTCGATTTCGAGAGCAGGTGCGTGAAGTAGAAGAACGAGAGGAATCCGGCCGCGTTCATCAGC
The DNA here is from genome assembly GCA_027307335.1 of Acidobacteriota bacterium. Taxonomy (GTDB): domain Bacteria; phylum Acidobacteriota; class Thermoanaerobaculia; order UBA5066; family Gp7-AA6; genus DAHUXD01. The sequence goes on from DAHUXD010000019.1 coordinate 109,723, forward strand.
TGCGCCGGGACCTTCTTCTGCAGGAGCTTCCCGACGGTCGGCATCATCACGGCGGTGGCGAGTGAGCCGGGCAGGAGGATCAGTCCCGTCTGCATCGCGGTGAATCCGAGGAGAGTCTGCGCGAACACCGGGAAGATGAAGACCGACGAGTAGAGGCCGAAGCCCAGGATGAACGTGAACGCCGTCCCGACCGCGAGCGACCGGTCCTTCAGGACGCGAAGGTCCACGACCGGATGCTCCGCGGTCAGCTCCCGGATGATGAACGCGATGATGCCGGCCGCCGCGACGATCGACAGCACGATGATGTAGGTCGCGGCGAACCAGTCGTCGCGCTCGCCGCGCTCGAGCACGATCTGCAGCGACCCGATGCCGACGACCAGGAACAGGATCCCGGCCCAGTCGACCCCGCCCACCTCCCGCTTGTGCTCGGGGTCCCGGATGAAGGACAGCGTCAGGAGCGTCGCGACGATGCCGATCGGCAGGTTCACGTAGAAGATCCACGGCCAGGAGTAGTTGTCGGTGATCCAGCCGCCGAGCGTCGGTCCGATCGTGGGACCGACGACGACGCCGAGGCCGAAGAGTCCGTTGGCCAGGCCGAGCTCCTCCGGGGAGAAGGTCTCGACGAGGATCGATTGCGACGTCGCGAGCAGCGCGCCGCCGCCCATCCCCTGGATGAAGCGAAACGTCACGAGCTCCCAGATGTTGGTGGCGTGTCCGCAGAAGAAGGACGCGACCGTGAAGAGGACGATCGAACCCGCGAAGTAGTTGCGCCGGCCGAACTTGGCCGACAGCCATCCCGCCATCGGCACGACGATCACGTTCGCGACGACGTAGGCCGTCACGACCCAGGCGACCTCGTCGAGCGTCGCGCCGAGGTTGCCCATCATCTGCGGCAGCGCGACGTTGACGATCGACGTGTCGACGAGCTCGATGACGGAGGCGAGGATCACCGTCAGCGTGATGATCCACTTCCGGGCCCCGCTTTCGGACATCCGTCCGGTGTCCCTAGCTCCGGACGTCCACGGTCGCCGTGACGCTCATGCCCGCGCGCAGCGGGTGCGCGGGGTCGGGCGGCTCGTCCAGAACGATCTTGACCGGAACGCGCTGGACCACCTTGGTGAAATTGCCGGTCGCGTTGTCGGGCGGCAGGAGCGCGAACTTCGCGCCGGTCGCGGCGGCAATCGACTGGACCTTCGCGCGGAACGGCCGCTTGGGGTAGGCGTCCACCTCGATCGTGACCGGCTGGCCGACGCGCATCTTCTTCAGCTGGGTCTCCTTGAAGTTGGCGACGATCCAGGGCTGCTCGTCGGAGACGATCGCGAGGAGCGGCTGACCGGCCTGGACGTACTGCCCGACCTCGACGCTCTTGCGCGAGACCGTGCCGGTCGAGGGCGCCGATACCTCGGCGTACGACTCCTGGAGCCGCGCCAGTTCGAGGTCCGCCTGCTTCTGGCGGACCTTCGCCTCGGCCGCCTCGACCTGACCGAGCTCCGCCCGCACCTGCGCCTCGGCCGCGTCGGCGGCCGCCTTCGCGGCGTCGTATTGCTGCTGCGAGACCTCCTCCTTCTGACGGAGCGCCGCGTAGCGCTTCAAGTCCGCCGCCGTCTTCTCGCGGTTCGTCTCCGCGGCCTGGACCGACGAGCGCGCGACGAGGACGGCCGCGCGCACGTTCTGGAGGTCCGCCGCCGCGGTCGCCGCCCGCGCGCGATAGTCGCGCGCGTCGATCGTCAGCAGCAGGTCCCCCTGCTTGACCCTCTGGTTGTCGTCGACGAGCACCCTCTCGACGAAGCCCGCGATCTTCGGCAGAACGGGGTCGATGTGCGCCTCGACCTGGGCGTCGTCCGTCTCGACGTGGATCCGGTAGAACGAGATCTCGCGCCAGCCCCAGATCCCTCCCGCGATCAGGCCGGCGGCGAGAACGCCGAGCAGCACGAGGCGGCGCGGGCCTCCCTTCGCCTTCGGCGCGGGCGGAGGTGCGGGCGTCTCCTCGGCCGGCTTTGGGACGCGCGCGGCGGGGGCACGGCTGGATTCCATCGTCTTCTCCCTCTCTTCCGTCGTCGTTTCCTGGCTCACGAGCGGCCTCCCGGGATGAGCTCCCGGATCTGACCCGTGGCGTGCCACAGGTCGTAACGCGCGCGCTGCTGGTCGGCGGCGGCCGCGATGCGGTCGGCCTGCGCGGTCACGAGCGAGGCCTGCGCGTTGTCGACCTCGATCGAGGACGTGACGCCGTTCTCGAACCGGTCGCGGGAGAGGCCGAGCTCCTCCTCGGCGAGGCGCTCGTTCTCGACCGCGACGCGCGAGCGGTCGCGCGCGCTCTCGTAGGCGAGGATGGCGCGCCGCACCTCCTCCTCGACCTGGCGCTCCGTTTCGGTCTTCTCGTAATCGAGCTCGCGCCGCCGGCTCTTCGCCTCGGCGACCCGCGCCGCGATGCGGCCGCCGGTGTAGATGGGCACGGACACGAGGCCGACGATCTGCCGCGTCCACCAGAGGTCGTTGGCCCGGTCGCCGCTGTACGCGCCCTGGAGCTGCGCGGAGAACGTCGGAAGGCGCTCGGCTTTCTCCGCCGAGATCGTCAGGTCCTCGGCGACCAGGCGGGCGGCGATCGACTGGAGCTCCGGCCGGTCGCGCCGCGCGGCCTCGAGGGCCGAGCCCACCGCCGGCGCCGGGTCGTCGCTCGCCTGGAGCGCGTCGGCGAGGCGGACGCCCAGGGACTGATCGGCGCCGATCGCATGCAGGAGCGCGAGGCGCGTCGCGTTGCGCTGGTTCTCGGCGACGAGGAGCGCCTGGCGCTGGCGCGCGAGCGCAACCTCGGCGCGCGTCGAGTCCACCTTCGTCGCGACCCCGGCGCGCCGCTGGTCCTCGGCGAGGTCGCGCAGCTTCGTGAACAGCGTCACGTTGGCCTGCGCCGTCTGGACGCTCGCCTCCGCGCTCTGGAGGAGGACGTAGAGCGTCGCCACCGCGGCCGCGACGTCGTTCTCCGCGCGGCGGCGCTCGACCTCCGTGACCGCGGTGCCCTGCTGCGCGGCCTTCCAGCGGCGGCGCGCGGCGATGTCGACGATCTGGCTCGCCGCCGAGACCTGGAACACGAGCAGGTTGAACGGGCCCACGACGGGCGTTCCGTTGAAACCGTTCGGAAACCCGAGCGTGGCGAGGTTGATCGACTCGTTGCCGCCCTGGATCTGGCCCGTGACGGTCGGCAGGAGGCTCGACCGGACCTGGAGGGCCTGGGCGGACGAGGTCTCCACGTTCTGCGCCGCGATGCGCGCGGCCGTGCCCTCCGAGAGCGCGCGGCCGACCGCGTCCGAGAGCGACAGCGTGAGATCCTCGCCGGCGGCGATCGACGACGCGAGAAGGAGCAAGCCCGCGACCGCGAGCGATCCGCGGCGGCCGGCGTCGGTTCCCTCCGCCCGGCACCACTCCCTGAGGTAGTTGGGACAGCGGACGAGCCGCGCGCGCCTCCCGGGGCCGCGCACGAGGAGATCGACGCAGTCGCGGTCGGCCCGGACGAGCTCGCCGAGGTCGAGCGTGACCGCCCGGCCCGCTCGGGAGTTCTCGGCGAGGATGTGCCGCAGGAGGGGAAGACTCTCGGTGGTCAGCGCGCCGGACAGCGCGAGCGTGACGTCCCGCGGACTCTCGTGGAGTGTTTCGATCTTCAGCATGGGCGCCCCCGGTCGAAGGCAGCTTCAAACCGCATGCCAGCGCGTGCTGCGCGCAAGCTCCTGATCTACAGGGACTTTACGAACGCATGGTATTACGCCTTTTCGTAAATTTACGGTATGGCGTAACGAATCAGGCGCGCGGGCCGCGCGCATCGCGTCCCGACTGGAAGCGGTGCTTGTCGATGCGGAGCCGCTGGATCTTCGACTCGAGGGTGGTCGACGGCAGCTCGAGGAGCGCCGCGGCCCCGCGCGGACCGGAGACCCGCCCGCGTGTCTGGCGGAGCGCGTCCTCGATCGCCCGCCGCTCCTGGCTCTTCAACGAGGTGACGCGCCGCTCGGCGGCCGCCGGCGCGCTCGCGCCGAGCGTCGAGACGTCGAGCAGGAGCCGGTCGCCCTCCGAAAGGATGGCGGCCCTCTCGATGACGTTCTCGAGCTCCCGCACGTTGCCGGGCCAGTCGTAGCGGACGAGCGCCTCCATGGTGCGGCGGTCCACCCGCCGGAACCTCCGGCCGAGAATCGCGCCGTGGCGCGCGGCGAAGTACTCGACGAGGATCGGGATGTCCTCGGCACGCTCTCGGAGCGGCGGCACGGAGATGGGGAAGACCGCGAGCCGATAGTAGAGATCGCTGCGGAAGCGGCCCTCCTCGACCTCGCGGTGGAGCTCGCGGTTCGTGGCCGCGATCAGGCGCGCATCGGTGCGCAGGGTCTCGGTCCCGCCGACGCGCTCGAAGGTGCCCTCCTGCAGCGCGCGCAGCAGCGCCGCCTGGACGTCGAGCGACAGGTCCCCGACCTCGTCCAAGAAGAGCGTCGAGCCGCGCGCCAGCTCGAAGCGCCCCGCCCGACGCTGCAGCGCCCCCGTGAACGCGCCCTTCTCGTGGCCGAAGAGCTCGGAGGCGACGAGGCCGGGAGGCAGCGCGGCGCAGTTCAATCCGATCATCGGGCGGCGGTGTCGGCCCGAGCGCCGGTGGATGGCCGCGGCCACGAGCTCCTTGCCCGTCCCGGTCTCCCCGAGGATGAGGACCGTCGAGTCCGTGTGGGCGACCCTGTCGATCTGCGAGAGGACCCGGCGCAGCGCCGCCGAGGACCCCACGATGTCCTCCGAGAAGTCCCGCGCGTCGAGCTCGCTGCGCAGGAAGAGGTTCTCCTCCTCGAGGAGTCCCTTGAGCCGGCCGATCTCCTCGTAGGCGAGCGAGTTCGCCACCGCGGCCGCCATGGGGCGCGACACCTCCTCGAGGAGCGCGACCTCGTCGCGATCGAAGGCGCCGCGCTCGCGCGCGTACGCGATCGTGCCGATCACCGAGCCGCCGCGCTCGAGGGGACAGCGCACGAGCGACTGGATGCCGTAATGCGCGAGCCGCTCGTCCTCGGGAAACCGGACGTCGCGCGGGATGTCGCCGTACACGAGCGTCTGCCGCGTGTCGCGGATGTGGGCCACGGCCGAGCCCTCGAGCGGCATCTCCTCGTCGAGGAAGCTCGGGTCTCCCCGCAGGGACTCGATGACGCGGCCGAAGGCCGAGCGGGCCGACTCGCCCTCGACCCGCGGCACCTTCGCGGCCGAGATCGCGTGCCGCCGCAGCTTTCCGCCGTCGATCGTGATGACCACGATGGCGTCGACCGGCACGTAGGGCTCGAGTCGCAGGCGGGCGGCCTCGAGGACGGCCGCCAGCTCGAGCCGCTCGTTGATCGACTCCGCGATCCGGAGGAGCAGCCGGTAGCGCTCCTCGGGCGTCGGGGGCACGGCGGGGGCCGGCACGGCGGGATGATCTCACGCGGCGTCGCGACCCGAGCAACCTGCGGGCACCCGCGTCGTACTCTCCTGCAGGCCGCCTCTCGGGCGAGGCGGTCCCGCTCGAGGAGGACCGATGCGCCACCTGCTCCGGGACCTGCGCACGGCCGCGCGGATGCTGCGGCGGAGCCCGGGCTTCGCCGCGGTCGCCCTTGCGACGCTCGCGATCGGGATCGGGTCGAGCGCGGCGATCTTCGGCGTCGTCGACGCGGTCCTCCTCCGGCCGCTGCCCTACGGAGAGCCGGACCGGCTCGTCGCCCTGCAGCAGACGCTGCCCTCCCGCGGCATCGCGCAGACGGGCTGCTCGTACCTGAACTACCTCGACTTCGCCCGGGCGAAGTCGTTCGCGGCGCTCGGCGCCATCCGCATGCACGACTTCACGCTGACGGGACAGGGCGAGCCCGCGCTCGTCGTCGGCGGCACGGCGACCGCGAACCTCTTCGCGATGCTGCGCGCGCGTCCGCGGATCGGCCGCGGCCTCGAGCCGGCGGACGGAGAGCCGTCCGCGCCGGCGGTGGCCGTGCTCGGCGACAAGCTCTGGCGCGAGCGCTTTCAGGCGGATCCGGCCGTCCTCGGCCGCACGGTGCGCCTGGACGAGCAGCCGTTCACGATCGTCGGCGTGATGCCGGCGTCCTTCCGGACGCCTCCGGACGTGCCGCCCGCCGAGCTCTGGACGGTCCTGAATCGGGATCCCGTGTTCGGCGACCTGCGGCAGAAGCGGGGCGGCCACTACCTCACCGTCGTCGGACGCCTTCGCGACGGCGCCGCGCGGGCCGAGGCGGAGGCGGAGCTCGCGACCGTCGCGAAGTCCCTCGCCCGTGCCTATCCGAAGGAGAACGAGGGCTGGGGCGTGCGGCTAGTGCCGCTCGCGGAGAGCCTTGTCGGCGGCGTGCGGACCGCGCTCGGCGTGCTCTTCGGCGCGGTGGCGTTCGTCTTCCTGATCGCCTGCGCGAACGTCGCCAACCTCCTGCTCGCCCGCGCGTCGGGACGGTCTCGCGAGGTCGCGATCCGGTCGGCGCTCGGCGCGAGCCGCGGCGATCTCGTCCGGCAGTTCCTCGTCGAGAGCCTTCTGCTGGCGCTCCTCGGCGGGGGACTCGGACTGGCCCTCGCGGCATCCTCCGTCCGCGCGCTCCGCGCCTGGCTGCCGCAGAACCTGCCCCGGGTCTCCGAGGTGGGCGTCGATGCCCACGTTCTGCTCTTCGGCCTGGGTGCGTCGGCCGCGGCCGCGCTGATCTTCGGACTGGCTCCCGCGATCGCCGCGGCGGACCGGCGGCTGTGGGGCGCCCTCCGCGAAGGCGCCGCCGGGACGGGCGAGAGTCGTGGCCGCCGCCGCCTGCGCGGCGGGCTCGTCGTTCTCGAGACGGCGCTCTCCTTCGTGCTCCTCGTCGGCGCCGGCCTGCTCGCGCGAAGCCTCATGCGCATCGAGGAGGTTCCGCTCGGCTTTAACCCGGAGCGCGTGCTGACCGCCGGCATGTCGCTGCCGCGCTCGCAGTACTCGACGCCCGAGCAGTGGCGCGCCTTCTACAACAGTCTCGTGGGGCGGCTCGAAGGCGCCCCGGGCGTCCAGACCGTCGCGGCGTCGCTGCCGCTCCCGCTCTACGGAGGCGGCCTGAACTTCGGGTTCGGCGTCGAGGGCCGCGTCGAGCCGCCGGGAGCGGACCTGTCCGCCAACTACACGGCGCTGACGCCCGGCTACTTCCGGGCGCTGCAGATTCCCCTGGTGCGCGGCCGCCCGATCACCGAGCGCGACACCGCGGACGCGCCGAAGGTCTGCGTCGTCTCGCAGACGCTCGCCCGGCAGGTCTTCCCGGGCGAGGACCCGATCGGACGGCGGCTCGTGTTCGGCTTCAAGGAGAGCGTTCCGCGCGAGATCGTCGGCATCGTCGCGGACGTCCAGCGAGACGGACGCGGCGAGCCGTCGCGCCCGGAGATGTACGTGCCGTTCGCGCAGGAGCCGTGGTGGGCGGCGTATCTCGTCGTGCGCACGGCCGGCGATCCCTCCCATGTCTCCGGCATCGTGCGCGAGGCGGTGCACGCGCTCGACCCGGGCCTTCCGATCGAGAGCGTGCAGCCGATGGTCGAGATCGTGCAGGAGTCGGTCGCGCCGCCGCGCTTCCGCGCGACGCTCCTGTCTCTCTTCGGCGCCGCCGCGCTCGTCCTCGCGATCGTCGGCATCTACGGCGTGCTCTCGTACAGCGTCGGCCGGAGGACGCGCGAGCTCGGCATCCGCGTCGCGCTCGGGGCGGAGCGCGGGGACGTGCTCCGGCTCGTGATCGGCGAAGGTCTGTGGCTGACCGGGGCGGGGCTCGCCGCCGGAGCGGTCGGGGCGGCGATCCTCAGCCGGTTTCTCGCGACCCTCCTCTTCGGCGTCGGCCGCTTCGACCTCGCGACCTGGGCCGGCGTGGCGAGCGCCCTGCTCGCCGCCGGGCTCCTCGCGTGCTGGGTCCCGGCGCGCCGCGCCACGCGCGTCGATCCCGTGACGGCGCTGCGGGCCGAGTAGTCCGCGAGTTCTTTCTAGGCTCGGACGCCTACTTCCACCGTCCGCTGCTCCGTCGTCGGCTCGTCGATGGCCGCGCCGGCGCGAATCGCGCGCAGCCGCGCGCCACGCGTGCGCCACCAGGCGGCCGCATCCGCGTCGGTCCACGGCGGCACGGAACAAGCGGCGAGTATGCGATCCAGCTCCTCGACGCTCTCCGGCCGGTCGTTCGGGTCCTTCGCGAGCGCGCCGAGAACGGCCGCCTCGAGGTCCGGCGGGACAGTCTGTGCGGTGCGGCGCGACGGGGGCTCGGGCGCCTTGCCGAGGTGGTCGGCGAAAATCTGCGGCAGCGGCCCGTCGAACACGGCCGTGCCCGTGAGGAGGAAGTAGGCGGTCGCGCCGAGCGCGTAGATGTCGCTGCGGGCGTCGATGCGGTCGGGAGAGCGCAGTGCCTCGGGCGAGAGGTAGTGGGGCGTGCCGAGCACGATGTCCTCGCGCGTCGCGCCCGGCCCCGCCGCCGCCGCGAGGTCCTTCACGAGGCCGAAGTCCACGACCTTGGCGACGTCCGCGCGTCCGCCCCGCTCGCAGAGCAGGATGTTGGCGGGCTTGATGTCGCGGTGGATCAGTCCGACGCGATGGGCCTCGCCGAGCGCCTCGCACACCTGGCGGAGCACCCGAACGACCCGGCCCGCGGGCATCGGGCCGTCCCGCGAGACGAGCTCCTGCAGGTCGATCCCGTCGAGGTACTCCATCGCGTAGTAGAAGAGACCGTCCGGCGTCCTTCCGAAGTCGTAGATCGCCACCGTGTGCGGCGAGGTCAGGAGCGAGGTCATCTGCACCTCGCGCTCGAAGCGGGCGAGGTCCATTTCGCCGGCGCGCTCGGGCGGCAGGATCTTCACGGCGGTGGGGCGGCGCAGCAGCGCGTGACGCGCGCGGTACACGGCGCCCATTCCGCCCTCGCCGATCTTCGACTCCAGCGTGTACGGTCCGAGCCGCCGCGCATCGCGAATCGTCTCGCGGAGCCCGTAGATGACGCTGGAGGTCTTCGCCGAGAGAAGGATGATGAGCGCGGCGAAGAGAGAGGTCCAGATGGTGTAGGCCCAAGCCGGCAGGATGCCCGACGCATGCCCTCGGTACGCGAAGTACGTCACGAAGGGAAGCGAGATCAGGCACGCGGTTCCCAGCCAGGCCGTCCGCGAAGGCTCGCTCGGAATGATCGCGGCGCGATACAGCAGGATTCCCATCAGGGAAACGATCGCGAGCAGGTCCGGGCGCAGGACGACCGGGACCGAGAAGGACATGCCGATCATCGCGAGCGACACGAAGAAGAAGCCGCCCGCATCGATCACGTGGAGGACGGACCCGGGCAGCGGGCCGCCGCGCGTGGCGAGCCACATCGCCAGGAGGACGCTGAGCCAGCCCAGGTTGAACAGGTGCGCCGGCCCGATCGGCAGTCCGTGCTCGAGGATCGGCCGATACCAGAACAGGTCGATGATCCAGCTCGCGAGGAAGAACGCGAAGGCGACCAGGAACACGATGCGGGCGAACCGCGAGATTCGCTCCTGCAGGAACTCGCGGCTCTCCTCGGAGCCCCAGGGGGAGGGCGCCGCCGTCGGTCGTGTCGATTTCGAGGTCGAGTCGGCCATCAGGGCCGCCGCGCCGTCACGTCTCTAGTCTATCCGCGCGTTTCGCCGGATCTTCACCGGAAGTCTGAGAGAATGCCCGTCTCGCCGGGACGGCCCCGGCGGTTCATCGAGCAGCGAAAGGAGCACGCATGAAACTCGGAAGATGGGCTCTCGTCGGTCCGATCGCGATGGCGCTCGCCGCGGCGCCCGCGGCGGCGCAGCAGCCGGGCGACAAGACCGAGGCGGAATGGAACGCGCAGAAGGTCGAGGCCAAGCGCAGCCAGATCGACGCGACCGCGGGAGCGGCGCTCGACAAGCTCTTGAAGGAGAACGCGAACGCGAAGGAGCTCTACGACAAGGCGTACGGCTGGGCCGCGTTCGACAACCTGAAGCTCGGCTTCTTCTTCTCGGGGGGCGGCGGCAAGGGCGTGGCCGTCGACAAGAAGACCAACAAGCGGACCTACATGGACATGGGCTCGGCGGGCTTCGGCCTCGCGTTCGGCGGCAAGAAGTACGAGGTCGTCTTCCTCTTCCAGACGAAGGCCGCGTTCGACGCGTTTGTCGACAAGGGCTGGCAGGCGCAAGGCTCGGCCAGCGGCACTGCGGGCACAGCGCAGGGCGGCGCACAGACCGCGTTCGTCAACGGGATGGCGATCTATCAGATCGGGAGCGCGGGCCTGATGGCCAACGTCGACCTGACCGGATCCAAGTACTTCAAGTCCAAGGACCTCAACTAAGTCCCCGACCGATCCGCGGGGCGGCCGCCCGGCCGCCCCGATTCTCTTCCCGGCTCCGGACTCGATATTCTTCCCTCCAGCGATTCCCGACCGCACAGGAGGTGACGATGGTCCCGCTCTCCGCGCTGGTGCTGCCCATCCTGGTCTCCGGCGTCATCGTCTTCGTCGCGAGCTCGATCATCCACATGGCGCTCACCTATCACCGGAGCGACTGTGATCCGCTCCCGACCGAGGATCAGCTGCTCGATTCGATGCGAAAGCTGGGAGTGCCGCCCGGCGATTACTACCTTCCGCACGCCGGCAGCATGGCCGTCATGAAGTCGCCGGAATACAAGGCGAAGCTCGATCGCGGGCCGCTCGCGGTGATGACGGTCCTCCGCGGCAAGGGCACGCCGATGGGCCAGCGCCTGTTCCAGTGGTTCCTCTTCATCCTGGTCGTGAGCCTCTTCAGCGGATACGTCGCCTCGCGCACGCTCGGACCCGGCACGCCCTATCGCGTGGTCTTCCGCATCGTGGGCACCGTCGCGTTCGCCGGCTACGCGCTCGGGCTCTGGCCGAACTCGATCTGGTGGTCGAAGAAGTGGTCGACGACCATCAAGGGGACGTTCGACGGGCTCGTGTACGCGCTGCTGACGGCGGGCGTCTTCGGCTGGCTCTGGCCGAAGTAAGACGAACGGCTCGCGGGTCATGAGGCGTCCCGGCGGCAACGCCGTGCGCATGGCCGTGCTCTCCGCGGCCGTGTCGGGGCTCGCGTTTCTCGGCGGGAGCCGGTTCACGTCGCTCTTCGAGGGCACCTCGCCCCTCCTCGGCGGGCTCTGGTCGATGATCTCGTCGCTCGTGGTTCTGCAGTCCTCGAGACGGCACACGATCCAGTCTTCGCTGCGGCGCGTCCTCGGGACGCTCATCGGCGCCGTCCTCTCCGGCCTCTACCTTTCGGTTCTGCCGTTTTCTTTCTGGGGCATGGTCGCGTGCGTCGGCGTGACCGTGCTCATCGGCGAGATGGCGGGCGCGCCCGATCACGCGCGTCTCGCGGCGATCACGGTCGTGATCGTGATGGGCACCGCGGTCGCGAACCCGGCGGTGCCGCCGGTCGTGGACGCGGCGCTGCGCTTCACCGAGGCGTGCATCGGCACCGCGATCGCCGTCGGCGCGGTCTTCCTCTGGCCGCAGGCGGCGCGGTCGTTCGAGGCGGACGCCGCTCCATCGGCTTCTTTCCCGGAGCGAAAGGGAAGCGACGAGTGAGCGGCGAGGTCCAGCGACCGTAGGGGCGGCCCTCGTGGCCGCCCGCGGGCGGGGACGAGCCCCGCCCCTACAAGGATCGACCCGAACCCGAACTTCTGTTGCGAGTCCTAGGGACCGTACAACAGCAGCGAGAACGTCTTCGTCAGGAACACGGCCATCTGCTGGCGCGTGTTCGGGTTGGCGGGGCAGTAGAGTAGCGGGCTCGCGCTGCAGCCGGCGGTGATCTGCCGGTTGTAGAGGTCCTCGATCCACGGCGCGAACGGGTTCGACACGGGCACGTCGCCGAAGATGCCCGTGGCCGGCGGCGGGACGTAGCCGGAGCCGTTCAGCGACTTCAGGAGAAACGCCGACATCTGCTGCCGTGTGACCGAGTTGTCGGGACAGTAGAGCAGCGGCGACGCGCTGCAGCCTCCCGTGACGCCCTCGGCGTACAGCTCCTCGATCCAGTCGGCGAAGAGGCTCGGGCAGGCGACGTCGCCGAAGACGCCGGTGCAGGGCGGCGGCACGAACGACTTACCGTGTTTGGACTTCAGCAGGAAGACCGACATCTGCGCGCGCGTCACCGAATTCGTCGGGCAGTAAACGCCGACGCCGCAGCCGCCGGTGATCCCGTTGTGGAAGATGTCCTCGATGAACGGGTAGAAGCCGCTCGACGACGAGACGTCGGAGAAGGACAGCCCCGCGTGGACCGTCCAGCGCTTCGCCCATTTGTGGTGCGGATCCGAGGTCGAGAGGGTCTCGTCGAAGGTGGTGTCCCAGTGCTGCGACGGGCGCGGAATGTTCTGGAACTGGAACTGGAAGCAGTCCCCGGTCGCGGTGAGGCAGTCGGAGCTCGCGAGCGACGCGACGCTTCCGTAGCTCGCGTCGGGATCCGGATTGGCCGTGTCGAGTCCGTTCGAATCCGACAAAGCGGAGCTGTGGCCCGTGAGGAAAGTGGCGACGAGGCCGTCGTTCTCCCACGTCGGCGCCGCGACGAACGCTTCGCCGGGATCGGCGACAGCGTTGCCCGACGGGTCGGCCGAAAGCGCCGTCGGCGCGAGCTCCGAGGGCAGACTCCCGCGGCAGATCACGCGCTCGGCGGCGTCGGTCGGACTGGGGCCGGGGCCGTCGAAAGACCGGTTGACCGTCGTGTTCGAGGTCTCGTCCACGCTGGTGCTCGTCAAAGCGCTGACCGTCAGGCCGGGATCCGCGACGGCAGCCGGAATCGAGACCTCCTCGTCGAGGCAGCCGACGAAGTCTCCGCCGGGCCCGACCCGGACCACGAGCGCGCGATCGTTCGATTGGACCGTGTCGGCGCCGGCCGCGATCAGACCGCCGTCGAAGGTCGGCTGGACCGCATCGAAGGAGGCGGCGCTCGACGGCAGGGCGGCGAAGGCGCGCGCCCACTGGGGTGCGCCGTTGAAGTCGAGTTGGAGCAGCGTGGCCCGCTGGAGGCCGCCGCTGACGCCGAACCCGGCGACGCCGATTCCCTGAAGCATCGGCGCGATGGCGGTGGCGTATTGGGGACCTCCGGAAATCCCCTCCTGCCACGACACGTTGCCCAGGGAGTCCAGCTCGACCACAGTGGCCCCTGCCGGTCCGCTGCCCGCGGCGAGCGTCCCTCCGAAGAGGTTGGCCAGGCCGAAGAGGAGCTCGTTGCCGCTCGTCCCGAGTCCCTGGTCCCACGAGATGGTCTGGCCGTCGTAGCTGAGCTTCAGAAGGCGGAAATCCGAGTCGTTCGGGCCCCGCACGAGATCGCCTCCGACGACGAGACCGTCCCCCGTGTCGGCGAGGGTGATCGCCGTGGACGCACCGGCGTCGGCGGGGTACTGGCGCAGCCAGGCCAGCGTCCCATCCGCGTTGATGCTTCCGACCGCGAAGGTTCCGGAGGAGCCGGCGACGGTACCGGCAAACGCGTAGCCGCCCGACGCCGGGATGAGGGCGTGGACCGAGTTGCCGCAGTTTCCCGCGTCGCACGTGAGGAAGGTGTTCGACCAGATGCCGTTTCCGTCGGCATCGACCTTCAGAATCCACATCGGATTTCCCGGCGTCGCGTACGAGCCGGCCATCACCAGGCCGCCGAGATACGGGTCTTTCACGATGGCGGCGGCGTAGAAACCCGTCGCGGGGAGGAAATCGTTGACGTAGAGAGCCTGAGACGTGACCTCGCCCGAATCATCCAGCCGGAGGAGCCAGAAGCTCGCTCCGCTGGTCGGGAACCCGAGGGTCGTCGCCAGGACCGCGTACCCGCCATCCGGCGTCCTGATGACGCAGTGCGCCCTTTCGCCGGTTCCCTGTCCGCTCCCCAGGAGATCCGCCCAGCTGTTCACTGGAGGCGCCTGCGCCGCACTCGTCGCGACGACGAACGCGCCGTCGGCCGCCTTCGTCGAGAAGTAGAGGACGCGGCGCGAACCGACGAGCGTGACCTCCGGGTGCGAGAAGTCGAACTGGTTCGGCGCGCCGTCCACGCGCACCGCGTCGCCGTTCGAGAAGAGGCCGGCGGGCGCCGACCACGTCTGGCCGCCGTCGCCCGACTGCGCGTAGTAGATCTGCTTGTTCACGCGCGAGCCGTCGGGGTGGCGCAGCGCATAGTAAACGCCGAGCGTGCCGTCGCCCTGGTCGAGGACGCGCGCGACGTTGTGGACGTACACGCCCAGTGGGTCGCCCGGGTGCGTCAGGAAGTAGACGTAGCCGGTGCCGGTGATGAGGTCCTGATACGTGTCGGCCGGCGGCGTGACGCTCGGCGGCGTCGCGTCGACGTACTCCCACTTCGACAGCCCGCCGATCCGGTCGTCCGCCACGTAGAGCTTGCCGTTCACGATCCCGTACGGCCCGGTGGTCTGGCCGTACGTGCCGAGCCCGTTGGTCGGGTAGACGGGGCCCTGGTGAGTCACCGAGAGCGTCGACGGATCGACGCCGATGTCGTTGACGCTCTCGTTGTAGTTGTAGTCGCCGTACTGTCCGGGAACGGCGGCGTTCTCGGTCCAGATCAGGAGCTTCCAGTCGCTTCCTATCTTCGCCGCGCGCGGGAACTCGAACTGCGGCTCGGTCGCCGCGCCGTAGATCGGGAAGGGACTGCCGCCCGCGAAGGAGAGGTTCCCGTCCGAGACGAAGTGCACGCCGTCGGACGACGTCGCGTGGCGAAGACCTTCGATCGTGAGGGCGCTCGAGTTCGCGACCCACATGTGAAAGAGGCCGCTCGACGCGTCGTACACGACGCTCGGGAACATCGAGTAGTTCGACGGGTCGGTGTCGGTCCCCAGGCGGACGCCGTCGAGCGTCACCGAGACGAAGGAATTGGAGAAGACGGGCGCGGCCGCGAAGAGAGGCGCGCCGGCGAGCAGGGCTCCCGCGCAGAGGAGCAAGGCGAATCGCTTCATCGGAATCTCCTAACGCCTTGATGGTAAAGGTTATCGGGCGCCCTGTCAGTGATATCGACACGTCAGGATTCCGCGGGGACGTCGCCGGCTTGCATCCATCCATCCTTCCGGCGGCATACTTCTTCCCGGCGCGAGGCATTTCGCCCGCGCTTCTCAAGACCCGTCGGGAGCGATGGCCCCGGCGAGAGGAGGTCCGATGTATCCCGGATTCATTCCCCATTGGAAGGCGCGGTGCGCGCAGCGCCGCGCCGCGCACGCCGGTTTCGGCGGACGGCACGAGGACTGGTCGTACGCGATGGCTCCCGACGACGAGGCCGCCCTCGGATTCGGCGGCGGCCACTTCGGCGTGCGCCGGCCGCTGCGCTTCCTCGCATACAAGCTCGGCCTCGACGACGCCCAGGTCGCCGAGCTCGCGAAGATCCTCGACGAGATCAAGACGGAGCGGGCGCAAGCGGCGGTCGATCACCGCCGCGCGCTGTCCGCCTTCGCCGACGCGATCTCCGGAGAGACCTTCGACGAGGCGAAGGCGGGCTCGGGCGCCGCGCTGCGTCTGCAGAGCGCCGAGCGGCTGAAGGGCGCGGTCGTGTCGGCGCTCGGGCGGCTGCACCGGCTGCTCGAGCCGGCGCAGCGGGAGCGGCTGGCGTACCTGATCCGCACGGGAACCCTGTCGCTGTAGGTTTCGTGGGGTCAGGTCTCTAAAAATGTGACCTTTGGGGGAGGCAAGTTCACACTTTCAGAGACCTGACCCCGTTTTTTTACCTCGGCGAGCCGGCGTCGATCCAGCGCAGGTAGTCCGTCGACGCGGCCTTCTTTCCGAGCTGCCGCAGGAGCGTCGCGACCTGGCCGCGGTGATACGTGCCGTGGTTCGCGACGTGCACGAGGGCCTCGCCGATCGGATACGTCCACGTCTGGCCGGCGAAGTTGACGTAGCTCACTGCCTCGGTCATCCGGTCCCGGGACAGCCCTTCGACGAACTCCCGAAGCCCCCGTTGCACCGGTTCCCACCGCTCGCGGATCGTCGAAACCGACGTGAGGAACTCCGCACCGGGCAGCGCCGACGGCGAGCGGCCGTGGAAGCGCTCGAGCCAGACCCAGTCCGCGCCATAGAGGTGCGCGAGCGTCCCCTGCACCGAGCCGAAGCTGCCGCCGATCGGCTTGCCGAGCTCCTCGGCGTCGAGGGCGGCGGCGGACTCGAGCGTCTTGGCCGTCGCCCACCGGCCGTAGGCGAAGAGATTCGCGAGGTCCTCGGGCGTGCGCGTCATGGAGCTCCTCCGGTTCCGGCGTTCCGGCCGGGCGGAGATGCTACTTCGACCCCGCGGTCTTGCGGTAGCGCTCCGCGAGCGTGCGGACGTCCGCGCCGGAGGAGAGGATCTCGAGCCAGCGCGTCGTATACAGCCAGTCGCGGAAGAGCGGAGCGACACCGGGCCCGCCGGCACGCTCGGCTTCGGCGACGAACTCGGCGGTCGTGGCGCCGCCGGCGTGGTGCCGCGCGGCGTGCGCCCCGATGATCGATCGGAACGTCGCCGGCCCGACGAGACGGTAGAGCGCGAAGAACATCAGCATCCCGGTGCGGTAGGAGTCTCCCGTCATGCCGGCGCGGCCGTAGTCGATCATCGGGACGGTCGCGAGGCGCGGATCCTCCCGCGCGCGCTCGAGCTGCCGCCGCGCGGTCTTCTCCGCCTGCGCGTCGAGGGAGGGCGCGCCGTCGAGCGTCTCCTGCGTCAGCGCCTCGAGGAACCCCGCGAGCCCCTCGTTCCAGCGGCAGTCCACGGCGTCCTTCGACGGCACGTTCCAGAGGTGCGAGATCTCGTGGTAGAGCTCGTGGATCTTCGCCGGATCGCGGAAGGCCGCCGCCGCCTGGAGGATCGATGTCACGTCCGCCTGCGATCCCCACCCGTCCGGAATCTCGATGATCGTGTAAGTCGTCGCGCCGGGCAGCGGTCCGAACCAGCCGCGGTAGAGGGCCAGGGCGGCGGCGGCGGAGCGGAGGACGCGCTCGGCGCCCGCGACGTCGTCCGGCAGCGCGAAGAGGCGCAGCCCCGGCGCGTCGAGCTCGCGAAACCGCGCGACCGCGAAGTCCATGCGCCAGGCCGGCTTCCGGTTCCGGTACACGTACGTGGCCCGGCCCTCCCGCACGGTCCTCTCGACGAGGAGTCCGCCGTTCGCGACGACGTGGGAGTCCGGCACGGTGACGCGAGCCAGGTAATCGAACTCGGGCAGCGGCTCGCTCCGGATCTTCTCCCACGACGGCGGTCGGAGCGTCGGGTAAGCGTCGGCGTCCTCCCGCACGATCGTGAACGCTTCGCCGATCGAATCCTGAATGTAGAGCGCCCCGGTCTCGACGTAGCCGGCGAGGTAGCCCGCGTACGCGATCTCGACGGTCGTCTCGCTCCCGGGCTCGAGCGGCGGCGCGAGGAGGACGCGCACGCGGTTCGCCTGTCTTTTCGGATCGTCCTCGAACGCGACGACGCTCTGGGAAAACGGCAGCGGCGATCCGGACCCGCTCCGCACCGCGGAAACGGTCAGCAGCCGATAGAGCAGGAACGAGGCCTCGCCGGCGGCGGACGGGCCCGCGTTGCGAATGGCGATGCGCGCGCTCGCCGTCATCTGCTCCTCCTTCAGGTCGAGCGCGACGTCGAGCTCGTACCGAACCGGACGGAGCGGCTCCGCGGCGACGGAACGCCGCTCCGGAGTCTCGGGCCGGACGGAGTGCGGGCCGAGACTCGGAAGGGTCGCCGCGAACGCGGCGCGGCTCGCGAGGGCGAGCAGGCCCAAGGCGATGGCGACGCGGATTTTCACGAGAGCCTCGACGGGGAGACGCGCGGCGGCGCGCCGGGTTTCGAAAGAGGCGATTTTCTTCGAAGTCTGGCCCTCGCTGCGCTCGGCCCTGCCTTCGACGCGGCGTTCTCTCGCCGCGCTAGTGGTCCGGCGGGATCTGCTCCGGCCGCTTGCCCCGGTCGGCCGGATCCCGGCGCGCGTGCCGCCGCTCGTCGAAGGCGACCCCCTCGTAGCAAATGGGGCATTTGAGCCGCCCATCCCTCGGAATGGGAGCGAAGCGCGGCGAGCGGCAGGCCGCGCAGAACCACCGCGCGAAGCGACGTTCCTCGCCCTCGTAGCCCATCGGGCGAATGGTAACGCGGACCGACGGGCGCGGCCGCCGCTAGGCGGCGAGCGACCGCGCGGCCTTGATCGCCGCGGCGACGCCGGAGCTCTTGCGGATCGCCCGGACCTTCGTCCGGGCCTCCTTCGAGAGGCTGCGGATCGCCGCGAGGTACCGTCCCTGCGCCTGACGCGCCGCCTTCTGCGCGCGGCTCAGAACCCGCCGAGCCTGAGGCCGCGCGCGGCGCGCCGCCCGCCGGGACGCCTTCGCGAGCCGCCGGGCGGTCGGGCGAGCGGCCTCCTCGAGAGCCGAAAGCCGCGCGCGCAGATCGCGAATCAGCTTCTCGCGGCGACTGAGGGCCCGGGCGACGTCGGCCACGGCGACCTTCCCGTCCTCGATCAGGAGCTGCAGGGCCGCCGCCGCGTGCTCGGCGGACAAGCGGAGTGCCTTCTTCGTCTTGCGTCTCATGGAACCTCCTCGAAACGGCGGCCGATCGGGCCGCTTTCCGGCCAGGCATCGTACATCGAGATCCTGTCGGAGGACGCGGGCCGGTGTCGACCGCGCGGTCGGTCGCCGACCTGTTCCCGCGACCGAGGAGGCTCGACCGGCGCCGCCCTGACCTCTCTGAAGCCAGGACGATGTGCGCGTCGAACGCCGTTCCCCAAGTCCCCGCAGCGATCTCGAGAACAATGGAAGGAGGCCCCATGGGCTCCCGAGCTTCGTTTCGGGCTGCCGCCGCGCCGGAATCTCCGGACGCCCGCGGGGCGTATGTGCTCGGGAAAGGAACCGACACCATGATCCGCATCCGGCCCGCCGGCGAGCGGGGGCACTTCGACCACGGCTGGCTCGACACCCGGCACACGTTCTCGTTCGGTGACTACCACGACGACCGCCACATGGGCTTCCGCGCCCTGCGCGTGATCAACGAGGACCGCGTGCGGCCCGGTCAGGGCTTCGGCACGCACGGCCATCGCGACATGGAGATCGTCACCTACGTTCTCGACGGCGCGCTCGCGCACGAGGACAGCATGGGAAACGGCTCGGTCATCGCGCCCGGCGACATCCAATACATGAGCGCCGGCACGGGCGTGCGGCACAGCGAGTTCAACGCGTCGTCGACGGAGCCCGTCCACTTCTACCAGATCTGGATCCTTCCGAACGTCGCCGGCGCCGAGCCGCGCTACGCGCAGAAGTCCTTCGACGCCGCCTCGCGCACGGGACGCTGGCGCCTCGTCGCGTCGGGCTCCGGCGCCGACGAGTCGATCGCGCTGCGTCAGGACGTGAACCTGTACGCCTCGGTGCTCGGCAAAGGAGAGAAGCTGCCGCTCGAGCTCCCGGAGGGACGGCACCTCTGGGTGCAGGCGCTGCGCGGGTCGGTCTCGGTCGGCGGGCGAGAGCTCTCGGCGGGTGACGGCCTCGCCGCGTCCGGCGAGCGGAAGTTTTCCTTCGCCGCCGGCGATCAGGGAGCGGAGCTGCTCGCGTTCGACCTGGCGTAGAGCTCGGGCGCCGGCGCGAGGCGCGTCTGGAGCTCCATGCTGTCGTCGTTCAGCTCGATGCCCGTCACGGGGCAGATCTCCCACGCCGTCGCGCGCGTGACCGACGCGCCGGCGAGCGACGCGGTGTTGAGCGCGGTCGACGCCGCCTCGAAGTCGAAGAGCAGCCAGCCGCGGATCGAGACGTACTGCAGCAGGTACTTGGCGCGGATCGCGCCCGTCGACCAGTCGAACCCGTTCTTCGCCTGGAGGCGCCGCCAGCGCGGGGTGATCACCGCCACGAACCGGTGTCCGTTGTCCGAGACGCTCGCTCCGGGAGTCAGGTACAGCACGGTGTCGTGATCGGCCGGATTCGCCGAGTGGCAGTTCGCGCTCGTCGGGCCGCCGTCCTGAACGTCGAGCACGTACGCGGTGATCTCGACGGCAGTGCTGCTCTGCCAGCGGTCGGTGTCGTCGCCGGGCTCGATGAGCGCGCTCGCGTCGGCCGTGTCGTCGTAGTCGTCGTCCGAGGGCTCCTCCATCCGCGCGCGGAGCTCGTTCAGCCGCTGGATCTTCGCCTTCTTGGCGTCGCCCTGCGGCGGGCAGCGGCCGCCGCTGCCGCCGCCGGACTGGGCGGCGAGCGGCGCGGCGAGGAGCGTGGCGAGGGCTGACACGACGACCGCGAGAACGCCGTTTTTCATGAGTGGGGCTTCAGGTTAGCAGAATGCGGGCGGGCGTGTGGCAAGCTCCCGCGGTGTCTTCCTCAACGAGCGATGAATCGCCGCGGCGGTTCCGCGCGCTCGCTCTGATCGCCGCCGGCGAGCTCTTCGGCATGTCGCTCTGGTTCTCCGCCTCGGCGGTCGCGCCGGCGCTGAAGTCCGTGTGGCGGCTGTCCGACTCGTCATCGGCGTGGCTGACGCTCGCGGTCCAGCTCGGGTTCGTCGCGGGAACGCTGACGAGCGCGCTGCTCAACCTGTCGGACGTCTTCCCGACCCGCCGGCTCTTCGCCGTGTGCGCGTTCCTCGGGGCCGGCGCCAACGCCGCGCTCGCCGTCTTCGCGCGCGGCCCGGGCCTCGCGGTGCCGCTGCGCTTCCTCACCGGGTTCTTTCTCGCGGGGGTGTACCCGCCCGGCATGAAGATCATGGCGAGCTGGTTCCGGAAGGGGCGCGGCATGGCGCTTGGCGTCCTGGTGGGCGCGCTGACGGTGGGGAAGGCGTTCCCCTACCTGGTCAACGCGCTCGGCGGCTCCGACTGGCGCGCGGATCTCCTCGTCGTCTCGATCCTCGCCGTCACCGGGGGCGCGATCGTCCTCCTCTTCGTCGAGGACGGGCCGTTCGCGGCGCCCGCCGCGCGCTTCGACGCGGCGCAGATCGTCGAGGTCTTCCGGAACCGCGGCGTGCGGCTCGCGGACTTCGGCTACTTCGGGCACATGTGGGAGCTCTACGCGATGTGGACCTGGATCC
>DAHUXD010000020.1 GCA_027307335.1 Acidobacteriota bacterium
CAGCTCCAGGATGCACTTGGCATCCGGCGAGTTCGGATCCGCCGACTC
Organism: Acidobacteriota bacterium; assembly: GCA_027307335.1. Taxonomy (GTDB): domain Bacteria; phylum Acidobacteriota; class Thermoanaerobaculia; order UBA5066; family Gp7-AA6; genus DAHUXD01. The sequence goes on from DAHUXD010000020.1 coordinate 49, forward strand.
CCCAGCCTTCAGCGCCGACCCCTTCACGATCGGAATCTTGTCCCCGGGGAAACCGTACGACGTCAGAAGCTCCCGGACCTCCAGCTCCACCAGTTCCAGGAGCTCCGGGTCGTCCACCATGTCCGTCTTGTTCAAAAACACCACGATGAACGGCACCCCGACCTGACGCGCCAGCAGGATGTGCTCCCGCGTCTGCGGCATCGGCCCGTCCGCCGCCGACACCACCAGAATCGCCCCGTCCATCTGCGCCGCCCCAGTGATCATGTTCTTCACGTAGTCCGCGTGCCCCGGACAGTCCACGTGCGCGTAGTGCCGCTTGTCCGTGGCGTACTCCACGTGCGCCGTGTTGATCGTGATCCCTCGCGCCTTCTCCTCCGGCGCGTTGTCGATCTGGTCGTACGCCTTCGCCTGCGCCAGACCCTTCTTCGACAAGATCAACGTGATCGCCGCCGTCAGCGTCGTCTTCCCGTGATCCACGTGCCCGATCGTCCCGATGTTCACGTGCGGCTTGCTGCGATCAAATTTCTCTTTGGCCATCTCTCCTCACCCAATCCCCGGTTTCGAATTTCCCTTCATGGAGCCCACGACCAGGATTGAACTGGTGACCTCGTCCTTACCAAGGACGTGCTCTACCAACTGAGCTACGTGGGCGCGTCTCGCCCCGAGACGGAAAACGACAGACGGGAGTCGAACGTCTCTGCCGTGAACCTGCCGAACCCAAATCACTTGGAGACTCCTCTACCGTCTTTCGTCTTCCGTCTGCCGCGTCATGGAGCGGGAGACGGGATTCGAACCCGCGACCAACAGCTTGGAAGGCTGTGACTCTACCCCTGAGTTACTCCCGCGCTCTGGCGACCCGTTTGCGATCAATGGTGGGCAGTGAAGGATTCGAACCTCCGTAGCGCGAAGCGCGGCAGATTTACAGTCTGCTGCCATTAACCACTCGGCCAACTGCCCGAGCTCACGAGAACGAAACCGGAAAAGATCTTCGAGCCTGGGTCTGCCTCCATCTGGAGCCGGCGATGGGAGTCGAACCCGCAACCTTCCGATTACAAATCGGGTGCTCTACCGTTGAGCTACGCCGGCGACAACGCTCCGCGGAGACTTTGCGGTCCCCCACCCACTTGACCGGCATTCAAAGAGCAGACCCGTACTGATCCCCACCGGCGTGAATCGGGGAGTCTAACAGCCGCAACCTACTCGATTCAAGACCTCTTTTTCCCTTCCGCCGACCGCTGCCGGAGGGCCTCGTAGGCGGCCGCCGCGGCGGCGGTCGAGACGTTCAACGAGGCCACTTTCCCCCTCATCGGGAGCCGGCCGAGCTCGTCGCAGCCCTCCCGGACGAGGCGCCGGATGCCTCTCCCCTCGGCCCCCAGGACCAGGGCGAGGTCGCCCGTCAAATCGAGGTCGTACAGATCGCGGCCGGCCGGGTCGAGTCCGATCACCCGAAACCCTTGATCCTTAATGTGATCGACGAAGCGCCGGAGATTCTTGGCCCGGTACACGGGCACCCGCTCGACCGCTCCCGCCGAGCTCCGGGCCACGGTCTCCGAGAGGGGCGCGGTCCCCCGCTCGGGCACGACGACGCCGGCCCCCACGGCGTCGGCCACCCGGAGGACGGCCCCCAGGTTGTGGGGGTCCTGGACCTCGTCCAGGACCAGCAAGAACCGCCCCCCCGGCGGTCCCGCCGCGGCGGCCTCCTCCTCGAGGTAGCCCCGGACCGCCATCCGGGCGGCCACCCCCTGGTGGGCCTTGCCCGCGATCTGTTCGAGCGCGCGCCGGTCGCCATGGCGCACGGCGACCCCGTTCTCGCGGCAGAGCCGCCGGAGGTCGTGGATGCGGCGGTCGCGGCGCCCGGTGTCGAACAGCACCCACTCGATCTCGCGCGGCCGCGCGCGGACGGCCTCCTCGATCGGGTGCAGGCGGGAGAGGATCATTCGGGCGAGACGAGCAGCACCACCGCCATCGCCGCAACGCCCTCGCCGCGGCCCGGGAAGCCCATCCTGTTCGTGCTCGTGCCGCGGACGTTGATCGCGTCGGCGTCGATCCCGAGGATCTCGGCGATGCGCTCCCGGATCTTCGCCGCGTGCGGCGCGATCCGCGGCGCCTCCGCGACGACCACGGCGTCGATGTTGTTGATCACCAGGAACCGGTCGCGCGCCAGATCCTGCGCGCGCTCCAGGAACCGGGCGCTGTCGGCGCCCTTCCACTGCGGGTCGGTCGGCGGGAAGTGGTCGCCGATCGACCCCTGGCCCGCGGCGCCGAGAATCGCGTCGGTGATCGCGTGGAGCAGCGCGTCGCCGTCCGAGTGCCCCTCGAGGCCCACTCCGTGAGGGATCGAAACGCCGCCGAGCTTCAGCTCGCCCGAGAGCGAGAACGGGTGCGCGTCGAACCCGAGCCCGACTCGAATCTTCATCGCTTCCTCCGCGCCGCGATCGCCTCGGCGAGCGCGAGGTCCTCCGGCGTCGTGATCTTGAAGGCGAGGCGTGACACGGGGACGATCGCGACCGGAATGCCCAGACGCTCGCACAGGGCGGCCTCGTCGGTCGCGTCCTCACCCGAAGCGAGGGCGCGACGCAGCACGTGCCCGCGGAAGGCCTGCGGCGTGGCCGCCGCCCACAGGTCGCTGCGGTCGATCGTTTCCACGATGCGTCCCCCCGCGCTCCGCTTGATGGTGTCGACGACCGGAGTCGCCGCGATCGCGGCACCCACCGTCTCCGCCTCGCGCAGGACGGCGGCGATCTCCTCGGCGGCGAGGAAAGGCCGCGCGGCATCGTGCACCGCGACGACGTCCGCGTCCTCCGGCGCCGCCGCCTCGAAGCCGCGCCGCACCGAGCCGGAGCGGGTCTCGCCTCCGGCGACCACGGTCACTCCGGCGCCGAGAATGGCGGCCATCGCGCTCACCCGGTCCGCCGGCGCGCAGACGACCACGCGCGAGAACGAGAGGGGCAGAAACGCGTCGAGCGTCCGGGAGATCAGGGAGCGGCCGCCGAGCGGCACGAGGGCCTTGGGCTCGGCGTGACCCAGGCGACTGCCCAGGCCCCCGGCCACGACGATCAGGAGACGCGCCGCCACGCCCGGCATCTCCCCGCCGAGATCGCGCTGGTCTGCGCTTTCACGTCCGGCCATTCGGAGAGACCCTCAGGACCGGTCCGAGAGGCCCGGGATTCCATTCCGGCCCGCAGCCCACCACGGCGCGGAGACGCTTCCCGAGAGCGGCGCTGTAGATCTCTGCGCCTCGGGTGGCCAGGTGGTAGCCGTCCGCATAATCGCTGCCCGTCAGCCCCGGCGTCTCCCGCATGTCGAGGAAGTCCGCCCGTTCCTCCCGTAGCACGCCGTAGAACCGCGGGTCGATTCCATAGCCTCCCGGAACCGGCATCGCGACGACGACGACATGGACCCTTCGATCGCGGCACGCTTCGAGGAGGCGCCGGAGCCGGGAGAACTTCTCGGCCTTCCGGATCGCCGCGGGGGACTTCGGCACGCGCTCGGATTCGTTGAGGCGCTGCGCGGTCGAGCGGTAGTCCGGCGTCGCGGTCGCGAGCACGCGATCCCGAACCCTCTCTCTCTCCGAGAAGAGGCGCAGTGCGCTCGAGAGGACGTACTCGATGCGGTCGCCGAGACTGTCGAGATCGCTGCCGATCATCTCGCGCGCGTTCGACCAGCCCCCGAACGATCCCGCGATTCGCTCGGAATGGATCGGCGTCGCATCGGTGAGCTGGCCTTTCGCGTAGCTCAGCACGAGAACGTTCGGCGCCCTTCGGCCTTCGAAGTCGTTGCGGAAGAGGTAGTACCAATCGAGGATCGTCGTGTCGTCGGGAAACACCCGCTCGAGAGCAACCGGGGAACGGCAGTCCAACTGCTGCTGCACGACGTCGAGCCGAACGCCTTCGCGCGTGAGGGAGTTGCCGAGGAAAAGGATCCGAAGCCCGTCGGCCTTCGCGAGCCGCTCCGCGCGCGCCGGAATCGAGCGAATGTGCTGAACGTCCGCCGAAAGGCGCTGCCCTCCCACCCTCAGCACCGCCTCGCCGATCGCGAGAACGACGCCGACAGCCACGAGGACGCGCGCCTCGGACCTAAAATTGGAAGTAAATGAACTCATGGGCCGTCGCCGGGGGAAAGAAGACCAGCATCAGCACGCAATAGGAATACACCGCCGCTCGCCGCGTCCAGCCTTCGCGCAGCAGGCTCATGAAGTCGCCGCTCCGTTCGAGCCACGCCTCGAAGAGCAACACCGGCGCCGCATAGAAGATCATCGATTCCCCGATCACGCGCGCCAGCGGCGTCACATCGAGGTTCGTCACGATGCGGCCGAGCATCTGCCAGGCCTGCGTCATCGAGTCCGCCCGGAAAATCAGCCAGCCGACACAGACGAGCTGGAACAGAACGAACGCGCGGGCGGCGCCTTCGTACCAGGAGTAGCCCTGGATGGTCTTGTCCCTTCCGCCGCGGTCGAAGATCCGGTACGCGCAGAGAAGCGCCCCGTGGAATACACCCCACGCGACGAACGTCCAGTTCGCTCCGTGCCAGATTCCCCCGAGCACCATAGCCAGCATCAGGTTGCGGTACGTCGTGAACTCGCCTCCGCGGTTGCCGCCAGCGGAGATATAGACGTAGTCCCGCAACCAGGTCGAGAGGCTGATGTGCCAGCGCCGCCAGAAGTCGCTCGGGTTCACCGCGAAATACGGTCTCCGGAAATTGACCATCAGGTCGATGCCCATCCATTTGGCCACGCCCTGGGCGATCGAGCTGTAGCCCGAGAAGTCCGCGTAGATCTGGAGGGCGAACGCGTAGACTCCGGCGAGACATTCGGGCCCGGTCAGCCGGCTCGTCGGCGTGCGGAAGATGACGTTGACGAACGTCGCCATGTTATCGCCGATCACGACTTTCTTGAAGAGCCCGAGGACCACGTGGTAGAGCCCCTCCTGAAAGTCGCCGTCGCGATAGAAGCGCGCCGCCTGGAGCTGTTTGAGAAGGCCCTTGCCGTTGACCGAGTTTCCCGACCGCATGATCGGGCCCGCGACCAGGTGCGGAAAGAAGCAGACGTACAGGGCGAAATCCCAAAGGTTATCCGCCGGCTGACTGACGCCGCGGGAGATGTCGATCACGTAGCTCATGCTCTGAAACGTGTAGAACGAGATCCCGACCGGCAGCACGATGGACCAGACGGGAAGCGAGATCGGGAAGCCCAGCCGCGCGAAGAGGCCGCTCGCCTCGCGGGCGAAGAATCCGTAGTACTTGAAAAAACCGAGCAGCGCGAGGTTGACGACGACCGAGATCGCGACGAGACGTCTGCGCGCCTCCGGGAACGGCGCCTTCGCGACGGCCATCCCCAGGTAGTAGTCCATCAAGGTCGATCCCGCGATCAGAGGAAGGAACTTCCAGTTCCAACACCCATAGAAGTAATAGCTCGCGACGATCAGGAAACGGTTTTGCCACCGAAATGGGAGAACCCAATAGACGGGCAGGACCACGGCGAGAAACGCCCAGAACTGCCACGTGTTGAAAAGCATAGGGAAAGCCCCGAGGGTAGCAGAGGCCGTCTAAAGCGCTAGACGGCCAGGATCTCCTGCTCCTTGGCCTTCAGCAGGTCGTCGACTTCCTTGATCTTCTTGTCGGTGAGCTTCTGGGACTCCTCGAGCCCGCGGCGCTCGTCGTCCTCGGAGATCTTGTGGTCCTTGAACAGTTTCTTGATGCGGTCGTTCCCCTCGTGGCGGTACCGGCGGATCTCGACGCGGGATTCCTCGGCCATGTGGTGCGCCTTCTTGGCCAGGTCCTTGCGGCGCTCCTCGGTCAGCGAGGGAACCGGAATGCGGACGACCTTCCCGTCGGACTGCGGATTCAGGCCGAGGTCGGATTTGCGGACGGCGCGCTCGATCTCGACGGCCATCTTCGGGTCCCACGGCGTCGCGACGATGAGGGTGGGATCGGGGACCGCGAGATTGGCGACCTGATTGATCGGCACCTCCGCGCCGTACGCGGAGACCAGGATGCCGTCCAGCATCCCGAGGTTCGCGCGCCCGGTGCGCAGCGTCTTGAACCGGTCCTTCAGAGCGGCGAGCGCGTCGCTCATCTCCTTCTCGATGTCCTTCAGCTCCTGCCTCATGCCTCGTGCCCCCCTGCGCTGACCAGCGAGCCGATGTTGTCGCCCAGGATGACCCGCTGGATGTTGCCCTTCACCTTCATGTTGAAGACCTTGATCGGAATCCCGTTCTCCATGCAGAGCGCGACGGCGGCGGCATCCATCACCTGGAGACCGGCGTCGAGCGCCTGCCGGTAGGTCAGCGTCTTCAGGAACTGGGCGTTCGGGTCCTTGTCGGGGTTCGCGTCGTAAACCCCGTCCACCTTCGTGGCCTTGAGCAGCACGTCGGCGTGCATCTCGTTCGCGCGCAGCGCGGCGGCGGAGTCCGTCGTGAAGAACGGGTTGCCGGTGCCGCCCACGAAGAGCACGACTCGTCCCTTCTCGAGGTGGCGGATCGCGCGGCGCCGGATGAACGGCTCGGCGATCTGGCGCATCTCGACCGCGGACATCAGGCGCGTCGTGACGCCGCGCTTCTCCAACGCGTCCTGGAGCGCGAGGCCGTTGATCACCGTCGCGAGCAGTCCCATGTGGTCGCCGGCGACGCGGTCGATGCCCTGGGCGGCGGCCGAGACGCCCCGGATGATGTTGCCGCCGCCGAGCACGATCGCCGTCTGAACGCCGAGGCCGTGGACGTCGCGCACCTCGTCCGCGAGCCGCGCGACGACGTCGGGCGCGATGCCGAAGCGCTGGTCGCCCATCAGCGCCTCCCCCGACAGCTTCAGGAGGATGCGCTGGTAGACCGGCTGCTCGGACATTCGGGGGGCGATTATAGATGCGTTGGTTCGCCTGGCCCCGAGCGAGAAGGAGCCCTCGGCTCCGCGACGCCCCTCACCCCGGCCCTCTCCCGGAGGGAGAGGGGGAAAAGACTCAGGCCGCTTCTTCCGCGTTGCGACCGAGGCCTTCGCCCAGCTTGAACCGCACGAACCTCAGGTCGAGCGCGCCCTTCCCCGCCCGTTCGACGATCACCTGGCCGACCGTCTTCTCGGGGTCCTTCACGTAGGGCTGCTCGACGAGGACGGCCTCCTGGTAGAACTTCTCGACCTTCCCCTCCGCGATGCGCTCGACGACGTTGGCGGGCTTGCCGGCCGCGGTCGCCTGCGCGCGCGCGATCTCGCGCTCGGTCGCGAGCACCTCGGGCGACACCTCGGAGCGGGCCGCGAAGCGGGGATCGGAGGCGGCGATGTGCATCGCGAGATCCTTGCCGAGCTCCGCGTCGCCGCCGGGCAGTCCGACGATCACTCCGATCCGTCCGTTGCCGTGGATGTAGCTCGCGAACGTCTCGCCGGTGCGCGGCACGAGCCGCGCGAAGCGGCGGACCTGGATGTTCTCCTTCAGGGTTGCGACCAGCTGGGTCACGGCGTCGCCGATCGTCTCGCCGGCCGGCCACGAGAGCTTCGCGAGCTCCGCCACGTTCCCGGAGCGCGTGTCGCCGAAGTCGTCATGGGCCTCGATGCGGTCCGCGAGCTTCTCGGCGAACGTGCGGAAGTCCTCCGTGCGGGCCACGAAATCCGTCTCGCAGTTGACCTCGACGAGCACGGCGCCCTTGACGGTCACGTGCGCCACGACGAGGCCCTCCGAGGCGGCGCGCCCGGCCTTCGAGGCCGCCGCCGCCAGACCCTTCTTGCGGAGGATCTTCTTGGCCTCCTCGAAGTCGCCCTGCGACTCCACGAGCGCCTTCTTGCAATCCATCATGCCGGCGCCGGTCTCCGTGCGCAGGTCGGACACGAGCTTGGACGAGATCTCCACCATGATTTCCCTCAACGAACGAGGAGCGGCAATGGCCAACCGGCTGCCGCTCCTCGACTTTCTCTTTTCGGAATCCCGGCCCGGACTTCGTCCGGCCCGCGATTCCGACGCGGCGTTCTCCCGCCGCGTGTTATGACGCGTCGGCGACGACGGCCGTCTGCGACAGTTCCGGCGTCCGCGGCCGGTCCTCGGACCCGGCCTCCTCGGCGCCCTCGCGCTCCCCGTGGGCATGCAGCCCCTCGAGCACCGCGTCCGCAATCTTCGCGGCGAACAGCCGGATCGCGCGGATCGCGTCGTCGTTGCCCGGGATGACGTGGTCCACGAGGTCGGGATCGCAGTTGGTGTCGACGACCGCCACCACCGGGATCTTGAGGATGTTCGCTTCCTTGACGGCGATGTACTCCTGCTTGGGATCGATCACGAAGAGTGCGTCGGGAAGCTCGTCCATCTCCTTGATGCCCATCAGGTTCTTCTGGAGCTTCTCCTTCTCCCTCTCGAGCCGCAGCCGCTCCTTCTTGGTGAGGTTCTCGTTGTCACCCTGCGAGAGGATGCCTTCGATCTCCTTCAGCCGATGGATCGACTTGCGGATGGTGGAGAAGTTGGTCAGCGTGCCGCCGAGCCAGCGGGTGTTCACGTAGAACATGCCGCAGCGGCTGGCCTCCTCGTAGATCGCATCCTGCGCCTGGCGCTTCGTGCCGACGAAGAGCAGGTTCTTGCCCGCCGCGGCGAGGTCGGTCACGAATTTCGAGGCTTCCTTGAACTGCTTGAGCGTCTTCTGCAGGTCGATGATGTAGATCCCGTTGCGCTTGCCGAAGATGAACTTCTTCATCTTCGGGTTCCAGCGCTTGGTCTGGTGACCGAAGTGGACGCCAGCCTCGAGCAGTTCCTTCATGGAAATAGATGCCAGATCACACCTCCCTTTCCTCGAGCGTGAATCGTGAGTCGTGAGCCGAGGCGACGAACGGTCGCATCAGCGCTTGGAGAACTGGAACCGGGCGCGGGCCCCGCGCTGGCCGTACTTCTTGCGTTCCTTCATCCGCGGGTCGCGCGTCAGGAAACCTTCCTTCTTCAGCTTCTTGCGGAGCTCCAGGTTGTACTCCGTCAGCGCGCGGGCGATCCCGTGCCGGATGGCGCCCGCCTGACCCGTGGGACCGCCGCCGGCGACGGTCACGTGGATGTCGAACTTCTCCGCCGTCTCCGTCGCGAGGAGCGGCTGCTTGATGACCATCTTCAGGACGTTGTTGGGGAAGAAATCGTCGAGCGAACGCTTGTTGACGGTGATCGCTCCGGACCCGGGGACGAGGCGGACGCGCGCCATCGAGGTCTTGCGTCGCCCGACGGCTCTGTGCTGGATGTCGACGGCTGCCAAGGCTCCTCCGGTTATTGGCCGCTCTTGGCGGCGCTGATCTTCAGGGGCCGAGGCTGCTGGGCCTCGTGCGGATGCTTCGCTCCGCGGTACACCTTGAGCTTCTTGAACTGCTTGCGCCCGAGCTTCGTCTTCGGGAGCATCCCGCGCACCGCCTCTTCGATGAGGCGCTCCGGGAACTTCGCCTGCATGTCCCGCGCCGAGACCGTGCGCAGACCTCCGGGATAACCCGTGTGCCGGCGATAGACCTTGTCCTCGGTCTTCACACCGGTCAGGCGGACCTTCTCCGCGTTCGTCACGACGACGAAGTCGCCCGTGTCGAGGTACGGGATGTAGCTCGCCCGATGCTTCCCGGAGAGCACCCGCGCGACGCGGCTCGCGAGCCGCCCGAGCACCTGGCCGGAGGCGTCCACCACGAACCAGCCGCGGCGGGCGTCGACCACAGAAACGTTTTCGCCAGAAGCCATTCTCAAACCCCTAAAACTTGGTCTCTCAAGGTGACCCGCGCCGCCGCGGGCTGGACAGACCCCTCCCGGAGGGCGGGTAAGAATACGTAAGGCCGGTGGCCCTGTCAATCCCGGAGGGGCGGGGGTCCTAGAAGCCGAAGGTTCGGACGAGGAACGTCGCCATCTGGCCCCGCAGGACCGGGGCCGCCGGGCAGTAGTCTCCCCCGCCACACCCGGCCGTGACCCCCTCGTTGTGGAGTTGCTCGATCCAGTTCGCGTACTGGCTCGGGCAGGGCACGTCGGCGAAGATCCCGGCGCAGGCCGGCGGGCCGTAAGCGGACCCGTGCTCCGTCTTCAGGAGGAACACCGCCATCTGCTGCCGCGCGACGGGCGAGGTCGGACAGTAGTTGTTTCCGCCGCATCCGGCCGTGATGCCTTCGGCAAAGAGGCGCTCGATCCAGTTCGCATACTGGCTAGGACAGGGCACGTCGGCGAAGATCCCGGTACAGGCCGGCGGTCCGTACGCCGAGCCGTGCTCCGCCTTGAGCAGGAACACCGCCATCTGCTGGCGCGTCACCGAGGAGCTCGGACAGTAATTGCCTCCGCCGCAGCCGGCGGTGATGGCCAGCCGGAAGATCGTCTCGACGTCGTCATGGAAGGGATTCCCCTGGGGCACATCGAGGAAATCGGCGAGCCAGCCCTGCGCGAGCGCACCAGGAAGGTTGCCGGGGTTGATCACCGTCACGTCGTCCAGAGTTCCCGGCGCGAGGGCGGGAACGGTCGCGGCCACGTGGGAGGAGTCCGTGACCGACACTCCGGTCGCGGCTACGCCGCCGACCTTCGCGGTCGCGCCCGACACGAAGTTCGCGCCCGTGATTGTCACGGCCGTGCCGCCGGCGGACGGCCCCGAGGACGGCGCGATCCCCGAGACCGTCGGAGCGCCGGGCAAGGGCGTCGGCGTCAGGGTCGGAGTCCGCGTCAGCGTCGGAGTCCGTGTCTTCGTCGGGGTGAAGGTCAGGGTCGGCGTGTTCGTAAACGTCGCGGTCGGCGTTCTCGTGGACGTCGGAGTCGGAGTCCTCGTGATCGTAGGTGTCGCCGTTTTCGTAGGTGTCGCTGTTTTCGTAGGTGTTGAAGTGTTCGTGGGCGTCGGCGTGTTCGTGGGCGTCGAAGTCCTGGTCGGCGTCCGTGTCGCCGTCGGAGTCCGCGTCGGCGTCGGCGTCGGGCCGCCGCCGGTATAGCTGATGATCCCTACCAATGATCCAGCGGGCCCGTTGTTTCCGCGGTCCAGGTAGTAAAGATTTCCGTCAAACCCACCCAGCACGTCGACGGCCATGGTCAGGCCTGTCGCGAAGGTCGTGGCCAGCCCGGCACCCGGCGGATTGTTCGGATCGATGTAATCGATCCAACCTGCGCACAGGTCCGCGAAGAAGTACATCCCAAAATATTGCGAAGGGAACCCCGACGCTGCCGAGTAAAAATCTCCGCCCGTAATAGCGCAGGGTCCGGGGGGCTCGGGTTCGACGTGCTCATACCAGTAGATCGGGTTCGTAAAAGGAGGGCTGGAGCATGGAATGGGCGACCCCCTGACATTAGGCCCTTCGCAAAACACGGCGGGAGGTGGCGGTCCCCACCCGTAATTCGCGCCGGCGACGCCAACGTCGATCTCCTCCCACGTGTCTTCGCCGACGTCGTTGATGAGATTAATTCCGGTACCCGGCTGAATCCCGAAAGTGAACGGGTTGCGGAGACCGTAGGCCCAGATCTCGCAGCGATCCGGCGGCGAGGTCGAGCAGAACGGATTGTTCGGAGGCACCGACCCGTCCGAGTTGATGCGCAGGATCTTGCCTTCGAGGTTCGTCAGATCCTGCGAGTTCGCGTCGACGTGGTTGTTCCCGACCGCGATGTAGAGTTTGCCGTCCGTGCCGAAGTGCAAAGCACCTCCGTTGTGGAGCTGACTGCCCAGCGGATCGAGTTCGAGCAGGACGACCTCGCTCCCGCCCTGGTTACCGTTTCCCGTGAAGCGGCTGACGCGATTGTGGGCTGCATTTCCTCCGCTGGCCGGCACCGTGTAATAGACGTAGACGTACTGGTTCGTCGAAAAATTGGGGTCGAGCGTGATTCCGAGAAGGCCTCGCTCGTAGTTGGAGTCCACGACGACCGTGAGAAAGGGCGTGGACAGCAGGACGCCGTTGACGATCAGGCGAACTTTGCCTCCCTGCTCGCAGACGAAGATGCGGCCGTCCGGGGCAAGGGCCATGGTGGTCACCGGATCGAGACCCGTAATCGTCGTCAACGAGAAGCCCGGGGGGAGCGTCGGGAGCCTCTGCGCCGGGGCCACCGGCCGCAGAAAGATGAGGAGTCCCAGAGCGATGAAAGTGCGCTTCGTCATTTTCGAACCGGAAGATGGAACCCTAGTGCCGATTCGCCCGGCCTGTCAATCGGCGGACCAGGGCTCGCGCTCTCAGTGTGATAAACACCCGTCCATCCGCGCTCCGAAGGTTCCCCGGAGGGACACATGAGGGTCTCGGTCGTGGTCCCGGTCCTCAACGAGGAACGCAACATCCCCCTCCTCTACGAGCAGGTACGGCAGGAGCTCGAGGACGCCGGGCACGACTTCGAGCTGATCTTCGTCGACGACGGCAGCACCGACGGGTCGGCCGAGGCCGTCGCGAACCTGAATCGGTCCGACCCGCGGGTCAAGCTGCTCTCCTTTTCGCGCAACTTCGGCCATCAGGTCGCCCTGACGGCGGGCATGGACCACAGCACCGGAGACGCCGTCATCGTCATGGATGCCGACCTGCAGCATCCCCCCGAGATGATCCGGGAACTCCTCGACCGGTGGAAGCAGGGATTCGAAGTCGTTCACACCGTCCGCGACACGACGGAGGACGCCGGCTGGTTCAAGCGCACGACCGGGACCGTCTTCTACCGGCTCTTCCGGGCGTTGAGCCAGATCGATCTGCCGGCCAACGCCGCGGATTTCCGCCTGCTCGATCGGTCGGTGGTTCGTGCGCTCGGCGAGATCCGGGAGCGCACGCGGTTCCTCCGGGGACTGACCGCCTGGGCCGGCTTCCGTTCGACGAGCATCCCGTATCGGGCGCCGGCGCGGCGGGAAGGACAGTCGAAGTTCACGCCCCGGCGCATGGCGCGGCTCGCGGTCGACGGTCTCGTCTCGTTCTCGGCGATCCCGCTCCACGTCGCAATCTACGCGGGCCTGGCGCTCGCCGGGCTCGGATTCCTCTACTCGCTGTACGCGTTGTACGTGCACTTCTTCACCGGCACGACGCTTCCCGGCTGGACGTCGATCATCATGCTCGTGGCCATCGTCGGCGGCATCCAGCTCATCCTGATGGGGATCATCGGCGTCTACCTCGGCAAGATCTACGAGGAGACGAAGCAGCGTCCGCTCTACCTCGTCCGGCGATCGATCGGGGTCGCTCCCGCGGCCGCGAAGGATCGCTAGCGAACGGTCCCGAGGCAGTAGGGCTCGAGTTCCCCCAGCGTGCGTCCCCACGCCGGGAGCCACATGAGATGGGCCAATGGCCCGACCCGCGGCGTGGACATCATCTCGGGAGCCAGGGCGATCGCGTCGGTTCCGTGGCAGGCGCCGCGCTTCCCGAACTCCTCGGCCGCCCGGGAGGCGGGCATCACCCAGACGCGCCGGCCGTCGGCGTCGCTCCACTTCCAGGTGACCTTCGGCGTCATGTCGCTCCCGTCGAGCTTCCACTTGTCCGGAACGACGGCGACCGTGATCCCGCTCGAATCGCGGACCAGCGGACGAAGGAGCGCCCCGATCTCCTCCATCCGTTGCTGCTCCTGCCGGGTTTCGAAGGCGCCCGCCACGACGCGATACGCCGCCACGAAGGCGGCGACCGCGAGGAGGAACCGGCGCCAACGGGCCGCGCCGACGCGGACGAGCCCGACGGCCACCGCCACCGTCGCAAACGGAAGCACCGGGAGCAGGTAGCGCGTCTCGTAGGGATCGCTGCTCGTCAGCGAGCGATTCGCGAGAACGACGGGAAGGATTCCGGCCGCAACGGCGGCGAGGAGACCGGCGCCGGCCCGGTTCTCGAACCTCCCGGTCCGAGCCGCGTCCTCCGGGACGCTCGCGCGGAAGAAGATCACGGCGGCCGCTCCGGCGCCCACGAGCGCCGCGAGCAGCGTCGACCGGTCGTAGATCGAGAACCGGATCGTTCCCGCCGCGGCGCCCCAGGCTCCCGCGAGGCAGACCCAGATCCCTTCGAGGAACCTCAGGACCGCCACGTGCGGATGACCGAGCAGCGTGCCGAGCTGGGCCGAGGGCGATTGCTTCACGCGCACGCTGAGGTCCGCGGTCGCCCGGAACACCGCGTAGCCCACGGCCGCTCCGAGAATGCACGCGGCGGCGGCCCGGAAACGGCGCCAGACTGCGAGCAGCGCCACAGCGGCCGCCGCGGCCGCGATTCCGTACTCGCTCAGAAGCACCGAGGCGGCCACGAGGATCGCCGCCACGACGAGCCGCGGCGTCCCGGGAGCAAGCGATTCGGTCAAGACGAGAAGGAGCGCCGCGAGCACCAGGGAGACGGGAAGGTTGGCCGGAAGCACCGTCGTCGCGGTGGTGTATTGGGTGGACACGAGAATCGGAGCCAGCACCAGGATGCCCGCCAGCGGCGCCGCGGGGGCTGCCCCGGGCGCGAGGCGCCGGCAGAGCCTCGCCGTTTGCCAGGCCAGGACGGCCCAGAGGACCGTCGCCATCGCAACGTAGGGTCCGGGACGGGTTCCGAACGCCTTTGCCGCCCAACCTAAAAGGACGCCGAACAGCGGGCGATGCGGATGCTGTGTTTCGAGAGCGTGGACGCTCGCCTCGCGCAGAAAGAGGACCATGTAGGCGTCGTCGAAGACCGGGAACCCCGTCCATGCGCCGAACGCGATGATTCCCAGGAGAACCACAAACAACAGGACGATGAGAGTGGCGGCGCGCACCGCGCTCGGCGAAGCCGTCGGTGAAACGGCGGGAAGCGGATCGGGAATGCCCGAGGCTAGCCCCCGCAAACTGACAAGTCAAACCGCGCCGTTTCGCGGGCACGGACACCGAACGAACGGCAGCGGAACCTGTAGAATCGCGGGCCGAAACCTTGAGTCAAGTCGAAGGTCGGATGCCTGAGCTTCAACCCCCTCTGGCCGGGGTGCGCGCGCCCACGCCCGTCCTCGTTCTCGGAGTCGGCATCACGGCCCTTGGCGCGATTCGGTGCCTCGGCCGCAGAGGCATTCCCGTCTACGTCGGCGGAGATCCCGGACCACTCGTGCGACGCTCGCGCTGGTACCGGGCGATTCCCGGCGAAGGGCTCGATCTCTCGGACGATGCCAATCTCGCCGATCGTCTGGCCGCAATCTCGATCGGCACGATGGTCCTCCTGCCGACCTCGGACCGCTGGACCTTCGCCGTGAGTCGCCTGCCCGCCGCGCTGACCAGCCGCTTCCCGAGCACGGTGGCGCCGACATCGGTGCTCGAGAAACTCGTCGTCAAGAGTCGGCTCGCGCGTGTTCTCGAGGAGCTGCAGATCCCGCATCCCCGGACCGTTCCGGCGCCGAACCTCGCCGCCGCGCGCGCCCTGCCTTCGGCCGCGTTCCAAAACGCGTTCCTGAAGCCGACACAGTCGGGGCCTTTCGCCGCCGTCTACGGCGCGAAGGCGATCCGCTTTCGCGACCGGGAGGACGCGCTCGCCCTCATCGGCGAGGCGGCCTCGCGCGGGTTCGAGCTGATGCTGCAGGAATTCATTCCGGGGCCTGCCGACCGGCACGTGTTCGTCGAGGGCTTCATCGACCGGCAGGGCCAACTCTGCGGCATGCTCGCCCGCCGGCGGGTTCGCATTTACCCGCCGGAGTTCGGCAACAGCTCGTGCACGGAAACCATCCCGCTCGCGGACGTCTCCGACGCCGTCGGGTCGCTGCGCCGCGTGCTCGAGGGAGCCGGTTACCGCGGGATTTTCAGCGCGGAGTTCAAGCTCGACGAGCGCGACGGCCTCTTCAAGCTCCTCGAGATCAACGTGCGTCCGTGGTGGTTCGCGGGGTTCGCGGCGCGCTGCGGACTGGACGTCTGCGAGATGGCCTACCGCGATGCCCTCGGCCTGAACGTCGATCCCGTCACGCGGTATGCGGTCGGAAGACGATGCGTGGCACCGCGGCTCGACCTCGAAAGCGGCCTCGCCGAATGGCGCGCGGGCCGTCTCGGCCTCGCGTCCCTCTTCCGCTCCTGGATCGGCGCCGACCTGCTCACGCTGTGCCGGGACGATCCGTGGCCGGGCATCAGCGGGATGTTCACCTGGAGCAGGGCCCGGCTGCGCCGCAAGCTCGGATTGTGAAGGCCGGCCTCTCGACACGGATTCTCGCCGAATCCGATTTCGGGTCGTGGAACGCCCTCGTGGCGCGCTCACCCGAAGGCTCGGTCTACAGCACCCCCGAGTACCTGGACGCGCTGTGCTCCGCCGCGGGCGGCTCGTTCCGGATCTTCTCTGCGGAGAAAGGGAGCGAGCTGCTCGGCGGCATCGCCCTCTACGAACAGAGGGACGGATCTCAGACGTTCGTTTCGACGCGCCTCCTGCTCTACTACAACGGCTTCGTCCTCCGGCCGTACGAGACACGCTACCCTTCGCAGCGCACGAGCCGTCACGTCGAGATCCTTGGCGCTCTCGCCGACGGCCTGGCGGAGTTCGGCTACGAACGGATCCGCCTGAGATGCCGCAGTCCGCTCACCGACGTCCGCGCGCTGCTGACGAGAGGCTGGAAGGCTCACCCCCAGTACACGTACGTCGTGCCCCTGACAGACCTCGACGCACTCCGTCAACGCATGGACCAGAACCTTCGCCGCCTGGTCGATCGCGGCGCCGCTCAGGGCCTGACGGTGACCGAGGACGACGACTTTGACAGCTACTATCGCCTGCACACCCAGATCCACGAACGCAAAGGGGCGCGCCTCTACCTGCCGCGTCCGGCGTTCGAGCGCTTCTTTCGGACGCTGCGGGACCGCGGAATCGCGCGCCTCTTCCACGCTCGCCTGCCGGACGGCGCGTCGATTTCGACGCAGCTCGTTCTGCTCGGCCCTCACCCGGTGACGCACACGGTCAGCGCGGCGGCCGACGAAGCGCATCTGCGGCTCGGCGCCACGGCATTCCTTCGCTGGAACGTCTTCCGGAGGCTCTCGGAGCTCGGTGCGGCGGCCAACGACCTGACCGACGCGGCTCTGAATCCCGTGACGCACTTCAAGGCGCAGCTCGGCGGCGATCTGGAGATGTGCCTCGCTCTCGAGGCGCCGGGACCGTCGTCGGGACGAGGACGGTATGCTTCGCTCGTGGGGTGGATGCGCCGCATGTCGCGCGCTCTCGCACGGCGCGTGCGCGGCGGATCCCGCTCGTGAGCCGGACGGTCCGATGAACGGAGCGGAGTGCGCCTGCCGGACCCTCGAGGATCTGGGTGCGGACACCGTGTTCGGTCTCCCCGGCTCCCAGAACGTGGCGCTGTTCGAAGCGCTCCGGACGTCGCGCCTCCGAACCGTCGTCGCCACGCACGAGCTCGCGGCCTCCTTCATGGCCAACGGGTACGCGCGCGCGTCGGGCCGGCCCGGCGTCCTCACGACGATCCCGGGACCGGGATTCACCTACGCCCTGACCGGACTCGCGGAGGCCCTGCTCGACTCCGTTCCGCTCGTTCACATCCTCATCGCGCCCGCCACCGGACCGGGCCGGCATTTCCAGCTTCAGGCGCTGGATCAGAAGGCGATCGTCGCGCCGCTCGTCAAACGGGTGATCGACGTGGTCACCGCGACCGAGCTCGAGCCGGCCGTGCGGTCGGCCTACGCGCTCAGCCGCGAGGGCGAGCCCGGCCCGGTCGTGGTGCAGGTTCCGGCGGGCCTTCTCGAGACGGATCTCGAGACGCCCTCCCGCGCGCCGTCCCCCGATCGCGACGTGCCCGAGCCCGACGTCGGGCCTATCGCGCGGCGACTCGCTGCCGCGCGGCGTCCCCTCTTCTACGTCGGACAGGGGGCCAACGACGGCGCCGATGATCTTCTCCGGGTCGTCGAGGCCACCGGCGCCGCGGTCGTCACCACGACGGCGGCCCGGGGCGCCGTCCCGGAGGATCATCCGCGCGTCCTGCGGTTCGACCGCCGCCGGACGGCCGTGCTCAACGACCTCGTCGAGAGCGCGGACCTCGTCCTCGCCCTCGGGTGCAAGTTCTCGCACAACGGCGCTCACGGCTTCCGGCTGCATCTGCCCGCCGACCGCCTGGTCCACGTCGACGCCTCGCCGGCCGTCCTCGGAGCCAACTACGAGGCCTCCTTGACGCTGGCGGCGGACGTGCCCCGGGTCCTCCGGGCGCTGCTCGAATCCGTGCCGGAGGGCACCCGCGAGGCGTCGGGCTGGAGCGACGATGAAATCCGATCGTGGAAAGACCAGGCGATGGCCGTCAGCGTCCGCAGCGGCGAGCCCCGCGTGCGCGGTTATCGTCCGCCGACGCCGGAGAAATTCTTCGCCTCGCTGCGGCGCATGATGCCGCGCGAATCGTGCCTGGTGCTCGACTCAGGCCTGCACCAGATGCTCGCTCGGCGTTACTTTCGGGTGCTCTGCTCGCGCGGGCTGCTCCTCCCGTCGGATCTGCAGGCGATGGGCTTCGCCCTCCCCGCCGCCATCGGGGCGCGCCTGGCGAGCGCGCGCCGGCCCGTCGTCGCCCTTCTCGGCGACGGAGGCTTCGCCATTTCCGGGCTCGAGCTCCTGACCGCCGTGCGGGAGCGCATTCCCCTGACCGCGATCGTTTTCAACGACGGCCGGTACGGGCTCATCTACAACCGACAGGTCAATGCCTACGGCAAATCGCACGGGACGCTGCTCCGGAACCCGGACATCCGCGGCATCGCCGAAGCGGTCGGCGCCCGCTATCTCCGGATGTCGGGCCGAAACGAGCGGCGGCTGGCGGCCGCGATCCGGGGCGGCGGCGTCACGGTGGTCGAAGTCGTGCTCAGGAGTCGAGGACGGCGCCGGTTGCGCCGGGCGGCGAGCTCGGTGGCGTCACGAATCAAGGGCTGGCTTCTGCCGACGCCGAAGCACTGACTCGGGTCGCGTTCAGCGAAGGCAGCCGGCGAGAGCCCGCCGCTTCAACCACCGGCTCGCGCGGCCCCCGTACGGCACCTTCGCGACCCGTTCGGCGACGCTCAGCAAGGGTTGCCGCCAACGCGATCGCCGGAAACTCCGATCGATCGCCTTCACGACGTCGCGGCGCCCGCGCGAGGCGGCGAATTGGCGCAGGCCCCGATACAGAACCGAGCGCCATCCCCGAATGTAGACCCGCGACGCCTTGTCGAGATCGAGGCTCTGCGCCGGGAAGGTCGGTGACCGAGGCAGCGCGCCCAGAACCTCGAGGATGATCATGTTGCGATAGCACTTTTCGCATTCTCCGCAGTTGCCCTCGGAGGCGTCGCGGGAGCACACCCGGAGCGACCGCAGCGCCACGTCGAACCCCGCCAGGAACTCCAGCTTCTCCCATCGTTCGAAGCCAGCTCCGTCGTGCAGAAACGACGTCCGCGAGGTCGAAAGCAGAGGATCCGTCATCGGATGCGAGCCCCACGGTTCGAGCTTCGGGTACTCCAGGCTCGCCGCGACGAGTAGGCGCTCGAAGCGATCTTCCAGCAGCAGCCCGATGCTCGCCAGGGCGCATCCGTGCCAGAGGCCGCCCATCGCCAGCTCGCGCAGGCGCGTCCGGCGAAGATTCATGCCCACGGGAATGAGGGTTTTTCCCGTCTCGGCCGCGACCCGCTCTAGAAGCCGGCGGTGGCTCTCGAACGTGCGCTCGTTCTCGAGCAGGATGTCGAAGCCGTGAATCGCGATCAGGTCGTCGACGGGAAAGGAGCCGATCTCCGGGGCGTCGTTGCGCAGCAGCGTGAAGAAGGAGTCCACGCCTCCCGAGAAGAAGAGGCCGGTCCGCCTTCGGGGAGCGGCCTCGGCCCTCGGGGCGGGCAGCCCGGAAGGAACGACGACCGGGGCGACGTGGAGGCGCGGATACCAGCTCTGCCAGATCGCCATCAGCTCGCGCACGTTGCGCGCCAGCAGAGGATCGACGAGAAGCGGAAGTCGCAGCGGCTCGCCGAGCGACGCCGCCATCGGCGCGAGGCACACGAGCCAGGGGTTGCCGGAATCGGAGAGCGCTCCCGCGAGGTCGGAGGGGAATTCGAAGACGTATTCGTCGGTCGCGCCGGGCCGGTCGTCGTAGGCGACCACGCCGGCCACACGGACGCGCCCCAGCGCGCCGTCCACCTTTCGGACCGAGATCAGCTCCATCGCTCAACAATGCGCCGTCGAAGACGCCTCCCGGACTCGTCGCGGGAGAAATCTACGCCGGCCGGTCGAGCTGCGTATACGTCAGCAGGATCAGGTCCGCGCGGCGCCGCACGCCGTATTTCGCGAGCAGGTTCGACACGTGGAACTTCGCCGTCCGCTCGGACATGTTGAGCTTTGCCGCGATCTCCTTGTTGGAGAGGTTCTCGAGCAGCGAATCCATGACTTCCTTCTCTCGACGCGACAGCCGCGCCGGACCCGCGGGGCCCCGAGGGCGGCGGGCCGAGGTGATCGTCTCGTCAACGAAGTTCGAGAGGAGCGCCCGCGGCACCCAGAACCCTCCGCTGACCACCTCCAGAACGGCCCGGGCGAGCTGCTCGGAGCATTCGGCGAAGGTCAGGAGCCCTTTGACGCCGAGGCGGAGAAGAGGAAACGCGACCCCCTGATCGAATTTTTCGGCGGCGACGACGACGCGTCCGGTCGGTTGCCGCGACAGCACGCTGACCACGAGCGCTTCGGTCGTGGGCCTGTGGCCGTGGCTCTCGAGAACGTAGACCGAAGCCTTCGGCACGTCGAGCCGGTTCGGATCCGCGATCAGGTCCGGCTCGAGCCGTCGCGACGTCATGGAGAGCGGATGATCGGAAAGAAGACGCTCGAATTCCGAAAGGACCAGTGGATGGAACGCGAGCAGGCACACCGAAGCTTTGCGCGCCGAGCGAGCCGTCGTCTTGACCACTGCAGCGAAGGGTACGGGATTTGAACCTTCGCGGCAAGATCGATCCTGTCCTTGAGGACAGGTGACGCGGGTCACGGTTTTTCCTGTCCCTCTTCGGGACGACGCGAACAGTAGCTTTCACGGCAGCGCGAATCTACTCTCCCGCGCAGTGCTCCCGCGGATTCTCAAGGGTTTCGTCCTGGCCGTCGCGTGCTCCGTCGTTCCCCTGACGGCAATGGCGACGGATTTCTACGTTTCGCCGAGCGGGTCGTCCTCGAACAACGGAAGCATCAACAGTCCCTGGGACCTGCAGACGGCGCTGAACCAGCCGTCCGCCGTCCATCCCGGCGACACGATCTGGCTACGGGGTGGAACCTACGTCGGCCACTACACCAGCAACCTCAACGGCACCTCGACGAGTCCGATCGTCGTCCGTCAATACGCTGGAGAACGGGCCACGATCGACGGCAACTACGGCGGCAACCTCCCCACGTTCACCGTCAATGGCTCCTACACCTGGTTCTGGGGTTTCGAGGTCATGAACTCCTCGCCCGTTCGCACGGGTCCGGTCGGCACCTTTCCCACGGACCCGTATCGCGGCGAGGGCTTCGATCTTCTTGGGCAGGGGACCAAGGCCATCAACTTGATCATTCATGACTGCGCTCAGGGCATCCTGACCACCTCGTCCATCCAGGATACCGAGGCCTACGGGAACCTCATCTACTACAACGGCTATGACGCTCCTGATCGCGGCCACGGTCACGGCATCTACGTCCAGAATGCCGGCCCACTGACCCGCCACATCCACGACAACATCTTCTTCGAGCAGTTCGGATACGGCATCCACGGCTACACGACCAATGGCAACCTCGACTATCTCGACTTTCAGGGAAACACCTCCTTTGACAACGGAGGCCTCTCCCAGGTCAGCGGTTGGAGCACCAACATCCTGGTCGGCGGACTCCAGATCGCTCACAACGACACGATCACGTCCAACTACACGTACAACCAGGCCCAGGTCAACGCCAACAACCTCGGATACACCACCGGATGTACCAACCCCACCGTCACAAACAACTACTTCGACGGCGGTACCGCACTCGAGATCACCGGCTGCACCGGCATCACCATGACCGGAAACACGTTCATCGGCCAGGTTCAAGGCTTCACGCAATCGCAGTTTCCGAGCAACACCTACTACTCTTCTCCCCCGACTACCGGTCTGCAAGTATTCGTTCGTCCGAACGCTTACGAGGCCGGCCGCGCCAACATCACCATCTTCAACTGGGCCCAAAACTCGACGGTAAGCGTAGACGTCAGTTCCATCCTCACAGTCGGCCAAGGTTACGAGGTTCGGAACGCCAACGATTTCTTCGGCGCGGCAGTAGTCTCCGGCACGTATGACGGCTCCCCCCTAATAATCCCTATGACCGGCCTATCGGTTGCAACTCCAGTCGGCGTCCCGGCGCCGCCGCCTGACGGACCCACCTTCGGCGTCTTCATCCTTCTTCCGGCCTCACCGGGAGGCAGTCCCACGCCTACACCTCCCCCGGCGACGCCAACGCATACGCGCACGCCGACGCGGACCCCGACAGGCGCCCCGGCAACCCACACTCCGACGCACGTGCCGACGTGGACCCATACACCGACGCGAACGCCCACGCCGTCTGCACCGACACATACTCCGTCACGCACTCCCACGCACGTCAATACGTGGACGCACACTCCGACGCGAACGCCCACGCCGTCGGGACCGACGCACACGCCGACCCCGGGCGGACTCACGTACGTCACGGTCGAGGCCGAATCAGCCACGATAGCGGCGCCGATGGCGATCGGGACGGATTCGGGCGCCTTCGGTGGCCAATACATCGCGACCTCGGCGGGGAACACCGGCAACGCCAACTGGACTGTGACCGTGCCGCACGCCGGAAACTATCGCGTGTGGTGCCGCGTCCAGTCCCCGAGCGCCAACCAGGACACCTTCTTCGC